>NZ_NSGF01000019.1 GCF_002294995.1 Mesorhizobium sp. WSM3860 | reverse complement strand
CGGCACCAATGACGGGCCGGTGATCACGTCGGGCACGCAGGCCGGCGCGGTGACCGAGGACACGCAGCTGACGGCGACCGGCCAGGTCCAGGCTTCCGACGTCGACAACGGCGCCACCCAGGCCTATTCGGGCAACGCCGCCGGCGCCTACGGCTCGTTCGCCGTCGACGCGTCGACCGGTCAGTGGACCTACACGCTCGACAATGCCGCGCACCAGAACCTCGCCCAGGGCGAGAGCCACACCGAGATCTTCACGGTGACGGTGACCGACGACAAGGGCGCCACCACCACGCAGGACGTCACCATCACCATCAACGGCACCAATGACGGCGCCGTGCTCTCGGCTGATGTGAAGAACCTGACGGAAGGCAATACAGCGGCGGCGATCTCGACCTCCGGCACGCTGACCATCTCCGACGTCGACAGCCCGCAGACCTTCGTCGCGCAGGCCGGCACCGTGGGCGCCTACGGCACCTTCGCCATCAACGCTGCCGGCGCTTGGACCTATACGGCAAGCTCGGCGCATGACGAGTTCGTCGCCGGCACCACCTACACCGACACCTTCAACGTGGTCAGCGCCGACGGCACGCCGACCACGGTGACGGTCAACATCCTCGGCACCAACGATGCCGCGGTTCTGTCGGCGGATGTGAAGAACCTGACCGAAGGCGACACGGCGGCTGCCATCTCGACCTCCGGCACGCTGACCATCTCGGACGTCGACAGTGACCCGCACTTCGTGGCTCAGGCCGGCACGGTGGGGAACTACGGCACCTTCGCCGTCAACGCGGCTGGTGCCTGGACCTACACCGCGTCCTCTGCCCACAACGAGTTTGTCGCCGGTCAGCATTACACTGAAAGCTTTGATGTGGTCAGCGCCGATGGCACCCACACTTCGGTCGCCATCGACATTTTGGGCACCAATGACGCGGCAGTGCTGTCCTCGGCATCCGTCAATTTGACTGAAGGCAACACGGCTGCGGCGATCAGCACTTCGGGCAATCTGACCATCTCGGACGTCGACAGCCCGGCAACCTTCGTCGCCCAGGCTGGCACCGTGGGGAACTACGGCACCTTCGCCATCAACGCGGCTGGTGCCTGGACCTACACCGCAAGCTCGGCGCATGATGAGTTCGTTGCCGGCCAGCACTATGCCGAAAACTTCGACGTGGTCAGCGCCGATGGCACCCACACTTCGGTCGCCATCGACATCCTAGGCACGGATGATGGGCCGGTGCGCTTTGCGCCGACCGACATCCAGCTTACGCCGAGCACCACCACAGGCGATGTGAACTTCAGCTCCTTCCAGTTCACGGGCACGCTGAGCGCGACCGACCCGGATCCTGGCAGCTTCGTCTACAGCATCACCTCGCAATCGGACCCGGGACTATTTTCGATCAGCGGGAGCACGCTGAGTTCCACTGTTTCTGGCCTGTCGCCCAGCAAGGTGTACTCAGTCACGGTGCAGGCAACGCAGGTCGGCGACCCCGCCGGACCCGCTTACCAGTACAGCGAGACGTTCCAGGTCATCACCGGCAGCAACGGCAACTCGAGCGATGGTCTCAACGGTGCCAACGGCGGGGATGATGCCCTCTATGGCAACGGGGGCGCAGATATCATTCTCGGCATGGCCGGCAATGATACGCTGTTCGGCCAAAGCGGCAACGACACGCTGAATGGTGGCGATGGCAACGACAGGCTCGTCGGGGGCGCCGGCGCCGACGCGCTTACAGGCGGGGCAGGGGCCGACACCTTCTACTATGGCTCGGCCGTCTCGGATTCCGCACCGGGCGCTGGAAATTTCGACACCATCACTGATTTCGTGCATGGCGTCGACAAGATCGATCTGTCGCCGATCGATGCCGCTGCCGCCCCAGGCGACCAGGCTTTCCTGTTCGGCGGTCAGAATGCAGCCACCGTCGCCAACAGCATCACCTGGTCCGAAGTCGGCGGCAACACCATCGTGCGCGCCGACGTCAACGGCAACACGACAGCTGATTTCCAGATCACGCTGACCGGCACCGGGCTCGGACTGACGGCCAGCGACTTCGTGCTGTAACCAAAGAGGTGAGCCGCGGCCGCGCGGCTCACCTCGTATCCCGCTGGCTCACGATTCAGCTTACGAATTAAGGTTTACGACAGGTTTACGAGGGGATCGCGTGGCCGGGTGCGGGATCCGGAGTAGTATCGTTCCGGGCATGCAGTTTGGACAGGGGGCGGTTCTGCCGCTGGGTATTTTGAGTCTCGACAACAAATCCAGGATCGTCAGGGAAGCGCTTCGCGCCTGCCGCCGCTATTTCCTGTTTGCGGCGGTGTTCAGCCTGGCGATCAATCTGCTTTACCTCGCATCGCCGCTCTACATGCTGCAGATCTACGACCGGGTGGTCACCAGCGGCAGCGAGACGACGCTGGTGATGCTGACGCTGGTGCTGCTTGCAGCCTTTCTTGCGCTCGCCGGTCTCGACCTCGTCCGCGCCGCGATCCTGACGCGGGCCAGCGCCCGGCTCGACCGGCTGCTTTCGGCGAAAATCCTGGCGGCTTCCGTCGAGACCCCGTCGCAGGGTGCCTCGCAAAGCCAGCCGATCCGCGATTTCGACACCTTCCGGCAGGTGATCACCGGCAGCGGCATCCATGCACTGTTCGACCTGCCGTGGTCGCCGATCTATATCGGCATCATCTTCCTCCTGCATCCCTGGCTCGGCTTCTTCGCGCTGGGCTCCTCGCTGCTTCTCATCGCCATGGCGGTGCTCAACGAATATATTGTGCGCGCGCCGCTGAAGCAGGCCAACGACCTTGCCACGGCCAACTACAATTTCACCGAAATGAGCCTCAGGAACGCGGAAGTCATCCGCGCCATGGGCATGATCGACGGCCTCGTCCGGCGCTGGGGGCGCGATCGCGGCCTGGCGCTCGGCCAGCAGGGGCGGGCGAGCGACCGGGCAGCGGTCATGTCCGGGCTGATCCGTTTCCTGCGCCTGACCATGCAGTCGCTGATCCTCGGCCTCGGCGCCTATCTGGTGATCGAGCGGCAGATCACCGGCGGCTCGATGTTCGCTGCCAGCCTGTTGCTGGGCAGGGGGCTGCAGCCGGTCGAGCAGATCGTCGGCCTCTGGCGCAGCCTGATCCTGGCGCGGGCCGCCCTCGGGCGGGTCGAGAAGCTGCTGGACGGCGGCGCGCAGGGCGAACGCTCGTTCAACCTGCCGAAGCCCACCGGCAAGGTCGCCGTCGAGCAGTTGAGCTTCGCCATTCCCAGCCTGCAGAAGGTGCTGCTGCGCGATGTCTCGTTCCGGCTCGAGGCAGGCGAGGCGCTCGGCATCGTCGGCCCTTCCGGCGCCGGCAAGTCGACGCTGGCGCGTCACCTCGCCGGCATCATGCAGCCGAGCCGTGGCACAGTGCGGCTCGATGGCGCCGACATGACGCAATGGGGAAGGGAGGCGCTCGGCGACCATATCGGCTACCTGCCGCAGGACATCGAGCTGTTTTCAGACACCGTGGCCGCCAATATCGGCCGCTTCAAGGCCGATGTCGACCGCGAGGTGATCGAGGCGGCAAGGCTCGCCGGCGTGCATGAGATGATCATCCGCCTGCCGCAAGGCTACGAGACGCAGATCGGCGAGGGCGGGGCGGTGCTGTCCGGCGGCTACCGGCAGCGCATCGCGCTTGCCCGCGCCGTGTTCGGCATGCCGAATCTCATCGTGCTCGACGAGCCGAGCTCCAACCTCGATGCCGACGGCGATCGCGCCCTGGCCGAATGCGCGCTGGAGCTGAAGCGTCGCGGCAGCACGGTGATCATCGTCTCGCACCGGCCCTCGACTTTGGCCAATGTCGACAAGATCCTGCTCTTGCGGGATGGCGCGGTCGAAGCCTTCGGCATGAGAAACGAGATCGTGGCGCTGCTCAACCAGCGCGCGGCACCGATTACGGTGGCGGCCCAATGACCGATAGCGCGGCTACCTATCGCAGCCTCTCCGGCGCCGAAGATGCGGGCGCCAATGCGGATTCGATCCGGGCACCGGTGTGGATCGGCCTGGTCATCATCGTCGCCTTCTTCGGCGTGTTCGGCGGCTGGGCCGCGGTCGCGCCGCTCAATGGCGCGGTGCTTGCCGATGCGGTGGTGAAGGTCGAGGGCAACCGCAAGAGTGTCCAGCATTTCGACGGCGGCACGGTGAAGGAAATCCGGGTCAAGGACGGCGACATCGTCAAGGCCGGCGATGTGCTGGTGCTGCTCGACGACACCCGCGCCCGGTCCGAGTTCAACCTCTACTCCCAGCAATATGCGCTGCTGCGCGCCACCGATGCCCGCATTCGCGCGGAGCTCGACGGCCATGAGGCGGTGGCCTTTCCAAACGACATCACCGCCGAGCACCAGGCTTATCTGCAGGACGCCATGGCCAACCAGATTGCCGACCTCGAGAGCCAGCGCGCCTCGATGGCCGGCGCCAGGCAGATCCTGCAGAAGCGGATCGCCGAGCTCGACGAGCAAATCGATGGCAAGCAGGCGCGCGTCGAATCTTTTCGTGCGCAGCTCAAGTCGACGATCGACGAAAAGGCGAGCCTCAACAAGCTGCTGAAGGCGGGGCTGACGACGAAGCCGCGTATCCTGGAGCTCGACCGCTCGGCCTCCGATCTGCAGGGCCTGATCGACCAGGCGCTCGGCGAGATCGCCGGAAACCGCCAGAGCAAGGCCGAGCTCGAAAGCCAGATCGCGCAGCTCACCAACGAGCGTCGCGCAAAACTTTCGGCCATGCTGATCGACACCCAGTCGAACCTGGCCGATCTGGTGCCGAAGATGTTTGCCGCACAGGCCATGGTGGACCGCGCCGAAGTGCGCGCGCCCTATGACGGCCAGGTCATGAACGTGACGGTCTTTTCGACCGGGGCGATCGTCGCGCCCGGCCAGACCATTTTGGACATCGTGCCGACCAGGAATTCGCTGATCGTTCAAGCGCAAGTCAAGGTCGAGGACATATCCAGCCTGCGCGCCGATATGACGGCGGAGGTCCGCTTCACCTCGTACAAGCAGCGCACGACGCCAGTCATCCACGGCCGCGTCACCCGCGTCTCGGCGGACCGCGTCACCGATGCCAAGACCGGCTTTCCCTATTACGTGGCCGACGTGGCGGTGGATCAGCAGGAACTCGCCGCCGCCCCGCAGATCCAGCTCTATCCCGGCATGCCGGCGCAGGTCATGATCGTCACCGAGGAACGCACCGCGCTGGATTACATTCTGGGGCCGCTGACCGCGTCCCTGCATACGGCCTTCCGGCAGAAGTAGCGCGGACTGAAATCCTCGAGCCAGCTCCTCGGCTGCGGCCGATACTCCTGCGCCACCTCACCGTTGCTGAACGGCACGGCCGAGAACAGCTCCATGCAGGGGTTGCTTTGAGACCAAACGATACGATCGCCGAAAGGTTACGGAAGGGAGCCTGCCGTGGCCGAATAGGCGATATCACGGCCGCTGGCGGCATCGCCGTCGGGTGCCCGCCTCCCTAACAAGGTCGCAACAACAACGGCCACTCGGCTGCGAATTTCCTACTAGCCCGGCCTGGGTTCCTCATCATAATCTCGCGCCCGCTTGAACCGTCCGAATCCGCATGAGCAAACTCCTTTTTACCCGCGTTCCCTTCAATCCGCTCTCGCTCGGGTTGGTCTGCAATTTCGTCGCCCATCACCCGCCTTTCGACGGCTATGAATTCGGGCAGATGGTGAAGTCGCTGTGCTATCAGCTGGAGCAGCAGACGCATCTCATCGGCTCGATTGACGATGCGATCGTTGCTTACCTGGGATGGATCGTGACCAGTAGCGAAATTGCCGAGGCGTGGGTCGCGAACAACGGCCCGCTCAATTCCGATCCCAGCGGCAACTCCGTTGCCGCTACGATAATGGTGACGCGCTCATCCTCGCACATCCTGCCCTTGATCAAAGAGGCGAAGCTGCTCAACCCCGACAAATCCGTCTACTGGAAGCGCGATTTCATCGATGCGCGCGGCGCCATGAAGCGCGCCGTCCGCAAGCGGGACGCGTGATGGACAAGGTAGCGTCTATCGAGGCGCTGACCCAGGAAATCCTGATCCGCCTTGGCGACCGCTATGCGTCGATGTTCGTGCGCATCTGGCAGCCCGCAGCCCAGCCGCGCGGCACGGTTTTTTGTCTGCACGGCTTCACCGGAAACGGGGCCGATTTCGACTATCTGGCGGCCTTCCTCTGCCGCAACGGCTATTTGGTCATTTGCCCAGACCTGCTCGGCCGCGGGCGCAGCGCCTATCTGGGATCGGGTTACGACATCGAAGTCTATTCGAGCTGCTTGCGGGCGCTCGGTCAATTTGCCGGCAAGGAGAACCATTTCGTCGGCACATCGTGGGGCGGTTTGATCCTGATTCTGTTTCTGTACGCGAACCGGGGCCGCGTCGATAAGATTGTCCTCAATGATGTCCCAATGATCGGCGGACCGAAAGTCGACGCGTTGCGGAGAGAGGTGATCCAGGAAAGCACGCTCGCTTTCGAGACGCGCGCGGCAGCAAGGGAATATCTGCGCGCCTCACAGCCGAGCATGGGGCAGATCGAACAGCCGGTTTTGGACCGTTTCATCGACAATAGAATTGCCGCAGGTCCGGGCGGCTTTCGATTTGGGTTCGATCCCGCCACGACCGGAAATTTCGAGGCGATGACCGGGCGCGAGTATGACCTGTTCCCCATGATGGCCAAGCTCGACGCCCGCGTGATGCTCATGCACGGCCGCGAGAGTGAGTTCCTTGAGAGGAAGGCCTTGGAACGAGCTCGTCGCGCCCGCCCTGATCTCTGTCTCGTCGACAATATCGATGCCGGCAACCCCCCGTCGCTGATGACGCTTGATCAGCTTTTCCTGATCCTCGGCTTTCTTTCAGCAGCTTGAGCGAGGTCTACCCTGGCGAAACCAGAAATGCACTTCGAGGAGGCGTATAGCAGGCTTCTTTCGACAGCTTTCGACCGACATAGTTCGTCGAGCAATCCTGCCCGGATCTTGATCTGCACAACGCCGCGGACAGCCGGCCATACCTATTGTATGGTCATGCGGCATCTCGGGCTCGGCCTGCCGACCGAATACTTCCAGTGGCAATTTGCGGTGCCGCTCATGCGGCGATGGGCTGGTGACGATACGATCGACGTCCTGGCACTCGATCGCTTGGCGGCCTTATACGGGAGGCACCTTTTGGACAAGCGCTCGGTGAACGGCGTGTTTGCAGCCAAGCTGTTTGTCGGGAACCTGAATTTTGCCCGCCGCGCGGTCGGCGATGACGACGCCAACTCGTTTTATGTCTTCCTGAGCCGGCGGAACAAGTTTGATCAGACCGTCAGCCTGCTTTCAATGCTCTATACCGGGCAACCATTCGATGGCGGAGAAACGCTGCCGGGAATCCCGACGTTGAAAACGATAAGCCAGAAGGCCGTCATCGACACAGTGCGACACATTGCGGACTGCGAGGTGAGGTGGCGGAGCTACCTTTCGAGGATCGATGCGGCGAGGATAGTCCAAGTCGCCTATGAGGACTTTGTCGCCCATCCATATGAAAATGTCCGGGCGACAATGCGAAACTGGTTTCCAGCGCACGACTTCGATATCGCTACCGTGGCCGAAAGTCGGCGCTATGGAAATGATGCGGCCGTAAAGACAATCATCGCAAGGCAATTCGGAGGCCTGATCCGGGAGCTTTGGCGCGACATGTCTGTCGGGGCGGATCAGAGCCCGTCAGCGCCTTGATACGGTTACCGAGATGCCGCTCGCCGGGCGCAGCGCCAGTGCATAGTCGAAGCGGACAACATCGTCGGCGCGGGCGAATGCGAATTGCCGCACCACCGCGCGAATCGCCTGCTCCACTTCAAGGCGGCCGAGGCGCGCGCCTCCGCACATGCGCGGTCCGGTCAGAAAGGGGATGAAGGCGCGCCGGTCGAAACTGTTGTCGATGAACTCCTTGCGGCTGGCATCGAAGGTCCGCGGATTTTCCCAGAAATCGGGATGCTGGTGCACGCCGACGACAGAAAGCATGACAAGCTGTCCGGCGCGCAACGCCGTGCCGTCCAGAATGGTGTCGGTGCTCACTTCGCGCGTCAGGAATGGAATGGGCGGAAAATACCGCATCGTCTCATTGATGAAGCAGTCGGTGAATGGCGTCTGCGGTCCGTCGCCCAAGATTTCATCATGGATGCGCTCTTGCACTTTCTGGTTCGCGCCGAGCCTGTCGACCACCCACAGCACCGTCGTCACGGTGGTTTCGACTCCGGCGAAGAGGTTCATTACGAACTCCTCGATCGGGGAAAAGCTTTCGATCCCTTGGGCCTTCTCGGCGAAGCGCCCCATCTCGGCAGCCGCCTGAGCGTCTGCCATCAACTGCGAGCCGAAATCCGCAATGACGGCGCGGGCATCCTGGATGGCACTGTTTCTCTCGTCATTGCTCGGCGTGACCCAGGAATAGTACTGGAGTCGACGTAGTACCTCACGCACCCGGTCAAGCAGCGCCGCCGTCGGGCGGGCATCAGCGGCAAGCCCGAACGCTTGGTAGAAAATTTTCAGGGCACCCGCGAGGAGGGCCTGTTGGATGCCGGTAAGCGAGGGCTCGGAGCCGGCAAGACAGTCGCTGAAGATCTCGTATACGCCTGCCTCGTGCGCGGGCTTGGCGGCAGCGAGATAGCGGTCCTGCGTG
Source organism: Mesorhizobium sp. WSM3860 (assembly GCF_002294995.1). Classification (GTDB taxonomy): domain Bacteria; phylum Pseudomonadota; class Alphaproteobacteria; order Rhizobiales; family Rhizobiaceae; genus Mesorhizobium. Next base: position 108,497 of record NZ_NSGF01000019.1, on the reverse strand, counting down.
ATCGCGCGCCTCGTCGCCCACTCCTCGTCATTGGTGTTGAACCGGCTGAAGCCGAGCGCCGAGATCAGAGAGAAGTTCTTGCGGAACAGGGTCGCCGCCTTGACGATCGTGTCGACGCTGCCCGGATGGTCGAATACGACGAGGTTGCCGATCTCCTTGGGACCAGCACCTCCCCTGGCATCTTGTCCGCTTTGTGCGAACAGGTTGTAGACGAGATTGTTGAGCATGCCTTCGATTTGCGTGGGATTGCTCACTCTACCTCCATGCCGGAACGCCCCACGACTGCGGCGTCCCTTCCAACCGTCGATGTGCGCTATTGTTGCAAAGACGTGACAGTGACGCCGCAAAGTTGTTGGCGTCCCGCAGCGGGAATATGCCTTTATAAACTTGTCTGCAATAACACGCGGGCTGGATTCTGGGTGGGGATTGAAATGCATTCGCAGGGCAAGGGTAAACTTTTGGCGACGATGGCGGCATCGGCTGCCTCGGCGACAACTATGGGCATGGCCACGGCTCACGCCACAGAGGCACAGCCGTCGGACCAGACCGTCATCGATTCGCGCATCAAGATGTCGTTCGAAGGTTCCTACTTCTGGAACAATGTCCATAAGGACGACAAGCTCAGCAGCGACAAGCTGGGCAACAGCAACGGCGACATCTCCGGGTCGGTCGCATTAACCAAGCAGATTTCCTCGGACTTGGATTGGCGTCTGGCCGGCGCTTTCCATATCGGCAAGGACCGGTCGGTCATCCTTGGTGAAGGACCAGTGACTGATCCAGACGGTATCGCGAGCTTTGGTTACGGCGACGGATACACCTTCCAGGCTTTCGATTTCGACGTCGGCAAGCACGTGAAGGTTCAGCAGGCCGATATCCGCTTCTTCGGCGGCCTGCGGCTCGTGCATTCCGACGAAACGGTATTCGACGTGTCCAATACATTCACGCCCACCAATCCTGCCGACAAGGGGATCTCCGCCGACAAGATGGGCACGTCCGAATACTGGGGCATCGGACCCCGGGCCGGTGCGGAGGCTTACTACCCTGTCGGCGAGAACTGGGGCCTGACAGGGGCCGTTTCGGGCGCCGTCATGTGGGGCCGCCGCATCGACCGCGTCGGTATCAATTTCTCGCAAACAAATCCGGACGCGCATGCCTCCGAGACGCTGTTCAGTCAGGGCTCGAGCGAAACGGTCTCCAATCTGGATGCATCGCTCGGCTTGAGCTGGACGCCGATGGCAAACACCACATTCACTGCAGGCTACAAGATCGAAGCGTGGCACAACCTGCTTGTGAACGCAGACCACGACAATCAGGTTTTCCAAGGCCCGTTCCTGCGCCTCGAAGTAAAGATGTGATCGCAGTCGGTTGACTAAGGTGGCTTCGGATACAGGTTTCGAGTCGAAGTTCGCATCGAACGGCAAAATAAAGCTACATTACATTGCGGCGGGCTCAGGCCCGCCGATCGTTTTTCTGCATGGGTTTCCCGATCATGGTCTCGGTTGGCGCAGGCAACTGGAAGCTCTGTGCGGCAACTTCAGGGTGCTGGCGCCGGATTTGCGCGGCTTTGGGCGAAGCGATGCTCCGCGGGGACACGCCCACTACGCCCTGCTGCCGAACCTGGTGGAGGACGTCCTGTCCGTGCTCGTGGCGGAGCAACTTTCCCAGGCCTCGATCGTCGGCCACGACTGGGGTGGAACGATAGCATGGTGGCTGGCCATGCGTGTTCCGCAGGCTGTACGTCATCTGGTTGTTCTGGCTACGCCTCACCCCCGGAATTATCTTCGTGCCATCGTCGATCCGGCCAACGCCCGATATTTCGCCTATATGCGCCTCTTCCAGGAAGTTGGTGCGGCCGCCTTGCCGGCGCCTGACGAGCTTGCCGCATGGGTTGCCGACGAGAGCGACAGGCAGGCGCTCTCAGCGTCGCTCCGGCATTCCGATCCGGAGGCTATGCTGGGCTACTACAGGGCCAATATTCCGCTCGGCAGGGTGCCGGATATTGGCCAGTTGCCATTGGTGAAAGCGCCGACGTTGGTGATGTTCGGAGCCCAAGACCCCTATGTTCCTGCCAGCGCCTTCGATGGTACGTTCCGGGAGGTCGACAACGTCACATCACTGCTGGCGCTCCCTGGTGCCGGGCATTTCATCCATCACCAGGCCGCTGCCTTCGTCACCCGTGAGATCGAGGGCTGGGTATCGCGGCCACCGTCGAGCTTCCGCAGTCTGGCTTAGAGCCATCCGCCACCGAGATCCTCGACATAGCTCGGCATGATCGCGTCGGTCTGACGGGGGGTCGTCGCCATGTCTCGTATTCGGCGTGTCCCTTTCCAATCAGCCTACTCCGCCCGCTCTTTAGACCTCGGATAGGTTTTGCCGGTATTTGTCGGAAAAAACGGAGCCGGAAAGTCATGACCGAGATCTGGCACTCACTCCTCGCCAATCTTGCCCTGGTCTCCATCCTGGTCGTCGCCTGGGACCTCGTGGCGGATTTCACGGGGCGTCTCTCGCGGCGGGCACAGTCGCTGCTTTTGGGCGTGGTCATGTGCGCGGGCGCGGTCATTTCCATGGCGACGGCCCTGTCCGTCTCCGGCTTCATCGTCGACCTGCGGGCCGCGTTTATCGGTGCGGCCGCGTTCTTCGGCGGATGGCCGGCGATGTTCATCGCTGCTGCCGGCTCCATCGCCTATCGTCTTCATCTGGGCGGTCAGGGCGCCGACGTCGGCGTCATGAGCATCCTGATCACCGCCGTCGTCGGCCTGGCCTGGCACCACATCGTCGCGGTCCGCTCGCGCACCATGTTCGACATACTCGGCCTCGGCTTGTCGGTTGCGCTGGCCGGGCTCATTACGCTTCTGGTCATCCCCTCGCAGGTCGTGACCGGCTTCGTGCAGCAGAGCACGCTGCCGTCGCTCCTGTTCCGCTTCCTGAGCACGTTCATCATCGGCGTGCTGCTCGACCGGCAGCAGCGGCGACGCGATCTCGCCATGTCCAACATGATTTTCCGTGCCATGGTTCGCGAGCTGCCGGATAGTCTCAACGTGAAGGATGCTAAGGGGCGCTTCATCGCGGCCAATCCAGCCACCGCCGAACTAGTGCGCGCCGCCTCGGTCGAGGATCTGATCGGCAAGACGGATTTCGATTTCTATCCCCAGGACGTGGCCGAGCGCTTCAGGCAGGATGAAATGGGCGCGCTGGAGGCTGGGCAGACGTTGCGCATCGATCAGCCCGCGCTCCTGCCTGACGGCAGGCAGGGCTGGCTTTATACGCTGAAGGCGCCGTTCCGCGACGAGGCCGGCAAGATCGTCGGCGTCATCACCTACAATCGCGACATCACCGAGCAGAAGCGAAACGCCCAGCTCAAGAATGATTTCATCTCGACGGTCAGCCACGAATTGCGAACGCCGCTGACGTCCATCCGCGGCTCGCTTGGCCTGATTGCAGCCGGCGTCGCGGGCGAGCTGCCGCCCAAGGCCGCCAATCTCGTCAACATCGCCCACAACAACAGCGAAAGGCTGGTTCTTCTCATCAACGACATTCTCGACATGGAGAAGATCGAGTCGGGCGTCATCACCTTCAAAATCAAGCAGATGCCCGTGCGAGCGGTCCTGGAGCAGGCTATTGCCGCCAGTTCCAACTACATGGCCGAGAGCGGGATCCGCATCGTCCTGATCGACGATGCTCCGCGCGCCGAAGCCAATATCGACCCCGACCGCCTGCACCAGGTGATGGCGAATCTGCTGTCGAACGCGATCAAGTTCTCCGATCCCGGCGGTACTGTCATGGTGAATCTCCAGCGTCGCGAGCGCGACATGCTGCGCATCTCCGTTATCGATCAGGGCGCCGGCATCCCGGAAGCGTTCCGCAGCCGCATATTCGGCAAGTTCGAGCAGGCCGATGCCTCCAGCACCCGCAAGAAGGGGGGAACCGGCCTGGGCCTGAGCATCGTCAAGACCATCGTCGAAAAGCTGGGCGGCGCCGTTTCCTTCGAAAGCGAGGAAGGCAAGGGAACCTCGTTTCACGTCGACCTTGCCGAAGCGCACAGACAGGCCGAGAAGGCGGTTCTGGTCGAGCGCCGGTCGCGCAAGCGCGATGGCCGCCTGCGCGTCCTCATTTGCGAGGACGAGCCCGACGTCGCAGCGGTGATCGCGGCCCTTCTCGACGCGGACGGCTTTTCCAGCGATGTTGCCCCCGATATCGGTACCGCAAAAGCGCTCCTGAACTCCCGTGACTACGTGGCGCTGACGCTCGACATCAAGCTGGCCGGGGAATCCGGCATCAAGCTCTTCCACGACATAAGGGTCTCACCGGTGAATTCCGAGATTTCGGTCATCGTCATCTCCGCCATCGCCGATGAGGCCAGACGTTCGTTGAACGGAACCGCCATCGGCATCGTCGACTGGCTGGAGAAGCCGGTGGATTCGGCGCGCCTTCACGCCGCTCTCGCCAAAATCCTCGCCAGCAAGGTCGAGCGGAGGCCGAGGATCCTCCACGTCGAGGACGACGAAGGTGTCCTTGCCGTGATGTCAGCGGGGCTGGGTCCGGGCGTCTTGATCGCCTCGGCCAAAACGTTGCAGGAGGCCCGCAAGGCGGTCGCAAAGCATCGCTTCGACCTGGTCATCCTGGACATACTGCTTCCCGACGGATCGGGACTGGATCTCCTCATCGATCTGCCGCTGGAAACCCAAGTCATCGTGTTCTCGGCGGCGGAGCTGGATCAGAACCTCGGTGACCGGGTGCACGCGATGATGACCAAGACCAAGGCGTCGGAGATCGATGTCGCGAGGCTGGTTAGAGGCATGTTGGTCTCATCGCTCGATAGCGCCAGACCCGCCTCGAATGCCAAGGAGTGATGATCATGCCGGCAAGGATCCTCTATGTGGATGACGAGGACGACATCCGCGAAATCGCCCAGATGTCGCTGGAGCTCGAGCCGGAATTCGAGGTGCGGTCCAGCGCCTCGGGCATCGAAGCGCTGACCGATGCCGCCGATTGGCGCCCCGACCTCATCCTGCTCGACGTGATGATGCCGGACATGGACGGGCCGGAAACACTGAGGCGCCTGGCCGATTCGCCGCTGACGGCCTCGATTCCGGTGGCGTTCATCACGGCGCGCACCCAGACGCATGAGGTGGAGCGCTATCTCGCCATGGGAGCCGTGGGGGTGATCGCCAAGCCGTTCGACCCGCTGGCGCTTGCGGGCGAGGTGAGAAGGCTGCTTTCGCGGCGTTCCGGCCAGGTTTAGCCGGCGAGAAAGCCGCGCCAAGATGCCTGTCGGCAAGGTCGGTTTTGCGTTTACCGCTCCTATACCATGGCCCAATATTCATCTAGTGATTGTATCGAAATGCGGCCGCCGCGAATCGGCTTTAACTATGATCGCGCGGCGTCATCACTCCGGGGGGCGACGGAACCGGAGCAGGACTGGTGGATGGAGCGAAGGCAAGAGTTCTGATCTGCGATGATGATCCCTTGTTGCTCGAGCTGATGGAATTCAGGCTGAGGGCGAAGGGATACGAGGTCATCAAAGCGGTGGACGGCGCCGAGGCGCTGGCCAAGGCGGAGCAGGACGGCCCCGACATCATCGTGCTCGACGCGATGATGCCCAAGACCGACGGCATCGAGGTGCTGGCGCGCATCAAGGGCGACCCGGTGCTGTCCCAGACGCCCGTCGTCATGCTCACCGCCCGCAAGGCCGAAAAGGACATCGTTTCGGCGCTTGAAAAGGGCGCCGACGATTATCTGGTGAAGCCGTTCATTCCCGAGGAGCTATTGGCCCGGCTGGCGCGTCTCATCGCGCGCAAGGGCGGGAAGCGCTGATGCGGCGCCGCCGGCGCTTGAGCCTAGCCGCATGCCTGATCCTGGCTATCGCCGCCGCTCCCCGCGCGGCGCTGGCGCAGACTGTCGACGAGCTCTACGCATCCGGCGTCAAGGCCAGGCAGGCGCAGCATTTCGACGAGGCGGCCGATCTTTTCCGGCGCGCGTTGGCCCTTAAAGCTGACAATGCCGACGCTCTCGTGCAGCTTGGCTTCGCCGAGCTCGGCCGCAACGATTTGCCGGCGGCGCGCGAGGCATTTTCCAGAGCGCTCTCCCTTGCCGCGACCTATCGCGATGCGAGCTTCGGCATGGCCGAGGTCGAATTCCGCTCCGGCAATCTGGATGCGGCGCTGCCGCTCGCCGAGAAGGTCGCTGAGGCAGAGCCCGGCAATGCCGAGGCCGCGGCACTTGTGGAGAACATCCGCAAGGCCAAGCAGGCCGGCCCGGCGAAGCCGGTTCCGGCTACCGCGCCGCGGGCGAAGGAGCCGCCCCGCCGGCGGCCCGATCCTGTGGCCATCCAGTTGGAGCAGGGCAGGCGGCTGCGGGCGGCGGGAAAACTGCCCGAGGCGGAGACGGCCTATCGCCGCGCCCTCAGACTGGCGCCTAGGAACACCGACGTACTGGTCGCCCTCGGCCTCGTTGTGGGCTCCAGCCAGCGCTTCGACGAGGCCGGCCAGTTCTTCGACCGGGCGCTTGCGATCAAGCCCGGCCTTCTCGACGCGCGGCTGAGCCAGGTCCGCCTGGCGATTTGGCAGGGTGACGCGCCGCGCGCCCGCACGCTGGTCGACGATGTCCTGGCCTCGGCGCCGGACGATGTCGAGGCGCTCAACCTTGATGCGAGGATCGCCTTGCTCGAGGTCGACAACCCGCGGGCCGGGCGATCGTTCCAGCGCGCGCTGGCGCTCGATCCGCGCAATGCCGAGGCGCTGGTCGGGCTCGGCGATGTGCGCCGCGCCGAGGGCGACGACGCAGCCGCGCGGCAGGCCTACACCCAGGCGCTCGCCATCGAGCCCGGTTCCGCCGATATCGAGCAAAGGCTGGCCGTGCCGCCGCCGCGTAAATGGCGGCTCGACCTCGGCAGCGAGGTGAGCGATCTCACCGACGGGCTCGGCGACTGGACCGACAGTTCGGCCGCCCTTGCCTATCAGCTCACTCGGCGCACGACGATCTCCGGCCGTACGCGGCTCGCCACCCGCTTCGGCCGCACCGACGTCCAGATCGAGGGCCGCGTCGACCAGGCCTTCTCGCCGGCCTTCTCCGCCTATGCGTTGGCCGCGGCGACGCCGGATGCCGACTTCCTGGCGCGCTATTCGTTCGGCGCCGGCACGTCTTGGCAGGTCGTGGCGCCGGCGAAGGCCTTCGGCCCGCTTTCGCTCAACATCGACGCCCGCTACGACAATTTCGCCGACGCCGACGTCACCAGCATCCAGCCGTGGCTGCAGGGCTACATCCTCGACGGTCGCCTGGGGCTTTCCGCCCGCTGGGTGCATGCCGAGGACGATATCGGCACGCGCGCGGACGGCTATGTGCTTCGCGCCGATCTGGCGGTGACGCCGCATGTCAATCTCTTCGGCGGCTATGCCGACGCCCCGGAAATCTCCGACGGCACGCTGGTGCCAACGCGCACCCTCTTTGGCGGCCTCTCCTTCGACGTCAGCGATCCGCTGACGCTGCGCGCCAGCATCGCGCATGAACAACGCCCGACATTCGACCGAAGCATATTCGGGCTCGGGCTGACCGCGCGGTTCTGACCATGTGGTACATCTGGGATCTCTCCATACTGCTCAGCGCGCTCTCCCTGCTGATCATGCTGTTTTTGATCGCGCGCCGCTTGCTGCGGGAGCGCCGGGACAGCGCCAGAGCCGGACAGCGGCGCCAACTCCTGACGGCGCTGATCGCCTTCACCGAAGACCGCGACCGCCAGACGTTGAAAACGACCATTTTTTCGGTGCCGCCGGGCGTGGCGATCGAGGCCGGCTTCGAGTTCATTTCGCTGCTGCGCGGCGAGGAGCGTGACGACGTCCTTGTCGCCTTCAACGAATGCGGCCTGCCGGCTCTCGTCGGCAGGCAGCTGGAACGGGGCAACGTGGCCGAACGCATCCACGCGGCCGAGATGCTGGCGGCGTTGGGGTCGCAGAATGCGACGGCAAGCCTGCTTTCGGCGCTGGACCAGGACCGCTCGCGCGAAGTCAGGATCGCCGCCGCCATCGCGCTCTGCGATCTCGGCAGCCTGCCCCTGCTCGGCGTCGCGCTGGACAAGATAGGCGTGGCGGGACAGCGCTCGCGACGCGTGATCGAACTGTTCAGGCGCTTTCCGCGCACGCGCTTCAACGAGCTTGCGATCCATGCATCGCGCGTCGACGCCGTGCCCTTCATCAGGGCGGCCGCGATCGATGCGCTCGCCCGCGCCGGCGGTTTCGGCTTCGCCGCCTTCTTCGCCGGCTTGGCCGGCGATGCCTCGCCCGAGGTTGTCGCCGCGGCGCTGCGCGCGCTGGGCCTTACCGGACACGCCGATGCGCCGGCGATCCTGACGAGCGCGATGGCAAACGACGACTGGGACGTGCGCGCCGCCGCCGCCGAGTCAGCGGGACGCCTCGGCCTTCCCGAACTTGCCCCACCGCTGTCCAAGCTGCTGGACGACGAGGTCTGGAACGTGCGCTATGCCGCCGCTAACGCGCTGCGCTCCTTTGGCCAGCCGGGCGAGCGGCTGCTGCGCCAGATTGCCGACAGCGAGGTCTCGCGCAGCCAGCGCACCGCCTCGCTCATTCTTGCCGAGGGGCCGGCCGCATGATTGCCGACTGGAGCGACGAGATCGTCCTTGCCGCCACCATCCTGTCCTGGTTCATCATCGCGGCGGGGCTGGCACAGACGACGATCTATCTGCTGCAGCTCGTCCTCGCCGGCTACGCGCTGTCCAAGCGCCCGCCAGTGGCGCGCTCGGCGCTGCTCTGGCAGCGCTACGGCGAGGTCGCGCCGCCGATCGCGCTTCTGGTGCCTGCCTATAATGAGGAAGTGAATGTGGTGGAGAGCGTCCATTCGATGCTGGCGCTCGAATATCCGAATTTCGAGGTCATCGTCGTCAATGACGGCTCGAAGGACCAGACCTTGCAGCGCCTGATCGAGGGCTTCAAGCTGGTGAAGTTCCACCGGCCTTACGAGGACGCGCTGGCGCACCAGCCGATCCGCGGCCTCTATTCCTCGCCGATGACCGAGCGGCTGTTCGTGGTCGACAAGGAGAATGGCGGCAAGGCAGACGCGCAGAATGCCGGCATCAATGTCTGTCGCGCGCCGCTCTTCTGTGTCATCGACGGCGACTCCATCCTCGAGCCCGATGCGCTGATGCGCGCCGCCCAGCCCTTCATCGACGACCCCGAGCGCACCATCGCCGTCGGCGGCACGATCCGCATCGCCAACGGCTCGAAGATCGAGGCCGGCAGGGTGCGCGAGGTGCATCTGCCGCGCCGCCTGCTGCCGCTCTTCCAGGTGGTCGAGTATCTGCGCGCCTTCCTTATGGCCAGGCTTGCCTGGAGCAGCGTCAACACGCTGATGCTGGTGTCCGGCGCCTTCGGCATGTTCCGCCGCGCCGAAGTGGTCGCGGTGGGCGGCTTCACCAAGGGCTCGATGGGCGAGGACCTCGACCTCGTCATCAAGCTGCACCGCCACATGCGCGACAAGAAGCGCAAATACCGCGTTCAGTTCATTCCCGAGCCGGTGTGCTGGACCGAGGCGCCGGAAACGCTGAGCGTGCTTGCCCGCCAGCGCACGCGCTGGCAGCGCGGCGCGCTCGAATGCTTCTTCCGCTACCGCGCCATGTTCTTGAACCCGCGCTATGGCCGCGTCGGCTTCCTCGGCTTCGGCCACATCTTCATCGTCGATGTGCTGGGGCCGGTGGCGGAGGTGCTGGGCTATATCCTGATCCCCGCCTTCTGGCTGCTCGGCATCCTGTCGGCCGAATATCTCCTGGCCTTCACCTCGCTGATCTTCACCTATGGCGTTTGTGTCAGCGTCTGCTCGCTCATCCTGGAGGAGGCCGAGCTGCAGCGTTTTCCGCGCGCCAGGGATCTCGCCGTGCTGACGGCGGCCGCCGTGATCGAGAATTTCGGCTACCGCCAGCTCAACAATTTCTGGCGCGTCAAGGGCTGGTGGCAATTCTTGCGCGGCAACCAGGGCTGGGGCGAGATGACCAGGACCGGCCTCGGCGCCGCGAAGAAGTGAGCCGGCCGACGGCGTCAGGCCAGCGTCCGCTCGATCTCCGCGATTAAAGCATCGAGCGCCGCGCGGACATCGCCGCCATCCGCCTGCTCGACGAGCAGCGTCTCCAGCTCTGACGCCCGTGCGCTGATCTCCGCAAAGCCGAAAGTGCCGGCGGCGCCGGCGAACGAATGGGCGAGCCTGGTGACGTCGGAGCCGGGCAGGGGAGTCGCCTCGCGCGCCGCCTGCAGCTCCGCGAGCTGACCGGCGCAGCGGGTGAGGAAACGTTGGCGCAGGGGGGCGAAGGGGTCGGTTGAGATGGGGTGCTCCTGGGTGAGGCGGTATTCAAGCAGAAAGCGGGGCGCGGTGGAATGGCAGGCGGGCTTTGTCGCTCATCTGTCGCGCTTGCTTGGCTACGTCGCGGCCCCGCCAGTTACGCCGCGTTTAGCGCCGCCGTATAAGGAATGGGAATCCGGAGGGCAGCACGCTGATGTTGGACAATTACGAGGTGGACCGATTTGGCGTGATCCACCAGATCGACTTCACGCCGATCAAATACGACAAGCAATATATTTCCTATTACGAGGACCTGAGCGACCGGACCATCAAACTCGGATATCAGCGGCTTGGCTGGGTGCTGGGAATGACCGGCGCGATTCCCCGCTCGGTGCTGGAGATTGGATATGGCACCGGCACCTTCATCGAAGCCGCGAAGATAACCGGGGTCGCCGATTGTGCCGGCTACGATATCGCCGAGTTCCCGCTGCCCGCGGGTGTCCGCTTTGTCGGTTGGGAGGAGGCGCTGGCCGGCTCGTGGGATCTCGTCGCCATGTTCGACGTGCTCGAGCACATCCCGGATCTCGGTTTCCTCGACCGCCTGCAGACCCGGCACCTGGCCGTCGCCGTCCCTTATTGCCGCTGGCGTGAGCTCGGCGCCGACGGCGACGCGTGGTTCCGAACCTGGCGTATGCGTCTCCCCAACGAGCATTTGCACCACTTCGATCGCGACTCGCTGGTGGCACTCCTCGCCCATAGCGGCTTCGAGTGCGTGACGCTGAACTGCTTCGAGGACGGCATCAGGCTGCGGCCCGGCGAAGCCGGCCCGAACATTCTGTCCGGCTTCTTCAGGAAGCGATAGGCCAGTTTGCATCCGCGCCCGAAGGAGCCGGGCGAGGGGACCGCGCTCATGCGCGATGGCCTCCAGCGGCGCGAGCAGCCCAAGGCCGTCGGGGCCAAAGCAACGAAGGAGCAGTTTGGGCGTTCTGATCAGCCGCTTGTGGAGCAGCCGAAGACATGACTATGCCGCAAATTCTGTCGTTCGCCGTCACCTTCGTGATGATGGCAGCGTTCGTATGGGGTCGCTATCGGTATGATCTCGTCGCTGCTGCGGCACTGTTGCTCGCTCTCGCCGTTGGGATTGTGCCCTTTGACAAAGCCTTCAGCGGGTTTAGCGACGATATCGTGATCATTGTCGGCAGTGCTCTGCTGGTGAGCGCAGGCATAGCGCGATCGGGCATCATGGAACTCGCCATCCAGCGCTTTGCTCCGAAATTGTCGGGAGTTCGGTCGCAACTGGCGCTGCTGGTGATCGTGGTGACGTGCCTGTCTGCCTTCGTCAAGAATATAGGCGCGCTGGCGATCATGATCCCGATCGCCTTTCAGTTCGCGCGCCGGTCCAGCACTTCACCATCGATATTTCTGATGCCTATGGCGTTCGGGTCATTGCTCGGCGGTCTCATGACGCAGGTGGGCACTTCCCCGAATATCGTTGTCTCGCGAGTGCGAGAGCAGTTGACCGGAACGGCGTTCACAATGTTCGACTTCGCACCCGTCGGAGCGGCTGTCGCAGCCGCCGGAATGATCTTCCTGCTGTCTTTCTATTGGCTGTTGCCAGTGCGCGAAAAGCTCGGCGGGGCGCTGAATGAAGCCCTCGACATCAAGGATTACCTCACAGAGGCGCGAGTTGTCGGCGATTCCACCGTGCTTGGGAAAACCGTCGCCGACGTCATGAAGCTTGCCGGCGGCGATGCCGTCGTGACGTCGATCCTGCGCAATCGGACGATGCGGATGACGCCGCTGCCCGATGCTGTCCTGAAGGTCAACGACATCCTGTTGCTCGAAGGCGACCCGGCGGCGCTGGATCGCCTTGTCTCGCAAGGCAAGCTCAGCGTCACGGGCGATCGGGTGAATGATGACGTCACCACCAGCGAGATGGTAGCTATTGAGGCCGCAATTGGCGAAAGCTCGCCCTTGATCGGCTGGACGGCCCAGCGACTTGCCCTCTACGATCGCTTCAGCGTCAACCTCCTGGCTGTCAGCCGTCGCGGCCAGCGCCTCGACCGCAGGCTCGCCAATGTCGAGCTAAGGCTCGGCGACGTCGTCGTGCTGCAGGGCAATGCAACGCGAATGCCCGAGACCTTGCGTGAACTCGGCTGCCTGCCGCTGGCAGAAAGGCCTATCCTTCTTGGTAGCGTTCGCAAAGGCATCGCGCCCGTGGCAATTCTCGCCCTTGCCATGCTCACGACTGCCGTTGGCCTGCTCCCTGTTCCCGTCGCTTTCTTTGCGGCCGCGGTCGGGATAGTGCTTTTCAAAGTCATCCCGCTCCGCGACGTCTACCAATCGCTGGATGGCCCCATCCTCGTCATGCTCGCCGTTCTCATCCCGGTGAGCGATTCGCTGCGCACTACAGGGGCGACCGGACTGCTCGCCGCCGAGCTTGCCAAGTTCGGGACCATTCTTCCGGCGCCCGGCGCACTGATGCTCATCCTCGTCGCCGCCATGGCAGTGACGCCATTCCTCAACAATGCCGCCACTGTTCTTGTCATGGCGCCTGTCGCCTCGGAATTCGCCGCCGATCTGGGCTATAGGCCGGAAGCATTTCTGATGGCTGTCGCGATTGGCGCCGGCTGCGACTTCCTCACTCCGATCGGGCACCAATGCAACACCCTTGTCATGGGGCCGGGAGGCTATCGTTTCAGCGACTATCCGCGTCTGGGGCTGCCGCTATCGTTCCTTGTCGTCATTGTTGCCGTGCCGATGCTGGCGATCGTATGGCCAATGAACTGACAAGCTATAGACGGATGTGAATGACCTCGCTGGGATGCAGGAAGTTCACCTCAAATTGCTCTTTGGAAACAGCACGCGATCGGGTTCTGCATTCATTCGCGCCAGCATTTCCTTGATCAAGCGTGTTTTGGTGCGCCCCGCTTCCTTGGGCGGCACGAGGTAGCGCACGATGGCTTCGAGCCAGGTATTTTCGCTGACGCGAAAATGGACCACCGGATGCTCCTTCACTTGCAGTTCGTCCACCGGGGTTTTCGACAGGATGTCCTTATAGACCTTCACCTTCTGGCTCATGATGTCGCCGATCTGCTCGTCGACGACCTCTCTCATGGTTTTGGCCACGAATTCCAGATCGCTCTCATAGGCGAGCTGGAACTTGATTTCGTTCCAGACATAGGGAAACAGCGGCCAGGAATAGTTGAAGACCGGCGTGTCGAACACGGTGGAGTTGGGGAACTTGATGACCCGTCCGCTCGGATGATCGGTCCAAAGATGTTCCCCGCCGAATTCCCATAACGTCGTGTCGAGATAGCTGACATCGATGACATCGCCATGGGCATCGCCGATGCGGATCCGGTCGCCAACGCGATAGGGCGCCCTGGCCAGAATATAAATCCAGGCGATGAAACTGGAGATCGGCATTTGCAGCGCAAAGCCGAGTGTCAGCGAAATCAGCCCGAGCGAAACAACGGCTGCGTACCAGTTCACGAACAGAACCGAGATGGCCACAAAGACGACGGCGACCACGACGATCAATCGAAAAATTCGTTTCAGGTTGAAACGCGAGACACGATTGGGAATTCGGCCGATGAGAAAGACTTCGATGACATTCGCCACCGTCAGCATGACGAAAATGAGAACGCCGCCCCAGACATAATTCAGCACGCGAACCCGCAAAGGCGCGTCGAGCCATTCCAAGCGCCAATTGATGAGAAGTTGGACGGCAAAGAGCAGCAGGGCAGCGGCCGCGAAACCAGCCGCCCACCAGAGGTCTTCCTTGCGAAAGCTGAAGCGGAATTTTTCCTCGGGCTTTTGCGCCTGCTGCTGGATCGTTTTCGGATCGGCAGTCTGCTGTGCGGCCCGTTCGAGCCGGGAAAGGTTCTCCTGTTCTTTGTCGCGCGGTCCCATGGGTTTGCCATCCGATGTCGCATCAACATCCGGCAGCGCCTTATCGTTCCCCGGCGGCGGCATCGGGATGAGTGCGCGATATGCGGTCGCACCAGGAGGCACATGGATAACGGGGCGATGACCACGTGGCTCCGGACGTACCTGCGAAACGGGTCCAAAAACGTCGGTTGCGGTCGAAATTCGGAAGCAAACGCCCTATCTGCGTAGAGCCATGAGCTATCGGACCGATCTTTGAATGAGCAAATTGGCTGAAGGGCGCGCCTTGCTGCTCGTTAATCCCAATGCGCGGCGCGGCCAGGAGCAGATCGCGCCGATTGTGGAGCGGCTGGAGCGAAGCCGGCTTTCCGTCACCGTAGAGAAGTTCGAGGCGTTGCCGGAGATCGCTCGTGACATCGTTCGCTTACGCCATATGGCCGATCTTGTGGTTGTGTGCGGCGGCGATGGTTCGGTGTCGTCGGCGGCGATGGCAACAATGGAAAGCGGCCTGCCGATGGGCATTATTCCCATGGGAACGGCGAATGACCTCGCTCGCACACTCAATATTCCGATGGATCTCCTGCAGGCCGCCGATGTGATCGCGCGAGGCCGAACCCGGCGGATCGATGTCGGCACGGTTAACGGTCATGCCTTCTTCAACGTCGCCAGTATCGGGCTCAGCACTGAATTGGCGCAGGGTCTCGACCCCGTTCTGAAGAAGCGTTTCGGCAGGCTGGGCTATGCGCTGGCGGCGATGAAAGTGCTGACCCGGGCCGTGCGGTTTCACGCCAAGATTACCGAGAAAGGCGCGGCGATCGAAGTCGAAACCTACCAGATCGCGGTTGGAAACGGTCGGCACTACGGCGGCGGCAACGTCGTGGAAGAGACCGCCGAGATCGATGACGGACATCTCGATCTCTATAGCTTGGAAATGACGAATCTCTGGAAGCTGGCGCTGATGATCCGCTCTTTCCGCTCTGGAACGCATGGCGCCTGGCGTGAGGTGCGCACGGCCAGGTGCGTCGAGTTCGACATCGAGACCCGGAAGCCGATGCCGGTCAACACCGATGGTGAGATCGTCACGTCGACGCCGGCCCATTTCAAGGTTCACCCAAAGGCGATCTCGGTCTTTGCACCTCCGAGCGTGGGCAGTCCAGGCCGCACGGAAATGTTTCGTCGAGCAACCAGCGCAGACCTCGAATTGTCGGCCTTGCGGCGCTGACGCTGCGCAAGAGCGACGGAGACGCTTATGACGACGACCCGGAGGACATTCGTCCAAGGCTCGGTCGCGGCAGCGACTGCCGCCATGATGCCGACGCTCGCGCTAAGTCAGCCTACCGCGCCGGCGACGCGGCCCATCCCGTCATCCGGCGAGATGATCCCGGTAGTTGGGCTCGGCACCTGGATCACCTTCAATGTCGGCGACGATCCGGTACTCAACGACGAATGCGCCGACGTGATGGCTGCCTTCTTCAAGGCGGGCGGGCGGCTGATCGATTGCTCGCCCATGTACGGCTCGTCCCAGCCCGTCATCGGCCGCGGCCTCGAAAGGCTCGGCCGACCTGGCGCGCTTTTTTCGGCGGAGAAAGTCTGGACTTCCTCCAGCGCAAGTGGAAGCGCGCAGATCGAGCAGTCGCGCCGCCACTGGGGCGTGCAGCGCTTCGACCTCGTTCAGGTCCATAATATCGTAGCCTGGGAGGCGCATCTGCAAACGCTGTCCAAGATGAAGGCGGCAGGCCAGATCCGCTATGTCGGCATCACTACGTCGGAGGGGCGCCGGCACGATCTCTTCGAAGAGATCATGCGCGGCCAGCCACTCGACTTCGTGCAACTCACCTACAACATCGTCGACCGCGAGGCGGAGGAGCGGCTGTTGCCGCTTGCGGCCGATCGGGGCATGGCCGTGATCGTGAACCGCCCCTTCAGGCAGGGTGCGCTGACGCGACGGCTCGAAGGCGAGCCGTTGCCCGGATGGACGATCGAGATCGGCGCCTCGACCTGGGCGCAGTTCATACTGAAGTTCATCCTTTCGCATCCTGCCGTCACCGTCGTCATCCCCGCCACGACCCGCGTCGACCATGTGCGCGAGAACGTGGCTGCGGCCGCAGGACTGCTTCCCGATGCGGCGATGCGCGAGCGGATGGCAGCCCACATCCGCGATCTATGATGTCTGAATGGTTGAGCTATCGGCCGGAGGATTTTCTCCTCTTCTCCCCGCGCGTCTACTGGCGCATGTTCGAGATGCATAACGCCGCGCTTTGGCCGATGCAGGTCCTGGCGCTCGCCGCCGGCCTCGGCATGGTTGTCCTCGTCCATCGGCGGCCTTTTGGCTACGAGCGGTGGATCGCGCTCATATTCGCCCTGATCTGGACCTTCGTCGGATGGTCCTTCCTCTGGTACCGCTATGCGACGATCAACTGGGCGATCGGGTATGTCGCGCCGCTTTTCGCACTCCAGGCGATCCTGCTGTTGATCATCGGCACAATATTCAACGGTCTCACCTTCGACCAGCGCGGCATCGTCGGCTGGACCGGGCTCCTCCTCGCGGCTTTCGGCCTTGTCGCCTATCCGCTCGTCCCGCAGGTCCTTGGACGTCGCTGGTCCGGCGCGGAAATCTTCGGCATCGCGCCCGACCCAACCGTCATCGCCACGCTCGGTGTCCTGCTTTTGGCGCGCGGCAGGCTTCTATTCCTGCTCATGCCGATCCCGCTGCTGTGGTTGCTGCTCAGCGGCTTGACGCTGCAGACCATGGGGGACGCGCAGTTCTGGCTGCCGCTTCTGGCATTCGCTACCGGACTCGCCGCCATCGTCTTCAAGCGGCGACTAGGCGCACCGTGCGCTGAATAGGATTCTCGAAAGCCACGCCGGCGTCTGCATCAAAGCGGCGCAGACTCCGCCAAGTCGCTCCGGCTTGCGGTGGGTGGGGCGAAGCCAGCTTGGCGGTCACCCTGATCTCTGCGCGAGGTTTGGACGTTGCTTGCCAATTGCCACCTGTCGGCCGGCGATGATCACCTCGGTCAGCCAACGAAGCGTGACTGCATAGTCTGCAGGCACGAAACCAGCTTCTGTCGCACTTTTTGATCCATGCGTCCGGGTCGCCGACGTGAATTGGGCTCTCCGGGGTTTGGTGACCGGCCTCTATTAGAGAAGGTCATGAGGCCGGTGATCTTAGACATTTTTTCCAGGGGCGGCCGCAACATAGAGCGGTCTCCTTCTCCCCAACGAGCATTGGCAGCACTTTGACCGTCACTCGCTGGTGGCGCTGCTCGCCCACAGCGGTTTCGAATGCGTGACCCTGAATTGCTTCTAGGACGGGATGAGGCTGCGGCTTGGCGAAGCGGGTCTAAATATTTTGTCGGGGTTTTTTAGGAGGCGGTAGGCCAGATTCCATTGGCGCCTGCGAAGGTAGCGCCGGGCAGGGGACCATGCGCGAGGTCCTTCACTACGTGGGCTGATCGGCCCAGCGGGCTAGGCGGCGCTGCGTAAGCGCGATCGGCAGTTATGCGCCGCATGTCCGCCATTCGGCGATCCTCGGCCGAAGCCTGATAGCTGACATTGCCAACAGCATCGAAGTCGCCACATGCGCAGTGTCGCGGCGAGCCTTCAAGTCAGCGAATGCGTGCGTGATCTGGCGTCGGCAAGGATGGAGAGACGGTCTGTCCAACTCGGCGCGGATTTCAGCGGACCGCCGCGACCGGGTCATCAAATCGTCTTTTGGTAATTCCGAAGCCCTCAAAGGCGGCCGCCATAGGCAAAGTTGGCAATTTGTTCTTTAAGTTGGCGATTGCTTAAATTGCCGTGAGGTTGTCCGGTCGACTCGCCCACTCAAACGGATGGATTTATCAAAACTGCGCGCGCATAGTACGGGGCCAGGCGCGCTATGATTGAAAATGTCCGCGCTGCGCTATGTTCACTTGCAGGCTGCGCTGGCTATTTTCGCTATCGTTGCGGCGCCGACAACTCGGTTGGAAAAGGTTGCAAGAAGGGACAGACCAAAAGCGGCGTCCCATTTGTCATTGGTCTAAGTGCTTTTTTCGAGACCGGCGGCGGCGCATTGTTTTTCCGCTTGCCAAGCAGGGAGGAAAGACAATGGACGGTGAAACGCATTCTCAATCAAGGCGAGGTTTTCTGAAGACGGGAGGACTTGTCGCCGGGCTAACCGCGACGGCACTTACCACCCCCTGGGTTCGAAAAGCTGGAGCCGCTGAGACGGTTGCCTGGAAGATCCAGACCTCCTGGCCGGCGGGCGTCGGGCTCGAAACTTTTCAGAACTGGTGTGGAACCATCAAGGAGAAGACTGGAGGCCAACTCGAGTTCCAGCCGTTCAAGGCAAAAGACATCGTTGGCGATTTCGAGCTGCTCGACGGGGTGAAGAACGGCGTTCTGGAAGCGATGAACTCCTTTTCGCTCTATTGGGCCGGCAAGCTCCCAGCCACCGCCTTTCTTTCGTCGTACACCATGGGGTTACGCTATCCGCATGAATGGGACATCTTCTTCTATTCGAAGGGCGGTCTCCAGGCGGCACGCGATCTTTATGCGAAACAAGGCCTGTACTACGTCAACCGCATTCACCATGGCCCGAACATTATCCATTCCAAGACGCCGATCCGCTCGTTCGAGGATTTTAAAGACCTGAAGCTGCGGGTGCCGGGCGGCATGATTGCCGAGACCTTCGCCAAGGCCGGAGCCAAGACGACGCTGCTTCCGGGCGGCGAGGTTTTCTCCGCTTTGGAGAAAGGCACGATCGATGCCGCCGACTACACGGGGCCCGCGGTCAACTGGGCGCTCGGATTCCAACAGGTGACCAAATACATCTCCATGGGCCCGCCAGGACTGATGTCGGTGTACCAGCCAGTCGACCTGATGGATTTCGCCGTCAACATGAATGTCTGGAACCAGCTCCCGGATAATCTCAAGAAGTTCGTAGAAGACGAGATCCAAGTCTATTCGAACATCCATTTCGGCGCGATCCAGAAGGCCGACATGGAGGCCTGGCAAAAATTCACCGATGCAGGCATCGAAATAAACCGTCTTGGCCCAGAAGATCTCCAGAAGTTCCAGGAAATCGCGGTGCCGATCTGGTTCGAGTGGGCCAACAAGGACAAGGACGCGGCGCGCATCTTCAAGCTGCAGCTCGAGGTGATGGAGAACCCGACGGTCGGTTACGTCACTCCGGACATGTATCAGGGACTGACCATCAACCTTTAAGCCCCTGGCGCCCATCCTGACCCGGATGGGCGCCCTTCTCCTGCAGCAGGCGTTCGCCAATGCCGTCCCTCACATTTGTGCTGCCGCACTGGCTCTACTGGTCAAGCCTCGCGGTCTTTCCGCTGGTTGCAGCCTATTTTGTTTATCGGGAGCGGGCACAGCGCGGCGCCGGCCGCCCAAACCTGTTTCTTGCCTATCTGTTCCTGGTTACCGCCGGCTTCCTCGGTATGCATCGTTTCTATCTGAAGAGCAGATGGGGGTTCGTTTTTATCCCCTTCTTCATCGCGGTGCTTTGGACAAGCACCCAGGTGCGCGACGGACGCGAGGCAGTTTCACTGGCGCGATCCCAGAGCGAGCATGCCGAGAGGCTGTTGCCGCGCGCCAGGGCAGATGCGGGAGCCAGCAAGCAGGGCGCTGCCGATCGACTCGCGAAAGCTGAGGCGGACGCCGCGGCGGCGCGCGACAATCTGGCGGCAGCCGCTCACGGGCTCGATCGAGCGAGCAGCATCAGCCGCATTGCCGGACTCCTGCTCGGTCTTGCTATCGTCGGCGACGCACTTCTGATACCGGGTCTTGTGCGGCGCGCCCGCGCGCGTGAGACCGGGCGCGCCGCTACCGACCACGAGATCATCGTCGATGTGCCCGCGACGCCCGTCAAGCAGCCTCTCGCGCCATTCCGGCCTGTCGACTGGCTTGTAAGGGTGACAGGCGAGTTCGTCGCCTATTGGTCGGTCCTCGCGGTCATGGCGTACTACTACGAGGTGGTCGCCCGCTATGTTTTCAACTCGCCGACCAACTGGGTGCATGAGAGCATGTTTCTCATGTTCGGCATGCAGTACATGCTGGCTGGGGCCTATGCCTATCGCGATGAGACGCACGTTAGGGTCGACATCGTATACAGCCATCTGTCCGAACGTGGCCGCGCGATCTGCGACATCATCACCTCGGCGTTCTTTTTCCTGTTCGTGGGCACAATGCTCGTTGCCGGCTGGCGCTTTGCCAGTGATGCGATGGCGGTGGGCGAGAGCTCTTTCACCGAGTGGGGTATTCAATACTGGCCGGTGAAGCTCGCGATTCCCGTCGGGGCCGCCTTGCTGCTGCTTCAAGGTCTGTCTCGCCTGATGCGCGACGTTGCGACCGCAACAGGAAGGCTCCGCTAAGCCATGGGTCTCGAGCTCCCGATCCTGTGGCTGAGCATACTGATGTTCGGCGGCCTCGGCGTGCTTTTGTTGCTCGGGCTGCCGATGGCCTTCTGCACCGGCAGCCTCGCCGTTCTCTTTCTGTTTTTGTTCGGCAATGCGGCCATGCTGAACATGCTGCCGTCTCGGATTTTCCCCTTCATGACGGACTATCAGCTCTCGGCGGTGCCGCTTTTCATCTTCATGGCGGCGATTCTCGAAAAGGCTGGAATCATCGAGGAACTGTTCGACGTCGTCTATAAATGGCTGGGTGGGCTGAAAGGTGGACTTGCCTCGGCCACGGTGATCTCCTGCACCTTGCTGGCCGCCATGGTTGGGGTCGTCGGCGCGACGGAAGTAACGATGGGCATGATCGCGCTGCCGGCGATGCTGCGCCGCAACTACGACGCCAAGCTCGCCTGTGGCGCGCTGCTTGCCGGAGGAACGCTTGGCATCCTCATTCCCCCATCGGTGATGGCGATCGTCTATGCCGTCGTCGCGCAGCAGTCCTTGGGCGAACTGCTGATCGGGTCGGTCTTTCCCGGCCTGCTGCTGTCCGGGATGTATGTCGCCTACGTCACGGTGCGCTGCTACATCAACCCCAAGCTCGGCCCGGCGTTGCCGCCGAACGAGCGCATCGGCTTTGGGGAAAAGGTGAGGCTTCTGCGCCGCACGTTCATGCCCATTCTGCTCATCCTGCTTGTGCTCGGAGTCATCTTCCTTGGCATAGCCACGCCTGTTGAGGCCGCCGGCATAGGCACGTTCGGTGCTTTCGTCGTCTGCGCCGCCCATCGCCGGCTGACCTGGGACACGATCCGGCAAGCCGGTATAGCGACCCTCAAGGCGACGGCGATGGTGATGTGGATATTCTTCGGAGCCACCATGTTCGTGGGTTTCTTCATCCTGAAGGGTGGGGAGAATTTCGTCTCCGAATCCATCCTCGGCACTGGCCTGGCGCCCTATGGCGTTCTTGTGCTGATGATGGTCATCCTGTTCGTCCTCGGCATGTTTCTCGACTGGGTCGGAATCCTGCTGCTGACCGTGCCGATCTTCCTTCCCATTCTGAAATCGCTTCAGTTCGACGGCACACTGGGATTCGCCGGCGTGGCTCCCGCGGACGTTCCGCTCTGGTATGGCGTCATCTTCATGGTCAACATGCAGATGGCGTTCCTCAGCCCGCCCTTCGGTTACTCGCTTTTCTACCTCAAGAGCGTCGCGCCACCTGAAATCTCGATGGCGATGATCTTCCGGTCGGCAGTGCCGTTCCTGTGCCTGCAAGCGATCGGAGTGGGCCTCTGCATCGTGTTCCCTTCGATTGTCTTGTGGCTGCCGAGGGTCATGTATGGAGGCAATTGACCATATCTGCGGCTTGGTCTTTCGATGCCGCGGAGCAAAGCTTTTTGCTTGAACGGCGTCCCCTTTTTGCCTTCCTTTGCGCGCCGTGGCGAGATCGGCGCTCCAGGACGCAGTGACGGTCCGCATCCTTGCGGGCTCGCTGATCGCCACGTTGCTGGGCGCAGCAACGCTGTTGAATGGCCGCGCCGAGAACACGAGCGCGCCTCATGCTTCTTAAACGGGATCGTCCGGTATTGCTGTGAGACCTTCATCTCACTGGTGGTCCGGTGTCGAGAGGCCGGAAGCAGCCGGTCCGGTGGCCGCCGGTCAGCAATGCTCACATGGGAGCTGGTTCACGGACGAACACGGATGACCGTTTTCCCCGCGCGTCGCTCGGTCGAGTTGAAGGCGGCGACGGCCTCGTCGAAGGTCGCGACTTTGCCGATGTTCGTCCGCAGTCGTCCGTCCCGCACCCGCTGGACGATCGCACTCAGTTGGGCACGATCGGACTCGACCACGAAATCTATCGCCAGGCCCTCCACGGGCCGTGCCTCGGCCGGGCCGACCGCGGTGACCAGTGTACCTCCGGCTCTAATCAGGGCTGCGGACCGCTTCTGAATGGCGACCACCGGCTTGTCGACCGGCATCTAACCCCTTGCCAACCTCCCCACCTTCCCCTAATCTCCCTTTTGAGAAAACCTTTTCCCAGATCGCCCTGCGCCCTGCTGACCTCACCGGTCACCAGCACGCAGGGCGATAAGAGAAAACCTTTTCCCAACCCAGGGATGCGCCTCGAACTATGTCCGCCGACGCCGAGCCAGCGCCAGTTTCCGCCAAGCCGCCGGTCACTCTGCGCGAGGTGGCGGCGGCCGCGGGCGTCAGCGTCGCCACCGCTTCGAAGGCGCTGAACGGGCAGGGGCGCATGACCGCCGAGACGCGCGAGCGCATCCGTGAGGTAGCGCAGCGTCTCGGCTTCCGGCCGAACCACCTGGCGCAGAGCCTGCTGCGCAAGCGCTCGTTCACCGTCGGCCTGCTCACCAACGATACCTATGGCCGTTTCTCGCTGCCGCTGATGGCCGGCGTTTCGGATGCGCTGGTCGACAATGGCGTCTCGGTGTTCCTGTGCAATGTCGAAGACGACATGCGGCTCGGCCAGCTACATGTCGAGGCCATGCTCGACAAGCGCGTCGACGGCATCATCGCCACGGGAAAACGCATCGACCGCCATCTGCCGATCGATCTCTCCAATCTGCGCATTCCCGTCGTCTATGCCTTCACCCAGCCGGACCCCGGCGCGGTCGGCCTGGTTTCCGACGATGCCGGCGGCGCGCGGCTGGCGGTCGAGCATTTTTTGCGGCTCGGACGCCGCCGCATCGCCCATGTCACCGGACCGGCGGGCTTCGCCGTGGTGCACACGCGGGCTGAGGCTTACCGGGAGATGCTCGAGGAGCACGGCCTGCCGGTCGGCGAACCGCTGCTTGGGGCCTGGTCGGAAGCCTGGGGTCACGATGCGGTGGCAAGGCTGTTCGGCAACGGCCGGGGCAGGGAAGGCTGGCCGGACGCGGTGTTCTGCGGCAACGACCAGATCGCGCGCGGCGTCATCGACGCGCTGCGCGAGCGCGGCATCCGCGTGCCCGACGATGTCGGCGTCATCGGCTTCGACAATTGGGAGATCGTGGCCGAGGCGACGCGCCCGCCGTTGACCTCGGTCGACATGAACCTGGCCTCGCTCGGGCGCGAGGCCGGGCTTGCCCTACTTTCGCTCGTGGGCGGCCAGCCGGCCGCGCCGGGCATCAGGAAACTGCCGTGCCGGCTGGTGGTGCGTCAGTCATGCGGCCGTCCGCCGGGCGGCTGAGGCATCGAACGAAAC
The DNA here is from genome assembly GCF_002294995.1 of Mesorhizobium sp. WSM3860. Lineage (GTDB taxonomy): Bacteria > Pseudomonadota > Alphaproteobacteria > Rhizobiales > Rhizobiaceae > Mesorhizobium. The sequence continues at coordinate 84,737 of NZ_NSGF01000019.1, read as the reverse complement.
GGCCGTCGCGCAACGGCCAAATTGGGAGGAGAACCATGAGGAGGAATACCGTGAAAACCATGTTTGCCAAGCTGGCTCTGGCCGCGGCCGTGATCGGCGGCGGCCTGCAGGCGGCGTCCGCCGAGACCGCCAACATCTGGGTGCGCGCCGACGGCTCGAATTTCATGCCGCGCATCGTCGATGCCTTCAACAAGGCGCATAAGGACCAGATCAAGCTCGACATCATCCCGAATGCCGAGATCATCCCGAAATATGGCGCGGCCGCCGCCGGCGGCACCGCGCCGGATGCGCTGTCGCTCGACCTGATCTATACGCCGTCCTTCGCCGCCGCCGGCCAGCTCGAAGACATCACCGACTGGGCGAAATCCTTGCCCTATTTTTCGAGCCTGTCGCCGGCGCATGTGAAGACCGGCACCTATAAGGGCCGCATCTACGGCCTGCCGTTCTCGGCCGATTCCTCGGTGCTGATCTGGAACAAGAAGCTGTTCAAGCAGGCCGGACTCGATCCCGAGAAGGGGCCGAAGACCTGGGCCGAGATCGAGGCCGACGCCGAGAAGGTCAATGCGCTCGGCGGCGACATCAAGGGCTTCTACTTCTCCGGCAATTGCGGCGGCTGCAACATCTTCACCTTCACGCCGCTGGTCTGGGCCTCGGGCGGCGACATCCTCTCCGAGGACGGCTCCAAGGCGACGCTGGACAGCCCGCAGCTGCGCGGCGCCATCGACCTCTACCGCTCGATGGTGAAGAAGGGGCTGGTGCCCGAGGGCGCGCAGACCGACACCGGCGCCAATTTCTTCGCCGCCTTTGCCGGCGGCAAGATCGGCCTCTCGCCGTCCGGCGCCTTCGCCATCGGCGCGCTCAACACGCAATACCCGGACATCGACTACGGCATCACCTTCCTGCCGGGCAAGGATGGCGGCTGGTCGTCCTTCGCCGGCGGCGACAATTTCGTCGTCACCAAGGGCACCAAGAAGATCGCCGTGGTGAAGGAGTTTCTGGACTTCGCCTACTCGCTCGAGGGCCAGACCATCCTCGCCAAATATGGTAGCCTGCCGGTGCGCGGCGACATCGCCAAGGAAGCGCTCAAGGACCTCGATCCGCGCTACCAGGTGGCGGCCGAGGCGATGGCCAAGGGCCGCACGCCCTACACGGTGGTGTTCAACGACCTGATCAACTCCGCCAACGGCCCGTGGACGCAGATGGTCAACGAGGTCTTCTTCGGCGACGATGTCGACGGCGCCATCGCCAATGCCCAGGAGACCATGCAGTCGATCATCGACCAGGCGCCGCAGAAGTAGCGCCGACCTCAACCTCCCCTTGAGGGGAGGTCGGACCGCAGGTCCGGGTGGGGTCGCCTCGGCAGTGCTCGACGCTATCTCCCCGTCGGCGCGCGTCGCGGCGGACCCCACCCCCGGCCTGCGGCCGGACCCTCCCCTCAAGGGGGAGGGGGACGTCGCGGCCGCCACGGACACAAGGAAGAAATCTGGATGGCGTCTATTACAGTGGCTTCAGCTCCCGCCCGCGCCAGACGCATCGGCGTAAGCCGCCGGCAGTGGATCGGCCTGCTCTATGTCTTGCCGGCCGTCGCCTTCGTCACCGTCTTCTTCGTCATCCCGCTCGGCATGACGGCGTGGATGTCGCTGCACAACTGGCCGCTGATGGGCGAGCACGCCTTCATCGGCCTCGACAATTACTTTGCCATCCTGCGCGACACGCGGTTCTGGAACGCGCTCAAATTCACCTTCTACTACACGCTGATCGTCACCATCGCGATCTTCGCCGTCGCCTTCCCGCTGGCGATCTTCATCGAGCGGCCGCGCCCGCTCACCAATCTCTACCGCACCGCCTTCTTCATGCCGGCGGTGGTGGGCTTCGCTTCCGCAAGCCTGCTCTGGTCGTGGCTGTTGAACGTCGATTCCGGTCTGTTCAGCCCGGCTGCCTTCGATCTCGGCCTGACCGAGAGGAAGGTCAATCTTCTCGCAACCTTCCAGCCGGCGTTCTGGTCGATCATCGCCATGGTGGTCTGGAAGGTCGCCGGCTTCACCATGATCATCCTGATGACCGGCCTGCAGTCGATCCCGCAGGACCTGCAGGAGGCCGCCGTCATCGATGGCGCCGGTCCGTTCGCCCGCTTCAGGGCGATCACCCTGCCGCTGATGCGCCGCACTTTGGCGCTGGCGCTGATCCTGTCGGTGGCGGGCTCGATCCTCGCCTTCGACCAGTTCTACATCATCCTGCGCGGCGGCCCGCGCAACCAGACGCTGACGGCGGTCTACTGGATCTTCAACCAGTCCTTCGTCTCGTTCAAGCTCGGCTACGGCGCCGCACTTTCGATGGTGCTGCTGGTCATCCTGGTGGCACTCAGCCTGGTCCAGCTCTGGCTGCTGCGCAAGCCCGAGGGGCTCGACTGATGGCCGAGGCGATGTCGCAGCACCGCAAGGCGGCCTTCAGCCTGGCCAGGCATTCCACCGGCATCATCGCCTCGGTGCTGTTTTTGGCGCCGATCGTGTGGACGGTGCTCTCCACCTTCAAGCCCGCTCAGGAAGCGCGCCAGCCGCCGCTGCCGCCCTGGCCGACCACCGGCTTCTCGGTCGAGAACTATCAGACGCTGAACACCTTCGGCGACGGGCTCTGGGCCTCGGCGCAGAACAGCATCTACGTCTCGGTGATGACGGTATTGCTCTCTGTGCTGGTCAGCGTGCTCGCCGGCTACGGCTTCTCGCGTTTCCGCTTCCCGTTCAGGGACTTCTTCTTCATCCTCATCCTGTCGACGATCATGATCCCGTTCCAGTCGATCCTGACGCCGATCTTCCTGGTGCTGACGAAACTCGGCCTCCACAACACGTTGACCGGCCTGGTCTGCGTCTACGTCACGCTGCAGCTTCCGTTCTCGATCTTCATGATGCGCAACGCCTTCGACGCCGTGCCGCGCGAGATCGAGGAGGCGGCGCGCATGGACGGCGCCAACAATGTCACCATGCTGGTCAAGGTGATGCTGCCGCTGGTCTGGCCGGGCGTCGTCACCATCGCGCTGTTCGCCTTCCTCGGCGCCTGGAACGAATTCCTGGCGGCACTGGTGCTGATGACCGACCAGTCGAAATTCACCCTGCCGGTGATGATGACGGCACTTCAGTCCGGCCGCTTCGGCGCCATCGACTGGGGCGCGGTGCAGGCGGGCGTCACGGTGATGATGGTGCCCTGCCTGATCCTGTTCCTGGCGCTGCAGCGCTTCTACATCCGCGGCCTGATGGCCGGGGCCGTCAAATGATTTCCCGCATTCGAATGGAGTGACGTTCATGACCGTATCGCAGCCCACCGCCGCTATCGAGTCTGCCAAGCCGAAGCTTGCCTTCCGGCCGCTGCCCGTGCCGCAGGTCGATGTCCGCGGTTTCTGGGGCGACCGTGTCGACGCGGTCGCCGCCAAGACCGCCGGTATCCTCTACGACCGCTGCGTCGAGGCGCGGATGCTGGAACAGATCGATCCGGACCGGCCGTCGCCGGGCGTCGTCATTCCGTTCCATTCGCCGTCGCCCGACGAGGCCGACGCGCAGGGGGCCGAGTTCACCGGCTCGACGGTGACGACCCAGATGTTCTGGGATTCCGACTGGGGCAAGACCATCGAGACCGCCGCCTATTCGCTCTACCGGCGCCGCAATCCGGAGCTGGAGAAGAAGATCGATGCCGTCATCGACATGTACGGCAAGCTGCAGCAGGAGGACGGTTATCTCTCCAGCTGGTACCAGCGCATCCAGCCCGGCCTGCGCTGGACGAACCTGCGCGACTGCCACGAGCTCTACTGCGCCGGCCATCTGATCGAGGGCGCCGTCGCCTATTACCAGGCGACCGGCAAGCGCAAGTTGCTCGATATCATGAGCCGCTACGCCGATCACATCGCCGACACGTTCGGCCCGCAGCCCGGCAAGCGGAAGGGCTACTGCGGCCATGAGGAGATCGAACTGGCGCTGGTGAAGCTCGCGCGGGCGACGGACGAGAAGAAGTATATGGATCTGGCGAAGTACTTCATCGACCAGCGCGGCCAGCAGCCGCATTATTTCGACGAGGAGGCGCGCGCCCGCGGCGCCGACCCGAAGGCCTATCACTTCAAGACCTACGAATACAATCAGTCGCACAAGCCGGTGCGCGAGCAGGACAAGGTCGTCGGCCACGCCGTGCGGGCGATGTACCTCTTCTCCGGCATGGCCGACATTGCCACCGAATATGGCGACGACAGCTTGCGCGCGGCGCTCGACAGGCTGTGGGACGATCTGACCACCAAGAGCCTCTATGTCACCGGCGGCCTCGGGCCGTCGGCTCACAATGAAGGTTTCACCAGCGACTACGACCTGCCCAACGAAACCGCCTATGCCGAGACCTGCGCCTCGGTCGGCCTGGTATTCTGGGCAAGCCGCATGCTCGGCATGGGTCCGAACCGCCGCTATGCCGACATGATGGAGCGGGCGCTCTACAACGGCTCGATCTCGGGCCTGTCGCTCGACGGTTCGCTGTTCTTCTACGAGAACCCGCTGGAGAGCCGCGGCGGCCACCACCGCTGGAAATGGCACCGCTGCCCCTGCTGCCCGCCCAATATCGGCCGCATGGTCGCTTCGATCGGCAGCTATTTCTACGGCCTCGCCGACGATGCGCTGGCCGTGCATCTCTATGGCGACTCCACCGCCCGCTTCGAGATCGCCGGCCGGCCGGTCAGCCTGGTTCAGACCAGCAATTATCCCTGGGACGGCGCGGTCTCGATCGAGATCGAGGCACAGACACAGGTTGAATTCACGCTTTACCTGCGCATACCCGCCTGGTGCCGCTACGCCGTGCTCAAACTGAACGGCAAGATGGTCGATCTCGATGCTGCAACCAGCGACGGCTACGCCGCGATCCGGCGCGAATGGCAAAAGGGCGACCGCGTCGAGCTCGACCTCGAAATGTCGATGGCCCGCCTCTTCGCCAATCCGCAAGTGCGGCAGGATATCGGCCGCGTCGCGCTGTCGCGCGGCCCGCTGATCTACTGCGTCGAGGAGACCGACAATGGCGGTGGCCTGCACCGCATTGCGCTGCCGCGCACGGCCAGGCTGGAGGCACATGAGGAGCCGAACCTGCTCGGCGGTATCGTCACGCTTTCGGCGATCGGCAACCGGGCCGAGGCGAAGAACTGGGGCAGCGATCTCTACCGCCCCGAGCCGCCGGAAACCGAAGAAACGAAGCTCAAGGCAATTCCTTATTTCGCCTGGGACAACCGCGATCCCGGCGAGATGCTGGTCTGGCTGAGGGAAGGGTAGGGCCGGAGCCTACAAATGCACATACGCCGTGAGCGGCAAGTGGTCTGACGCCACGCGCGACAGCGGCGTGTCATGCGCTTCCACCGCCGAGACCATGCCGTTCCGGTTGCCCATGATCCGGTCGAGCGCCAGCACCGGTAGCCCCGACGGAAAGGTGGGCACCGCCGGCGGCGTGTGACCGAAGGTCGAGTGCAGCGTGTTGAGCGCGGAGCGGTTGCCCAGCCGCCATTCATTGAGGTCGCCGAGCAATAGCGTCGGCCTTTCGTCCGCGCTGCTCATGATATCGAGCACCACGCGGGCCTGTTCCGAGCGCGAGCGGCGCAACAGGCCGAGATGCGCGGCGATCACGCGCAGCGCCCGGTTCTCGTCGAGGTCGATCTCCGCCACCAGTGCCCCGCGCGGCTCCAGGCCCGGCAGCTTGATCTGGTGAACATCGCGCACCGTGCCGCGCTTGAACAGAAGCACGTTCCCGCGCCAGCCATGTGCCTTGCCGTTTCCGGTGACCGGCACCGGCACCAGCCCCGTTTCGATTTCGAGGCGGTTGAGATCGAGCAGGCCGGCGCGGTCGCCGAAGCGGTTGTCGGCCTCCTGCAGCGCGATCACGTCCGGGCTGATTTCGCGGATGACGCGCGCGGTCCGCTCGGGGTCGAACTTGCGGTCGGTGCCGATGCATTTGTGGACGTTGTAGGAGGCGACCACCATCTCGGCGCCGCCGACCCGTTTGGGCGCCGTGGCTTTCGCTTTCCGCATCTTTCTGCCGCGGATCGACAGGAGCACGGTTTCGGGGAGGGTGCGTCCGTTTCTCTCCATGGTTCCTGCTGCTCGTCTTCCTTGCCTATAGATAGGGTGATCCCAGCCACAGCAATCGGTCGAGGACACGAATGAGGAAGGCTCTGGCCTTCAGCATCTGCAGTGTCACCGGTTTCGCCGACGCGATCGCCGCGTCGATACGCGCCTCGATCGCCCGGGCGAAGTTGGCATCCAGGACCTCCATGTCGATCTCGAAATTCAGCCTGAGCGACCTGGCGTCGAGATTGGACGAGCCGACATAAGCCCATGCGCCGTCGATTGCCATAAGTTTCGAGTGATCGAAGGGGCCTTCGTGGCGCCACACCCGGCAATAATGCTTCAGCACCTGGTCGAACTGTGCCGTCATGGCGCGGTCGACGAGGAAAAGGTTGTTCACCGCCGGCACTACGATGTCGATCTCGACGCCGCGCGCGCCGGCCGTGGTCAGCGCGCTGATCAGCTCGCGATCCGGCAGGAAATAGGGCGACATGATGCGGATCGATTTGCGGGCGACCGAAAACGCCCCCATCAGCAGCTTGTGGTTGGTTTCGTTCGCGGCATCCGGCCCTGTCGCCACGGCTCTGACCAGCATCGGCTGGCCGGGCGACGGGGCGGTTCGCTCGACCTGCCAGACGTCGCCCTTCAGCGCCTCGTTGCCGGCGAAGCGCCAGTCCTCGGCGGCGACGGAGAACAGGTCGGCCACCACCGGCCCGGTGACCTCGAAATGCGTGTCCCTGGAGCTGTCGGAGCCGGCGAATTCGGCCGAGAATCCCTTGCGGATGTTCATGCCTCCGGTAAACGCCACTGTCGCGTCGATGACCAGGATCTTCCTGTGGGTCCGCAGATTCGCATAAGGAAGTCTCAAGCCCATGACGATGTTGCCGTTGAAGAGATCGACGGCGACATTGGCCTCCCTGAGCTGCTTCAGGATGCTCGGCACCGAATAGCGCACGCCGACGGCGTCGATCAGCACGCGCACGGCGACGCCGCGTTTGACCGCGGCGGCGAGCGACTGCACGAACATCTGTCCGACGGCGTCATTGTCGAAGATGTAAGTTTCGAGGAGAACGCTCTTTTGCGCGCCGTCGATCGCCCGGCACATCGCCATATAGGCCTCGTCGCCGGTCTCGAGCACGGCGATCGTGTTCCCGGAAGTCAGCGGACGCCGCGCCACCCTGTCGCCCAACGTCTTCAACCCGACGAAGCGCTGGCCGAATTGGGCCTCGATCAAGGCTTCGACGGCGACGTCGCGATTGTGCCCGGCCTCATCCGCCGAACCGGCGCTGGGCCGCATGGCACTGATCGTCGCGCGGCGGATGCGGTTGATGCCGGCGATGGCGTAGATGATCGCGCCGAGGAAGGGCGACAGAAGCATCACGCCGACCCACCCCGTGGCGGCGCGCACGTCCTCCTTCGTCATGATGGCATGGACGATGCCGACCGCCGCCATCGCCAACGACAGGAGAAGGATAAGCGTCGACCAGTGACTCGCTATCGCCTCAAACATCGCCCCGACTATTGTGCGAGCCGACGCGGAAGGCAATGCGCAAGGGCACGGCGATCCGCATTCGCATGGAGCTGTTTCCGGCCGCGATTGCATGAGGGATCTTGGAGGCCAGGCGCCTCTATGCGAAAGCGGTTCACCAGGCACAACGAAATCGCCCTCGCCAATTATCTCGGCGCTGCCTCGGTGCCGAAGTGTCGGGCCGCAGCGGGAACATTCGGCGATCCGATGCGTTTGGCTTTTCGTTGCCGAGCGGGAATGGGAGATGCGCATCGAAAGCGTTCAAGGGACCGAGGGGTTTATCCGTACCCCGCAGGACGCCGTGGCCCTGCAAGTCCCGCCTGACTTCATCGAGATACTGCCCATTGCGATCTACGCTTGCGACGCGCAAGGCCGATTGCTTTGGTTCAACAAGCGCGCTGCCGACTTGTGGGGGCGAACGCCCTTGCGTGGCTCCGACGCCGAACTCTATTGCGGATCCCACAGGCTCTATCTCGATGGACGCGAGATCGCGCGCGCCGAAACCCCGATGGCCGCGGTGCTGCGAACCGGTATTCCGGTCAGGGGGATTGAAGGCAAGATCGAGCGGCCGGACGGCACAGCGATATGGGTGATGGTCCACATCGAGCCGATCGAAGACGAGGATGGTCGGGTCGTCGGCGCGATCAATTGTTTCCACGACGTCACGGACCGGCGTCTGAGTGATGAGATCATTGGGCAACAGGAGCAGCGGCTCGCTGCGACTTATCAGCATGCGGGGATTGGCATCGCTGAAGTCAACGCGAAGGGCGAACTCGGACGCGTCAATGGCTACCTGGCCGACCTGCTCGGCTATTCCGCCGATGAACTTGTCGGTAGGTCGGTGTTCGATGCCACTTTGGCGGAGAATGTCGATGCGGATCTGCGTCAGTTCGAGCGTCAGGTGCGAGGCGAGATCGACAGCTACCGGCACGAGAAGCGTTTCATCCGCAAGGACGGGGCAAGAGTCTGGGTCGCGGTCACGTCGTCGAGCGTAAGGGACTCCGAAGGCCGCTTCTTGTATGCGGTGCGTGTCCAGCAGGATATCACCGCGCGCAAGAAGGCCGAGGCCGCTCTCGTCCGGCATCTGGAGCAGCAGGCGGCGCTTTATGAATTCACGGACAGCCTTCAGCGCGCGGCGAATCTTGGCGAGGTCCACGAGATAGCCCTCAGCGCCATCATTCGCGCATTGGGTGCGGACCGCGCGTCCATACTCTTCTTCGACAACACCGGCTTCCTCAGATTTGCTGCCTCGCGAGGCCTGTCCGAAGCTTACCGAAAGGCCGTCGAAGGCCATTCCCCCTGGCCGCGCGACACACGCGATCCCGAACCGATCGCTATTGCCGACGTCGAGCAGAGCGGGTTGCCCGACGACCTTAAGGCGGCTGTGCGGGACGAAGGTATTGCGGCGCTGGCTTTCATCCCGATCTCGGTGCGCGGTCAGCTGCTCGGCAAGTTCATGACGTATTACGATCATCCGCACGATTTCGTGGAGTCCGAGCTTCGTTTTGCTCTGACAGTGGCCGGACAACTCGGCTTCGCGGTCGACCGAGTGCGGCTCGAGGCCGCCCGCCAGAAGACGGAGCGCGCGGCAAATCAACTCGTGGCCATTGTCGAATCCTCTCACGACGCGATCATCAGCAAGGATCTCAACGGCGTTATCGCCTCATGGAATGCCAGCGCGGAGCGTCTGTTCGGTTTCAGCGCCGATGAGGCGATCGGCAGGCACATTACGATGATCATCCCCGATGACCGGCTGGGCGAGGAGCCGGAAATCATCAGGCGCATCAGCAGCGGCGAAAACGTCGATCACTTCGAAACGGTGCGTCGCCGCAAGGACGGCAGCCTCATCGATATTTCCCTGACGATTTCTCCGATCCGCGACAGCCAGGGCCGCATCATCGGCGCCTCGAAGATTGCGCGCGACATTACCGACCAAAAGGTGGCGGAGGCCAAGCTGCGCGCGAGCGAGCGTCAGCTGCGCGACCTGCTGGCGGCAATTCCGGCGGCGATCTACACGACGGATGCCGACGGCACGATAACCTTTTTCAACGAGGCGGCCGTCGAGCTTTCCGGGCGCGTTCCGCAGATCGGCAAGGATAAGTGGTGCGTGACGTGGAAATTGTTCTGGCCGGACGGAACCCCGCTTCCTCACGACCAGTGCCCGATGGCGGTCGCCCTGAAGGAGGGGCGTCCGATACGCAACGCCGAAGCCGTCGCCGAGCGCCCGGACGGCGTGCGGATTCCCTTCATCCCGTATCCGACGCCGCTGCGCGATGAAGATGGCAATATCGTCGGCGGTATCAACATGCTGGTCGACATCAGCGAACGCAAACAGGCCGAAACACAGCAGCGGCTGCTCTTCAATGAGCTGAATCATCGTGTGAAGAACAACATGCAGATGCTGCAGTCGCTGCTGAGCTTGGCGGGTCAAAGGGCAGCGCACCCACAAGCGCGAGAAATCCTGCGTGAAGCCGGCAACCGCGTTGCGGCCATGGCCGCTGCTCAGCAGGTTCTGTACGAGACGGTCGATTCGACGCAGTTCAACGCGAAGGGTTTCTTGCTTGCGGTTTGCGGGACAGTAAAACAGACCTTTCCGAAGGAAGTCGCGGTTGAGTTCGAGGCAGACGATTCAAAGCTCTCGAACGATGTTGCAATGCCGCTGGCGCTCATCCTGAACGAGCTTCTGACCAATGCCGTGAAATATGGAACTCCCGACGGAGCCGGCACAATTCGGGTCGGGCTTCGGCGCGATGCCGACGGATTCCAGGTATTTGTCGAAGATAGCGGTCCCGGCTTTGACCTGGCTTCGGTCCGCGACCGTTCGTCCGGGTTGAAACTGGTTCAGGGCTTGGCGCGGCAGCTGCACGGTAAGCTTGTCGTGACCAAGGAACCGAAGACGCGCTGCAGCATTCGGTTCTCATGAAGCTCTCGCCGGCACTTTTTCAGTTCCTGGATGGCTCCCGATGACCGAGCTTGCTGCCCCACCCGGACGCCGTCGGCCAATCCCAACGAAAGCCGCGTCGGCCGAACCTGTGGCCGCCGCATTGCCGACGCGGATCTTGGTCGTCGAGGACGATTTTCTCATTTCGCTGGAGATGGAGAGCACGCTGACCGCGGCCGGTTTTTCGGTCGTAGTCGTCGGCTCGGGCGAGGAAGCGCTCGATAGCGCAGCTGCGGACCGGCCTGACCTGGTTGTGATGGATATCCGGTTGTCCGGCGCCATGGATGGAATCCAAGCTGCCCTGGAGCTGTTTCGAACTTACGGTTTGCGGTCGGTTTTTGCGACGGCGCATTCCGATTCCGACGTCCGCGCCCGGGCAGCGCCCGCGAAGCCGCTGGGCTGGCTGGTAAAACCCTACACGCCGGCATCCCTGCTCTCAGCGATCCACTCCGCGCTTAAGTCGGGCAGCGCCTCGGCAGGATGAAACGCCGATTGCACCACCTCCGGCGAGCAGCCGCAGCCAGGGCGCGAGGTGGAAGGCAGCCATCAGGAAATACATCGGCGCCATGCCGCTGAGCACGGAGGCTCCGGGCTCGGACATGCACATCGCGTTCGGTCCGCTATCGGCAGCCGTGAGCAAGGTCATGACGGCAAAGGTCGGCGCCGCCGCCAGGCATAACCAGTCTGCCGGGCCGAATCCGCTCAGGCCTGCGGGGCGAGGGGCGGGATTGTCGATGCTCATGATCTCCACCTTCCAACTGCTCTCAGGAAAGATCGGCTCTGGCGGCGCGGCGGCGCCGCCAGAGTCGCTTCGCGCTCAGGCGTTCTTGTTGCGAAACGCCGCTTCGCCGGCATCCGACACCTCGACCCATCGCTGGTCGGGTGCGGCGCCTTCCTCGTAGTTGTCGTGCCAGTTCCACCACTTGTAGGTCTGGGTTTGCGGATAGCCCTCGGGCGAATCCTCCCACACCTCCTGGCGACCGAGCGGGGTGACGTCGAGATAGCTCCACACCGTGCCGAACGCCTCGTCGCCGCGGTTGTTGACGAAATAGGTGCGGAAAATGCGGTTGCCGTCGTGGATGAAGACGTTGTGGCCGTGCCATTCGTCGACGCCGAAATCCTTATCCCAGCTGTCGGTGATGGTGTACCAGGGCATCTTCCAGTCCATCCGCTGCTTCAGCCGCTGGATGTCGGCCTGCGGCGCGCGCGACGCATAGGCAAGCGTGGTGTCGCGGGCGTTGAGATGGGCGAGGTTGCCGACCATGTCGGCGCCAAGCGAGCAGCCGCGGCAGGCGTGCTCCGGCCACCCATAGACGCCGGGCTCGAAGAAGGCGCGGTAGATAACCAGCTGCCGGCGGCCTTCGAATAGGTCGAGCAGGCTTGCCTTGCCGTTCGGACCTTCGAAGACATAGTCCTTCTCGACTGGCATCCACGGCATGCGGCGGCGTTCGGCGGCCAGCGCGTCGCGGGCGCGGGTGAGGGCCTTTTCCTTCACCAGCATTTCTTCGTACGCGCCTTCCCAGGCTTCCGGCGAAACGACCGGTGGTGTCTTCATGTGTTGGGTCATTGCTCTTGTCCCGTTCTTGCGGTTGGTTGGGGTGACAAGGAAAACTTAGGGCCGGACGGCGCGATGGTGAGAGTTACAAGTGTGACGCGATTTGATCCGGGAGACGCTGAGCCGGGCATTGCATGGACTCGCTGATCAATGCCGCCGGCCGTGCGTTGGCGTCAGGTGACCCGCTCGGCGCCCTGAAGCGGGTCGCGCTGCGCGACGATGCCCCGGCGCTGGCGCTGCGCGGCATCGCGATGGCGCAGCTCGGCGACTTCGCCAAGGCCAAGGCGCTGCTGAAGAGCGCCGCCCGCGCTTTCAGTCCGAAGGAGGCGGTGGCGCGCGCCCGCTGCGTCGTCGCCGAGGCCGAGATCGCGCTGGTCTCGCGCGATCTCGGCTGGCCGGACAAAGCGTTGCGAGCCGCCCGCGCGACGCTTCAAACGCATGGCGATCGCGTCAACGCCGCCTATGCCGGCAGCCTCGAAGCGCGCCGCCTCATTCTGATCGGCCGGCTCGACGAGGCCGAGCGCCTGCTAGCCGGCTTCGATCCGGCGCCGTTGCCGCCCGTGGCGCGCGTCGCGCATGAGCTCGCGGCCGCGGGCATCGCGGTCAGGCGCCTGCGGACGAAGGCTGCGCGCGCGGCGCTCGGCCGGGCGGCGCTGGCGGCCTATGAAGCCAATATCCCGGCGCTGAAGGCCGAGGTCGAAAGCGCGTCGCTGGTGCTGAACACGCCCGTTGCGCGGCTCGTGTCGAAGGGCTTGGAGACGCCGTTGCAGCTCGACGAGGTCGAGGCGCTGCTCACCTCAGGCGCCCTCGTCGTCGATGCCTGCCGCAATGCCGTGCGCAAGGCGGATACGGTGGTGTCGCTGGCGACGCGGCCGGTGCTGTTTGCGCTGGCGCGCACGCTGGCCGAGGCCTGGCCCGCCGATGCGTCGCGGGAGGTGCTGCTGAAGCGCGCCTTCCGCGCCAGGCACGCCGATGAATCGCATCGTGCGCGGCTTAGGGTGGAGATGGGCCGGCTGCGCGCTGAAATGAACGCGCTGGCGGAAATCAACGCGACGGCGGCCGGCTTTGCGCTCACGCCGCTGAACGCAGTCGAGGTCGTGGTGCTGGCGCCGCCTGTCGAGGAGGAGCATGGCGCGGTGCTCGCCTTTCTGGCCGATGGCGAGTCCTGGTCGAGCTCGGCGCTGGCGATCGCGCTCGGTGCCAGCCCGCGCACCGTGCAGCGGGCGCTGGAGGCGCTTTCGGCCGACAACAAGGTGCAGGCGGTCGGTCGCGGCAGGGCGCGCCGCTGGATGACGCCGCCGGTCACCGGATTCCCGACTGTCTTGTTACTCCCGGGCCCGCTGCCGAGCGACTAGTCTGCGGCTATTATCGAATGGAGATCGAAAATGAAACGAGCCGCTGCCGAGATCCTGCGCGAATACGGCCCCTTTCCGGATGCCGAGCGCATCAACGGCGTCACCTATGACGGCAAGAATGTTTGGTTCGCCACCGGCGACAAGCTGAAGGCGCTCGACCCGGAGAGCGGCGCGATCGTGCAATCGATCGACGTCGCCTCGCATGCCGGGACCGCCTTCGACGGCGAGCACCTCTACCAGATCGGTGAGGACCGCATCCACAAGGTCGATCCGAAGACAGGCAAGGTCGTCGCCACCATTCCCGCCCCCGGCAATGGCGGCGACTCTGGGCTTGCCTGGGCCGAAGGTTCGCTCTGGGTCGGCGAATACAGGGCACACAAGATCCATCAGATCGATCCAGATACGGGCAAGGTGATCCGCACCATCGAATCGAAGCGCGTCGTCACCGGTGTCACCTGGGTCGATGGCGAGCTCTGGCATGCCACCTGGGAAGGCGAGGAGGGCGATCTCTTACGCATCGACCCCGAGACGGGCGACGTGCTGCAGGAGCTGGCGATGCCCTCCGGCGTGTCGGGACTGGAATCCGATGGCGGCGGCTGCTTCTTCTGCGGTGGCGGCAGCAGCGGCAAGATCAAGGCCGTGCGCCGGCCCGGGCATGCTGGCAAGTAGCCGGCAGGCCGGCGGCTCGCCGAGACGAAACAGGCGGCCTCAGGCCGCCTCGCGCGCGGGCCGGACAACGCCCTTGTTTGGGATCTGGCCGGCAGTCGGTCTGTCGACATGCGCCCAGGCCGGCCGCTCGAACAGGAATTTTCCGAAGCCGGTGCGCTTGACGATGAAATAGAGAATGACCGGGCTGACGAGCGAGACGAGCAGCACCGCGAGGCTGAGCATGCCGGTATCGGTCAGAAGGCCGCTTGCCAGCATGACACCGCGGAAGATCGACATCGGGATGGTGAAGGCGACATAGACGACCAGCGAATGCTCGCCCAGCCAGCGCAGCCATTCCATCGAAGCGAATTTCGACAGGAAGCCGCCGGCGACGCAGAGCGCCACCGCGCCGGCCACGGCCAGCGTAAGATGAAGCGGCGGCCATGCCGCCAGGCCCATCTGCATGCCGACCGGCTCGACGGCATAGCCCGGCGAATAGACGAGCAGGCCGTTGACGGTGGCCCACAGGGCCAGGCCGGCGATGGCGATCGCGGAACGATCTTGCGTCCACGCGACCAGCCGGAACACCAGCGGCGCCATCACGAAGCCGAGATAGAAGAATACGAAATAGGCGGCGAATTGGGTGAGGGCATAGCTGTCCGAATGCGGCGCCCACATCTGCAGCGCGGCGGCGGCGGCAATCACGATCCAGTGCGGCACGCCAAGCTCGCGCAAGACGCGCGCGACGAGGCCGAACACGGCCAGCATGTAGATGAACCACAGCACGCCATAGGGCTGGATGACAGCCATGGCGAGGTCATGCAGCATGCCGGCGGGATCGCGGCTGAAGATGCCGATCTTCAGCCCGATCGAGATGATCGCCCACAGCACATAGAAATAGAGATAATGGACGACGCGCCGATCGATATAGCGCCGCCACGGCCGGTCGATCACCTGCGACAGGAACAAGCCCGAGATCAGGAAGAACTCCGGCATCCGGAAGGGCGTCGCGAAGCCGATGACATAATGCAGGAAGCCGACGCCGCCGGTATATTCGCCGGTGTTGTAGGCGGAATACATCATCACCACCAGGATGATCGAAAGACCTTTTGCCGTGTCCACCCACGGCATGCGCGTCGAGTTGTTCATGAAAGACCCCGCAAAGGCACCCAGCGCCATAGTATCGGACAGGCGCGTCTCTAGCAGCATGAAGCTTCGGATATCGTAAACGCAGCGCTGTCGGACCGGCGCTCAGAGTCGGGTCAGCGGCTGGTCTCTCGCATCGTCACCGCCACGATTACACCCGAGAGGAAGGTCAGCGCCGCGATTGCCGCGATCGCTGCGGCGAAGCCGAAGAAGTCGGCGATGAGGCCCGCCGACAGCGCTCCGATGGCGTAGCCAAGATCGCGCCAGAAACGATAGACGCTGAGCGAGCGCGCCCGCCAGGACGGGTGCGACGCATCGGATACCGCCGCGATGAGGCTTGGATAGACCATCGCCGTGCCAAGGCCGAGCAAGAGGCTCGCCAGCAGCCACCAGCCGAAGTCGCGTGTCATTGCGGTGAGCAGAAGTCCGGCAGCCTGCACCCACATGCCGGCGACGATCAGGCCCTTGCGGCCCCAGCGGTCGCTCAATGGCCCGGTCGCGACCTGTAAGATGCCCCAGACCGCTGGATAGACCGCCTTGAGGATGCCGATGCGCTCGACGCCGAGCCCGTTGGCGACGAAGAAGAGCGGAAAAAGCCCCCAACTCATGCCGTCGTTCAGATTGTTGACCAGGCCCGCCTGCGAGGCCGCGAACAAATTGCGGTCCCGGAATGAGGTCAGCATGAAGATCTCACGGAAGCCGAGCCGGGAGACAGCTTTCGGATGGTCGGCCAATTCAAGCCGCACATGCTCGCGCGTGTCGCGCACCAGAAGGATCGACAGCGCGGCACCCAGGATCGCATAGCCGATGCCGAGATAGATCGGCACCGGGCGCAGCCCGTAGCGGCTGGCCAGATAGCCGGTCAGAAATGCGGTGACGCCGACGGCGAGGTAGCCGGCGAACTCGTTGAGGCCGACGGCGAGCCCGCGCGATTTCGGCCCGACCAGATCGACCTTCATGATGACGGTCATCGACCAGGCAAGCCCCTGGTTGATGCCGAGCAGCGCGTTGGCGGCAACGATCCACCCCCAACTCGGCGCCCAGATGATCATGAAGGGCACCGGCAGGCCGAACAGCCAGCCCAGGATCAGCACCCGCTTGCGACCCCATGTGTCGGCAAGCTGGCCGGAGACGAGATTGGCGCAGGCCTTGACCACGCCGAAGCTGACGATGAACGAGGTGACGAGCGTGGTCGAGGCAACCGCGAACTCCTCGGCGCCGATCAGCGGCACCACGGTCCGCTCGATGCCGACCATGCCGCCGACAAAAGCGTTGATCAGCACCAGCAGCGCGAACTGTTTCCAGTTGGCCTTGAGGCCGAGCGCGACGGCGGGCGCCGTTGCGCTCACGATCGGGATCCGGCGTTGGCGGCGCGGGTCCGGGCCGCGTCCGGCGGCGGGGGAGGGATGTCGGCGGTCATGGCGGCGATGAACTGGCCCTCGTCCTCGATGCGGAAGGCCTTGTTGAAGCGCCGCTCGAAGCCGATGGTCGATGTCGGCTTGCCGCTGAGCGAGCGGCCGCAGACCGAGCCGGAATAGGCGCCCGGCAGCACCTCGATGTGATCGGGCAGTTCCTTCAGCCGGCGCACGCTGGCATAGAGCGCGCGAGCGCCGTCCTCGGCGCTCGAAGCAAGCTCGGTCCGGCCGAGATCGCCAACCATCAGCGTGTGCCCGGTAAGCACGAACCAGGGCTCGGTCGACCGCGTCCGGTCGGTGACTAAAAGGCTCAGATGCTCCGGCGTGTGGCCTGGCGTGTGCATAACGGTCGCCGTCACATTGCCGAGTTCCAGCACCTCGCCGTCCTTAACGTGACGGAACGGGAAGCCTGCCTCGGCGTCTTCGAACAGCACGTATTCGGCGCCGGTCGCTGCGGCGAGCGCACGGCCTGCCGAGATATGGTCGGCGTGGATATGCGTGTCGACGACATAGAGGATGCGCATGCCCGTCGTACGCGCTGCCTCGACATAGGGCGCGATCTCGCCGACCGGATCGACGACAGCAGCAGACGCCTTGCCGCCGCAGCCGAACAGATAGGAGGCGGCGACCGGGTCGCTATGGAGGAACTGCCTGAGAATCATCGCTTTTTCTCCGCGCTATGCAACTGCCGTGCGAGCCGCCCGGCTTGACAGCAATGTTCGGAACCGTCATTCAATTATTCTATTGAATGACGGCGGAAAGGGCGATGTCAATCCGCAATCCGAAGCAGGCGCTCTACGAACAGTTCGCGATCGTCGCCAAGGCGCTCGGGCACCCGCTGCGCCTGGAACTGATCGAGCATCTGGCGCAAGGCTCGCGCAGCGTCGAGGCGCTTGCCGCGAAGCTCGGCCAGCCGATCGCCAACATCTCCCAGCATCTGCAGGCGCTGCGCCGCGCCGGCATCGTCTCGGCCGAACGCGACGGCAAGTACGTGCACTATTCGCTTGCCGACGACAGCGTGCTTAGCGCGTTCGCGTCAGTGCGCAGCGTCGCGGAGCGCCACCTTGCCGAAGTCGATCGCATTGTGCGCGACTGTTTCGATGCGCGCGACGACATACAGCCGGTCACGCGCGAGGAACTTCAGGCGCTGATGCGCGACGGGCTGGTGACGCTGATCGATGTGCGCCCGGCGGACGAGTTCGCGCTCGGCCATGTGCCCGGCGCGATCAATGTCCCGCTCGGCGAAATCAAGGCCTGGTCCCACTGTGCCGACCCCGGCCGGGAAATCGTCGCCTACTGCCGCGGCCCATGGTGCGTGATGTCCTTCGAGGCGGTGGCCGCGCTGCGCTCGGTTGGCCATTCCGCGCGCCGCCTAGAGGATGGCATGCCGGAATGGAAAGCCGCCGGCCTTCCGGTGGAAATGCCGGCCTGACCGTGTGGCTAACTAGAAGGTGGGAAATCCCGCGAGCCGAAAAGCCACCGAGCGCCAATTGCAGACACCCGGCGACAAGATGACGAATGCCTTGAGTGAGCCGTCAGCCGACGGACGGTTTTTGGCTTCAGATCATCAATAGCGGACGTTCAGTTCGTGTCGGTGCCGGTGGGCGATCCGCCTCAGCCGGTCAAGGACGATTTCCTCGACGCGTTTTAGGCTCGCCATATCCTCGGCTCCAGAAGTGATGTGCACAGTCGGGCCGTGGACTTCCACCTTACACCACCCGAAGGGAAATCGAATCTGCCCGCGCTGACCGGAATGGGCAGTGGCATAGTTGACAAAAGATACACAGAGCCGCTGGACAAGCTGGTCGGCGCTCCCAGCGTCCTGCGACAGAAAGACCAGCTCAAGCGTTCGGCCAGCGTCGGGAGATGCCTGGGAGCCATACGACGCGGGACCGGTCAGGATCATGCGTCGGGAGCCTTCACCTCCCAAGGCGGTATCCAATCTCCGGCCACGCGCAACTCGATGTTGGCGTCATCCTCGATGACCTTGCAAACCGTCATCTCGCCGGCATCCCTGCCATAGCGGCCGGCCGCTTCCTTGAACCGGTCATGCGTCGCGCATGTCAGTTCGGCACGCGTGCCAGTGTCGTTCATCAGCTCTTCGATCAGGCCGAGGTCCTTGAGACAGAGCGCCAAGGGAAACGATGGATCGTAATGGCCGGCGAAGATGGACGGCACATCATGCTGCATGACGAAGCTGTCCGCCGCGCCCCCCTTCATGGCCGACCACCAGACATCCGGCTCCAGCCCGGCAACCTTGGCGGTGACCATCGCCTCGCCGATCGCGGCAGCATGGATCTTCCAGAGCTGGTTGTTGACCAGCTTGGCGACGTAGCCATTGCCGTGCCTGCCGACCTTGCGTATCTCGCCCATTGCCTCGATTACGGGCCGCACATGCTCGATATCGGCATCCTCACCGCCGATGAACATGATCATGTCGCCGCGGATGGCGGAGTCCACCGAGCCCGTCACCGGAGCATCCACCGGCGCGCCGCCTTTGGCATGAAACTCTTTGCCGAGCGAGCGCATGAGCTTGGGACTGCTCGTTGTAAGATCGATCCAGTACTTGCCCCGGCAGTCGGTCGATAGAAAACCGTTCTCGCCACGAACGACAGATTCGATCTCCTTCGGGCCAAACACCATGGTGACGACAACGTCGACCTGGTCGAGAACCTCCGCGGGGCTGCTAGCTGGTTTGGCGCCTTTCTTGACCAGTGGCTTCAAGGCTTCCGGCCGGACGTCATGGACGACCATCTCGAATCCTTTGCGGGCGACGTTCAGGGCCGCGTTCCTGCCCATCATGCCAAGGCCAATGAAACCGACCTTCATCTCAAGCTCTCCCTTCGAAATCCTGATTCCAAGCCCTGTCGCCATCTCACTGTTCCCATGGTGGAACCCAGTCGCCCTCGAGCCGCATGGATAGTCCTGCATCGTCCTCGATGCGCCTGGCGACATGCAGTTCGGCCGCCTGCGCGCCGTAGCGGGTGGCGGCAAGGGCGAACGCGCCTTCGGCCGCGGTGGTCATGGGAAGCGGTGCCCGAACGTTGCGGTTCAGTTCCTGGATTAGGCGAAGATCCTTGAGGCAAAGGTCCAGCGAAAAGGACGGGTCGTAGTGGCCAGCGAAGATGGACGGGGCATCGTGTTGCGCGACGAAGCTGTCGCCGACGCTGCTGCGGATGGCGCGCCATAGCGTGCCGAGTTCGACGCCGTTGGCGATGCCCGTCGCGAATCCTTCGCCGATGGCCGCCGCCCCGATGAACCAGAGTTGGTTGGTCACCAGCTTCACCACATTGCCCGTTCCGAGAGCCCCGCAATGGATGACCATACCGAGATGACCGAGGACTGGAGCCGCATGGTCGAACGATGCCTGCTCTCCGCCGGCGAAGAGCGTCAGCTTGCCGTTCCTCGCCCCGTCCACCGCTCCGGTCACCGGTGAATCCACGACTTTCACCCCTTTGGGCGCTTCCGATGCGAGCCGGAAGACGAGTTCGTTGCGGTTGGTGGTCAGGTCGATCCAGAGGCTTCCCGGCCTCAGGCTTTTGAGCGCTCCGTTCTCGCCGGCCATCACGGCTTCCACGTGATCCGGCCTCGGCAGCGAGGTGAGGAAGATATCCGCCTGGGCGGCACAATCCGCTGCCGAAGAGCCGGCCGAAGCGCCGATGGTGACGAGTCGTTCAAGCGCGGTCGGATTGAGGTCAAAGACGGTGACGGGATAGCCGGCCTCCACCAACCTCTGGCACATGGGCCCGCCCATGTTTCCCAGTCCGACGAATCCGATGCGAGGAAAGGCTGTCATGTTCCGCGATCTCCGGCACCCACCGAGCATGAATGTCGAACGCAAAATGCATCCTGCGCACTGGGCTGGAAACGTTGAAAAAACTCCGGCACGCTAATAACCTGTGGTTATGAAGAAATACCGGACCGCCCTCCCACCGCTCGACCTGCTGATCTTCTTCGAGGCCGCTCACCGGGTCGGAAGCTTCACTGGCTGTGCTGCAGAACTCCACGTCTCGCAGGCGGCGGTCAGCAAGCGTATCCATCAGCTTGAAAAATGGATCGGAGAGCCGCTGTTCATCCGTAACGGCAAGCGGCTCAGCCCCACCGCGAGCGGCGAGCGGCTTTACAATACCGTCGCGATGGCGCTGGAGTTCCTGCGCCAGGGCCTGGTCGCGTCGCGCGAGCATGCGATGCGGCCGCTCTCTATCGGCGCTCACACCGTGGTCGGCATGTTCTGGCTAACCGCGCAGTTGCAGGCCTTCGGCCTTTCCGGCGATGCCTGCCCGACGCGACTGGTCACCTCCGACAGCACGGGCGACCTGCTCGCAGGGAAGAACGACCTGCTGGTTATTTACAGCAGCGGCATGGTTCCGGGATTCCACGCTACGCGCCTCCTTGATGAGGAGATGGTTCCGATGGCGTCACCGGCTTTGGCCGCTTCGTTGGGCGCTGGCGGCAGTGGTGCGTTCCAGCACTATCGCCGGAGCGACGGTCCGCCTCTGCTGAACTATGTGCGCTCTGCTCCCGATTGGGTCGACTGGCAGGTGTGGTTCGATGGCCTTTCGCTCAATGGACCTGAAGGCTGGAACGTCAGGACGATGAGCACCTATTCCCAGACCATCGGCGAAGCAATTCGCGGGAGCGGCATCGCGCTGGGCAGCGTGGCCCTGCTGCAGTCGGAACTGGCAGCCGGGAGGCTGGTGCCGCTCACCAAGGATGTCCTGCGGACCGAGAGAGGCTACTATCTGTGTCATAGCGAAAGCGTGCCGCTGCCGAATGAGGCCCAGAAGCTGGCAGAGTTCCTCGTTGCCGCCGCCCACGGGCAGGGGGCGCGAAGCTGCCGTCCGCATGCGAAACTGGCGGATCCGGGTTAAACAAGCCAACTATGCCTGATTGCAGGCCCGCCTCTTCTCAGGCGAGCCGTGGCGCGGGCTGCTGTAAACCTCAGTCCTTGGCGCGCTCGATATAGGACCCGTCGGCGGTCATCACCACCACGCGCGTGCCGGCGGAGATGTGCGGCGGCACGGCGGTGCGCACGCCGTTGGACAGCACTGCCGGCTTGTAGGATGAGGACGCCGTCTGGCCCTTGGTGACCGGCTCGGTCTCCACCACCTCGAACGTGGCGCGCTGCGGCAGCACCAGCGAGATCGGCACGCCGTTGAACTGCGCCAGCTGCACCGCCATGCCTTCCTGCAGGTAAGGCGCCATGTCGCCGACCACGCTTTCCGGAGCCACGACCTGATCGTAGCTTTCCGGGTTCATGAAATGGAAGCCTTCGCCGTCGGAATAGAGGAAGGTGTGCTCGCGCTCCTCGACATAGGCCCGCTCGACCATCTCGGTGGTGCGGTAGCGCTCCGAGATCTTCACCCCGTCGCCGATGCGGCGCATGTCGAGCTGCGTCACCGGCGTGCCCTTGCCAGGGTGGATGTTTTCGGCAAAGAGGATGACATAGAGCTTGCCGTCCTTATCGACGACGTTGCCTTTGCGTAAGGAACTGGCGATGACCTTGACCACGGTATTCGATCCCATTCGAGTTTTTCGGCCTGCAAGCGTCTGTGCCCCCGAAGCGGCAACGGCGGCCTTCGCGTGCGCCCTAGCGCATCTTGCGCCGAACCGCCAGTCTCCTCGGCGATTTTCCCGCTCATGACCGGCGCTTCGCCCTGGTGGACGCCGCATGTTCATGCCGACCGCCGGCCAAGACTGATGGCGCGCAACGCTATTGCCGCCGCCCTGCGCGGTTGGTTCGCTGAGCGCGATTTCGTTGAGGTAACGACGTCCGCGCTGCAGGTTTCGCCCGGCAACGAGGCGCACCTTGCAGCCTTTACCACCGAGGCGATCGCGCCGGACGTGTCGCGCCGGCAGCTCTATCTTCACACCTCGCCGGAATTCGCCTGCAAGAAGCTGCTCGCCGCCGGCGAGAAACGCATCTTCAGCCTGGGCGCCGTTTACCGAAACCGCGAGCGCGGGCCGCTGCATCATCCCGAATTCACCATGCTTGAATGGTACCGCGTCGGCGAGACCTATGAGCGCCTGATGGCCGATTGCGCCGAATTCCTGGCGCTTGCCGCGGAAAAATCCGGCGCGAAAAGCTTTCGTTTCCGTGGCCGCGAGGCCGATCCCTTCGCCGAGCCGGAGCGGCTGAGCGTTGCGGAAGCTTTCATGCGCCATGCCGGCATCGACCTGCTGGGTACCGTCGGCGCCGACGGCAGCACGGATCGCGAGGCGCTCCACGCGGGCCTGGTCCGCGCCGGCCTGCGCACCGCGCCCGACGACAATTGGGCCGACCTGTTCAGCCGGGTGATGGTGGAAAAGGTCGAGCCGGCGCTGGGGCAGGGGCGCGCCACGATCCTCTACGGCTATCCGGTATCGGAGGCGGCCCTTGCCCGGCCGAGCGCGAGGGATCCGCGCGTCGCCGAACGCTTCGAGCTTTATTGCTGCGGCGTCGAACTTGCCAATGCGTTTGGCGAGCTGACCGATCCGGCCGAGCAGCGCCGCCGCTTTGTCACCGAGATGGATGAGAAGGAGCGCATCTATGGCGAGCGCTATCCGCTGGACGAGGATTTCCTCGCCGCGCTTGCCATCATGCCGCAGGCGAGCGGCTCGGCTCTCGGCTTCGACCGGCTGGTGATGCTGGCAACAGGCGCCGCCAGGATCGAAGATGTGATCTGGGCGCCGGTGGCCGGCTAATCCGCACTGTTCATGCGGCTGCGGCAAGGCAGTGCGCTGCGAAGGGCCGCGATTGCCTTGAGATTGCCGCATCCGCCATTGCACAAGCGGTGGTGGAACAATAGATGGTGCATCAGCATCCAAGACGATGGTGCGGGCTTTCCAGAGATGGCGGCTCGGCCTCCGTGGATGTGCGGCAGCATCCGCCCTCCCGGACAGCTTGAACAAACAGGACCAACCGCATGACCGACACGCTCGACGCAGGGAAACTGACCGACCGCGTCGCGGCGCTCGTCGAGGCGGCCAAGCGCGCCGGGGCGGACGCGGCCGACGCGGTCGCCGTGCGCGGCCGTTCGGCCGGCGTCTCGGTGCGGCTGGGCAAGGTCGAAGGCACCGAATCTTCGGAAAGCGAGGACGTGTCGCTGCGCGTCTTCGTCGGCCAGCGCGTGGCGAGCGTCTCGGCCACCGCCGCCTCCGACCCGAAGGCGCTTGCCGAGCGCGCCGTCGCCATGGCCAGAGTCTCGCCCGAGGACCCTTATCAAGGCCTTGCCGACCCGGCGCTGCTCGCCCGCAATCGGCGCGATCTCGACCTCTTCGACCCGACCGAGGTCTCGGCCGATCAGCTGAAGGAGGCAGCGCTGGCAGCGGAAGCAGCGGCCCTTGCCGTCAAGGGCGTCACCAATTCCTCCGGCAGCAGCGCCGGCGCGGGCCTTGGCGGGCTGGTGCTTGCCACTTCGCACGGCTTTGTCGGCCAATATGTCGCGTCGCGCTTTTCGCGTTCGACCAGCGTCATTGCAGGCGAAGGCACGGCGATGGAACGCGACTATGAATTTTCGTCCCGCCAGCATTTCGCCGATCTCGACGCGCCGGAGGAGATCGGGCGCAAGGCCGGCGAACGCGCCGTGCGCCGCCTCGGCGCCCGCAAGGCGGCCACCGGCCCGGTCGACGTCGTGTTCGACCCGCGCGTGGCGCGCGGCATTGCCGGCCATCTCGCCGGCGCCATCAACGGCGCCGCGGTGGCGCGCAAGACCAGCTTCCTGCGCGACATGATGGGAAAGCAGGTGGCCTCAAGCGCGATCACCGTCACCGACGAGCCGCTGCGGCGTCGCGGCCAGGCATCGCGTCCCTTCGACGGCGAGGGCGTCGAGGGCGACAAGCTTTTGATGGTCGACAAAGGCGTGCTCAACCACTGGTTCCTGTCGACCTCGGCCGCGCGCGAGCTCGGTCTTGTCACCAACGGCCGAGGGTCGCGCAGCGGCTCTTCGGTTTCGCCGTCCTCGACCAATCTGGCCATCGAGCCCGGCGAGCGCGCGCCGGAGGAGCTGATCGCCTCGCTGCAGCGCGGCTTCTATGTCACCGAGGTCTTCGGCCAGGGCGTCGACATGGTAACCGGCGAATACAGCCGCGGCGCCTCCGGCTTCTGGATCGAGAACGGCGCGCTTGCCTATCCGGTGGCCGAGGTGACGATCGCCTCCAACTTGAAGACCATGTTCCTCAACATGGTGCCGGCGAGCGATCTGGACCGCAATTTCGGCACTGCCGCGCCGACGCTGCTGATCGAGGGGATGACCCTTGCCGGCGCCTGACATGGCCATCTCAGCCGAGACGCACGAAGACCTCGTTCTGCTGCGCGACGCCGCCCGCGAGGCGGGCACCATTGCCATGCGCTATTTCGGCCAAAGCCCCCAGGTGTGGATGAAGGGCGGGACCTCGCCGGTCAGCGAGGCCGACCATGCGGCCGACGCCTATCTGCGCGAGACCTTGCTCAAGGCGCGGCCGAATTATGGCTGGCTGTCCGAAGAAACCGCCGACGATCATGCCAGGCTGTCGGCCCGCCGCACTTTCGTCGTCGATCCTATCGATGGCACCCGCGGCTTTCTCGATGGCTTGCATTCCTGGTGCGTCAGCGTCGCCGTGGTCGAGGATGGCCGCTCGCTGGCCGGCGTGCTCGAATGTCCGGCCAAGCACGAGACCTACTGGGCGCTGCCGGGCGAGGGCGCGTTCCTCAACGACAAGCGCATCCATGTGCGCGCGCCAGGCGATACCGTCGAGATCGGCGGGCCGAAGCCGCTGCTCGACCGCATGCCCGCTTCCTGGCAAGCCCGGATGCGCCGCGTCGCCTACATCCCCTCGCTCGCCTACCGGCTGGCGATGATCGCCAACGGCAAGCTCGACGCGACCTTCGTCAAGCCCAACGCGCATGACTGGGACATCGCGGCCGCCGACCTTATTCTCCGCGAAGCGGGCGGCGCCTTGCTCGACCGCGCCGGCAAGCCGCCGCGCTATGCCGGCGAGGTGATCAACCATGGCGCGCTCGCCGCCGGCAGCGGCCAACTGCTGGGCGTCCTAGCCGGCGTCATTGCCGGAGCTGACCAAGGGTGAGTCGGCCCACGGTTCCAAAATCGGCCGCTTTGGTCTAAACGTTTCACAAAATTCATGAATCTGCGAAGGATCGGCATGGCCGTGGAAGACGGAAAGAAGCAGCTTTTGCACCTGGTGTTCGGCGGCGAGCTGAAAAAGCTGGGTGGAACCGAGTTCCGTGACTTGGATGCGCTCGACATCGTCGGCATCTACCCCGACTATCAATCGGCGCACGCTGCGTGGAAGGCGAAGGCGCAGGCCAGCGTCGACAATGCCCATATGCGCTATTTCGTCGTTCACCTGCACCGGTTGCTCGACCCGGAAACAAAGGCAGCCGGTTGACATCGATGGAGCATGAAGCGGTGAAAGGAGCGACGGGGCGCGCCGCCGGGCGGGGCGGGACTCGCACGCTGTGGCGCCGCATCCGCGAGCCGCTCGCCCAGTCGCGGTTCGTCAAGAATTTCATCGCCAGCCTGTTCGCCTGGTTCGTGCGGCTGATTCGCATCACCAGCCCGCTGGTGAAAGGGTCGACGCAGGTCGCCGGCGGCGCCTATGCGCATCTCGAACCGGGCATCATCGCGCTGTGGCATGGTCAGCATCTCTTGACGCCGGCTTATTATCCCAAGGGCCGGCCGCTGGTCGCCATGGTCTCGCGCAGTGCCGACGCCGAGCTCAACGCGCTGATGCTGAACAGATTCGGCATCGAGGCGGTGCGCGGCTCGGGTGGCCGCGACAGTTCGAGGCATCTCGACAAAGGCGGCGCCAAAGCTTTGATCGCGCTCAAGAAAGCGCTGGTCGCCGGCAAGAATGTCGCGATGATCGCCGACATCCCACATGGCACGCCGCGCGACGCGGGGCTAGGCATCGTGCTTTTGGCCAGGCTTTCCGGGCGGCCGATCCTGCCCTCGGCGATCGCCACCAGCCGCCGCAAGGTGCTGGAAAAGAGCTGGGACAAGACCACCATCAACCTGCCGTTCGGCCGCTCCGCCGTTATCGTCGGACCGCCGGTCTTCGTGCCGCCCAAAGCCGACGACGCCGAGATGGAGCGCAAGCGCCAGGAGGTCACCGCCTCGCTCAACGCCGCAACCGCCGAGGCCTACCGCCTCGTGGACGGCGAAAAATGAGCGAGCGCTGGGCGCGCGCGGCCCTGACCGCCTACCGTTACGCAGGGGCCGTCGCCTATCCGCTGATCGGACCCTATGTCGCCTGGCGCGCCTCGCGCGGCAAGGAAGACCGCGTTCGCCGTCGCGAGCGCTACGGCGTCGCCGGCCGTCCGCGTCCGGAAGGACCGGTGATCTGGATCCACGCCGCAAGCGTCGGCGAGACGATCGCCGTCGTACCGCTGGTCGAAAGCATCCTCGATTACGGCGTCAACATCGTGCTGACGACCGGCACCGTGACATCGGCCAAGGTCGCCGACGAGCGGCTTGGCAGCCGCATCATTCACCAATATGTGCCGCTCGACCTCAAGCCCGCGGTAAGCCGCTTCCTCGATCACTGGCTGCCGGAGCTGGCCATCATAGCCGAATCGGAGATCTGGCCGATGACCATCCTGGAGCTCGGCGCGCGCAACGTGCCGCAGGTTCTGGTCAACGGGCGGCTGTCGGACCGTTCCTTCCGGTCGTGGAAGAAGCGCGCCGGCGTGGCCGAGGCGCTGTTCGAGAATCTTGCCCATGTCGTTGCCCAGTCGGATGTCGACGGCGAGCGTTTCCGCGTGCTCGGCGCCCGGCCGGTGACCGTATCCGGCAATCTCAAGGTGGACACCAACCCGCCGCCGGTCGACGAGCGGGCGCTGGCGACGCTGCAGCGCCAGATCGGCTTACGCCCGACCTGGGCGGCGATCTCGACCCATGATGGGGAGGAGGCCGCCGCGGCGGAAGTCCATGCGACCTTGCACAAGCGCCACCCTGGCCTGTTGACCATCGTCGTGCCCCGCCATCCCGACCGCGCGGACGCGCTGGCCGCGCAGATCTCCGGCATGGGGCTGAAGGTCGCGCGCCGCAGCAAGGGCGACCGCATCACGCCCGACACCGATATCCTGCTCGGCGACACGATCGGCGAGATGGGACTTTATCTCAGGCTGACCGAGATCGCTTTCGTCGGCCGCTCGCTGACCTCCGAAGGCGGCCAGAACCCGCTGGAGCCGGCGATGCTCGACACGGCGGTGCTGGCCGGCCGCAACGTGCAGAATTTCCGCGAGGCCTATCAGCGCCTGCTCGACCGCGGCGGCGCCAAGCTGGTGCGCGACCGCGACATGCTGGCCGGCGCCGTCAATTTCCTTTTGACCAACGAGGCGGTGCGCCACGAGATGATGGCGGCGGGCGCGGCGACCGTCGACGAGATGCGCGGCGCGCTTCAGCGCACGCTGAAGTCGCTCGAGCCCTACATCCAGCCGCTGGTCGTCAAGGCGCGCCTGAAAGGCGCCAACGGGCGCTAGCGCATGGCCCTAAAAGTCGGATCCGATCTTTGGAAAGGGTCATGCGCCATGGAAGTCACGCCATGACCAGCGAAGCGCCGCCCTTCTGGTGGGAAAAACCGGACTGGCGCGTGCTGGCGCTTTCGCCGGTGTCCGCGATTTATGGAATGGTGGCTGGGCGCCGCATGCGGCACGCGCCGCGGGAGAAGGTCGCGGCACCTGTGCTCTGCGTCGGCAACTTCACCGTCGGCGGCAGCGGCAAGACGCCGGTCGCCATCGCGCTGGCGAAACAGGCAAAGCAAATGCAGCTCACGCCCGGCTTCCTGTCGCGCGGCCATGGCGGCTCCTTCGCCAAGCCGCATGTCGTCGATGCGCATCACGACGCGGCCAAGCATGTCGGCGACGAGCCGCTGCTGCTTGCCGAGCATGCGCCGGTCGCGGTGACGGCCAACCGCGCCGCCGGCGCCAAACTGCTGATGGCAGAGCATGGCTGCGACTTCCTGATCATGGATGACGGTTTCCAGTCGGCCCGCATCCACATCGACTACGCGCTGGTCGTGGTCGACGCGCGTTTCGGCATCGGCAATGGCCGCGTCATCCCGGGCGGGCCGCTCCGGGCCAAGATCGTCGATCAGTTGGTCTTCACCGGCGGCTTGCTGAAGATGGGCGAGGGGAGCGCCGCCGATACGGTGGTGCGCCAGGCGGCGCGCGCCGGCCGGCCGATCTTTTTGGCCCATGTCGAGCCGGCGAATCCGGCGCGATTTGCCGGCGGGCGCTTCCTTGCCTTTGCCGGCATCGGCCATCCGGAGAAATTCTTCGACACGCTGCGCGCCGCCGGCGGCGACGTCGCGCTGTCGCGCGCTTTCCCCGACCATCATTTCTACGCCGCGGACGAGCTTGCCGATCTGGCGGCGCTTGCCGAGCGCGAGGGGCTTCAGCTTGTCACCACGGCAAAGGATGCCGCCCGGCTTCGCCACGGCGCGGCACCCGCCGGCTTCCTGGAGCACCTCGATGTGCTGGAGATCGACGCCGTGTTCGAGATCGACCACGTGCCTGAGCGCATCATCAGTGAGACCCTGGATGCATGGCGGCAGCGCAAGATGCGGGGGTCGTCATCCTAGGGCGGAGCGACGCGAAGCGGAGTGCAGACCCTAGGATCCATGCCGTGAACTGCGAGCGTTGCAACGACGCAGAATCTGCGATGCGGATTGGCAGAAGCTTCTGCACCGCTGCATCTTTCGGCCTAGGTAACGGCATGGATCCTAGGGTCTCCGCGACGTCGCTACGCTCCTGCTTCGCCCTAGGATGACGAAGGTGAGGGACTACCGCCGGCTTCTCATCTCCGGATGTGCCTCGATCTCACGCCGCAGCGACGCTGCCGCGTTCACATATGGCTCCTGCCTGGCAATGCTCCAATATTTGAGCTCGTCCAGCGGAATGCTCTCGCCGGTCACGGCGCAGCGCACAAATGCGCCAGGGCTCGTCACCTGGAAGTCGCCGTCGAGATAGCGGATGCGCGCTTCCTTGCCGCCGGGGCCTTCAAAACGGTTCATCATGAAATGGCGCTTAAGTTCATGGGGCTTCAATCGCCACAAATCATAGGCAAGGTCAAGCTTGGCGCAATGCTGATGTAGTATGCCGATTGGCACAATGGTTGTCAGGAAGCATGAACATCACCAATGCCAGCATGACGTCGCTGCTGAAAGAGGCGCTTACGCCGCAGCCGGTGCCGTCGCCCCAGGCCGACCCTGCGACCGCGGCGCTGGTCAAGGCGGTCGTCCAGCCGCCGGCGCCCTCCGTCTTGCCCTCCGCACCGGTGGCCGCGCAGGCGCTGAACGGCTCGTTGCCGGCCGCTCAACCAACTCAGCGTCTGTCCTCGGCCGAGATCGAGAACGCCTACCGAGCCGTCCTGGAACCCGATGCCGGCTCTGATGGCGCCTCGACGAAATCTCCGGCAGGCAGGCAGGCGGCTGATGCCGATCAGCCTTCTCGGGCGACACCCCAGGTTCCACCGGCGGCCGCCGACGACACCGCAAAGGCCGTGGCGGCGCCGCCGTCTTCGTTCTCGCCGGCCCTTGCTTCCGGAGTGCTGGTTGCAGCTAACGCCAACGTATCGCCGCGGGGAGGCGTTCGCCGCCCCGGCCATGCCCCGCGATCCGAACCCGGCCAGACGCCGCTGTGGGCAATATCCCTCGTGACGGCCGTCGTCTCGGCTGCGACTACCACGATCGTGCTGATGCTGCTTCGCTGATCCGGCCGATCTAGTCGTCGTCCTGCAGGAAGGCTTCGAGCTTCTCCGGCGCCAGCCCCGCCTGTTCGGCGATCCGCCTGGCGAGATCGGCGGCGGCCGCGCGCGGCCGTCCGACCGGACGGTCGAGCCAGTAGGACACCGGATTGAGCGCGAGCCGCTCGTCAACGGGGACAATCCGGCCCGACTTCAACTGGTCCTGCGTCAACGGCGGCCGCGCCAGCGCGATGCCGAGGCCGTGCGCCGCCGCGTCGAGCACCAGATTGTAGTCTTCGAAGCGCCGGTCCTGCGGGCGCGGGCGGTAGTCGACGTCCTGGGCCGCAAACCAGGCGCGCCAGGCGGAAGCGTCGGAATCGTTGATCAGCGGGAATTTGAGCAGCCGGGCCGGGTCGCCCTGGCCGATCTCCTTCGCCAGCTCCGGCGAGGCGATCGGGAAGATGTGCTCCTCGAAAAGCTGCACCGAGACGCGGCCCGGGATGCGGCCGCGCCCGCAGCGCACCGAAAGGTCGATGCCTTCGTCGGCAAGGTCTGCCTGACGGTTGTCGACGTCGAGCACGATGCGCAGCCGCGTCGGGTTGTTTTCGAGCGCGGCCATACGCGGCATCAGCCAAAGGCCGCTGACCGAAGGGATCGAAGCCAGCCGCACCACCGCGGTGCCGCGCGGCTCGACCCAGCGGTCGGAATTGACCGAGATCAGCGCGAAGGCCTCTGTGGTGCGAAGATGCAGCCGGTTGCCCTCATTGGTCAGCGTGACGCCGCGCGCGTTGCGCTCGAACACCTTGAGCCCGAGCCAGTCCTCCAGCTTGGCGATCTGACGGCTGACCGCGCCATGGGTGAGGTTGAGCCTTTCGGCCGCCGCGGAAAAGCTTCCGGTCCGCGCCGCCGCGTCGAAGGCGCGCAAAGTCTCGAGCGGCAATAGCTGGTCAGAGCTGTGAAGCATGCTCACAGCTGACCCTCGAATTGCTCGTTTGTCAATCGGCCGGCAATAGCGTTTTGTCTCTCTGTGGCACTGAAAGACGAGGATTCGGCAATGAGCGCTTACACCGGCACGTTGAATGAGACACAGCGCATGGACACCACGGCGGCGATCGCGGTGGTTCTCACGGTGATCGGCTGGGCGTCGGCCTTCCCGGCGATCCGCGCCGGCCTTGCCGCCTTCCAGCCGCTGGAGCTCGGCGCGCTGCGCTTCGCCATCGCGGCCGTGCCGGCGGCGATCTTCCTTGCGGTCAAGCGTCCGGCGCTGCCCAAGGTTGACGAGTTGTGGCGCTTTGGCTTCGGTGGCGCCATCTTCGTCGCGCTCTATACGGCGATGCTCAATTTCGGCGAGCTGACCGTCTCGGCGGGCGCCGCCGGGTTCATCATCAATGTCAGCCCGATCTTCACGGCAATCATGGCGATGGCGCTGCTCGGCGAGCGTTTTTCCGGCATGGCCTGGCTGGGCACGGTGATCTCGTTTGCCGGTATCGGCATCATCGCGGTCGCCGACGGCAACGGCCTGCATTTCAACGCCGGCGCGCTGCTGGTGCTGGGCTCGGCGCTCTGCTCGGCCGTCAACACCATCGTCCAGAAGCCGCTCTTTGCCCGCCATCATCCGCTGACGATTGCCGCCTCCAACATGGTGCTCGGCGCGCTCTGCCTCGCGCCATTCCTGCCGGAAGCGTTTGCGCAGGCCGCGGTCGCCGACATGGCCGGCCTTGGCGCTGTCATCTATCTCGGCGTCGTGCCGAGCCTGATCGCCTATGCCGCCTGGGCGACGGCGCTGTCGCGCCTGCCGGCCGCGCGCGCCTCGAACTTCCTTTATCTGGTGTCGCCGACCTCCGCCCTGATCGGCTTCTTCTGGCTGGGCGAAGTGCCGACGCTGCTCGGCATCCTCGGCGGCGCGCTGGCGCTGGGTGGCGTCATCGTGGTGAATTTGAAGCGGTAAGTCAGAGGGTTGAGGCCGGTTCCTGACTCAAGAAAAGAGCCGCCTCGAGCGGCCCTTTTCTTGCCCCCTCATCCGGCCGCTACGCAGCCACCTTCTCCGCGTCGGGGAGAAGAGGTTGGCGCTGGCGCTGAAAGTCTCCTCTCCCCATAGGGCCCCATAGGGAGAGGTCAGCCGAGCGAAGCGGAGGCTGGGTGAGGGGCGGCCTTGGCGCGCTCACCTCCGCCCGAACAGCCTTTCGATGTCGGCCAGTTTCAGCTCGATATAGGTCGGCCTGCCATGGTTGCAGGTGCCGGAGCCCGGCGTCGCCTCCATCTGGCGCAGCAGCGCGTTCATCTCCTCGGCCTTGAGCAGCCGGCCGGAGCGTACCGAGCCGTGGCAGGCCATGGTAGCGGCTATTCGGTCCAGCCGTTCCTTCAGCGTCTCGACCGTGTCGTTGTCGGCGATCTCGTCGGCAAGGTCGCGCACCAGCTGCTGCACATTGGTTTCGCCGAGCATCGATGGCGTCTCGCGAATCGCCACAGCGCCCGGGCCGAAGCGCTCCAGGCCGAGTCCGAATCTGGCCAGCGTCTCGGAATGCATCGCCAGCCGCTCGGCATCCTCTTCCGGAAGGTCGACGATCTCGGGCAAAAGCAGCATCTGCGAAGGCACGGCCCGCGAGTGCAGCGCGTTCTTCAGCGCCTCGTAGACCAGGCGCTCATGTGCGGCATGCTGGTCGACGATGATCAGCGAATCCCTGGTCTGGGCGACAATGTAGTTCTCATGCACCTGCGCGCGCGCCGCCCCTAGCACCATGCCGAGCAGCGCCTCGGCCGGCTCGGCGATGCCCGCCCGCGCGTCGGCGCTCGCCATCGGTCCGGTGTCGAAGGCAGCCTGATCGTTGTCGGCGAAGCCGCCTCGCGCTGGCCGCGCTTCGCCCATGTCGAGCGGACGTTGTGGCGAGCGGGACGGGTCGAAGCCGCTGAAGCCGGAGGCGCGAAACGCGGCCTCATAGCTGCGGTGGCCATTGGCCGGCCCGGGATGCGAATAGGGCGCAGCACCGGGCCGGAAAGCCGCCATCATGCCGGCCGCGCTGGTGGGCGCGGCGCGGATGCCGGCGCCGGCCAGCGCCTCGCGAATGGCGCCGACGATCAGCCCGCGCACCAGGCCCGGATCGCGGAAACGCACGTCGGCCTTGGCCGGATGGACGTTCACGTCGACGGTTGCCGGATCGAGCGAAAGGAACAACACGGTGACCGCGTGCCGGTCGCGCGGCAGCACGTCGGCGAAGGCGCCGCGGATCGCGCCGGCGATCAGCTTGTCGCGCACCGGCCGGCCGTTGACATAGGCATATTGCTGCAGCGCGTTGGCGCGGGTGTAGGAAGGGATCGAGACGTGGCCGGCAAGATGCACGCCGTCCCGCAGGGCATCGATGGCAATGGCATTCGCGGGGAAGTCGGCGCCCATCACTTGCGCGACGCGGGCGAGCCGGCCCTCCGGCGTGTCGCCGGTCGCCGGCAGCTCCAGCGTCGAGCGGTCGGATCCGGCAAGAGTGAAGCGCACGGCGGGGAAGGCGATGGCGATGCGCTTCACCACGTCGCTGGTGGTCGAGCTTTCGGCGCGCTCGCCCTTCATGAATTTGAGCCGTGCCGGCGTGGCGAAGAACAGGTCGCGCACTTCGACGGTGGTGCCGCGGTTGGCCGCCGCCGGCTTGACGGCCGACACCCGGCCGCCCTCGATGCTGATCTCGGCCGCGCTGTCGCCGGCGGCCGTGCGCGAGCGAATCGAAAGCCTGGCCACCGAGCCTATCGATGGCAGCGCCTCGCCGCGGAATCCCAGCGAACGGATGTCGTGGATATCGTCCGACAGCTTCGACGTGCAGTGTCGGGCAATCGCCAGCGCCAGTTCGCGCTCGGGAATGCCCGAGCCGTCGTCGGTGACGCGGATGAGCGAGAGCCCGCCGCCGGCGGTGACGATCTCGACGCGCGACGCGCCGGCGTCGAGCGCGTTCTCGACCAGCTCCTTCACCACGCTTGCCGGACGCTCGATGACCTCGCCGGCGGCGATCTGGTTGATCATCGTTTCGGAAAGCTGGCGAATGGGCATGCGAGGATTATAGGCGGATTCGAACGGTGTGGGGGAGGGGCTACTTCACGCCTGCGCGACCAGCCAGTCCCTGACCTTGCGAGCGTTGTCGCTGAGCTCGCGGTTCTTCGGCCAGATGACGTGGAAGCCGATGCCGGTCCTCATCACATGCTCGGTCACCGGCACCAGCAGCCCTGATGTCACCAGCCGCTCGACCAGATGCCGCCAGCCAAGCGAGATGCCTTGCCCTTCCATCACCGCTTGGATCACCAGGGCATAGTCGTTGATGCGCAGGCCGCGCTCGGCATTGCGAAGGCTGGTTCCGGCCGACGCGAACCATTCGTCCCAGTTCGGCGCCTCGCGATAGGGCTCCTCGAGATGGATCAGCCGGTGCGTGGCCAGTTCCTCGACCGTCTTCGGCATGCCGAATTTGGCGAGATAGCTGGGGCCGGCGACCGGGAAGATCTCTTCGTCGGAGAGCGACAGCGAGTGATAGTCCGGCCAGTCACGCGGCACGCCGCCGCGCACGCCGAGCGGAATGCCCTCGGCGATGATGTCGAGATCGCGGTCGGCGGTCTGGATGCGCAGGTCGATGCCAGGCAGCTGGTCACGGAACTGCTGCAAACGCGGCATCATCCAGAAGGAGCCGAAGGCGGTCGAGGCGGCAAGGGTCACATGGCCGCCGGTCGCCTGCAGGCGAAGGTCCTCGGCAGATTTGCGGATATGCGACAGCCCGAGCGAGACGTCCGCGTGGAAGCGCTCGCCGGCCTCCGTCAGGAGCACCTGGCGGTGGCGGCGCTGGAACAGCTTGGCGCCGAGCTGTTCCTCCAGTCCGCGCACGGCATAGGAGACGGCCGCCTGGGTCATGCCGAGCTCGCGCCCGGCGGCGGTAAAGCTCGACAGCCGGCCTGCCGCCTCGAAGACGACGAGGCTGCCGGCCGAGGGCAGGAGGTGGCGTAGGCTTCGCATAAGCGCAGCTTATACAAGAGATCAGGATTTTCCAGCGTCACATCCATATTTCGTGTCGCTAACTTGGTCGGGCGGGATCAAGGAGACAACATGAACGCACCGGCCGCTGAATTGACTGAACCGACCCACCGTCGCGGCGGCGGCCGCCTTGGGCGCAAGGCGCTGAGAAGCGCGCCCGTTGCGTCCTTCCCGACGCTCGTTCGCCAGATTCCCGTCTATGAGATCGTGCCCGACGAGGCAGTGGAACTGATCCACGAGGAGTCGCTCAAAATCCTCGAGGAGGTTGGCTGCGAGTTCCGCGACGACGAAGCGATCGCGCTTTGGAAGGCGGCTGGCGCCGACGTCAAGGACACACGTGTCCGCATCGACCGCGCGCTGCTGATGGAGCTGGTCTCGAAGGTCCCGCCGGAATTCACGCTCAATGCGCGCAATCCCGAGCGCACCGTCCGTGTCGGCGGCAAGAACTCGATCTTCGTGCCGATGTACGGCGCGCCCTATGTACGCGACCTCGACAACAAGCGGCGCTACGGCACGCTCAACGACCTCAACAATTTTCACAAGCTCGCTTACATGGCGCCGGCGCTGCATTCGTCGAGCTCGATCATCTGCGAGCCGATGGAAATCGCGGTGCCGAAGCGGCACCTGCACATCATCCATTCGGCGCTGAAGCATTCCGACAAGCCCTTCATGGGCATCGTGACGTCGAAGGAGCGGGCCGAGGACACGATGGCGATGGCTGCAATCGTGTTCGGCGAGGAGTTCGTGCGCGACAATCCGGTGCTGGTGGCGATCACCAATTGCAATTCGCCGCTGGTGTGGGACGCCACCATGCTCGACGCGATGCGGGTCTATGCCCGCCACAACCAACCGCTGATCCTGGCGCCGTTTGCGCTCTGCGGCGCCTCGACCTCGGCCTCGGCCGTCGGCGCGGTGGCGCAGGTGAATGCCGAGGCGCTGGCAGGCGTCGCATTCACCCAGCTCATCCGTCCCGGTTCGCCGCAGATATACGGTCAGTTCATGGTGACCGTCGACATGAAGACCGGCGCCCCGATGGGCGGCACGCCGGAGGCCGCCCAGATGATGTATCTGATGGGCGCGCTGGCGCGGAAATACAAACTGCCCTGGCGCACCTCGGGCTTCCATGTCGGCTCCAAGCTCAACGACGCGCAGGCCGGCTACGAGGCGAACATGCTGATGCATGCCGCGATCCTCGCCGGCGCCAATTACATCTGGCACTCCGCCGGCTGGCTCGAGGCGGGCCTCACTTGCGGCTATTCGAAATTCGCCACCGACTGCGAACAGCTTGTCGGCTGGTACAAATATGCCGGCGGCGTTCCCTTCGATGATTTCAAGGAGGCCATGGCGGCGATCCGCGAAGTCGGTCCGCAAGGGCATTTTCTCGGCACGCAGCACACGCTCGAGCATTTCGAGCGCGCCTTCTTCATGCCGAGCATCATGGACTTCAATTCCTTCGAACAATGGACAGCCGAGGGCGCGAAGGATCACGACACGCGCGGCCTCGAAAAGGCGCGCAACATGCTCGCCGACTATCAGGAGCCGAAGCTCGAAGAGGGCATCGCCGAAGGTCTCAAGGATTTGATCGCGCGGCGCGAGGAGAAGCTGCCTGATAGCGTTAGTTGATCAAAAACGGGCAGAGGCGTCGGCAAGGGTGACTGACGGCAAGCCGATGGCTCAGCCAGCGCGCACCCTGCCGTTCGCCAGGTGTTTCTGAAGCGATTGACAGGCGTTCATGATATGATCGTAGACCAATTTTGCGGCGTGTTCGGTCTCGCCAGCGCGGCAGGCGGCCAGGATTTCGCGATGTTCTCGATCCGCAAGCTCATGACCGCCGGAAATCGTCAGCTGAACTCGAAGATAGCGTTCGATTCGATCGTTAACCGACCGGATCATGCGGAGGAGATATGGTCGCCCGGCGTCTAGATAAAGACTGGAATGGAACTCCCAATTTAGTTCCGCCCAGCGGCCGACGTCGGTTTCCTTCGCGAAGGCGTCGCAACTTGCTTGCGCTTTATCGAAGGTCTTCTCGTTCATGTGGGGGAAGGAGAGCCGAATTGCGTTCGATTCCAGCATGGCTCGGACCTCGAAAATCTGCACGATCTCCGGTTCCGACATGCTGGCGACAATTGCGCCCTTGTTTCGCTGAAATGCCACGAAACCCTCTGCCTCGAGCCGCTTCAAAGCTTCGCGCACCGGGATCTTGCTGATGTTGAACATGCGGGCGACGTCGTCTTGCCTGATTGGTTCGCCCTCATCCAGCGACCCCGATATGATTGCTCCGCGTATGAACTTCAAAACCACGTCGGAAGCGGTCGGTGCGGCACCCAGATCGGGAATGTCGGCAAATGCAAATGGCACGTGTAGAGTCTCCGCAAGGAGCGTCAGATCTGCAAACATAGATATCGTAGACGATGTTCGTGATCAAATGCGCGCGGGATTTTGCTCAACCCAAGCCTTTGCATGCCGCGAGATGCCGCCTGGCGCCGGCTCTTTTGAGCCGGGCCGATCAGTAACGACGGGCCCATTTCCCTTCAATCGAGCCTTGACGCGAACCGAAGATCGTATACGATATCCAATCGGACGCCGTGGCTCTGGGGACTCCCGAATGCGAAGCACGAAAGTCATCCATGTAGTTTCCTGCCACGCGGAGGGTGAAGTCGGGGATGTCATCGTTGGCGGAGTGTCTCCCCCGCCGGGAGACACCGTCTGGGACCAGCGCAAATGGATCGCGGAAGACAACGGACTTCGTAACTTCGTTCTCAATGAACCGCGCGGCGGCGTCTTCCGGCACGTTAACCTTCTGGTCCCTCCCAAGCATCCCGCCGCGCAAATGGCTTGGATCATAATGGAGCCCGAGGATACGCCCCCGATGTCCGGCTCCAATTCGATCTGCGTGTCGACGGTAATTCTGGACACCGGCATCATTCCCATGCAGGAGCCGGTAACCGAAATGGTGCTCGAGGCGCCGGGCGGCCTGGTGCGCGTGCGGGCCGACTGTGCCGGAGGAAAAGCCCAGCGCATCACCGTCGAAAACGTACCGTCTTTCGCCAGCAGGGTCGGTGTGCCGCTCGAGGTCGATGGCCTTGGCACCATTACGGTCGACACCGCCTATGGAGGCGACAGTTTCGTCGTCGTCGACGCGCTGGCCCTTGGGCTTGCGCTGGAAAACGACGAGGCTCGTGATCTCGCCGAACTTGGGGCGCGCATTACCGATGCGGCCAATCGACAAATGGCATTCTTCCATCCCGACCGTCCCGATTGGCGCCACCATTCGTTCTGTCTTTTTGCCGGCGCCATCACCCAAGATGGCAGCCGCCTCCGCGCAAAATCCGTCGTTTCGATAAAACCTGGCAAACTCGACCGATCGCCGACCGGAACAGCGGTGTCGGCCCGCATGGCGATCTTGCACGCGAAGGGTCACATGACGGCAGAGCATCGGTTTACCGGTGTTTCCATCATCGGGTCAGAATTTCACGGCAGGATCGTCGGCACCACGGAGGTTGGCGGTATGCCCGCCATACGCCCTCAGATCAGCGGTCGCGGCTGGATCACCGGCATCCATCAGCACATGCTGGATCCTGAAGACCCTTGGCCGGCTGGCTACCGCGTGGCGGACACCTGGCCGATGAAGCGTGCGAAGGTGTGAAAGGTGGTTCTTCGCTCGGCATCGTCCTCCAGATCATGCGCCAGAAGCTTGACGCGCAAGACGGCTCGTATACGATATTCGAAATGCGGCAGGGATGGAGCAAGTTCTCACTGTCTCAGGCAACAGCGTCTGGACGCTCGCTCACGCTGCAGGCGCCATCTACAACTGAAAAGAAGTGCACCAGGATGGCCAATGTTTCGCAACATGGGAGGAAAAAATGACAATCTTCAAAAGCAACGGTGATCGCGTTCCTGCCGCCATCGAGGCGATGGCGGAAGAAGCGCGCGCGGGCCGCGTGGACCGGCGCGAATTCCTGGCGCTGGCAAGTGCCTTCGGCGCATCGACGGCCTTCGCCTATGGCATGATCGGCCTTCCCGCGCCGACAAAAGCCCTGGCGGATGAGCCGAAGAAAGGCGGAACGCTGCATGTCGCGATGTCGGTCAAGGCGCAGAAGGACCCGCGCACCTATGACTGGACGGAGATGGCGAACGTCACCCGCACCTGGCTGGAGCCGCTCGTGCGCTACACGCACCAGTTCACTTTC
This sequence comes from Mesorhizobium sp. WSM3860, assembly GCF_002294995.1. Lineage (GTDB taxonomy): Bacteria > Pseudomonadota > Alphaproteobacteria > Rhizobiales > Rhizobiaceae > Mesorhizobium. Next base: position 45,228 of record NZ_NSGF01000019.1, on the reverse strand, counting down.
GAGCCGGTGCTGCTCGAAAGCTGGGACGTCAACGACGACGCCACCGAATACACGCTGCATCTGCGCAAAGGCGTCACCTGGAACAATGGCGATGCATTCAACGCCGATGACGTGGTCTTCAACCTCAATCGCTGGTGCGAGAAGGGCGCTTCCGGCAATTCCATGGCCGCGCGCGTTGGCGCGCTGGTCGACGCCAAGACTGGCAAGGCAAGGGATGGCGCGATCACCAAGGTCGATGACCATACGGTCAAGTTGAAGCTGTCAGAAGCCGATATCGCGATCATCCCGGGCTTCACCGACTATCCGGCGCTGGTCGTGCATCGCGACTTCGACAAGGACGGCGCCGATCCGATCAAGAAGCCGATCGGCACCGGAGCTTTCGAGCTGGTGTCTTACGATGTCGGCCAGAAAGCCGTGGTCAAGCGCCGCGAGAACGGCAAGTGGTGGGGTGGCGAAGCGCCGCTCGACGGGGTGGAATTCATCGACTACGGCACCGACTTCAATGCCACGCTGAATGCATTCGATTCCGGCGAGATCGACCTCGATTTCGAGACGCCGGCCGACTTCATCGATCCGCTCGACAAGATGGATCTGGTGAAATCGGAGGTGGCAACGGCGACGACGCTCGTTGCGCGCACCAACATCACGCACAAGCCTTACGATGACAAACGGGTGCGCAACGCGCTGCAGATGGCCGTCGACAACAACCAGGTGATGCAGCTCGGCTACGCCGGCCGCGGCACGGTCGGCGAGAACCACCATGTCAGCCCGATCCATCCGGAATATTATCCGCTGCCCAAGAAGGAACGGGACGCCGCGGGCGCCAAGAAGCTGATGGCCGATGCCGGGCAGGCCGACTTCGAGCACGAGCTGATCACGGTCGAGGACGAATGGCAGAAGAACACCGGCGACGCCATCGCCGGCCAGTTGCGCGATGCCGGCATCAAGGTGAAGCGCACGGTGCTGCCCGGTTCGACCTTCTGGAACGACTGGACGAAATATCCTTATTCCATGACCATCTGGTACATGCGCCCGCTCGGCGTGCAGGTGCTGGCGCTGGGCTACCGTACCGGCGAGGCCTGGAACGAGACCGCGTTCTCGAACCCGGATTTCGACGCCAAGCTCAAGGAGGCGCTGTCGCAGATCGACGTCGCCAAGCGCAAGGAGGTGATGAAGGACGTCGAGCAGATCCTGCAGGACTCCGGCGTCATCATCCAGCCGTTCTGGCAGAAGCTCTACTGCCACATGAGCAAGAAGGTGAAGAACTACGCAATGCACCAGACCTATCAAATGGACTTCCAGAACGTCTGGCTGGAAGCTTAAGCCGCGCAGCGCAAAGACTTCATGCGCCGCGAAAAAGCCGATATGCAGGATGCGTGGTGGTGATCGTGCCACCACGCCGCCGACCATCCGGAGATCCTGCATGAGACCGATGATGCTGGCAGTTGCCATGTCGATCGCCTTGCCTGCCGCGGCGCTCGCCGGGCCGGCTTCCAAGGCCGTGAAGTTCTTCTATGTGCCTGAAGTGAAGTTCGAGGCGGACGCGAAGTACCGCGACCGCTTCACCGAGCCGGTCACCAAGCTCTTCGAAGCCAACGACAAGGCGCGCAAGGAGAAGCCCGACGAGGTATCCTGCATCGACTTCGACCCAGGCCTCGACGCGCAGGATTTCGACCAGAAGACCGTGTCGAAGACGCTGAAGCTTGCGGAGGCCGTCAATGGCGACACCGCCGAGGTGACGGCAAGCTTCAATCTTTTCCCAGAAGGCGATGACTCCAAACGCGAAATGGTGTGGTCGCTGAAGAAAGTGGACGGCAAGTGGAAGATCGCCGACATACGGTCCAAGACCAGCGACTGGACGCTCAGCGCGCTGGAATGCGGCTCCTCGACGGAGTGACGCCGTGCTTCGGCGTCTGGTCCTCGCGCTGTCGAGCTTGGCGATGCTGACCGCGGGGCTGAACGGCGGTGCCTGCGCGCAAGGGCTGTTCGGCTCGCCGCCGCCGAAGGCGTCAGGCGACAATGCGCCGGCGGACGACAAGTCGGCGCCGGCCACAGCGCCTGAAAGCAAGCCGGCCGAACCGGCTCCAGCTGCGCCCGTCCTGCCCGGATCGCCGACGGCGGTGGTGAAGCCCTTCTACGAGCATCTCGGGCTGGAGCTCGATCCGGCCCAGCGCAAGAACTTCAGCGATCCAGCAAAGAGCGTGCTCGACAAAGCCGACGCGCTGCGCGCCTCGGGTCAGGGCGAGTGCCTCGATCCCAACATGGCGCTCGACAATGCCGATTACGACAAGCTCGCCATCGACAAGAGCCTGCACACCATCGAAGCGATTAATGGCGACGAGGCCAAGGTGGTGGTCGCCTTCGTCGTCGAAGGCCACCAACACCGTCTGGAATGGAAGCTGAAGAAGGTCGGCGGCGACTGGAAGATATCCGATCTTCTGTCGGTCACCGGCGAATGGGCGCTCAGCCAGTACCAGTGCGAATGAGTACGATTGAACTTCGGCGCCGGCGATCCTTCGCGCCCCCCTCTGGCCTGCCGGCCATCTCCCCCACAAGAGGCGAGATTGGCAGCTTCGGCGACCCGCCTGTCTTGCAACGCCCGCCTATCTTGCAACGATGGAGATTGGCGAAAGCCGGCGTGACATCCGATCTCCCTCCAAGTGCGGGAGATGTCCGGCAGGACAGAGGGGTGCGCTGTCCCGCCGGCCTTTCGCAACAAATTTCAGCCGCGCCCGCGATATGGCGCGACCCCGGTATCGGGCAGCCACGCGCCTTCAGGCGGTGCGCCAGTCTGCCAGAAGACGTCGATGGGGATGCCGCCGCGCGGGAACCAGTAACCGCCAACGCGCAACCAGAGCGGCTTGGTCGCTTCGACGATGCGGCGGCCGATCATGACCGTGCATTCCTCGTGAAAGGCGCCATGGTTGCGGAACGAGGTCATGAACAGCTTCAGCGACTTCGATTCCACCAGCGTCTTGTCGGGCGCGTAGTCGATGACGATGTGGGCGAAGTCGGGCTGGCCGGTGACCGGACAGAGCGAGGTGAATTCCGGGCAAGTGAAGCGCACGATCGCGGGCGGGCCGTCGCCTCGCTCGAATGGCACGGTTTCCAGGACCGCCTGTTCGGGGCTCTGGGGCGTCTCGACGTGTTTGCCGAGCTGGGTGAGGTTTTTGGCGTCGGTCATGGACGGCTCCTTGCTGCCGCCGATGATTGCAAGGGCGGCAGGCGCAATCAGTTGAAAGTGCGCCGCGATCGAGCGGACCCGGCGTGTTTGGCGGCTCATTAGCATTGGACCGAAAGCCGCGCAGCGGTTTTCCGATGAATCCGATGCGTGAAATGGAAGCGGGAGCAGCTCCCGCACAATTTGAAACGGTAGGAAGACGATGACCAGCAACGACCCGCTTCTGCAACCCTATCGGCTCAAGCACCTGACGCTGAAGAACCGGGTGATGTCGACCAGCCATGAGCCGGCTTATTCCGAGGACGGCATGCCGAAGGAGCGCTACCGGCTCTACCACGCCGAGAAGGCCAAGGGCGGCATGGCGCTGACGATGACGGCGGGCTCGGCCATCGTGTCGCGCGACAGCCCGGCCGCCTTCGGCAACCTGCATGTCTATGACGACGCCATCGTGCCGTGGCTCGCCGAGCTTGCGGATGCCTGTCATGAGCATGACTGCAAGGTCATGATCCAGATCACCCATCTCGGTCGCCGCACCGGCTGGAACAAGGCCGACTGGCTGCCGGTGCTTTCCGCCTCGCCGGTGCGCGAGCCGGCGCATCGAGCCTTTCCGAAGGCCATCGAGGACTGGGATATCGAGCGCATTGTCGCCGACTATGCCTCCGCCGCCCAGCGCTGCCAGGCGGCCGGCCTCGACGGCATCGAGTTCGAATCCTACGGCCATCTGATGGACGGCTTCTGGTCGCCGGCCACCAATCATCGCGACGATGATTTCGGCGGCTCGCTCGAGAACCGGCTGCGCTTCACCAACATGGTGCTCGATGCGGTTCGCGCCGCGGTCGGCGAGCAATTCGTCGTCGGCATCCGCATGGTCGCCGACGAGGATTTCGAAAAAGGTCTGTCGAAGGAGGAGGGCGTCGAGATTGCGAAACGGCTCGCTGGCTCCGGCAAGGTCGACTTCCTCAACATCATCCGCGGCTCGATCGAAACCGACGCGGCTCTGACCAAGGTCATCCCGGTGACCGGCATGCGCTCGTCGCCGCATCTCGATTTCGCTGGCGAGGTGAGGGCGGCGACAAAGTTCCCGACCTTCCACGCCGCGCGGATATCCGATGTCGCCACCGCGCGCCACGCGATTGCCACCGGAAAGCTGGACATGGTCGGCATGACGCGCGCCCACATCGCCGATCCGCACATCGTGCGGAAAGTGATGGAAGGCCGCGAGCACGAGATCCGGCCTTGCGTCGGCGCCACCTACTGCCTCGATCGCATCTATGAAGGCGGCGAGGCGCTCTGCGTCCACAACGCCGCCACCGGCCGCGAAGCGACGATCCCGCACGTCATCGCGAAAAGCGAAGGACCGAAGAAGCGGGTGGTTGTCGTGGGAGCCGGGGCGGGCGGTCTGGAAGCCGCACGTGTCGCCGCCGAACGGGGCCATCAGGTGACGATCCTCGAGGCATCCAGCCAGGCCGGCGGCCAGGTGCGGCTCGCGACGCAAAATCCGCGCCGCAAGGAGCTGATCGGCATCATCAATTGGCGGCTTGCCGAGCTCGATCGCCTCGGCGTCGAGATCCGCTACGACACATGGGCCGAGAAGGACGATGTCCTGGCACTGTCGCCGGATGTGGTGATCGTCGCCACCGGCGGCCTGCCGCAGAACCCGCCGCTGACAGCCGGCGACAATCTCGTTACCTCGAGCTGGGACATTATGGCCGGCAGCGTGAAGCCGGCCGAGAACGCGCTGCTCTATGACGACAATGGCGGCCATCAGGGCATGGGCGCGGCGGAATTGATTGCCAACAGCGGCGCTAAGCTGGAGCTGGTTTCGCCCGAACGCTTCTTCGCGCCGGAAATGGGCGGCCTGAACCACGTGCCCTATATGCGCGCCTTCCACGAGAAAGGCGTCACCGTCACCATCAACACCCGCCTGCGTTCGGTGCGGCGCGAGGGTAACCAGCTCATTGCCGAACTGGCGTCGGACTTCGCCGATGGCTGGCGCGGCGAGCGGCGCGTCGACCAGGTGGTGGTCGAGCATGGCACCGCGCCGCTCGACGATCTCTACCTCGCGCTGAAGCCGCTGTCGAAGAATGGCGGCGCGGTCGACTACGAGCGGCTGGTGAGCGGCGGCGACATTTTTCCGCCGCGCAATCCGGAAGGCGGCTTTGTTCTGTTCCGTATCGGCGACGCAGTCGCCTCGCGCAATATTCACGCCGCCATCTACGACGGCATCAGGTTCGGCATCCGGATTTGAACCACGGTCGTCCATTGGCCAGGCTGGACTTGACAGATCTTATTTGCAATTTTCGGGCGCGCATTCCGAGGGCTGCAACCCGGGTCGCATAGTCGGGGGCTTGCTTGACCGGAAAAGATCTGTTCTTTCCGCGCCAGACCAATACGGCGTTCTATATCCAATTGCACGAGGCCGGGCACGCGCTGGACGACATTCTACGCGTCCAGAACGCCTATCGTATGGCCTGCGCGATGTTCAACGGCCGCTATCGAAAGTCGGGACGGCCCTTTATCTGCCATGCGGTAGGCGCCGCCTCGTCGGTGGCGCATTTCGAAAGGGATCTCGATTTCGTCATCGCGGCGATGTTCCACGCTGCCTATGACAGCGGCCAGTATCCGGACGGCAGGTCTAGCCGGCGCAGCGAAGCGCACCGGAAATGGCTGGAGGCGCGGATCGGGCCGAGGGCTGAAGGCCTCGTCGCCCGCGTTGGCGCCATGAAATTCGACACCGGCGACCCCGAGCGCCTTCTTCAGGAGGGTGTGCTGGCCGGCGATGAGGACATCCTGTTCCTGCAGCTTGCGCACGAGGTCGACGACCTCGCCGACGGCGGGTTGGCATTCGCGCCCAAATATGGCCGATCGATCGAAACGCGGGTCGCGGCCTGCGCCATCCTGGCCAGGCAATTGGGCCGCGAGGATCTCGCCGCGGCGATCGAAACATATGGCGGGCGTTATGACGCGCTTGGCTGGGCGTCAGCGCTCCAGGACGTCAGGCTGGAAGGTTTCCGCATCGCGCCGAATATGCGCACCTATTTAAAGCTGCGTCGGGAAAATTTACGCGGTGGTTCGGTCGAGGTGATCTGATGCGCCGGTGACGGCCCGCACTGAGGAAACGCACCGGACCTTCACAAGGAGAGCCACCTGCCGCGTTGGTCCGGTGCGCCGCGCGCGGCCGCCGGCCTGCGCCGGTACCGCGCGAGCCATTGACGAGTTAGAACATCCTGGCCGTGGCCATGCAAAGCACGGTGATGACCAGCAGCCCGCCGGCGAGGCGTTCGCCTTTGGTCATTTTCGCACGCAACTGCGTTTGCGTGGCCGCATCGGCGCCGGCCAATTGCCTGCTGGAAGAGGCTACAAGGGCGCCCTGCACTCCGGCGGCGATCAGCGCCGTCGCAATACCCAGCGCCAGCACCATTTCCATCGAGCCGAAAGCGCCTTCATGGAAAAAATACCAGAGCAGGAGACCGGTCAAAAAGACCATGCCGGAGGCGCCGAGTTGCGGCCGGATGAAGCGCTCCGCCTTGATCTCCGGATCACGGGCAACCGCGATGGTCGTGCCGGCCCAGAAGACGCCGGCCATGACATGCAGGCCGATGACGACGATATAGACATATTGCATGACCGCATTCCTCTCATTGGCCCGCCGCCGGGTGACGCTTGCCTGTCGGTTCTGTGGGCTGGTTCGACGACGCCGTTAATAAGACAAAGTTAGATATCTAATAGTTAGATGTCAAATGCTTCATGCAGAGTTACGCCAATCCATTGCTTGTTCTAGTGTCCGGCCATGTCGCCATTTGATCGCCCGCCCATCGGCATGAATCTCGCCCGCACCGCCAAACTGGTGGCGCAGGCTTTCGACTCTGCAATGGTTGAGGCCGGCGGAACGCTGCCGGTCTGGGTGACCTTGCTCTCCGTCAAGTCGAAGGAACTGGCCAACCAGCGTGAGCTTGCCGGCATGATCGGCATCCAGGGCGCGACGCTGACGCATCACCTCAATGCCATGGAGGCGCAAGGCTTGCTGACGCGGCGCCGCGATCCGCAGAACCGCAGGGTCCATCAGGTGGCGCTGACCGAAGCCGGCGAAGCGCTGTTCGAGAAGTTGCGCCTCGCGGCCGTCGCCTTCGACAAAAGACTGAGAGCTGGGCTGCCGGACGAACGGCTTGCGGAATTCGCCGAGGTGCTGGCGGCGCTTCGGGCGAATGTGGGCGGTTAAGCCCGGCTGCCCTGCAGCACCTTGAGCTTCGCCTTCTTCGGGCTGCGCGCCGTAAGCCATTCGCGCGCCTTGTCCTGAGGCATCGGGAAGGCGATCGAATAGCCCTGCACCTGGTCGCAGCCGATCGCCATGAGCGAGTCGAGCTCGGCCTCGGTTTCCGCGCCCTCGGCGACGATCGAGATGCCGAGCCCGCGGGCAAGCTCGGTGATGGCGCGCACGATCTTGGTGTTGTCGCCGTTCTCGTTGATGTTCTGCACGAAGCGGCGGTCGATCTTCAGCCGATCGATCTCGTTCGGGTTGACATGGCTGAGTGAAGCATAGCCCGTGCCGAAATCGTCGAGCTCGAGATGGACGCCCGCCGCACGGATATGCCTGAGCTTGGCGGCGATGCCGGTCTTCTCATCGTCGAGAATGACGGATTCGACGATTTCCAGCGACAGCTTCTGCGGCGCAAGCCCGGCCCGTTCCAGCGTTCCGAACAGGAACGTGTCGAAGTCCGGCTCGCGCAGCTCGGTGCCCGAGACATTGACGGCGATGCGTCCGAAATCGATGCCGGCGCGATCCCATTCGGCGGCTTCGTTGATCGCCTTGGTGATGACGATGCGGCCGATATCCGGCATGAAGCCGCACTTCTCCGCCACCGGGATGAATTCGCCTGGCGAGATCATGCCGCGCGTGGCGTGCTTCCAGCGCACCAGCGCTTCGATGCCGCTGATCTTGCCGCTGGTGAGCGAAACTTGCGGCTGGAAATAGACCTCGAAGGTCCTTTCCGCGATCGCCGTTCGGATGTCCTGCTCGAGCTGCTTGCGATAGTCGAGCTCGCGCCGAAGCTCCTCGGAGAAGAAGGAGAAGCTGCCGCCGCCGAGCTTCTTGGCCGAATAGAGGGCGAGATCGGCATGGACGAGCAGGTCCTGGGCGCTGTCGGCGTCGACCGGATAGACGGCGATGCCGGCGCTGGCGCCGGGCATTATGGTCGTGCCCTGGAAGGTGATCGGCTCGTTGATGTTGGCGATGATGCGCTTGGCCAGCGCATGGATGTCCTCGGTGGTGCCGGCGCCATTGAGGATCATCACGAACTCGTCGCCGCCGAGACGGGCGCAAAGATCCGATGCGCGGCAGGAATCGCGCATGCGTTGCGCGGTGACGACAAGTACGTAGTCGCCCGCCGCATGCCCCAGCGTGTCGTTGATCTGCTTGAATCGGTCGAGGTCGAGCTGGATCACCGCCAGCCGCTCGCGACGCCGATGCGCGCCCTTGATCAGCGTGTCGAAATGATCGGTGAGGAAGGTGCGGTTGTGCAGGCCGGTCAGGCCGTCATGCACAGCGATGAAGGCCATCGAATTGCGGGCGTCGACCAGCTCATGCGTCTTGCGCAGGATGGCCTTGGACATCGGCCGGAAGATGAATAGCGCGACCAGCACGATGACGCCGATGGTGGCAAAGAACAGCGTGCGGTGCAGGTTGAGCATCTCATCCGACCGCTCGGTGGCGAAGGCGCTGATGCGCTGGCCGAGCGCGGCATAGCCGGACAAAGTCGCATTGGCGACGGAGGCATCGAGGCCGACGCGCTCGCCGCCGCCCTTATAGCCGTCGCTTTGCATGCCGAGCTGGGATGCAAATGATGAAACCAGTCGATCGCCGTTGGCGATAAGGCCGACCGAGAAATAGTCGAGATGGAACGGTTTGCTGAACAGCACATATTCGATCGATTTCGGATCGTTGCGCGCCGGCGATAGCGGATCGGCGCCGGTCTCCTTGAGCAGCCGGTCGTAATTGGTCTCGAACTCGCCCGTTGCCTGCTTCAGCGCGGTGACCAGCGCCGGCTGCTTGTCGCGCGGGGCGGCACCGGTCGCGCTGGCCAGGAAAACGATGCGCTGCGACAGCGCCTTCTGCGTGGAGACGATGTTGAGCAGCGCGTCGTTGTGCTGCTGCTGCGCCATCAGCTGCTGCAGCAGGATGAAGGAAGCCATCACCATGGCAGCGATGATCAGCAAGGCCAGCCAGTAGCCGCTCTTGATCAGCAGAATCAGCTTGCGCGAAACGCTGTGCACCGGCTGCTGCGACATAACTGAGTGACCCCTCCCGATCGACGGATTCATGCCATGAATTTGCGGCGTCAAAACACTTGACGTGAAAGGGTTAACAGCTCGGCAAGCCGGCACAGTGCCGGAGCCGGCGGCGCGACAAAGCTGACAGGATGGTTATTATGTCCTTTCGCAGATCGTCGCATTTGAACACATCCTTGTCCGGCTGCGCTGCAGGGGCTGGGGCAAGGCTTGCGCAACGCCACCGAAGCGGTCGTTTTTGCGATGGATTTTTCTTGTCCGCAGCGCGACAGTCCGCATCAAACAAACAGGGCCAGACCATGAGCGCAGCGTTTCTCTCCCACATCGACAACGAGCTTGAGGGCCTGAAATCGGCCGGGCTCTACAAGTCCGAGCGGGTGATTTCCTCAACGCAGTCGGCCCTGATCGAGGTTGCCGGCCAGAAGGTGCTGAATTTCTGCGCCAACAATTATCTTGGCCTCGCCGACAGCCCCGAGCTGCGCGATGCGGCGAAGCAGGCGCTCGACCGCTACGGGTACGGCATGGCCTCGGTGCGCTTCATCTGCGGCACCCAAGAAGAACACAAGGAGCTCGAAGCCACCATCTCGTCCTTCCTCGGCATGGACGACACCATTCTCTACGGCTCCTGCTTCGATGCCAATGGCGGCTTGTTCGAGACGCTGCTCGGCGAGGAGGACGCCGTCATCTCGGACGCGCTGAATCACGCCTCGATCATCGACGGGGTGCGGCTCTCCAAGGCCAAGCGCTTTCGCTACGCCAACAACGACATGGCCGACCTCGAGGCGCGGCTGAAGGAGGCGAAGGACCGCCGCTTCCGGCTGATCGCCACCGACGGCGTGTTCTCGATGGACGGCATCATCGCCAATCTGCAGGGCGTCTGCGACCTGGCCGAGAGATACGACGCCATGGTCATGGTCGACGACAGCCATGCCGTCGGCTTCGTTGGCAAGAACGGCCGCGGTTCGGCCGAGCACTGCGGCGTCGAGGGCAGGGTGGACATCATCACAGGCACGCTCGGCAAGGCGCTGGGCGGCGCGTCCGGCGGCTATACTGCGGGGAAGAAACAGGTGGTCGACTGGCTGCGCCAGCGCTCGCGCCCATATCTCTTCTCCAACACGCTGATGCCGGCGATCGCCGGCGCCTCACTTAAAGTCTTCGAACTGATCCGCAATGGCGATGCGCTGCGCCGGCGCCTATATGCCAATGCGGAACGCTTCCGGTCTCAAATGGGTAAGCTCGGCTTTACGCTTGCCGGCGCGGATCATCCGATTATCCCGGTGATGCTGGGCGACGCCGCTCTTGCGCAGGAGATGGCGGCCCGCATGCTGAAGCGCGGCATCTACGTCATCGGTTTTTCGTTCCCGGTGGTGCCGAAGGGCCAGGCCCGCATCCGCACGCAGATGTCGGCGGCACACTCCAGCGGCGATATCGATCGCGCCGTCGAGGCGTTTGGCGCGGTTGGACGTGAGCTTGGCGTAGTTGGGTAAATCGCGAATGTTTCTGCTCTACGGCGCGCCCCTCCGACAGAGGGGGGCGCGACAGAACGCAAACCTCCGCAGCACTGGGAGATCTGGATGTCCAACATGATGAAGGCGCTGGTGAAGGCCAAGGCCGAGCCGGGCATCTGGATGCAAGAAGTGCCGGTGCCGGAGATCGGCCCCAACGACGTGCTGATCAAGGTCAGGAAGACCGCGATCTGCGGCACCGACGTCCACATCTACAATTGGGACCAATGGGCGCAGAAGACCGTGCCGGTGCCGATGGTGACGGGCCATGAATTTGTCGGCACCGTCGCCGACTTCGGCGCGGCCGTCACCGAATACAAAGTCGGCCAGCGCGTCTCGGGCGAGGGCCACATCGTCTGCGGCCACTGCCGCAACTGCCGCGCGGGGCGAGGGCATCTCTGCCGCAACACGCTCGGCGTCGGCGTCAACCGGCCCGGCGCCTTCGGCGAGTACGTGGCGATCCCGCAGCACAATGTCGTGCCGATCCCCGACGACGTGCCCGACGAGATTGCCGCGATCTTCGATCCATTGGGCAATGCCGTTCACACCGCATTGTCCTTCGACCTGGTCGGGGAGGATGTGCTGGTCACCGGTGCCGGACCGATCGGCATCATGGGCGCGCTGGTGGCGCAATGCGTCGGCGCACGGAAAGTCGTCATCACCGACATCAACCCGGTCCGCCTGGATCTGGCGAGGAAGCTCGGCGTCCAGCATGTGGTCGATGCCTCGAAGGAGAAGCTGCGCGATGTCATGCCGGCGCTGGGTATGACCGAGGGTTTCGATGTCGGCCTGGAGATGTCGGGCGCGGCACCCGCTTTCCGCGACATGATCGAGACGATGAACAATGGCGGCAAGATCGCCATCCTCGGCATCGCGCCGACCGGCTTCGAGATCGATTGGAACAAGGTCATCTTCAAGATGCTACATCTCAAGGGCATCTACGGCCGCGAGATGTTCGAGACCTGGTACAAGATGATCGCCCTGGTGCAGGGCCCGCTCGACGTCTCGGGCCTGATCACCCACCGGATTGGGATCGACGATTTCCAGGTCGGATTCGACGCGATGCGCAGCGGCAGTTCGGGCAAGGTGGTGATGGATTGGTGACGTCATTATCCTTCCATCACCTCAATTCGGACTGGAATGCTGAACCCAACGCTCCCGACACACAGCTGACCGTCGAGGGCAATACCGTTCAGATCACCTTTCTGTTGAACCCATGGGCTTCCGACGCCATCAAGGGAGAGATGGGGATCCTTCGTTTCTTCGGTTGCAGTCGCTGGCGGTGGGACTCCACGAACGATCATGCCTGGTTTGCGGGCGAAGGCCTTTACAGCAATCAGGCTCCCAAATGGGGTGAGTTCTACGAAGTGGTCGGCGATAGTCGGCCAATTGGCGAGGACGACTGGGAAGTTCTGTCTCCGGACGGACCTAAGTCGAGACAATTCCTATTCTACTTTCGAGACGACACGATCGAGGTTATTGCGGAAGACTGGTCGCTTGCACGCCAAATGCCAGGCACCGGCTAGTCCTTCACAACGACAGGCTTCGATCCCAATCTCGGCTTATCCCAAATGACTCTCTAGCGCGGCAACTCCCTTCTCAATCGCAGCCCGCTGCTCTGCGCTCAGCCTTGCCAGCAACTCCCTCTCAAACGCCTTTGCCAGCGGCACCATCTCCCGATAGGCGGCGAGCCCCGCCTTGGTCAGCTTCAGATGCTCGACGCGGCGGTCGTTCTCGTCCGGCGTTCTTGTCAGCCAGCGCCGCCGCTCGAGCTCGGCAACCGCGCGCGACACCTTGGTCTTGTGCATGGCCGACTGCTCGCCGAGCTCCGTCGCCGTCATTGTCCCGCGCTGGCCGAGGCCTGATAGCGTGCGCCATTCCGGCCGCGTCAGACCGTGGCGCTCCTTGTAGATGCGCGAGAATTCGCGGCTCACGGTGTCGGCCAGCCGGTAGAGCCGGTAGGGCAGGAAGTTTTCAAGCTCGAGAATTTCCGGTTCCATTTGGCGCACCATCGATGCGGCGTTCGGCGTTGATAGTTACATTTTCGATGGTTACAAATGAAACCAGTTTGGTCAACATTCCGCGAAAGCCGCACGCTCTGGATGATGCGGCTTGCAGATAAGCCTCGAGGAGGAAGCGATGGCCTTTTCCTACATGCCGGGTTTCGGCAACGACTTCGAGACCGAGACGCTGCCTGGATCGCTGCCGCAGGGCCGCAACTCGCCGCAGCGGCCGGCCTACGGGCTCTATGCGGAGCAGCTGTCCGGCTCGCCCTTCACCGCGCCGCGTGGCACCAACGAGCGCTCCTGGCTCTACCGCATCCGCCCGAGTGTAAAGCACACCGGCCGCTTCAAGGGCGCGAGCTATCCCCTATGGAAGACCGCGCCCAACATCGGCGACCATGAACTCGCGCTCGGCCAATATCGCTGGAATCCAGTGCCGATGCCAAGCGAGCCGACCGACTTCATTTCAGGCATGCGCACCATGACCACGGCCGGCGACGCGATCGGGCAGTCCGGCATGGCGGCTCATGTCTATGTCGCCAACCGCTCGATGGTCGACGACCATTTCTTCAATGCCGACGGCGAGCTCATGATCGTGCCGCAGGTCGGCGCGTTGCGCTTCGTCACCGAGATGGGCGTCATCGAGCTTCGGCCCGGCGAGATCGCGGTGCTGCCGCGCGGCCTCGTCTTCAAGGTCGAGCTCGCCGATAAGGAGGCGCGCGGCTATGTCTGCGAGAACTACGGGGCAAAATTCACCATGCCCGACCGCGGCCCGATCGGCGCCAATTGCCTGGCCAATCCGCGCGACTTCAAGACGCCCTGCGCCTGGTTCGAGGAGAAGGAGACGCCATGCCGGCTGATCGTCAAATGGTGCGGCACTTTCCATGTCACCGAACTCGGCCATTCGCCGCTCGACGTCGTCGCCTGGCATGGCAACTACGCGCCTTACAAGTATGATCTGGCGACGTTTTCACCGGTCGGCGCCATCCTGTTCGACCATCCCGATCCATCGATCTTCACCGTGCTGACGGCGCCGAGCGGCGAGGAGGGCACGGCCAATGTCGACTTCGTCATCTTCCCGCCGCGCTGGCTGGTGGCGGAAAACACTTTTCGGCCGCCCTGGTACCATCGCAACATCATGAGCGAGTTCATGGGCCTGATCCACGGCCAGTACGACGCCAAGGAAGAAGGTTTTGTCCCCGGCGGCATCAGCCTGCACAACCAGATGCTGGCGCACGGACCGGACGCCTCCGGTTTCGAGAAGGCGACACGGGCGGAGCTCAAGCCGGTCAAGCTCGACAACACCATCGCCTTCATGTTCGAGACGCGCTTTCCGCAGATGCTGACTCGCTACGCCGCCGAGCTCGACACATTGCAGGAGAACTACATCGACTGCTGGGCCGACCTGAAGAAGCGCTTCAACGGCACGCCGGAAGGCGACTGGTCCTGAAATCAGAGTCAGGAAAACATCGGCGGGTGGCTTGACGATCACTCGCGACGGCCTTGTTGTGGGACGAGCGGCACGAAGCCCGCGAGGAGAGGAAACCGCATGAAGCTTGCCACTTTGAAGAACGGGACGCGCGACGGAAAACTGGTCGTGGTCTCGCGCGATCTGACGCGGTTCACCGACGCTTCCTTCCTGGTGCCGACGCTGCAGGCGGCGCTCGACGACTGGCGGCGAATTTCGCCTCATCTTGCGGCGATGGCGGAATCGCTCGAGACCAACGCCGTGCCCTCGGCCCGCTTCCACGAGCATGACGCGCATTCGCCGCTGCCACGCGCCTTTCAATGGGCGGACGGCTCGGCCTATGTGAACCATGTCGAGCTGGTGCGGAAGGCGCGCGGCGCCGAAATGCCGGCGAGTTTCTGGACAGATCCGCTGATCTACCAGGGCGGCTCGGACTGCTTCATTGCGCCGCGCGATCCGATCCGCATGGCTGACGAAGCCTTCGGCATCGACATGGAAGCGGAAGTCGCCGTCATCGTCGGCGATGTGCCGATGGGCTCCGGGCTTGAGGAGGCGCGCGAGGCCATCCGCCTCGTCATGCTGGTCAATGATGTGACGCTTCGCGCCATCACAGGGCCGGAACTGGCAAAAGGCTTCGGCTTCTTTCAGTCGAAGCCGTCTTCGGCCTTCTCGCCGGTCGCGGTGACGCCGGACGAGCTTGGTGATGCCTGGGACGGCGGCAAGGTCAGCCTGCCGCTGCTGGCCGATCTCAACGGCAAACCCTTCGGCCGTGCCAATGCCGGCATCGATATGACCTTCGATTTCCCGGCCTTGATCGTGCATGCCGCGAAAACGCGGCCGCTCGCCGCCGGCACGATCATCGGTTCGGGCACCGTCTCCAACAAGCTGGGTGACGGACCGGGCAGGCCGGTGTCGGCCGGCGGCGCCGGTTATTCGTGCATCGCCGAACTGCGCATGATCGAGACCATCGAGAGCGGCGAGCCGAAGACGCCCTTCCTGCATTTCGGCGACACGGTGCGCATCGAGATGAAGGACAAAACGGGACATTCGATCTTCGGCGCCATCGAACAGAAGGTCGAGAAATACGAGGGGGAGAAAGGAACCTGAAAGGTTGACCTTGCTCGATCATCTGCGCCGCATGGCGCGCAACAATTTGTGGTCGAACGACCGGCTCTACCGCGCTGTCCTTGCGCTCAAGCCCGGCGAGTTCGAAGCCGAGCGGGTGAGCTTCTTCCCGTCGATCAAGGAGACCCTCAACCACATCCTCGCGGTCGATTATCTCTACCTCGATTTCTTGACCGATGGCGGCCTCGGCGCTGCCGCCTACGACGATTTCGTGCCGTTCGACGATGCGGCAAACCTGGCTAAAGCGCAGGCCGATTTTGACCACAGACTCATCGCATTTTGCGATAGCCTGTCGGAGACTGACCTTGATCGTCGCGTCCTCACCGACCGACGCGAGGACGGCATGATCCCCGAGCGTATCGGCGACATCCTCGCCCATGTCTTCCTGCACGACATCCACCATCGCGGCCAGGTGCACGCGATGCTGTCCGGCACCTCGGTCGAGCCGCCGCAATTGGACGAGTTTCTGCTCGACTATGATATCGAGCTCAGGAAGGAGGAGGTCGAGCGGCTTGGTTTGTGAACATGCGGAAGAAAGCGCATGAATTATTGTACCTTCGAAAATCGTTGACTCGATTATTTGTAGGCACATGAATTCGCATGAAGTTGTCGTGGTGATCTTCGCCCGGCTTGGCTCCAAGGGGCATCGACAGTTTCGATGCAGCCAGTCAGGCGGCGAAAAGGAGATTGTTCGATGGCAAAGTCTAAGCCAAACCTCACAAAACCAGGCAAGGAGTCCAAGCCAGGCAGGGCCTTTGCCGAGGAAGGTCGGGACGCAGTTTCCGACAATCCTGAATGGATCTGGGAGGATCTCCGCAAGGCGACCCCCGACCTTGCCGAAAGCATCCGCCGCTCGCGTGGCCGGCCGGCACTCGACAATCCGAAGAAGCAGGTAACGCTGCGCCTCGACAGCGATGTGGTTGCTCGTTTCCGTGCCGGCGGACCCGGCTGGCAGAGCCGGATCAACGAAATTCTGAGGAAGGCCGCCGGCCTTTAGAGTAGCCGGCGGTTTGGTCTTTCGGCTGACTACGCCGCCTTGCCATCCAGCTTGATCACGCCGCGCTTGATCTGGTCCTGCTCGATCGACTCGAACAGCGCGCGGAAATTGCCTTCGCCAAAACCTTCGTCGCCCTTCCTCTGGATGAATTCGAAGAAGATCGGCCCGATCACCGTCTTCGAGAAGATCTGCAGCAGGATCTTGGTCAGGCCGCCGTCCACGACGCCTTCGCCGTCGATCAGGATGCCGTGCTTCTTCATGCGCTCGATCGGCTCGTCATGGCCGTGCACGCGCTCATGCGACATCTCGTAATAAGTGCCGGGCGGGCCGGGCATGAACTTCAGGCCGTTGGCGGCGAGCTTGTCGGTGGCATCGTAGATCGCGTCGGTACCGACGGCGATGTGCTGGATGCCCTCGCCATTGTACTTCTTCAAATACTCGGCGATCTGGCTGGTCTCATCCTTGGACTCGTTGAGCGGAATGCGAATCTTGCCGCAGGGCGAGGTGATCGCCCGGCTGACCAGCCCGGTGATCCTGCCGTCGATGTCGAAGAAATGGATCTGCTTGAAGCCGAACAGGTCGCGGTAGAAGTCCCACCACTTGTCCATGTTGCCGCGATAGACATTGTGGGTCAGGTGGTCGAGATAGTAGAAGCCGACGCCTTCGGGTTTCGGATTGCGCTCGCCCAGCCACTCGAACTCAGCATCGTAAGCCGAGCCCTTGTCGCCATAGGTTGCGATGAAATAGAGGAGCGATCCGCCGATGCCGACGATCGCCGGCGCGTCGAGCGCCTTGTCGGTGCCCTCATAGGGCACAGCGCCCTTCGACACGGCATGGTCGAAGGCATGCTTCGCATCGACCACCCGCCACGCCATCGAGGCGGCGCAGGGGCCGTGCTTTTCGACGAATTTCATCGCATGCGAGCCTGGCTCGGCATTGACGACATAGTTGATGTCGCCCTGGCGCCAGACGGTGATGTCCTTGGTGCGGTGCTTCGCCACCGCGACATAGCCCATGCGGGCAAAGAGCTCGGCGAGTTTTGCCGGGTCTGAATGCGCGAACTCGACGAATTCGAAGCCGTCGGTGCCGGCGGGATTCGCCTTGCTGATCTTGGCGGGCGGGGCGTCATGCGGGAAGGGGCCCATGGCAGTCCTCCGAAAGCTGTTGCGGCCGTGCTTGGCCAGCGTCACCATAATAACGCTGGACGG
Organism: Mesorhizobium sp. WSM3860; assembly: GCF_002294995.1. Taxonomy (GTDB): domain Bacteria; phylum Pseudomonadota; class Alphaproteobacteria; order Rhizobiales; family Rhizobiaceae; genus Mesorhizobium. The sequence continues at coordinate 27,456 of NZ_NSGF01000019.1, read as the reverse complement.
CTGCATGGTGCTTGCATTCAACCGCCTAGAATGCCCATGATGTGCGCAGATTGTGCATGATTGGGAGAAAAATCATGGAAGATGCGCGCGTTGATCAATTTGACCGCAAGATACTGGCGCTCCTGCAGGGCGATGCGCGACTCACCAACAACGACCTATCGGAGCGCGTGAACCTGTCGGCCTCGCAATGCTCGCGCCGCCGCCAGCGGCTGGAGGAAGATGGCTATATCAGGGGGTATCGCGCCGTGCTCGACCGCGACCGTCTCGGCTTTTCGCTGGTCAATGTGATTTCGGTGACCTTGGCTACCCACAACCGCGACAATGCCCGCCGCTTCGGCGAGCTGGTGGCGCGGCTGCCCGAGGTGCAGGAAGCGCACGCGCTGACCGGCGAGATGGATTACATCCTGAAGGTGGTGACGCCCGATCTCAAATCGCTGTCCGAGTTCGTCAACGGCGTGCTGCTGCCGCATGAATCGGTGCAGCACGTCAAGACAGCGATCGTGCTGGAAACGCTGAAGGAAACCGGCGCGCTGCCGATTTAAGGTATGCTGATATTCAGGTGAGGCCGGCCTGCAAATGGCGGCTTCCTGCGCTTCCGGTTGCTCACGTACTTCAAGTACGCTCCGCTCCGGTTCTCGGAAGCCACCATTTTCGACTCGGCCTGACCTGAATCTCAGCACACCTTCGCGGGAAATCCTCAGCCCCTCTGCTGCTGGATCAGCCCATAGAGGTTGGTGCAGCGCGCGCCGGAGCGGCAATAGGCGAAGACCGGGCCTTCGAGCTCGTCGAGCGCCTCGGCCTGATCCTCGACATTGTCCATGGTGAGCTGGCCGCTGATCACCGGGATGTAGCGGAAGGTGAGCCCGGCGGCTTCCGCGGCCGCCTTGACGCTGTCGGCCGAGGGCTGGCCCGGCTGCTCGTTGTCCGGCCGGTTGCAGATCACGCTTTTGAAGCCGGCCTCCTTGATGGCGGCGATGTCTTCGGGCTGGATCTGGCCGGAGACCGAATAGTCTTCGCTGATCTGGCGATATTCCATCGTGTTGTCCTCGCACTCTTCCTTGGCCGCAGTCATGCCACTCCGGGGCAGGAGCGGCAATCCGTGCCGGCGGATTTCTCTGCCAAATAGAGAGTGAGGCCGGAAAATCCAACCGGGCCGATCTGACCCGGTTGGATGCTGACCGCTCAACTGCCGAGGATCGCGCCTTTGATCTGCGTGATGTTGTTGTGCATCATGTCGATATAGGTCGAAGCCGGGCCGTCGGGCTGCGACAGCGCATCCGAATAGAGCGTGCCGCCGACCTTGATGCCGGTCTCGCCGGCGATCTGCTCGATCAGCCGCGGATTGGTGATGTTCTCGATGAAGATCGCCGCCGCCTTGTCCTGCTTCACTTGGCTGACCAGTTTGGCGACGTCGGCGGCCGAAGGTTCGGAATCGGTCGAGATGCCTTGCGGCGCGAGGAAGGTCAGGCCGTATTCATGCTCGAAATAGCCGAAGGCGTCATGGGAGGTGATGACGACGCGCTTCGCTGCCGGGATCGATTGGATTGCCGCCTTCACTTCGCCCTCCAGCGCATCGAGCTTGGTGGTGTAGGACGCGGCATTGGCCTTGTAGCTGTCGCAGCCCTGGCTGTCGGCCGCACAGAAGGCGTCAGCGATGTTCTTCACATAGATCTTGGCATTGGCGATCGACTGGAAGGCGTGCGGGTCGGTGACCGCCTTGCCGTTGCCGGTGCCGGCGCCTTCGGCGGCGTCCGCGTCGGCGAATTCCGGCTTGAAGTCGATCGGCGTGACGCCCTTGGTCAAAGTCACGATCGAGGCCTTGGTGGCGCTGGCGTCGACCAGGCGCTGCAGGAAACCTTCGAAATGCAGGCCGTTGACCAGCACGACATCGGCTTTCGCCATCGCCACGGCATCGGCCGGGCTCGGCTCGTAGACATGCGCGTCGCCGTCCGGACCGACGATGGTGGTGATGTTCACCCGGTTGCCGCCGACATTTTTCGCAAAGTCGGCAATGACCGTGAAGCTCGCCACCACCTTGAGCGGCGCCGCGAAGGCCGAGGATGTGGCGAATGCGCTTAATGTTATAACGCTCATGGCCAGGGCGGCACGGAAGGATTTGAGCATCGGTAGGTCTCCTTGCTTGGGGATAGAGGATCAGGCCGTCCGGTGGCGGTGATGCACGATGCGGGCGCGCAGCGCGCCGCGCGTGCCGAACACGATCGAGAAGAAATAGACGACGCCGGCCGAAAGGATGATCGCCGGGCCGGAAGGCAGCGACGCGTGGTAGGAAAGCAGCAGCCCGGCAATGCAGGACGCAAAGCCGATCAGCACCGCCAGCACGCACATCGGCTCGACTCGCACCGTCCAGAAGCGGGCGGCTGCCGCCGGCAGCATCATCAGCCCGACCGACAGCAATGTGCCCAGCGCCTGGAAGCCGCCGACGAGGTTGAGCACCACGAGCCCAAGGAAGATGAAATGCACCGGGCTGCCCATGCGGCTCACCGAGCGCAGGAAGAGCGGATCGAGGCATTCGGCGACGAGCGCCCGCCAGAAGATGGCGAGGCAGGCGAGCGTCAGCACCACGATGCCGCCGATCAAGATGAGCGCCTCATTGTTAAGCGCCAGCACGGTGCCGAAGAGCACATGCATGAGGTCGACGCTGGAGCCGCGGATCGACACCATCAGCACGCCGACCGCGAGCGAGATGAGATAAAAGGCCGCCATCGAGGCGTCCTCGCGCTGGATGGTGAAGCGCGAAACCGCGCCCGCGCCGAGCGCGACGATGATGCCCGCGATCAACCCGCCGATCGTCATCGGCAGGATTTCGAGCCCATAGAGCAGGAAGCCGGCGGCGGCACCCGGCAGGATGGCATGCGCCATGGCGTCGCCCGACAGGCTCATGCGCCGCAGCATCAGGAAGACGCCGACCGGGCAGGCGCCGAGCGACAGCATCAGCGAGCCGAACAGAGCCCGCTGCATGAAGGCGAAATCGGCGAAGGGCTGGATGAACAGGCCGTAGAGATACTCCATCACGCCGCCCTCGGTCCGGAGCCATGGCCGTGATGATCATGCGCGTGCGCGTGGTCATGACGTTCGTGGTCATGGCCATGATCGTGCTCGCTGGGCTCGCACCAGGGCGCGTTCTCTTCCCAGGCCTCGTGGAACCGCCGCGCCTTGAGCAGGTTTTCAGGCCTGAGCGTCTCTTTTGTGTCGCCCCAGGCGACAGGCTGGCGGGCAAGCAGCAGCGTCTCGGGAAAATTCTGCCGCACGAGATCGAGGTCGTGGACGACCACCATGATCGTGCGCTCCTCGCCATGCCAGCGCTTTATCAGCTGGATGAGGTCGCCGACGGTCTTGGCGTCGACGGCATTGAACGGCTCGTCGAGCAGGATGAGGTCGGCATCCTGCAACAGCACGCGGGCAAACAGCGTGCGCTGCAGCTGACCGCCGGAGAGCGTGTCGATCGGCCGCTTCTCGAAGCCGCCGAGCCCGACCGCCCTCAGCGCCCTGCTGACCGACTCGCGATCCTCTTTGGTATAGCGTCCGAGCATGCCGCGCTTCGGCCACAGGCCAAGCGAGACCAGGTCGACCACCCGCGCCGGAAAGCTGCGGTCGATCTCCGACTGCTGCGGCAGGTAGGCGGTGCGCACGCCGGCCGCGCGGACAACCGTGCCCTCCATCGGCTTTAGCACGCCGACAATGCCCTTCATCAGCGTCGACTTGCCCGAGCCGTTGGCGCCGACGACGGCAGTCAGCGAGCCTTTTCGGACGGTGCCGTTGAGGTGATGAATGGCCGGATGGCTGTTGTAGCCGAGCGTCAGGTCGCGGAAGGTCAGGCAGGCATTTGTCATCAGACGTTCCGAGCGGTCCGCTAGATCGAGTGTCCCGTCGATATGTGATGTTATTACATTAGTCAACACGGCAGGCCGGCGGAATTATGTCTCGGCCGGTCAACTCGCCGTGTACGCGGAAGGGTCGGGGTCCAGTCAATTGGCTCAATTGGTTTCGCGCCGGTCGGCCTTGCCGGGAGCCGGCACGGTCTCTAAACAGGCGCAACCCTAGAAAGAAGGAACTTCCCATGAGCATTCGTCGCATCGATGTCGGCCCGCGCATGAGCCAGATCGTCATTCACGGCAACACCGTTTATCTGGCCGGCCAGGTCGGTGAGCCCGGCGGCAACGTCGCCTCGCAGACTCGCGACATCCTGAAGAGCATCGACGAATTGCTGGCCAAGGCTGGCACCGACAAGACCAAGATCGTGCAGGCGATCATCTGGCTGGCCGACATGGGCATCTTCGCCGAGATGAATTCGGAGTGGGACAAATGGGTGCCGCAAGGCCACACGCCCGCCCGCGCCACCGGCGAAGCCAAGCTCGCCACCCCGGAATATCTGGTCGAGATCATTGTTACAGCGGCGCTGTAAGGCGCGGCGCTTGAACTGCCAATCTCCCCCCTTGTGGCAGGGCAATCGCATATGGAATTGCCGAGTCTTTGCAACAGTTTAGCCGTCGCAAGACACATTTGCGGGCGTTCGATCGCTGTATTGAGACGGAATCGGACCAGAACGGACCAGAATCAAACCGCGAACTGCCCGCGTCGACGATTTTCTCGGCACCCGGCCAAGTACCTGGAAAACCACGAAAATCGCCATATGCGATTCCCCTGCCCCTTGTGGGGGAGATGCCCGGCAGGGCAGAGGGGGGCGTCAAGGAACGCCAGCCTACGCGTTCGTCATACTCGGGCTTGACCCGAGTATCCATGCCGTGACCTCTGCCGCAGAGCTCAACGGTGCAAAATTCTGTATTAGTTGCAATGCTTTAGCGTCACGGCATGGATCCTAGGGTCTGCGCGGGTCGCTTCGCTCCTTGCTACGCCCTAGGTTGACGAGAGGCAATAGGCGGCGCTCCATGGCGCCCCCTCTGGCCTGCCGACCAATCCCGCCCACAAGGGGGGAGATTACTCAGCCCTGCGAAGGCGTGAACCGCGCCACAAGCGTGTGGCTTTCCGCCGGATAGATGAAGCGCACGTGCGTTACCGGATGGCCGGCGCTCCAGGTGCGGCGCTCGACCACCAGGCAGGGCGCGCCGGGATCGATGTCGAGCGGGTCCGCGATAGTCTCGTCAGCCGCCATGGCGCGGATACGGTGCTCGGCCTCGCTCCACGGCACGCGGCCGATCAGCCAGGGGCCGGGCGCAATGTCGAGAAATTCTTCCTCGCTGGCCTCGGCCACCGCCGAAAGATTGATCAGGCGCTGCTCGAGCGCGAATGGCCGTTCGCCGGCAAAATGCAAGCCTTCGAGCCACAGCACCGGCCCTGACGCGGAAAGCCCGAGCAGCGACCGGTCCTGGGCATTGCCGCGCCGTTTCATGCGCTCCAGCCGTTCATAACGATAGGGTAGGCCAAGCGCCTCGACCTCGATCCTGATGTCGTGCAGCTCCAGCACCGCCGCCTGCGACTGCGGCTGGCGCACGAAGCTGCCTGAGCGGCGGCGGCGCTCGATCAACCCCGCCTTGGCGAGCTGCGACAGCGCCTTGTTCACCGTCATGCGCGAGCAATTGTACTCCGCCGTCAGCTCGTGCTCGAACGGGATGCGGTGGCCAGGCACCCATGCGCCCGACAGGATCTTTTCCCGGATGTCGGACAGGATCCGCTGGTGCAGCGAGAGGGTCTCGCCGTCTTCCATCTCTGCCGATTCGGCGATGCTCATCGGGATCAGCCCTCGGAAAGCGCCATCATCACTTTGCGGAAGCGCCCGGCGACCGCTTCGCGTCTCAAATGCCTGCCGCCGCTGACCTGCTTTTCCCCGTGCACCCAGACGCAATCGACCTTGCCGCCATTGGCGAAGATCCACGCGTCGAGGATGGCATCGCCCACCTTGCCGGCAAGCGAGGGATGACCGGCGTCGAGCGAGACAAAATCGGCCGGACTGCCGACGGCGAGAGTTGAGGGGCCGGCGCCGAGTGCAATGCTGCCGCCATCGAGCGCGGCATCGAACAGCGCGCGGCCGGTAGAGCCGCCGGCACGCGCCAGCACATTGCGGGCGCGGTGGGCAAGGCGCTGCGAATATTCGAGCTGCCGCAGCTCATCCGGGACGCCGATCAGCACGTTGGAGTCGGAGCCGACGCCGAAGCGGCCGCCCTGTTCGATAAAGGGCGGCGCGGCGAAAGTGCCGTCACCGAGATTGGCTTCGGTGACGGGGCACAGCCCAGCGATGGCGCCGCTCTTGGCCATGTCGATCGTCTCGGCCTCGGTCATATGCGTGGCATGGATGAGGCACCAGCGACTATCGACCTTGGCGTTGGCGAGCAGGAACTCGACCGGCCGCTTGCCCGACCAGGCAACGCAGTCCTCCACCTCCTTCACCTGCTCGGCGACATGGATGTGGATCGGCCCGTTCGGCGCCATTGCCGCGACCGCGTTGAGTTCGTCCGGCGTCGCCGCGCGCAGGCTGTGCGGCGCGACGCCGACGACCGCTTGCTCCAATGAACGGATGCCTTCGCGGCTTTTCTCAAGCAGGCGCCCGAACCGCTCGACATTATTGATGAATCGCCGCTGACCATCGTTCGGTGCGGCGCCGCCGAAAGCGGAGTGGGCGTAGAAGACCGGCAGCAGCGTCAGCCCGATGCCGGTGTCGGCGGCGGCTGCTGCAATCCGTTCGGCCATTTCGGCAATATTGGCGTAAGGCTTTCCGTCGCGGTCGTGGTGGAGATAGTGGAACTCGCCGACGCGCGAAAACCCGGCCTCCAACATCTCGAGATAAAGCTGCGCCGCCACGGCCTCGGCCTGGTCCGGCGTCATCGACAGCGCGAAGCGGTACATCACCTCGCGCCAGCTCCAGAAACTATCGGCCGAAGGGCCGCGCAACTCGGCAAGACCCGCCATGCCGCGCTGGAAGGCGTGGCTGTGCACATTGGGCATGCCGGGCAGAAGAATGGCATGGCGCTCGTCGCCCGCCTGCGCGGAAGCGCCGATCTCGACCTTCGAGAGGCGGCCGCCTTCGAAAGCGATCCTCACATTGCCGTGCCAGCCCCCGGGCAGCAGCGCCTGTTCCGCAAAGATCGCCGTCACGTTCCTCTCCGAATCTTAAGGCCGAAGCGACATTGCCACTTGCGTCGCGTTTCAATATGTATATACATAATCGCCATCCAAGCAAATGGAAAAGATGATGGGTGGAGCAAACGGAAAGAGCGGCCTTCGTCTCTGGCGCAATGCGCGCCTGGCGACCATGGCCGAGGGTGCTGGTCTCGGCATCGTCGAAAAAGGCGCGGTCGCCGTGCGCGACGGGCTCATTGTCTACGCAGGCGCGGAAGCCGACATACCGGCCTCATTTGGGCAGGGCATCGAAACGGTTGATTGCGCAGGACGCTGGATCACGCCAGGCCTGATCGACTGCCACACCCATCTTGTCTATGCCGGGAACCGCGCCAACGAATTCGAGATGCGCCTGGCCGGAGCCACCTATGAGGAGGTGGCGAGGGCAGGGGGTGGCATTGTCTCCTCGGTCAAGTCGCTGCGCGCCGCGAGCGAAGACGAACTCGTCTCCCAGGCGCTGCCCCGCCTCGATGCGCTGATGGCCGAAGGCGTGACGACCGTCGAGGTCAAGTCGGGCTACGGCCTCGACCTCGACAACGAGAAGAAGTCGCTGCGCGCCGCCCGCCGTCTGGCCGGCGAACGCCCGGTCACGATCCGTGCGACCTGTCTCGCCGCCCATGCGCTGCCGCCTGAAGCCAAGGGCGACAAGGATGCATTCATCGATCTCGTCGCCGGCACGATCCTGCCGGAAGTGGCCGCCGAAAAGCTCGCGGACGCCGTCGACGGTTTTTGCGAGGGCATTGCCTTCTCGCCGGAACAGATCGCGCGCGTCTTCGATAAGGCGAAAGCGCTCGGCCTGCCGGTGAAGCTTCACGCCGACCAGCTCTCCAACCTGCATGGCGCGGCGCTTGCCGCCCGTTATGGCGCGCTGTCGGCTGATCACCTGGAATACACCGATGAGGAGGGCGCCGCGGCGATGGCCAAGGCCGGCGCCGTCGCGACCATCCTGCCGGGCGCCTATTATTTCATCCGCGAGACGAAGAAGCCGCCGGTCGATCTGTTCCGCCGGCATGGCGTGAAGATGGCGGTCGCCACCGACAGCAATCCCGGCACCTCGCCGCTCACCTCGCTGCTGCTCACCATGAACATGGCCGCGACGCTCTTTGGCCTGACCGTCGAGGAATGCCTCGCCGGCGTCACCCGCGAGGCCGCGCGTGCGGTGGGGCTTCTCGACAGGACCGGCACGCTGGAAGCCGGCAAATCGGCCGACCTTGCCGTCTGGGATATCGAGCGTCCGGCCGAACTTGTCTACCGCATGGGCTTCAATCCGCTCCATGCCCGCATCTGGAGAGGACAATGACCGAACTGATCCTGAAGCCCGGCAGCGCGACGCTTGCCGACTGGCGCGCCATCTATCGCGGCGCCGTCCCGACGCTCGACGATGCCTGCCGGCCGAAGATCAAGGCCAGCGCCGAAGCCGTAGCCCGCATCGTCGCCAAAGGCGAGCCGGTCTACGGCATCAACACCGGCTTCGGTAAGCTTGCCAGCGTCCGCATTCCGGCAAACGACCTCGAAACGCTCCAGCGCAACATCGTGCTTTCCCACGCCGCCGGCGTCGGCGAGCCGATGCCGGCCCCCGTGGTGCGGCTGATGATGGCGCTGAAGCTGGCGAGCCTCGCCCAGGGCGCTTCCGGCGTGCGCGACGAGACCATAGACCTGCTCCATGGGATGCTCGCCAACGACGTCATCCCGGTGGTGCCGGCGCAAGGTTCGGTCGGCGCCTCGGGCGATCTCGCGCCGCTCGCGCATATGACGGCGGTCATGATCGGCGTCGGTGAATGTTTTACCCCGCATGGTCGCTTCCCGGCCAAGGTCGCCTTCGTCTCGCATGGGCTGGAACCGGTCACGCTCGGCGCCAAGGAAGGCCTGGCGCTGCTCAACGGCACGCAGTTCTCGACGGCTTTCGCGCTGGCCGGCCTGTTCGAAGCCGAGACGCTCTATCAGTCGGCGCTGATCGCGGGCGCGCTGTCGACCGACGCGGCGCGCGGCTCGGATGCCCCCTTCGATCCGCGCATCCATCTGTTGCGCAAGCATCGCGGCCAGATCGAGACGGCGGATGCGCTGCGCAATCTAATGGTGGGCAGCGCCATTCGTGAATCGCACCGCGTCGGCGACGAGCGCGTGCAGGATCCGTACTGCCTGCGCTGCCAGCCGCAGGTGATGGGCGCCGCGCTCGACGTGCTCCGCAAGGCGGCCGATACGCTCGAGACCGAAGCTAACGGCGTCACCGACAACCCGCTGATCTTCGCCGAGGACGACACCGCGCTCTCGGGCGGCAATTTCCACGCCGAGCCGGTAGCCTTCGCCGCCGACATGATCGCGCTTGCGGTCTGCGAGATCGGCTCGCTGTCGGAGCGGCGCATCGCCATGTTGGTCGATCCGGCGCTCTCCGGCATGCCGGCCTTTCTGACGCCGAAGCCTGGCCTCAATTCCGGTTTTATGATCCCGCAAGTGACGGCGGCCGCCCTTGTTTCGGAAAACAAGCAGAAGGCCTATCCGGCGAGCGTCGATTCCATCCCGACCTCAGCCAACCAGGAAGATCATGTCTCGATGGCTGCCCATGGCGCGCGCCGGCTGCTGGGCATGATCGAGAATGCAACGGCCGTCATCGGCATCGAGCTGTTGGCAGCCGCGCAAGGCTGCGATTTCCACGCGCCGCTCGCTTCGAGTGAAGCATTGGAAGCCGTGCGCAAGCTGGTCCGCGCCGAGGTGCCGCATCTCGACAACGATCGGCACTTTCACCCCGACATGGAAAAGGCGATCGCCCTGGTGCGCAGCGGTGCTGCGGCGAAGGCGGCGGGAGCGGTGGCGCTGCCGGGGATAGCGTCGTGAGAGAATTAATCATGACAGGCCGCGTTCCTTCGCGCCCCCCTCTGTCCTGCCGGACATCTCCCCCACAAGGGGGGAGATCGGCTGTCACCTCGGCTTTCGCCAATCTCCAACGTCGCAGGATCGAGCGAGGCGCTGAAGCCGCCAATCTCCCCCCTCGTGGGGGAGATGTCCGGCAGGGCAGAGGGGGGCGCCGTAGAGCGCCGGCGCAGGGAGGTCTCGCATGACGCTTCCCTGGCTTACCGTCACCCAAGGCACCGCCCCGCTGCTGGTCTCGATCCCGCACACCGGCATCGACCTTGCCGGCCTCGAAAACAGGCTTGTCTCGCCGTGGCTCGGCCGCCGCGACTGCGACTGGTGGATCGACAAGCTCTATGATTTTGCCACCGACCTCGGCGCCACCGTCGTTCACACCGCCATTTCGCGCACCGTCATCGACGTCAACCGCGACCCCTCCGGCGTCTCGCTTTACCCGGGCCAGGCGACGACCACGCTTTGCCCCACCGACACGTTTGACGGCGATCCGCTCTACCGCATGGGCGAGGAGCCGACGCCTTCCGAGATCGACCGGCGCCGCGAGACTTACTTCGCGCCTTACCACGCCGCCCTGCAGGCCGAGATCGACCGGCTGCGCGGCATGCACGAGAAGATCGTGCTCTACGACTGCCATTCGATCCGCTCGGTGCTGCCGCGCCTGTTCGAAGGCACGCTGCCGGTCTTCAACCTCGGCACCAACGACGGCAAGTGCACCGAACCGTCGCTGCAGGAAAAGGTAGCCGCGATCCTCGCCGCAACCGGCCAGAGCTGGGTGGTCAACGGCCGCTTCAAGGGCGGCTGGATCACCAGAAGTTTCGGCCGGCCGCAGAGCGGCGTCCATGCGCTGCAGATGGAACTCTCGAACCGCGGCTACATGCGCGAGCCGGACGGGAAGGGCGCGCCAGACAACTGGCCCGTGCCTTACGACCCCAGCTACGCGGCGCCGATCCGCGCCACGCTGAAGACCATTCTCGAAACGGCGATTGCCTGGGCCGCGCGCTGACGCTCCCGCCGCACCTGATCGAAAGGGAACTGCCGACATGAACGACCCTCGCCACAACATCCGTGAAGTCCGCGCACCGCGCGGCGACAGGCTGAACGCTCGCTATTGGACGACCGAGGCGCCGCTGCGCATGCTGATGAACAATCTCGATCCGGAGGTCGCCGAGAACCCGAACGAGCTCGTCGTCTATGGCGGCATCGGCCGGGCGGCGCGCACCTGGAACGATTTCGACCGCATCGCCGCGTCGCTGAAGACGCTCGGTGAGGACGAGACGCTCTTGGTCCAGTCGGGCAAGCCGGTCGGCGTCTTCCGCACACACAAGGACGCGCCGCGCGTGCTCATCGCCAATTCCAACATCGTGCCGCATTGGGCGACCTGGGAGAAGTTCAACGAGCTCGATAGGAAGGGCCTGATGATGTACGGCCAGATGACGGCCGGCTCCTGGATCTATATCGGCACGCAAGGTATCGTTCAGGGCACCTACGAGACCTTCGTCGAGGCCGGCCGCCAGCATTACGGCGGCAATCTCAAGGGCAAGTGGATCCTGACCGCCGGCCTCGGCGGCATGGGCGGCGCCCAGCCTCTGGCCGCCGTCATGGCCGGCGCCTCGTGCCTCGCCATCGAGTGCAATCCGGACTCGATCGACTTCCGCTTGCGCACTCGCTACCTCGACGAGAAGGCCGAAACGCTCGACGAGGCGATGGAAATGATCGAGCGCTGGACCAAGGCCGGCGAGGCGAAGTCCGTCGGCCTGCTCGGCAATGCCGCCGAGATCGTGCCGGAGATGTTCAGGCGCGGCATCCGCCCCGATATCCTCACCGACCAGACCTCGGCGCATGACCCGATCAACGGCTATCTGCCCAAGGGCTGGACCATGGCGGAATGGCGCGAGAAGCGCGCCAGCGATCCGAAGGCGGTGGAGAAGGCGGCGCGCGCGTCGATGCGCGAGCATGTCGAGGCGATGGTGGCGTTCTGGAACGCCGGCGTGCCGACGCTCGACTACGGCAACAACATCCGCCAGGTCGCCAAGGACGAGGGTTTCGAAAATGCCTTCGACTTCCCGGGCTTCGTGCCGGCCTACATCCGGCCGCTGTTCTGCCGTGGAATCGGGCCGTTCCGCTGGGCCGCCCTTTCCGGCGATCCTGAAGATATCTACAAGACCGACGCCAAGGTGCGCGAGCTAACGCCAGGCAACACGCATCTGCACAATTGGCTCGACATGGCGCGCGAGCGCATCTCCTTCCAGGGCTTGCCGGCGCGCATCTGCTGGGTCGGCCTCGGTGACCGCCATCGATTGGGTCTTGCCTTCAACGAAATGGTGGGCAAGGGCGAGCTCAAGGCGCCGGTCGTCATCGGCCGCGACCATCTCGATTCCGGTTCGGTCGCCTCGCCGAATCGCGAGACCGAGGCGATGAAAGACGGCTCCGACGCCATCTCCGATTGGCCGCTGCTCAACGCGCTGCTCAACACCGCGTCGGGCGCCACCTGGGTGTCGCTGCATCACGGCGGCGGCGTCGGCATGGGCTTCTCGCAGCATGCCGGCATGGTGATCGTCGCCGACGGCACGCCTGATGCGGCAAGGCGCCTGGAGCGCGTGCTGTGGAACGATCCGGCGACCGGCGTCATGCGTCACGCCGATGCCGGTTACGACATCGCGATCGAGTGCGCGAAGGAGCACCAGCTCAACCTGCCGGGCATACTGGGTTGAAACGATGCGCATCCTTCGTGCCGCCGGCTACCGCGTCATGCCGTGGAAGAATGGCGGCGGCACGACAACCGAGATCGCCGTCTCGCCCGACGGCGCCGGTATCGAGGAGTTCGACTGGCGCATCTCGATGGCGCGCGTCGAGACGAGCGGGCCATTCTCCAGCTTTGCCGGCATCGACCGCACGCTGTCGGTGCTGGAAGGGGACGGCATCGTGCTCGACATCGCCGGCAGGCCGCCGGCGCGGCTGACGCCAGGCTCGGCGCCGCTTCCCTTTCCCGGCGACGTGCCGACCAGCGCCACTTTGATCGGCGGCCCGATCACCGATCTAAACGTCATGACCCGCCGGGGCAGGATCAGCCATACGGTCGAGCGCTTATCCGTTTCGGGTGAAGTCGAGATAAGGCCGAGCGACGGCACGACGATCGCCTTGCCGGTTGGCGGTAGCGTCACAGTCCTCACGGACACCGCCACCAGCCTCGGATCGCTCGATGCGCTCGTCCTCGATCAGGAGAGCCGGAAACTGCGCCTCCAGCCTGAAGGGCAGGGGCTGCTCTTTGTGATCCATCTGCACGTCACCGCCGCCAACGGTTAACGGCTGTTGCCAAACATGATCGCGGCAGGGTCGAATTATCGCCCGGCCCCTTGCATGTATCACGAAAAAGCCTGAATCCTTTCCCTGATCGGACCTGGGGCGGGAAGCGAGGGGCGTTCGCCCTTGAGTTGTCGAAAGGGAACGCCCCTGTCATGGAGCGCAAACAAACTTTCGGCCGAACCTGCCATGCAACAGATTGCATTTGAACCGGTTTTAGGGCCATTGCCGTGGCGGTGACGCCGCATCGCGCCCCGCCTTACGGAATAATCAATGAACATTCAGACGAATCCCGCCAAGATCGAACAAACTAGCGCCGGCTTCCCGACCGTCACGGAAGCGCCGATACGCTCCAATTTCCTGCCTGAAGACCGGCTGCGCGCGCTCGGCGCGGCACTTGCCAAGGGCGATGTCAGAGACCTGTTCGGGCTCTCGCCTTTCGAATTCCAGGCCCGCATCCGCGACAGCGCGAAGAAGATCCTCGAAGTCTACCGTTCGACCAATGCCGCCCAGGCCAAGGGCGAGACGATCACGCCCGCGGCGCAATGGCTGCTCGACAACAACTACCTGGTCGAGGAGACTATTTTTCAGGTCAAGCGCGATCTGCCGCGCCGTTTCTACCGCCAGTTGCCGACGCTCAAGCTTGCGGACGGCACGGCTTTGCCGCGCGCCTTCGTCGTCGCCTGGAGCTACGTCGAGCATTCCGACAGCGCGGTCTCGGCGACCATGTTCAAGGCGATCGTCGAGGGCTTTCAATCGGTCGAGCCGCTGAAGATTGGCGAGCTGTGGGCGCTGCCGTCGCTGCTGCGTTTCGTGCTGATCGAAAACCTCCGCCGCATCGCAGTGCGCGTCAACCGTACCAGAGAGATGCGCCAGATCGCCAACGAGGTCGCCGACCGGGTGCTGGCGACCGACGACAATGCCGACCGGACCAGGATCCTGTCGAGCTACGCCACGCATGCGCAGGACACCACTTTCGCCACCCAGCTCCTCTACCGCCTGCGTGATGGTTCGCAGAATGCCGGCCGCGCGCTGGAATGGCTGGAGGGTGAGCTCGAGAAGACCGGCTCCGACGCCGAGGAGATCATCATCTCCGAGCATCAGACGCTGTCCAGCGGCAATGTCACCACCGGCAACATCATCCGCGGCCTGCGCCTGATCAACGACGTCGACTGGACGGTCTGGTTCGAAGGCGTCAGCCGCATCGATACGCTGCTGCGCGAGAAGACCGATTTCGCCGCGCTCGATTTCTTCTCGCGCGACCAGTATCGCACTGCGATCGAGCAGCTCGCGCGCCGCTCCGACCTTTCCGAATTCCGCGTCGCCGAAAAGGCGATCGAGCTTGCAGGCCACATGCCCGGGGTCACCGATGCGTCCGGCGTGCCGGAAACTGCCGACCCCTCCGTGCATACCGACGTCGGCTTCTTCCTGGTCGGGCCGCGCCGGCCGGAGCTGGAACAGGCGATCGGCTACCGGGCTCCCTTCTATGTGACTTCCAAGCGCGCCTTTGCCGCCACCGGCTGGCTCGGCATCGTCGTGCCGGTCTTCCTGCTGACGGTGCTCCTGCTTGTGCTGTCCGGCAACGCGCTTGCCAATCTCGGCCTCTCGGCGGGGGCGATCACGCTGATGCTGGCTTTGTTCGCGGTGCCGGCGAGCGAAGGCGCGTTGGCCTTCTTCAACACCGTCGTGGCGCTCTTCCTCAAGCCGACGCGGCTCGTCGGCTATGACTACAAGCACGGCATCCCCGCCTCAGCGCGCACGCTGGTCGTCGTGCCTTCTCTCATCGGGTCGCGCGACGACGTCGAGGAAAACATCCGCAACATCGAGGTGCATCATCTCGCCAACACGGCAGAAGAGATCCATTTCGCGCTTTTGTCCGACTGGCCGGATTCCAAGACCGAGATCGACGCAGCCGACATCGAGATCCTGCAATATGCTCGCGACGAGATCGCCAGGCTGAACGCCCGCTACCCGTCCGAAGGCGCTCCGCGCTTCTATCTTCTGCATCGCCGCCGCCTCTACAACCAGGCGCAGGGCTGCTGGATGGGCTGGGAGCGCAAGCGCGGCAAGCTGCATGAGCTCAACCTTCTGCTGCGCGGCGACAGCGACACCACCTTCCTGCCGCTCGAAGTGCCGCTGCCGGACAAAGTCACCTATGTGATGACGCTCGACGCCGATACGCGCACCACGCGCGACGCCGTCTCGAGCCTTGTCGGCAAGCTCGCGCATCCGCTCAACCGTCCGCATTTCGATCCGGCAAAGCGCGTCGTCACAGCCGGCTACACCATCCTGCAGCCGCGCATCACCGCCTCGCTCACCAGCGGCGATGATGCCTCCTTCTTCCAGCGCGTCTTCTCGGCCAATCGCGGTCTCGACCCGTATGTCTTTGCCGTGTCCGACGTCTATCAGGACGTCTTCGGCGACGGCACTTTCACCGGCAAGGGCCTCTACCATATCGACGCCTTCGAAACGGCGCTGAAGGGCCGCATCGAGGAAAACACCGTCCTCAGCCACGATTTGCTCGAAGGCGCCCTGGCGCGCGCCGCGCTCGTCACCGATGTCGAGCTGGTCGAGGACTATCCGACCCGCTACTCGGTCGACGCCTCACGCCACCACCGCTGGGCGCGCGGCGACTGGCAATTGCTCGGCTTCATGTTCGATCCGCGCTCTGGCGTTCCGGCACTGTCGCGCTGGAAAATGGTCGATAACCTGCGCCGCTCGGTCACCCCGATCTTCTGGGTGATGGCCTGTATCGCCGGCTGGACGCTGCTGCCCTTCACGCAGGCCGCGCAGTGGCAGGCGTTGATGATCCTCAGCCTGTTCATGGCCCCCACTTTCGATATCGTCAACGGCATCCTGCCGAAGAGCGGCGACCAGACGCCGCGCGGCCATTTTTCAGCGCTGGCGCGCGACACTGTGTTCGGCACCGCGCTGGTGGCGCTGAAGGTGCTTTTGATGGCGCATCTCGCCTGGATGATGGGCGATGCCATCGTCCGCACGCTTTACCGGCTCTTTGTCAGCCGCCAGAACCTTCTGGAGTGGCGCACCGCCTCGCAGGCGCACAAGACCGGCGGCAGCGATCTCGGCGCCTATTACAGCATGATGTACGGCGCCGTGATCGTCGGCGTCGTCGGCCTTGCCGTTCCCGTGCTGGCCGATTCCACTGGCGCGTTTGTCGCTTTCTTCTTTGCGATTTTCTGGATCGGCTCGCCAGCCGTCGCCTGCTGGATCAGCCGCTCGGCCGAGACCGAGGATAGGCTGCGCATTTCGGCTTCCGACATCCATGCGCTGCGCACCGTGGCGCGTCGCACCTGGCACTATTTCGAAACGTTCGTGACGGCCGAGCATCACCATCTGCCGCCCGACAATTTCCAGGAAAGCCCGGCGCCGGTGGTCGCGCCGCGCACCTCGCCGACGAATATCGGCGTCTACCTGCTCTCGGTGGTGTCGGCGCGCGATTTCGGCTGGATCAGCCTGTCGGATGCCATCACCCGCATCGACGCCACGATGACAACCATCGAGAACATGCCGCGCGATCGCGGGCATCTCTACAACTGGTACGACACGACGACGCTGAAGCCGCTCTATCCGCTCTATATCTCGGCGGTCGACAGCGGCAATCTCGCCGGCCATCTGGTCGCGGTGGCTGCGGCCTGTGCCGAATGGGCCGAGGCGCCTTCCGTCCACCTGCAGGGCGATTTCGAGGGCATCCTCGACACCGTCACCATCCTCGACGAGAGCCTGGAGGAACTGCCCGACGACCGCCGCCAGTTGCGGCCGCTGCGCCAGCGTCTCGCCGATCGGCTCGACGGCATGCGCCGGGCAGTGATGACCATCAAGGCGCAGCCCGAGATGGCCTCGATCCGCACCATCAATCTCGCGGTGCTGGCCGGCGAGATCCGCAAGCTCGCCACCGCCATTCACGTCGAGGCGGCGTCACCGAAGAGCGACGTCATCGCCGATTGGGCGGCCAGGCTGGAGGCGACCTGCGAGGCGCATGTGCACGATTCGCACAATGACGAAAGCGCGGTCTCGGCGCTCCGCACCAAGCTGCTCGCGCTGCGCGGGCGCTGCCGCCGCTACGCCTTCGAGATGGATTTCTCCTTCCTGATGCGGCAGGAGCGCAAGCTCCTGTCGATCGGCTATCGCGTCGAGGAGCACCAGCTCGACGAGAGCTGCTACGACCTGCTCGCCTCCGAGGCGCGGCTGACCAGCCTGTTCGGCATCGCCAAGGGCGATCTGCCGACCGAGCATTGGTTCCGGCTCGGCCGGCCGATCGTCGAGATCGGCTTCAAGGGCGCGCTGATGTCCTGGTCGGGCTCGATGTTCGAGTACCTGATGCCGCCGCTGGTGATGAAGGAGCCGCAGGGCTCGATCCTCAACCAGACCAGCAAGCTCATCATCAAGCGCCAGATCCAGTATGCACGCTCGAAGAACGTGCCCTGGGGCATCTCGGAAGCGGCCTACAATGCCCGCGACCGCGAGCTCACCTACCAATACACCAACTTCGGCGTGCCCGGCCTCGGCCTGAAGCGCGGCCTCGGCCAGAACACCGTGATCGCGCCTTACGCCACCATCCTGGCGGCGCAGTTCAATCCGCGCGAGGCGGTGCAGAACCTGATGCGGCTGCGCTCGATCGGCGCGCTCGGCCGGCACGGCTTCTACGATGCGGTCGATTTCACGCCGCAGCGCGTGCCGGAAGGCACCGACCACGCCGTCGTCCAGAACTACATGGCCCACCATTCCGGCATGTCGATCGC
The DNA here is from genome assembly GCF_002294995.1 of Mesorhizobium sp. WSM3860. Lineage (GTDB taxonomy): Bacteria > Pseudomonadota > Alphaproteobacteria > Rhizobiales > Rhizobiaceae > Mesorhizobium. The sequence goes on along the minus strand of NZ_NSGF01000019.1, from coordinate 9,439 downwards.
CGCCGTGGCGGACGCCATCTTCGAGGGTCGGCTGCGCGAACGCTTCCACAGCGATCCGGTGATCGAATCGGCCGAACTCCTCTTGCAGGAGAAGGCGCCGCGCGACATCCCGACCGCTACCGTCAGGACCGAGGCCGACGAGCGCTCCAAGGACGAGACCGAGACCGAGAGCCCGGACAGCCGCATCATCCTTGACCCGATCAAGGCGCTGCGCGCGACCAATGTTATGTCGAATGGCCGTTACTCGGTAATGGTCACCGCCTCCGGTTCCGGCTACAGCCGCTTCGGCGAGATTGCCGTCACCCGTTGGCAACCGGACCCGAGCGAAGACCGTCTCGGCTCCTATATGTTCCTGCGCGACACCGCGACCGGCGACTGGTGGTCGGCCACCGCCGAGCCGAAGCGCGCCGAGGGCGAGCGCGTGCAGACGCTGTTTGCCGATGACAAGGCGAGCTTCACCAAATCGATCGGCTCGCTGCGTTCGGAGGTCGAGTGCATCGTCATTTCCGAAGGCAATGGCGAAGGCCGGCGCGTCACGCTTTACAATGACGGCCCCACCGACCGGCACATCGAGGTGACGTCATTTGCCGAGCTGGTGCTGGGCAACGAAGCCTCAGACAACGCCCATCCGGCCTTCTCGAAGATGTTCGTCGAGACCGAGATCTCTGCGAACAACGGGGCGATCTTTGCCACCAGGCGCAAGCGCGACAAGAACGAGCCCGACCTTACCATGGTGCATTTCGTCACCGATCCGTCGGGTCCCTCGCGCGACGCCGAGGCCGAAACCGATCGCCGCGCCTTCATCGGCCGCGGCCGCACCATCACCGACGCCGCCGCCTTCGATCCCGGCGCCCGGCTCTCCGGCACCCACGGCTTCACGCTCGACCCGGTGGCGGCACTCCGCCGCCAGGTGCGCGTGCCGGCCAACAAAAAGATATCGCTGACCTTCTGGACTGTCGTCGGCGCCAACCGCGGCGAGCTCGACGAGGCGATCGGCCGCCTCGACCACCAGGAAAGTTTCGCCCGCCAGGCGATGCTCGCCTGGACGCGCAGCCAGGTGCAGACCCGCCATCTCGGCCTCAGCCTGACGGATGCTGCCAATGTGCAGAAGCTGGCGCGTTACCTGATCTATCCCGATCCGTTCCTGCGTCTGCCCGCCGACTCCATCGCGTCGGGCCTCGGCCGCCAGTCGAGCCTTTGGCCAACCAGCATCTCCGGCGATTTCCCCATCTTCCTGGTGCGCATCGGCGACGTCGCCGATCTCGAGATCGTCGCTCAGGCGCTGCGCTTCCAGGAATACATGCGCGCCCGCGGCATGATGATCGACTTCGTCGTCGTCAACGAGCAGGCGTCCTCCTACGTGCAGGACCTGCAACGCGCGGTGGAGACGCTGTGCGAGAACAGCCGCCTGCGCGGTCGCGAGCTTGGGCCCCGCCAGCACATCTTCGCCGTGCGCCGCGACCTGATGGACGAGCCGACCTACAGGACCCTGCTGTCGGTCGCACGCGTCGCGCTCCACACCCGCAACGGCACCATCTTCGACCAGCTCGAAAGGGCCGAGACCGCGGCATTGCAGGCTCGCGACGCCTTGCAGCAGGCGGAAGGCGTTCCGGCCCGCCAGCCGTCGCCGCCATTGCCTGAGCCGACGCGGGCAAGCGAGGGGGGAGCCGATATCGCCGCCGACGGCACCGGCCTCAGCCTCTGGAACGGCTTTGGCGGCTTCGACGGCGACGGGCGCCACTATGTGACGCGGCTGACCGGCCGTCGTGTGACGCCGCAGCCCTGGATCAACGTCATCTCCAACGCTTCCTTCGGCTTCCACGTCTCGGCCGAGGGCGCCGGCTTCACCTGGAGCCGCAACAGCCGCGACTACCAGTTGACGCCGTGGTCGAACGACCCGGTGTCGAACCGACCGGGCGAGGGCTTCTATATCTATGATCAGTTGAGCGGCAAGGCGTTCTCGCCGACGGCCGCGGTGGTGCGCGATCCCTCGATGACCTACGAAACCTGGCACGGGCAGGGGTTCTCGACCTTCCGCTCGAAGCGCGGGCCGCTGTCGATGGATCTGACGCAGGTGGTCGACCCGGTGGATCCGGTGAAGATCACCCGGCTGCGCATCCAGAATGCCGGCTCCGCGCCGGCAAGGCTGCGCGTCTATGCCTATGCCGAGTGGGTGCTCGGCGGCCATCGCTCGCGCACGGCGGCAACCATCGTGCCGACCAGGGACGCCGCAACGGGCGCCATGCTGGCGCAGAACCCATACGGGCTCGACTTCGGCGAGCGGGTGTCTTTCCTCGCCACGACGGCGCCTGTTCATTCGGTGACCGCCGACCGCGGTGAGTTCATCGGCAGGCACGGCACGACGGAATATCCGCAGGCCGTGCTTGGCGGGGTTGCTTTGTCCGGCCGCGTCGAGGCAGGTGACGATCCTTGCGCGGTGATCGCCAGCGACATCGACATCCCGGCCGGAGGCGACGTGACGCTGTTCTGGCTGCTTGGCGACGCCGCCACGGCCGCCGAGGCGAGCGCCCTGGTGCAGACCCACAGGGACAAGGATTTCGACCAGCGTCTGGCCGACAATGAGCGCGTCTGGCGCGGCTTCCTCGACACCATTCAGGTCGAGACGCCGGACAAGGCGCTCAACGCCATGGTCAACCACTGGCTGCCCTACCAGAGCCTGGCCTGCCGCATCCGCGCGCGCTCGGCGTTCTACCAGGCGAGCGGCGCCTTCGGCTTCCGCGACCAGTTGCAGGATACACTGGCTTTGCTGGCGCATGATCCGAAGCTGGCGCGCGACCAGATTCTCAACGCCGCCCGCCGGCAGTTCCAGGAGGGCGACGTGCAGCACTGGTGGCTGCCGCGCACCGATGCCGGCGTGCGCACCATGATCTCGGACGATGTTGTCTGGCTGGCGCACGCGACGGCCCGCTACATCGAGGTGACGGGCGATGCCGCGATCCTCAAGGAGCAGATCCCCTTCATCGACGGGCAGGAGCTTGGCGAGGGCGAGCACGACGCCTTCTTCACGCCCGAGATCACCAAGACCACCGCCTCGCTTTACGACCACTGCGCGCGGGCGCTCGATCTTGCGATCAAGCGCAGCAGCCCGGCAGGCTTGCCGCTGATCCTTGGCGGCGACTGGAACGACGGCATGAACCGTGTCGGTGAGGGCGGCAAGGGCGAGAGCGTCTGGCTGGGCTGGTTCTTGCTGAAGACGCTGGGTGACTTCGCGCCCATCGCCAAGGGACAGAGCGACAGCAAGCGGGCGCAAGCCTGGACGAAGCACGCAGACCTGCTGAAGCGGGCGCTGGAGAGCACGGCCTGGGACGGCCAATGGTATCGGCGCGGCAGCTTCGACGACGGCACGCCGCTCGGCTCCCGCAACTCGGACGAGTGCAAGATCGACTCCATCGCCCAGTCCTGGAGCGTGCTGTCGGGCGAGGGGGATCCTGCCCGCTCGACCACGGCCATGGAGCAGGCGACGAAGATGCTCGTCGACGACAAGCACAAGATCGTCAAGCTGTTCACGCCGCCCTTCTCGAACAGCGACAAGGATCCCGGCTATATCAAGAGCTACCCGCCGGGCGTGCGCGAGAACGGCGGCCAGTACACCCATGCCGCCACCTGGTTCGTCATCGCGCTGGCGGAAATGGGACGCACCGACGAAGCCTATCGCTGCTTCTCAATGCTGAACCCCGTCAACCACGCCTCGGACGAGGCGGCGGCCGAGCATTACCGCGTCGAGCCTTACGTCGTGGCGGCGGACATCTACGCCGGCGAAGGAAAGGGCGGCCGCGGCGGCTGGACCTGGTACACGGGCTCGGCCGGCTGGCTTTACCGGGCCGCGGTGGAAGGAATCCTCGGCATCGAGCGGCGCGGCAAGCAGATCACGTTTAGGCCGAAGCTGCCGGGGCACTGGGACGGCTACGCCGCCACGCTCAAGATGTTCGACGGCGAAATCAAGGTTCGCGTCATCCGCGACAAAAAGACCAAGTCGATCGGGCTTGAAGTAAATGGTTCGAAGACCAAATCAGGATCTTTCGAACCAAAGGTCGGCGAGAAGACCGAGGTCGTCGTCAAGATACCTGCGTAAGATCAAAGATTGCAGGCCGCGCATCTCTCGGGATGCGCGGCCAAGCTTGGCGTTTTACTTTGGCAATGGACCGGGCAACGGGCCCACGCTGCTTTAGACCCGGCTAAGCAAGCGGCATGTGATCGAAAATGTGGCAGCGCGGGGCATGTGCCATTATTTTGCCTCAAGGCTGACATTTCACCTTTTATCTCAAACCGTTAGGTGATCACGTCAGATTTCGCACCGTCGTCATCTTTTGTTCGCTAAATGGGAACGGAAGGGATAGACGACGCATTGTTTCGCGACACATTAAGCGGTACGTGTCAAAAAATGGTGCGGTGCACAATACCGACATTGAGCACGGACAAGAGTTTGGCGGAGTAGCTGAAGTGTCACTTCTGCAGATCTACTTTAGAGCGCTGGGTTATCTGGCTGCGGACAAGAAGCGCGTCGCGCTGATCTGCGGCGCCAACGTCGCGCTTGCCGCGATCGCAATTCTCGAGCCGATCCTTTTGGGCCGGGTTATCGGCGCCATCTCCGAAAAAGGTCCGGTGTTTTCGACGCTCGCCGTCTGGGCTGCTCTCGGTATCTTCAATGTCATGGCTTTCGTGCTGGTGTCGCGCGGCGCCGACCGCTTCGCCCATACCCGCCGTTCGGAAGTGCTGTGCCAGTCCTTCGAGCGCGTCATCACCATGCCGCTCGCCTGGCACCACCAGCGCGGCACTTCCAATTCGCTGCAGACGCTGCTGCGCGCCGTCGAGACCCTGTTCAGCCTGTGGCTCGAATTTATGCGCGTGCATCTCTCGACCGCCATCGCGCTGGTGCTGCTGGTGCCGACCGCGCTTTCCATGGACGTCCGCATGTCCATCGTGCTGCTCGGCCTGGGCGTGCTCTACGTCGGAATCGGCCGTATCGTCATGCGCCGTACCAAGTCGGGGCAGACCGCCGTCGAGCGCCACTACCACACCGTGTTTGCCCATGTGACCGACAGCGTCAGCAACGTCGCCGTGCTGCAGAGCTACAACCGCATCGGCCATGAGACCGCGACGCTGAAGCGCTATGTCAAGGACCTGCTCGACGCGCAGAATCCGGTGCTTGATTGGTGGGCGATCGCCAATGCGCTGAACCGCCTGTCGTCGACCATCTCGATGATGATCGTGCTCTCGATTGGCGCTTATCTCGTCACCCGTGGCCAGCTTCGCGTCGGAGACGTCGTCGCGTTCACCGGCTTTGCCGGAATGCTGATCGCCCGTCTCGACCAGATGTCGGCCTTCACGACGCAGATTTCCGAGGCCCGCGCCAAGCTCGAGGATTTCTATCGCCTCGAGGACTCGGCCGCCGAAACCGCCGAGCCGGACGGCCTGCGCGAGTTGACCAATGTCACCGGCCGTGTGCGCTTCGAGGACGTCAGCTTCGAGTTCGCGAATTCGGGCTATGGTATCGAGGACGTCTCCTTCGAGGTGCCGGCCGGCAAGACCGTCGCCATCGTCGGCCCGACCGGCGCCGGCAAGACGACGCTCATCAACCTGCTGCAGCGCGTCTTCACACCGTCCAGAGGCCGCATCCTGATCGACGGCATCGACACCCGCACGGTGACGCGCAAGTCGCTGCGCCACTCGATCGCCACCGTCTTCCAGGACGCCGGCCTCCTCAACCGCTCGATCGAGGATAACATCCGCGTTGGCCGCGCCGATGCGAGCAATGACGAGGTGCACGCCGCCGCCAATGCCGCCGCCGCGCAGGATTTCATCCTGGCCAAGAGCGGCGGCTACGACACCGTCGTCGGCGAGCGCGGCGGCCAGCTCTCGGGCGGCGAGCGCCAGCGCATCGCCATCGCCCGCGCCGTGCTGAAGGATGCGCCGATCCTGGTGCTCGACGAGGCGACGAGCGCCCTCGACGTCGAGACCGAGGATCGCGTCAAGGAAGCGATCGACGAACTGCGGCGCAACCGCACGACCTTCATTATTGCCCACCGCCTGACCACCGTTCGCGACGCCGACCTGGTCGTCTTCATGGACAAGGGCAAGGTGGTCGAATATGGCGGCTTCACCGAGCTGTCGCTGCGCAACGGCCGCTTCGCAGCCCTGCTGCGCGCCGGCGGCCTGCTCAACGACGAGGAAGTCCGCCGCCTCAGCCGTCCGGTGACCGAAGCCGCGTAAGCTTTTTTCCCTTCTCCCACAGGGGGGAAGGGAAGGCTGCGACACTCCCTCGATTGCCCCGGACACATCGCCGGTCTATTTAGATCGGCATGAGCGACACCACCTCACGCCTCGCCGGCTGGATCGACCTCGCCAACCCGACGCGCTTCGTCGGGCTGGCCGACAAGGTTATTCCGTGGCTGGCGGCGATCGCGGCGATCCTGCTCGGCGTCGGCTTCTATATGAGCTTCACCGCGCCAGAGGATTTCCAGCAGGGCATCACGGTGCGCATCATGTATATCCACGTGCCTTTCGCCTGGCTTGCCATGATGTGCTACACCATCATGGCGATCTCGGCGCTCGGCACTCTGGTCTGGCGCCACCCGCTGGCCGACGTGGCGCTGAAGGCCGCGGCTCCGATCGGCGCCACCTTCACCGCGCTTGCGCTGATCACCGGCTCCATTTGGGGCAAGCCGATGTGGGGCACCTGGTGGGTGTGGGACGCACGGCTGACCTCGGTCTTCGTGCTTTTCCTTATGTATCTTGGCATCATCGCACTGACCCGCGCGCTGGACGACGCCGGCCGCGCCGCCTGGGCCGCCGCAATCATCACGCTGGTCGGCTTCATCAACATCCCGATCATCAAATTCTCGGTGGACTGGTGGAACACGCTGCACCAGCCGGCCTCGGTCTTCCGCCTCGGCGGCCCGACCATCGACCCCTCCATGCTGTGGCCGCTCGCCGTGATGGCGCTTGGCTTCACCGTGCTGTTCTTCACGCTGCACTTGATGGCGATACGCACGGAGATTTTCAGGCGCCGTGTGATCGCGATGCGGAGAGTTGCGGCGCGGCAGGCTGAACGAACTTCCCCTTCTTCCCTCGTGGGAGAAGGTGTCGCCGAAGGCGACGGATGAGGGGTGTTCCAGGGAAAGCCGACGTCTCACTCCGCTGGAACACCCCCCATCCGTCTCGGCGCAATCGCGCCGATCCACCTTCTCCCACAGGGGGACAAGAGAAAGGCGCACATCACCCCATACGTCCACGCGCCGCCACCGGCAGTGTTTCCAGCACCTTGTCGCCGTCGATCAGATGCACCTGGTCGAACAAATTTGTCACCACGCAGCAATGATCGGGCACAACGCGCACGCGCTCGCCGATGCGCAGGGCTGCACCGTCCGCAAGCGTGACGTTGCCGTGCTCTTCGCTCAACCCCGTCACCCGCGCGCCGGGCACGCCGAGCAGCTCGCCGAAATCCGGCAGCCCCAGCGTATCGGAGGACAATGCCTTGCTGCCGCTGTCGAGGATGGCGCGGGAGGGCGTCGGGTGGCTGACCACGGTGGCCAGCACCGTCAGCGCGCAATCGTCGAGCGTGCCGACGCCTTTGGCGACCTGGTAGCGGTCGAGATAAATATACGTGCCGGGCCTATATTCGGTCACAACGCTGTCCTCGCCCGAGCGCCACATGTCCGGCGTGCCTCCGCTGGAAATGCGCCGGCATTCGAGGCCGGCCGCCGCAAGCGTCTCGCGCGCGGTCCTCAGCCAGGTCTCCGCTTCGGCAGCGCGGCCGGCGGCCGGATAGGTCATCAGCCCGCCGAAGGTCAGGCCCTTGGCCTGGTCGATCACTTTCGCCAGCGCCACCGCTTCGGCCGGGCTCTGCACGCCGCAGCGGCCCATGCCGGTGTCGCATTCGACCAGCACCGGCAGCGGGTGGCCGGTATCGGTGAAGGTCGCGGCTAGCCCTGCCAGCGTTTCGTGGCTGTCCGCGGTGACCGACAGCGTGACGCGGCCATGCAGTGCCTTCAGCCGCTCCAGCTTGGCGCGGCCGAGAATGTTGTAGGGCAGGAAAATGTCCTCAAGCCCGGCATCGGCCATCACCTCGGCCTCGCCGATCTTCTGGCATGTGATGCCGACCGCACCCGCCGCCACCTGCCTCTTCGCCCAGTAGGGCAGCTTGTGCGTCTTGATATGGGGGCGCAGCTTCAGCCCGTGGCGGTCGGCATGCGCCTGCGCCTTCGTGATGTTGGCTTCGGCGCGGGCCGCGTCGATCAGGATCGCCGGCGTGTCGAGATCGTCTATGTTTGCCATGAAGATCACCGTTCAAAAGCATGTCTCCCGAAAGTGGGAACCGGTTTCGGGATAAAGACATGCGCATCAAAAACCGGTTGGGGTTATGGGCTTGATCCGGCCGGATGTCACGAGGCCAGAGCCGTGAGTTTGCGTCGACAGCGGAGCGGCATTGGGATATTCGGGTCGGCAGATTTCAGCAGGCAGCGGCCGGAAGGAAAAACGACCATGAAGCGCTCCAAGATCAACGACATCATCCGCGAAGCCGACGCCTTCATCCGCTCGTTCGGCTACATCATGCCGCCGTTCGCCTACTGGTCGCCGGAAGAGATGAAGGCGCACAAGGCGGACTCCTCGGCCATTTTCAGCTCGCGTCTCGGCTGGGACATCACCGACTACGGCCAGGAGAAGTTCGATGAGCTTGGCCTCTTCCTGTTTACCGTCCGCAACGGCCGCTACGCGGACATGAAGCTCGGCATGGGCATGCTCTACGCCGAGAAGATCATGATCTCGCGCAAGGACCAGCTGTCGCCCATGCACCGCCATAACATCAAGGCCGAGGACATCATCAACCGCGGCGGCGGCAAGCTGGTGCTGGAACTGTTCATGCACGATCGCGACGGCGGCATCGACCCGAAGGCCGAAGTGTCGGTGCCGGTCGACGGCACCATCACCAGGTTGCCCGCCGGCGGGCTCCTGAAGCTCGACCCGGGCCAGAGCGTGACGCTCCTGCCGGGCGTCTGGCACGCCTTCTGGGCCGAGGATAAGGACGTGCTGATCGGCGAGGTCTCGACCGTCAACGACGACCTCACCGACAACGTCTTCCGCGACCCGATCGGCCGCTTCTCCAATATCGAGGAGGATGTCGCACCGGTTCACCTTCTGGTGTCCGACTACGAGAAGTGGCTGGGCTAGCTGTGGAGCCTCAACAGGTTGTCCTGGGTTAGAGCGAGGCGACTGATCGGCGTTTTGGACTTTAGGCTGCCGTGGGGGCGGTGCCAATTGTAGCGATGCAGCCACACCGGCAGCTCTGCGGCGCGTTGTTGTGATGTTGGATAGGCGAAAGCGTATGCCCACTCCCTGAGTGCCGTCTGGATGAAGCGCTCGGCCTTGCCGTTGGTCTTCGGCGTATAAGGTCTTGTCCTGACATGCTTTAGGCCGAGTT
>NZ_NSGF01000018.1 GCF_002294995.1 Mesorhizobium sp. WSM3860 | reverse complement strand
TCCTCGATCATCGAAGCCGGCGTCGACCCGAGCCGCATGGACGGCATCCGCGGCCAGCTGAAGTCGATCGGGCTCGAACCCTATGACTGCCTCAACCCCGCCCTGATGGACTACATCGCCACCTGGACGGCGAAAAAGTCGGGAGCCTTGGCGGCGTAGTGCCTCGCGGGGGGCGGCTGATTTCTCCAGAGACGGATCGCGGCCTTCAGTCGCTTCAAGCGCTGCTGGCCGCGCGACGATCCGAAGCGGCCCGACGTATCTCGGGGAAGAGGACGCGGGCTGCTTCGACTGAACCATCCGTCTTTCGTCGCCCCCCGCACCCGGACCGGTTCACGCAAGTTGCGCTCGGGACCACGGCGCTGCTGAAGCAAACTTGCGATTTGACGCCCGCAGCTTGACCTTGCGGCGAGGCCTGTCCTCTGATTCCCTGATCTTGGCGGGACCATCTGATTCGTTTGCTAGTTGCTCTGGCGCAACCGCTGCGTCCCGTAGAGAGATCACAATGACCGCCAAGCCGGAAATCCTGGAGATGAGACCTAAGATCACCGTTGTCGGGGTCGGCGGCGCTGGCGGAAACGCCGTCAACAACATGATCGATGAAGGCCTGCAGGGGGTCGAGTTCGTCGTCGCCAATACCGACGCCCAGGCGCTCACCATGTCGAAGTCGTCGCGGCTGATCCAGTTGGGTGCGCATGTGACCGAGGGCTTGGGCGCCGGATCTCTCCCCCACGTCGGCAGCGCGGCCGCAGAGGAATCCATCGACGAGATCATGGATCATCTCGCGGGAACGCATATGTGTTTCATCACGGCGGGCATGGGCGGCGGCACCGGGACTGGCGCCGCGCCCGTCATTGCGCGTGCCGCGCGCGATGCCGGCATTTTGACGGTGGCCGTCGTTACCAAGCCTTTCACGTTCGAAGGCAAGCGCAGGTCCCAGGCCGCCGAGGAGGGCATAGAACGCCTTCGCGAAAGCGCCGACACCGTGATCGTCATCCCCAACCAGAACCTTTTCAGGGTCGCCGACGCCAGGACGACGTTTGCCGATGCCTTCGCCATGGCGGACCGTGTTCTCTACGCCGGTGTCGGCTGCATCACGGATCTGATCGTGAAAGAAGGTCTGATCAATCTCGACTTTGCCGACGTGAAGTCGGTGATGCGGGACATGGGCCGGGCGATGATGGGAACCGGAGAAGCCTCGGGGGAGGGCCGCGCAAGGACGGCAGCCGAGGCTGCGATCGCCAACCCGCTGCTCGATGAGGCTTCCATGACGGGCGCCAGAGGCCTGCTCGTATCGATCTGCGGCGGCACGGACATGACACTCTTCGAGGTCGACGAAGCGGCGACACGGATACGGGAAGAGGTCGACGCCGATGCCGACATTATCGTCGGCGCCATCTTCGACCAGGCGTTGGCAGGAAAATTTCGGGTCTCGGTCGTCGCGACGGGTCTGCGGAAGAGCGAAGACATGGCGCAGCTTCAGCAGAGGACCGCCTGAAGCGACCTTCTTGGTTAGCGAGATCCCGCTGGCGAACCTCTGCTCCTCGCTATGATTGGTTGGTTTCGGTGGCTGCCAAGGCCCCCGCGGCGGGATCGGGGCGAGCGCTCGTAGCTGCGGTTATCAGGGGAACGACCCTGGAGCACATCAGCTGGCCATTTTTTGATAATGGGCCATTCCCTCAGCGATGAGAACTGAGCGGCTGGGGTCTTTGCGTCGGCGCCGGTGAACATTTTTCCCCTGAGACAGTTTGGAGTGCCTTGGGGAGATATCGGAAAGCCGCTTGGACAATACGGGATTAACGGGCAGCACGACCAGTGACGCGGAGGGCGTACTGCCTGTCCGGTCCGCGGGTCTGCAGTGGATCACGGTCGCCGGCTCATATTTCGCCACTGAGGACGGTGAGCCGTGGATGCCGATCGGGCAGAATGACGCGATAAGCTGGCCTGAGCTAAATGGGCTGTTCCGGCGCAAGGACATAGCCGGGGTGGAGGCTCACCTCAGCTGGCTTAAGCAAAGCGGCGTCACCTGCCTCAGGCTGATGCTGGAATACGCTCAGGTCCGTCACCGCTACTTCGAGCGGCCGCTCGGTCGCTTCGTCCCTGCTATGGTGCGGCTGTGGGACGATCTTTTTCGTCTCTGTGAAAAGCACGATTTGAGAATACTGCTCACCCCGTTCGATACATTCTGGCAGTGGCGGCACTGGCGTCATCACCCCTATAATCGGAGGAACGGCGGCGTGCTGGATCAGCCCTCGCGCTTCTTGGTCTGTACGGCCACGCGCCGCGCCATCAAGGCAAGGCTGGAATTCGCGGTGCGCAGATGGGGCGGCAGCGGCGCACTCTTCGCTTGGGATCTCTGGAACGAGATCCATCCCGAGCAGGCCGAAGGCAGCGCCGACGATTTCGGCGGCTTCATCCACGATCTCAGTGCTTTCGTTCGCCGACTGGAGATTTCGCTCTACGGCCGCTCCCACCCGCAAACGGTTTCGCTGTTCGGACCGGAGCTTCGCTGGCGGCCGCACATGCCGCTGCGCGAACCCATCTTCCGGCATCCAGATCTCGACTTCGCCTCCCTCCACATCTACGAGGAGGGCACGATCGATCATCCCCGCGACACAGTGGCCCCGGCGCTCGGCATGGGGCAAATCGTCGGCGAGGCCCTGGCCGAAACGCGCGATGGCCGCCCGTTCCTCGACAGCGAACATGGCCCGATCCATACCTTCAAGGACAAGAAGATCACGCTGCCGGAGCCGTTCGATGACGAATATTTCCGCCATGTGCAATGGGCGCACTTGGCTGCGGGCGGTGCCGGCGGCGGCATGCGCTGGCCGAACCGCACGCCGCATGTGCTCACACCCGGCATGCGGCGTGCGCAGCGCTCGCTGTCCGATTTCCTGCCGCTGATCGACTGGCGTCGGTTCCGACGTGTTCATCTCAGCCGGCGGGTGCGGATTTCCCGCCCCGATGTCGCGGCGGTAGCCTGCGGCGACGATGCCCAGGCGATGGCCTGGCTCGTGCACCGCGAAACCATCGGACCCAACGGCATGCTGCGGGCCGACGTGCAACCCGAGCCCGTCATGATCGACCTGCCCGCGCTGGCTCCCGGTAACTATCGCATAGTCGGCTGGGATACTGCGACCGGCACGCAAGCGGCGGAATGGCGGGCGCAATCGGACGGTAGGTTGAAGCTGGAGGTGCCACTGTTCGCGACCGATGTCGCGCTCGCGATTCGCCGATGCTGAGAGAGACCGAAACCAAGCACCTGTCCCTGCTTGGCCTTGCTCGATGGCAGCTCCGAGGCGTTTGGCGAGTCTGACAGGGGTATCGGAGGTCTTCCAGATTTTCGCGGCTGGGCGGGGAACACTTCATCCACCTCCAGGTTCGGAAGTTGTGCGTCATGCACCGCCCGCGGCAGCCCACTCAGTTTCGGCAATGAACGAGGACCCGATTATTCCACTCGCAAAAGCGATCCGAGAGCGCAATGCGGTGCTCTTTGTCGGAGCTGGTGTTTCGATGAGCGTCGGGCTGCCTTCCTGGGAGAAGCTGATTGAGCGCATGGCGAGCGAACTCGACCTGGACGGCGCAAGAACGCGTGATCGCTTCCAGACCCTGGCCGAGTACTATCGGATCAAGCATGGCAGCATCGGGCCGCTGCGCAGTTGGATGGACAGGCACTGGACCGTGACGAGGGAAAAGATTCGGAAGTCCGAATTGCATCGTCTCATCGTCGCGCTGGATTTTCCGGTGATCTACACCACCAACTATGACCGCAATCTAGAAGTCGCCTTTGAGATACACGGCCGCGCATACGTCAAGGTGGCCAATGCTCGGGATGTCTCGAAGACTCGCCGGGACGTCGCGTGCATCGTGAAATTCCACGGCGACTTCGATGACGATTCCTCGCTGGTCCTTACGGAAACGGACTATCTCGATCGGCTATCCTTCGATTCGCCGCTCGATGTGCGTTTTCGTTCCGATGCGTTGGGCAGCACGGTTCTGTTCGTCGGCTATAGCCTGTCGGACCTGAACATCCGGCTTTTGTTGCATAGGCTTTGGCAGACATGGAACCGATCGGGCTACGAGGCGGATCGGCCGCCGTCATTCATTTTCATGGCGAGCCGGGACCCCGTCGAAGAAGCCGTGCTGGGACGTTGGGGTATCTCCGTGCTCACAGGCGACAACGACGATCCGGAAGTCGGCCTCGTGAGTTTCCTCAGTCGGCTGGCCGAGGTTGTGAACGATCAGGAGATCACGCTGGGCTGAACTGCGTTCAGCATGCGGCAAGACGGAAGAAGTTGCCAAACCCAAAGAGGGTTCAGCGGCGGGTCGGCCGTGCCGGCCAATGCAAGGAGTGAGAATGTGCCGCAAGCCGTCAGTCCAAACGTGGGGAATCCAGCTGCCAGCGCGGTCACATTCGACAGTTTTTTCATGGGCGGTTTCGAATGCTCCTCGCACCGGCGAAAGGATGGTGTGCGTCTCGATCTCGTGCGGGCGACTGGCCATGACTCTCACGCGCAGCGCGACTATCGCGGCTGCGCGAACCTTGGGCTTAGAACCCTTCGTGACGGGCTGCGCTGGCACCTGATCGAGAAGGCGCCGGGCGTGTACGATTGGTCAAGTTGGGCGCCGATGATCGAAGCGGCAAACGTCGCCGGCGTTCAGGTCATCTGGGATATTTTTCACTACGGAACCCCCGATTATCTTGACCAGGGCGGGAAGGAGCTGATCGAGCGCTATGCCGCTTTCGCAGCGGAAGCTGTCCGGTTGCATCGGGCCGTCAGCGGGAAGCCTGCGCTCGTCTGTCCGATCAACGAGATATCGTTCTTCGCCTGGGCAGTCGAAGTGGGCTATTTTCCGCCAGCCGGCCCAAGACGAAGGGGCTGGTTCAAACGCCACCTTGTCAAGGCTGCCGTGCAAGGCATACGAGCCATGCGCGAAGCGGATCCAGAATGCCGGTTCATCTGGGCCGAGCCGCTTATTCACATCGCGCCGCGCGATCGAAGCCGCGCAGAAATACGGACGGCTGAAAAAGTCCGTCAGGGACAGTTCGAAGCGTACGACATGCTGATGGGGCGAGTCGAGCCGCAGCTTGGGGGCAGCGAAGATCTCATCGATGTCATCGGTCTGAATTTCTACCCGCACAATCAGTGGTACCTGCACGGGCCAACGATCCCGATGGGGCATCACGAATACCGGGCTCTGTCGGAAATGCTCGTCGAGGTCGCCCGACGCTACCCACAGCCGATGTACATTGCCGAGACCGGTGCGGAGGGGTCCGGAGGCCCGGCATGGCTTCACTATGTGTGCGACGAGGTGCGGGAGGCTATGAACCAAGGCGCCAGGGTCGGGGGAATCTGCCTTTATCCGATCACGGCCTATCCCGGATGGGACAATTCACGCCACGCCGAAGTTGGCCTTTTCTCGGTCATCCATGCGGATGGATCGCGCCGCACCCGTCAGCCGATGGCCGATGAACTCGCGAGGCAGCAGAGGCTGTTTGACCAGCATTCTCGACCCACGCAGCCTGGCATGCCCGAGTAGCAAGCGGCTTTAGCCCGGCACAGCCATTGCCGGCTGCAAGCCTGCACCGGGGACCGTCTTCTGAATGCGGGCGAAAGTTGCCAGAGCCTGACCCACGACCTGGTCCATATTGTAATAGCGGTACGTCGCAAGGCGGCCGACGAACCAGACATCCGGGCGACTGGCGGACAAGGCTTCATATTGCTTGTAGAGCGCTTCGTTTTCCGGCCGGGGCACCGGGTAATAAGGATCGCCAATGTCGGTTGGGTATTCGTAGGTGAGGCTCGTCCGGGCATTCTTCTGGCCGGTCAGATGCTTGTACTCGGTGATCCGGGTGAAGTCCTCCGTTTGCGGATAGTTGACCACGGCGACCGGCTGGAACTGTTCGCATTCGACGGTCACGTGCTCGAAACGCAGTGAGCGATACGGCAGACGGCCAAGTCTCCAGTCGAAGAATTCGTCGACAGGGCCGGTGTAGATCAGCTTGCGGAACGGAATCCGGTCCCGGACCTCACGATAATCCGTCTGCAGCATGATCTTGATATTGGGATGGCTCACCATGCGCTCGAACATGCGCGTGTACCCGTTCGCCGGCATGTGCTGGAAGCTGTCGCCGAAGTAGCGGTCGTCGCGGTTGGTCCTGGTCGGAACCCGGGCAGTTACGGATTTGCTGAGCTGGGAGGGGTCTACGCCCCATTGCTTCCTGGTGTAGCCGCGGAAGAATTTCTCATAGAGTTCCCGCCCGACAGTGCTGATCACGACGTCCTCGGCAGTGTGGACTTCCTCGACGGTCTCGCGGCGAGATGCCAAGAAGTCTTCCAGTTCCACCGAATCCAAATCGAGACCGTAGAGGCGGTTGATTGTATCGAGATTGATGGGGATCGGGAGAAGCATGCCGTCGACCGCGGCCAGCACACGATGTTCATACGGCCGCCATGTCGTGAAGTGTGACAGATAGTCCACGATGGACCGCGCATTTGTGTGGAAGATATGCGGCCCGTAGCGGTGGATGAGGATGCCTGCTTCGTCGTAGCAGTCATAGGCGTTCCCACCGATGTGATTGCGGCGATCGATGAGGAGAACGCTTTCTCCCCGTTGCGAGGCAATTCGTTCGGCGAGAACGCTGCCGGCGAAACCTGCGCCGACGACAAGCCAGTCGAACATGGTCAGGCGCTCCTGCGGAAGGGGACGACCTTTTTCCTCGCGCTGGCGCTCCTGATGTGAGCGGCCATGCCATTCCATGTACGCTTCCAGGACATGTCCGCGAGATAGGCATCGACCTGCGGAAGCCGCGCGTTGCGCGATTGGCTAAGGACGCTTCGCAGCTTGGTGTCGACGTCCTCTGCGTCCACAATGTCGACGAGCCCGGCTGCGCCGTAGGTTCGCACTACATCGACGATTGCTGTTGAGACCACTGGCAGGCCTGCGGCTAGGAATTCAGGCGTTTTTGTCGGGCTGATGAAGCGCGTGGCCTCGTTGAGGGCGAACGGCATCCAGCCGGCGTCCCAGTGGCGGAGATAATCGGGAAGATCGGCATAGGCTTTCCCGCCGAGCCAATGCAGATTGTCCGCTGTCGGCAGGCTGCTCGGGTCGATCTTGACCACCGGACCAAGCATGACGAAATGTACGTCGGGCATGGCCTTGGATGCCTGGGCCACGAGATCGATGTCGAGGCGCTCGTCGATGACCCCGAAGAAGCCCACTCGGGGATGAGGGATGCCGAATTGATCGGCCGGGTCCTTGCCGGGCGTCCTTGCCTTGTGGAAGTGGCTGACGTCGATGCTGCTCGGAAACGGATAGATGGCACGATGCTGGCAGCGCTTCGCTTCGAAGAGGCTCAAGCCGCCGGTGAAGACGACATCGGCGCGCCCGAACAGGGCTCGCTCCATCATGGCCAGTTCGGTTGGCGCATTCTTGAACGCCGAAAGTTCGTCCATGCAGTCATAGACGCAGACATCGAAATTGATGTGTGCGCTGAAGCGCAGGGCCATGGGCGTGTAGTACCAGGCGGTCAGGTTGGTGTGCGGCGTCGAAGCGATGATCCGGTCGAGATATTTCCGCTGGACGGCATCAGCTCTGGCCGGGCTTGTGCCAATTGGAAGCAAAGGAGTCGCGACCCGAATTCCCGGCGCCACCTCTGAGAAACGCATAGAGGGATGCGAGCGCTCCTCGAAAACAGGTTCCTCGAAATAGACGATCTCAAATTCCCTCGCGGCCAAGGTAAGAATATGTTGCGGACGCTGATGGACGAAATTCCATCGTAAATGGGAGAAACATGTCAGCAAGTCGTGGCTTTTTATGGTTTGTCTGCGGGTTGGTATTCTTATTGCCGCGTCCATACAATTTTTCCCTAGTAACAGCACGGTTTATACTACGATTAACATTTGTTAATCGCAGGCGGCGGAGGTGAGCTCCGCCTTTCCGTCTAACTTCCCGTCGAATAACTTGTTCCAGCCGCGAGCCTTTAAGGGGCGCAGGATTTTGCCGCGGTGCTGCCCCTTGGGAGGTGCGGCCAAGATTCGCACGCAGGTTCCTGGGGACGGTCACTCGGTGGCCGTATTTCGGTAGCATGGGCGGCTAAGCTGTTCGACGGCTCCATCGATTCGCCTGGACCGGAGCCAAACGAGCCTCAAACTGCCGGCAATCGCTGGGGCAAGTGATGAACATCGATTTCGAGACGAACGTGTTCCCGCTCTTCCATCCGCAGGCGGTGGATGATCTCAAAGATCCATGCCCCGTCTTTGACGGCAGGCTCTGGCACGTCTTCGGCTCGAGCGGCACCGTGACCAGCGAGAGCTGGAAGATACTTCACGCAACCGCGCCGGAGCTGCACGGTCCCTGGACGGAGCACGAACCCATCGAGCTTCCGGTCACGGGATCGGGCGTCGCCGCGCCCGGTGTTGTCTACGAACTCGGCGTCTTCCACATGTTCATCCAGACCGAGTTCATGAAGTCCGGCGGCCGCTGTGAGCACGCGGTGTCGAATGATGGCTTCAACTGGGTGGTGCTCAACCCCGCGATCCTGTCGATAGCCGACACGGACGAAGATGGGATCTATGATCCGCATCCGGCTATCGTCGGCGGCAAGCGCTACATCGTCTATTCCGGCATGCCGAAATTCAGTCGTGTGCCGCAACCCGACATCTATCTGGCGCGCAGCCAGTCCGACTCGTGGTTCGGACCTTGGAAGCGGCTGGGCAAGATCCTCGACCATAATGATATCCCGCACCACAATTCGCGCGATGATCCCGACTACGAGTGGGGGATCGAAGGCGCCCAACTGGTCGAGCTCCCCGATGGCCGCGTGCTCCTCAACGCCACGTGCTTCCTTCCGCGGGGGCCGCGGGGAAGCCGACAACGCGTGTTTTTCGCCATCGCCGCCGAGGTGACCGGACCCTACGTTTCGATTGGTCCGGTTCTTGATCCAGGCGGGCCAGGAGAAAACGGTCACTCGACCGTCATGATCGAGGGCGAACAGCTGACGCTTTTTTACCAGAGCCGTGTCGCGGCGACGAACCATCGCTGGCGGTATGGCCTCGCCAGATGCGATATCAGCGTCCTGTCGAAGGTTGCCTGACAGCCTGGGTTCCGACGCGGCGGCGAGGTTCAATTATTTCAAAGCATAGAGATAGGCCGCGACATCGCGCGCCTGCTGCTCGGTGATCCTCGTCGATGGCATGGCGGTGTGCGGATTGATCTCTCTGGCGCCACGGATCCAGCGGATCAGGTTCTCCGGATTGTTGGCCAGCACGCCGCCGATAATGATCCGGCCGGCGAGGCTGGCGTCGAGGCGCGGGCCGACCTGACCTTGCGCGCCCGGCACGCCAGGGATCGTATGGCAGCCGGAGCAGCCATTCGCGGTCATGATCGGGATAGCGCGCGCGCCCACGCCGCCGGTTGCCGCGTCCGACTCGTGCTGGATCCGATCACGCCGGTCGGCCCACAGGGCCACGGCGGCGAGGACTACGGCGACTACGACGATGGCGGCGAGGGCGCCGCCGATCAGTCTAGCCAGATCGGAGCGCATGCGTCGCCTCCCTGGTTCCGCTCTTGCTTATCCAGAGGCCGGCGAGCAGCAAGGCGGCTCCGCCATAGATCAGGCCAGCCGGAACCCACATCACAAGGCCAGCAAGCTGCTGATCCTCGATCGGGGTTAGACCCCACAGCGCTGCTCCACCGGCATTTTCCGGATACCAGAGTTTGGGCGACAGCAGCAGCAGCACGCCGAGCAGGCCGGTGTGCATCGAAGTGAAGAAGAGATGCATGACGGCGCTGCCATAGGCCTGCTGCCGACCGGAACGGGGCAGAAGCGCCCACCAGAACAGCAAGGCAGTGCCGAGGAAGCTCGCATGCTGGGCATAGTGCAGCACGCCCCGCTGCAGGGCTGCCTCGAACAGGACCGGGATGTGCCAGATCCAGATGGCGATCCCGTGGATGATTGTTGCGTTGAGAGGGCGGCTGGCGAAGGCCCAGAACGCCTGCAGCATCTTGCCATGCGTGAGCCTTCCCGTTCTTTGCCGAAGCGCGACCGGCAATGCCCATACCAGGGCCGCGCCAGGGCAGGCTGCAACCAGCAGCGGAGCCGCCAGCGCCATCAGCAGCTCGTGCTCGATCATGTGGGCGGCAAATACCCGCTCGCCCAGCGCATGGATCGGGCTGACCAGCGCCCCCGTCAGCACGCACCACCCTGCGGCGAACAACAACGTTTGTCGTATGCGCTCTTGTCGGCCTCGATTGCTGCGGCGCCACAGCCGGTTGGCGCCGATCGCATAGATGAGCGCAAGCGCGGCCAGCGGAAGCGTGATGGGAAGCGCAAGCGTCCACCCGGCCTCGGGCGCGCCGGCGCCGTAGCAGATCGGGGTTGAGAAGAACGCGTCGAAGCTCATCGCAGGCACTCGTCGAGGATGAGCGCGGCGCTGCCCTGCATGACGATGACGAGGGCAAACAGCAAAGCCGAAAGTATGCCGAGATCGGCGACGAAACGCTCGGTGCTGCGTGAACGTTCCGGTTTGAAGGCGGCGCCGCCTTGCCGCTTCGCCCGCCACGACAACGCCCCGCCAAGTAGCGAAAGCACCGCGAGCACCAGTGCGACGGGAAGGACGACCGGGACCTGGCGGTTACATTGCCAGG
This sequence comes from Mesorhizobium sp. WSM3860, assembly GCF_002294995.1. Lineage (GTDB taxonomy): Bacteria > Pseudomonadota > Alphaproteobacteria > Rhizobiales > Rhizobiaceae > Mesorhizobium. The sequence goes on along the minus strand of NZ_NSGF01000018.1, from coordinate 115,553 downwards.
GCACCAGCGCGTAATTCAGCTGGGTCGAGATGGCCCAGGCCAGAGGCCCCGACAGAAGACCACCCCAGGACGTTCCCAAACGCAGCGCGCGCATCAGCCTAGCCTCGGCATCCAGTAGATGAGCAGATAAATCGGGATCCAGGTCAAGACCACGAAATCCCAATAGAAGGCGTTGTCGCCGACGTCGCCAAAACGCCGGCCGCTATAGGCGTGGCGCGTGAACATCAGCACTGTCAGCACGATCGTCTCGCCGACATCGGTGATCAGATGGGTGGTGTGCAGCCCGAGCAATACCCAAAGCATCGAGCCATAGGCGTTCGTGTCCCAATAGATGTTCAGCGTCGGAAACTCGAACCAGCGCACGATGAGCGGCGCAATGCCGAGCAGCGACATCACCACCATGCCGATCCGCACCGGCCCGATGGCGCATTGCTTGGCGTAGCCATTGAGGATGTGGTTCGGCACCAGGCTGACGATGAGAAGCAGCGTCACGATCGTTCCGGGCCAATGGTTGGGCTCCGGGGCGCTTAGACGCCAGTTGGGCCACAAGGTCGCCAGATAGAGATAAGCGCCGGCCGCCAGCGCGAAGCCCATACCTTCCAGCGCCATGAAACCGAGCGTTCCCCACCAGGTCGGGCTGCGCGGACCAAGTCCGAAGCTTGGCAGGCCTGACAGATCGGCGACGGGACGCTGCTTCATTCCTCGTCCTCCGGCGTGTCTTTCGGCCAGAACCAGCCGATCAGGGTGATTGCGATCGGCGCGGCGCCCCAGACGATCGCCCAGGGCGTGAAGATCGAATAGAGAAAGGTGCCGCCGACAGCGATGGCAGCGAACAGCGGCCAGATCGACGGCGTCGCCGATTTCTCGCGGATATCGGGATGCGCTTCCGCCACCGTCGAGATGAGCAGCTCGCGCACATCGACGCGAAGCCCGGTGGCGACGGGAAGGACCTCGCGTTCGGCCCAGAGCGGCTCGACGTTCGTGACGATCGGGATACGCGCGAAATTGTAGCTTGGAGGCGGCGACGACGTGGCCCATTCCAGCGTGCCTGCATCCCAGGGATTGTCGCCGGCCGGCGCGCCTTTCAAGGCGCCATGCACGAGATTGAGGGTGAACAGCACGAAGCTCAGGAAGAAGAGCACCGCGCCGCCGGTGATGAACAGGTTGATGTTTCCCCAGCCAAGCTCGGCCGGATAGGTATAGACCCTGCGCGGCATGCCCCACAGGCCGACAAGATGCATCGGGAAGAAGGCAGCGTTGAAGCCGATGAAGGCCAGCCAGAAATGCCAGTGTCCGAGACGCTCGCTCATCATGCGGCCGGTGATCTTTGGGAACCAGAAATAGGCGGCACCCAGCAGCGGGAAGACCGAGCCGCCGATCAGCACGTAGTGGAAGTGCGCGACGACGAAATAGGTGTCGTGCACCTGCAGGTCGAGCGGCACGGAAGCCAGCATGACGCCGGTGAGTCCGCCGATGACGAAGATGAAGAAGAAGCCGAAGACGAAGAGCAACGGCGTGCGGATCACCGGTCTGCCGTCCCACAAGGTCGCCAGCCAGCAAAAGATCTGCACGCCGTTGGGAATGGCGATCAACATGCTGGATGCTGTGAAGAAGCTTGCGCCGAGCTTCGGCAATCCCGTCGCGAACATGTGGTGGACCCAGAGACCGAACGACAGGAAGCCGACTGCGATCAACGACAGGACCAGCCCGAGATGGCCGAACGCCGGCCGTCGAGCGAAAGCGGGAATGATCGCGGAGACCATGCCTGTCGCCGGTAGGAAGATGATGTAGACCTCGGGGTGACCGAAGAACCAGAACAGGTGCTGGAACAGCAGGGCATCGCCGCCCTCCGCTGGATTGAAAATATGCGTTCCGACCAGCCGGTCGAGGATCAAGAAGGTCGAGGTAATCATCACCGCCGGCATGGCGAAGACGACGACGAACGAGGTGACCAGCAAGGCCCAGACATAGAGCGGGATCTTGTCCAGCGACATGCCTGGCGCACGCTGCTTGAATACGGTGACGATGGTCGCGACGGCGACCGCCAGGGATGAGACCTCGGTATAGGTGATCATCTGCGCCCACACGTCGGCGCGCTTGCCGGGACCGAATTCGGGACCGGACAGCGGCACATAGGCGAACCAGCCGACATCCGGCGCCATTGAAAGGGCGAAGGACACCCAAGCGAAGAGGCCCCCCGAGACATAAATCCAGTAACTGAACGCGTTCAGGCGCGGAAAGGCGATGTTGCGGCTGCCGACCATCAGCGGCACCAGATAGATGCCGGTCGCCTGCACGATGGGCACGGCAAACAGGAACATCATGGTGACGCCATGCATGGTGAACAGCTGGTTGTAGAGGTCCGGCCCAATCAGGCCGCGTTGCGGTCCCGAAAGCTGGATGCGCATGGCGACGGCGTTCAGCCCGCCCAGGCACAGAAACACGAACGCCGTGATCAGATAGCGCCTTGCGACGACCTTGTGATCGACGCTGGAGAGCGCGCCGATGATGCCGGGCGGCGTCCGCCATGTGCGCGCGAGCCAGCGGTGAAGGCTGGCATCGTCCATGCCGGTGTCGCGCGGCCCATCACGTTCGGGGGCGACGTCGCCCTTGGCAGTCGCCTCGCGTTCCGGCGGCAGGTCGCGTTCGCTGGTCAGATCCGCGCTGCTCATTTCAGGCCCTCGAGATAGGCGACGATCGCGTTGAGCTCGTCGCCATTGAGCTCGACCACCGGCATGTGAGAGCCGGGCTTGATGCCTTGCGGGTCGGCTATCCAGGCGGCGAGATTGCCGCGGCTCATCGTCAAGCTTCCCGCGGCAAGCGTTCGCCGGCTGGCAACATGGGTGAGATCCGGAGCGACCGTTCCGCCGGCGGGCGTGCCGCCGATCTTGTGGCACATCACGCAGGGACGCTTGAGAAACAGGTCCGCGCCCGCCTTCGCCTCGTCGCCCGTCGGAGGGGCGGCCGGCTGAAGCTGATCGTTCCACCAGGCGTCGAACTTGGCCCGCGGCTCGGCAATGATGAAGGTGCCCATGTTCGCATGCTGCGCGCCGCAGAACTCGGCGCACTGGCCCCGATAAGTTCCGGGCTTGTCCGCCTTGATATCCAGCACGTTTATGTGACCGGGGATGAGGTCGAGCTTGCCGGCCAGACTTGGGACCCAGAAGGAATGGATCACGTCGGTCGAGGTCAGAAGAAGCCGCACCGGCTCGCCGGCGGGGATGTGGATTTCGTTCGCCGTCGTCAGGATGCGGCTCGGCGTGGCATCCTCATAGCGTACCTCCCACCACCATTGGTGCCCGGTCACCCGGATGGTCAGCGCAGCGTCCGAGCCGATCGCCGCAAGCGTCCTGTTGGCGAAGAAGCTGAGCAAGGTCAGCCCGACCAGGATCGCGGCGGTCAGCCCGACAGCGATGGCCACAACGCGCAATTTGCGATGGTCGGCGCCGGCGTCGAGCACCAGCGGCTCGGTGCGCCTGGGCGGCCGCATCAACACTGGTGCGGCGAGAGCGATCATCACCAGCACCCACACCACCGCGCAAAGGCCTGTGAAGAACCAGATCAGCCATGCCAACTCGCTCGCCGCGGGGCCTTTCGGGTCGAGGGCCGATTGCCAGCCCGCGCATCCCTGGAGCGAAAGGACGCTTGCCGCGGCAAACGCCATCGAGGCGAGGCGTTTCACGGCGACTTCCCCAGCGTGGCGGCATCCGGCATGCGGTTTTCCGACGGATGGGGCATCATGCCGTCATTTCGCTGTGGCGCAGCGGAAGAGGGCGCGTTGCCGCTTAGCGAACGCACGAAGGCTGCCAGTTCCCAGATCTGATCGTCGGGGATCATGTTGCGGAAGCTCGGCATGCCGTTCGGACGCCCGTCGCGGATGGTGGCGTGAATGCTTTCCATGGAGCTGCCATAGATCCATTTCTGGTCCATCAGGGCCGGGCCCATGCCGCCGCCGCCATTGGCGTGGCATCCCGAACAGTTGAACCAGCCGAACAGGCGCTTGCCCTCGCTGAGATGGAAGGCGTTGGCCTCGAAGCTCGCCGCTTTGTTGTCTCTGGGGGAGGGCCGTTGGCCGCCGGGTTCCAGCGCGGTGACGGGGGTTGGCTGGCCGCCGGAGCCGAGCGAAGATTGCGGGCGCGTGTCCCGCTCCTCGCGCTGGCATGCCGCCAAGGCGAGCGTCACCGACAGCAGCGTCGCGAAACCCAGCCTCATCGCACCGGGCTCCCGGCGATGTCGAGAAGCGGAACGCCATATTGCGTCAGAACCGCGTCGATCTCGGCCTTGTGCCTGGTGAGCGCGCTATTCACATCACCGCGCAGTGCATCGTCCTCGCGCCGAACGCCCATCGAGATGTCGTACATCAGCGGCAATTGCGGTCCATCGATGCGAGGTGTAACCGGCGTGATCCGGAGCGGCACTTTTTGCTTCGTAGCGAAGTAACCGGCGAGCGGGCCCCAGACCACGGCGACGTCGACCTCGCCGCTCGCGACAGCTTCGACGATGCGCGCCGCAGGGTTGGGAGCGGAATAGTCGCCGTAGACCGGGTAGCCGACGAGATGTCCGACAATGCCGCGACGGCCAAGCGCCTGGACCGGCGGCGAATTGGCGCCGTCATCGCCGATGAGCTGAACGCCGATGCGCATGTCGCGCAGCCGCGGATCGTTGAAGGATGCCACGTTCGGGCCGTCCTGGCGGGTCACGAAGACATAGGAGGACCTGTAATAGGGCAAGGTGGCGCGCAGCATTTCGACATTTGCGGGCGTTCCGAGCACCAGATCGCAAAGCCCGGCCTTCAGCGTGTTGCGAACGAAGCCGCGGCGCTGCGCCCACCAGGTATAGGTAAGCTTCGCGCCAAGGTCGGCCGCAACGATCTCGGCGATCTTGTTCTCGAAGCCTTCGCCGCTGGCGTCGGAGAACGGCATGTTATTGGGATCGGCGCAGGCGCGGAGTTCCCGCGCATTCGCCGCGCCGGCCAGAACCAGCCAGACCAAGGCGACGAGACCGGCCACGAGGGCCCACAGCGCGGATCTTTTCGCCAGTGCGGTCAGTTCGAATCCATCAAGGCAGCCGGAACACATAGAGCGTGCCTCCCGCCGTTGTCACGTTTTTCAGGTCCTTCATCGCGTTGACGAAACCGAGCGCAGCAGTGGCGTCGCGCGGATCGAGATCGCCCGAGACGATGGCGCCGGCCCAGCCGCCGACGCCGGACAGGATCGCGACATATTGGTGTCCGTCGGGGCCGCGATAAGTAACCGGCTGGCCGATGATGCCGGAGGAGGTCCTGAACTGCCAAAGCAGTTCGCCGGTCTTCGCGCTGACCGCCTTGAACCAGCCTTCCATGGTTCCGTAGAAGACGATATCGCCGGCGGTTACGACCGCGCCGCTCCATACCGGGAAGTTTTCCTTGAGGCTCCAGGCCTGTTTCTCCGCCGCGATATCCCACGCGGTGAAGGCGCCGCGATTGCCGCCGGGGCCCGGGATCATGCGCACGTTCATTCCGACATAGGGCGTGCCGGCGATGTAGTTCACCTCGACGCCTTCCTCGTCCATGCACAGATTGTTGTGCGGGATGTAGAGCAGGCCCGTCTTCGGCGAGAAAGCGGAAGGCTGCCAGTCCTTGAGCCCCGAGGCGGTCGGGCAGATGTCGCGGACAACCTTGCCGGTCCCGGTCTTCTTGTCCGGGTTTGCCATCAACCTGCCGGTCTTGAGATCCACACCTTTGCTGGAGTTGACGGGGCCATAGGGTTTTGCGGACAGGACCTCGCCGGTGGTGCGATCAAGGACGTAGAGATAGCCGTTGCGCTCCGGCCGGACCAGCACCTTGCGCGGCTTGCCCTGCCAGTTCATGTCGAGCAGGATCTGCTCATTGATGCCGTCATAGTCGTGCAGATCGTGCGGGGTCCACTGATAGAACCATTTCGCCGCTCCGGTATCGGGATCGCGGGCAAAAATGCCCGATGTCCATTTGTTGTCGCCGGGGCGCAGGTCAGGGTTCCAGGGGCCCGGATTGCCGGTGCCGTGGAAGATCAGATTGAGATCGGGATCATAGGAGATCCAGCCCCACATATTGCCGCCGCCGATCTTCCAGGCCTCCGGCGGCCATGTCGTCACACCAAGGTCCTTGCCCTTGTCCATGTCGTAATGCGGCTTGAAATCCGGGCCGATCAGCACCTCCTTGTCCGGCCCCGTATTGTAGGCCGTCCAGACGACATGGCCGTCGCCGGCGTCGAGCGCCTTGACCCAGCCGCGTACCCCCATCTCGCCGCCCGAATTGCCGACCAGCACTTTGCCCTTCACCACCAGCGGCGCCATGGTGAGGGTCTCGCCGACATTGATGTTGCCGATATGGGTATTCCAGATCGGCTGGCCGGAGTTCGCATCGAGCGCTATCGTGTGGCCGTCCAGCGTGTTGAAGAAGATGCGCCCGTCGGCGAAGGCGGCGCCGCGATTGACGACGTCGCAGCACGCTACCCCTTGTGCCGCGGGCTCGGGATTGGGTTCGTATTTCCACTTGATCGGTGCCCCATGTTTGGAGAGGTCGAGCGCGTAGACGATGTTGGGAAAGGGCGTCACGATATACATCGTGCTGCCGACCACCAGCGGCGCCGCTTCCTGCCCCTTGTTCACGCCGGTCGAGAAGGTGAAGGCGACCTGCAGGTTCTTGACGTTGCCTTCGTTGATTTCCGCGAGCTCGCTGTAGCGGGTCGAGGCGTAGTTCTTGGCCGGCATCGTCCATTGGGCGTCGTCGGGCGGGGCGGCGGAGGCCGGCGGCGAGATCGCAGGCGTCGAGGGCGACTCCGAGGCGGCCATCAGGAATGGAAAGCAGGCCAGCATCATCGCTCCAACAATGCTTGATCCCGCATATTGCCGCGCAGCCCGGGTGAGGCGAGCGCGTCCGGACTGCGCACACCTCGCTGTCAGCTGTCGCACTGCCTTCATTTCGGGACCGAGCCTCCGACGCCGGCGCCCAGTTCCACGGCTATGTCGGCCTCGCGCCCGGCGCAGAGCGGATGACCCCAGCCGGATGCGCTTTTGCCGCCTGGGTCGAGGTCGTAGATGATGGCGTCCTTGCGATTGGGATTGACGCCTGCCGGAACCTTGTCGAGGCCGAGCGCGGCGCGGACGCGCCAGGCGACGTTGTGGTCGGCGCAGGAGGAATCTCCGCTGACCCCGAGGCCGCCGACGATCGCCTTGCCGTCGTACAGGGCCAGGCCCCCGCCGAACACCACCACGCCTCCGATCGGTTTGCCGATCAGCGGATCATTAGGGCTGCCGAATGTCTTGGCGTCGCCGGCGTAAGCCGCCGCCTGATTGACGGGGTTGGTGGCCTGCAGGCCGAACAGCGGCCCGCCTGGTTGCACCCCGGCATAAAGATTGGCGGTCGACAGGGCCATATTCGCCACGCTGAGCCCGTTGGCCGTGTTGGCCTTCTCGGCCGCGACCAGCCGGCTGCCGGGCCATTGGGCGTCCACGGTAGGGCCGCTGAAGGCGACGGCGCAGACCGTACCGTCACGGGCAACGATCGCGGCCCATTCATTGGTCTCGAAGCCGCCATTTGCCGGCCCGCCGCTCGCCTTGACATTGGCCTTCAAGGCCGACAGCAGTTTGTCGTGATCGGCCGGGCAGGGCGCCTGCGCCCAAGCGGGATTGTGCGGCAGCACCGTGATGGCCAAGAGCAGGAGGCCAAGAGCGACCGACGGACACTGGCGGTAATGCATGGCGCTTCGGAACACCTTGTTCAACGCGGACAACAAGGGAACAACCGAAGCCGGGCGGCAGAAACTCCGGTCTCGCCGTTCTGCAAGCTGATCCTGCTCTTGCTGCGCGAAACCGAACGGATAACGAGCCCCTTTGTTCCTACCGCCCAGGAGGGCCTGCAAGAATTGCGTGTGGCAGGCGCATTCAGGCGGAAGCCCGGCCCCACAGCACCAAGGGTTCGGCTCTGCCATCATGGCTCTGGGGGCGGCCAGCGTTCCTCGATCGCTGCAGCCGTCAACAGCAGGAGGTACGAAGCTTCTTGGTCTTAGATTCTGACATGCGCAGTAGAGGAACCAGCTGAGCCGCCCTGCGTTGGACGGGCAATGGAGCAACTTCGTTCAGATTTCGCGGCATTGGCACAGCCCGGTTACTGGCTGGCCCTGTTGCTTTTGTTGCTTCCCTATGGGGTGGGCGTGTTCTTCCTCATCAGGACGTGCCACTGCCTGTGACTTGATCAGCCGCCTCAACGGCGTCGAGCTCGAGGCAAGGCGCGCTGGCGCAAATGCCGGTCTGGATAGCCCAGCTGACGAACACTTTCCTGGCCGCTGCGACCGGCCCGCGGCCATCATATGCCGCGCAGCAAGCGTCGCTGGCCAAACCATGCAGGCGGCAGCGTTTCTCGAACGGCCACTCCTCCAGGAATTCGATCGCGTCCATCGCGCAACGGATTTTCCTCACGCCGAATGGCACGTCATCCACAAGGACAGGTTCTGCGAACACATCAGTGCTCCTTGCGCTTGGTTCTGCCGTACCGTGGTCGTGACTATGGTTGTCGCTTCGCCGGGAAACCAAAGCGCGCCCAACAGGCTCCCCGAAGACATTTGGGCCCATGACCTTCCTCCGCTTGATGCGCCAATCGCCGGCAAGCCAAACAGATGCTCAGCAACGTGCTGGGCGTGTGCCAGCGGCGCTGAGGTGAAATATCGGAAGCGCGATTTTCGGCGTCAAGAGCCGCCCCCCGGCGGCCGACCCTCGCTCACCGGGGGTGGTTTGGCAGTTCCGCTGATCTGTGTGACGGGCGGCCCAAGCGACAAGCAGCGGCCGGTGTTGTTGCGTCCCCGTCTGCGTGAACTGGCTAGAGCTGCGCGTGCAGCCTGCTGGCCAGCCAATCGGTGAACTTTTCGCGCATGGGACGCGATTTCCATTCGGCAAGACTGATCTGCCTCGAGCGCTTCAGATCTTCGTTGAATAGGTCGATCTGCGTTCGTGCGAATTCCTTGCCGTAGACGTTGAGCGTGGCCTCATCGTTCAAACGCAAAGACCGCTCGTCCAGGTTGGTGGAACCGAAGCTCGCCCAGACGTCGTCCACGATCAGCAGTTTTGGGTGATACATCGTGGGCTGAAACTCGTAGATCCGCACCCCGGCCTCGAGCAATTCGCCCCAGAAATAGCGCGAAGCTTTCCGGACTATCGGGACATCCGTCAGGGAATTGGGAACGATCACGTCGACGGCCACGCCTCTTTTTCTGGCGTCCAATATCTGTTGTAGGGCGATGTCGTCCGGGACGAAGTAGGCCATGCCGATGCGCAGGTGGTCTTTGGCCGCGGCTATGGCGGCCAGCATCATCAGCTCCATGTTTTCGGAGCCGTTCGGCTGCGATGAAAGGATCAGCTGGGCCTTGAGCGCACCCGCTGCTTCGGGCGGCGGGTAGAACTTCTCGCCCTGCAACGTCTCGCCCACCGCTTCCAGCCAGTTCTCGGCGAAGGCCGCCTGGAACCCGGGCACGGCAGGCCCTTCGATCTGGTAGTGCGTGTCGCGCCACTCATTGGGGTTGCGCGCATCTCCCAGCCAGTTGTCCGCGATGCCGACCCCTCCTGTGAAGGCGACCCGCCCGTCCACAATGAGCAGCTTGCGATGCGTCCGGTTGTTGACGCGGTCGAGCGTGTACCAGTAGATCGGCCGATAGCGCTGGAACCGAACGCCTGCGCTCGTCATGATGTGGATCAGCTTCTCATCGAAGGGAAGACTGCCAAGCCAGTCGACGAGCACGCGCACTTCGACACCCTCTCGGGCTTTCGCAGCCAGCGACGTGGCGAACTCGTAGCCGACCGAGCCCGACCAATAAATGTAGGTTTCCATGTCGATGGTCGATCTGGCCGAACGGATCGCTTGCAACATGGCCGGAAAAATCTCGTCGCCGTTGACCAGGGTCTGCACGGCGTTCGCGTCGAACATCTGCCCCTGCGAATAGCTGCTCATGCTCCTTGCGAATTGCGGATCTGCCGCATCGAAACGGTGCGGCACGATCGTGCGGATGACACGGTTCTCCGGAATCAGGTTGATGGCGAGCAACGTGACCAGACTGGCGACAAGCGCGACGCCCAAATACTTGAGGCTGCTGAGCAGCCTCCGCCGGTTCCGACCAAATCTCACGGTTGGCGCCGCTGGAGGCGCCAAAAGGCAGGAAAGCACATCTCAATCGCCCTGCTGTGTACGGCTGCGATGCTTTTCGATTTCCTCGGGTTCCTCATCGTCAATGCGGGTGATGTTCGAGGCCGCGCTGTTTGATCGCAGCATTTCATCCAACTTGGCGTGGATTGCCTGGGTGTCGCGATGCTCCGCCCGCTGGATAAACAGCGTCATAGCCCAGGTGGAGAGGGTGGCCGCCCCATGCCAATTCAGACTTTCGCGATCGAAAACGACCCACAGCGCCGCGTACGCCAGCAGCACCAGGAATGCCGCGGGACGGGAGGTTAACGTGCCGATTGAGGTCAGCAGACTCGTTATCGGGTGATTTGCCATGCTCAAGAACTGTTGATCCTGACGCAGGTTCCAGCCCTTGAGCCGGGAGTTTGAAGTGCAAGTCTGAAGCAACGACAACTTTCGACAAACGCCTGCATCCTTCGCACGCAATCGGCGTTGAAGAATGATCCTATAGGGCGGGTTTTGACATGGACACGAAGCCAACTGACGCTGAAACGGTTCCCGCTCAGGAGCCGGATGTCATCGTGAACAAGACCGCACATTTCGTCGGGGAATGGATCGACGAGCACAAGGCGGAAGCAGCGGCTGCAATCCCGGCCGAGATCGCCGCCGAGAAGCTCGCCGAACAATGCATCGCCGATGCCGAAGGCCTGGGCATACTGGCCGAGGATATCGACGACGAAGTCGGCGATCTCAAGAAATACATCGCCGAGACGGTGCTCGGAGACGAAACTTCCAGCAAGCGCACGGCTCAGAACCCACCCGATCCGCTCCCGGTGGCGCCGAATGGAGAAACGAATGCCGAAGTTCCGTTTTGAGTTCATTGAAAGTACGGCGCAGCCGGCCATCCAGGTCGACATGGAGAATCTGGATGCCGCCAAGGCCGAGGCGAAACGCGCGGCTAAGGAGGCGATGCTCGATGGGATTGTCGAAGGCGTCGACCCGACATCGTGGGTTACGAAAATCTACGACGAAGCGGGGTATTTGGTCGCCACGATCGGATTCCACGACCTTGTGGCCGCGCCCCAAGCAGTCGGGCAAGCCCACGAACAGACCGATGAGCCCGGCGTGATACGCTCGGGCTGATGCCGCTCCTGGGGCAGGCCATCGGAACCTCAGTCGAGCTTTCCAGGCCAGGTCAGCTCGATCCACGCGGGGGCATGATCGCTTGGCCTTTCCAAAGCTCTTACCGCAGCATCGACGCCGGCGCCTTGCAGCCGGTTTGAAAGCGCGGGACTGATCAGGAGGTGGTCCATGCGCAGGCCGGAGCTTCGGTCGTAACCGCCCCGGTAGGAGAAGTTCCAATAGGTGTAGACTCCCTTCTCGGGATGGATCTGCCGAACCGCATCCGTCCAGCCCATCTCCAGCAAATCGGCGTAAGCGCCGCGACTCTGCGGGAAATACACTGCATCGCCCAACCAGCGCGCCGGCACCACCGCATCGATCGGGGTTGGCACCACGTTGTAATCGCCGCACAGGACCGTCTCTTCTTTAAGCAAGGTCTGGGAATAGCTGATCAAGCGCTGGAACCAGGCCAGCTTGTAATCGAATTTAGGTCCCGGCGCGGGATTGCCGTTCGGCAGGTAGATGCAGCCGATCACCAGCCCATCCACCTCGGCCTCGATGTAGCGGCTGTGCGTATCGTCCGGATCGCCCGGCAGTCGGCGCCTGCGTTCCAACGGCTGTTTTCCACGGGCCAGAATCGCTACGCCGTTGTAAGATTTCTGCCCATGCCAGACGGCGCCGTAGCCAGCCTCCCGGATCGCCTCGGCAGGGAACTTCTCATCGGATGTCTTGAGCTCCTGCAGGCAGACGATGTCATAGCCGGTTTCCCCAAGCCATTTCAGGAGGACCGGCAGCCGCCCGTTGACGCCATTTACGTTGAAAGTAGCGATCCTGGTCATCCGCTTATCTTGGCCGACGATCTCTCCGGGCTGTCACCCCGATACTCGGAATACTAGCTGTCTTTCTTGTAGGATTTGGCAGCCTCATCAATCTTGCGCCAATCGTTTCCGTGGCGCCGCACAAGCTCCCGCGCCTGAGCCGGCGAGATGTTTTGCGTTTCCACGATATGGTTCACTTCCGTTTCTTCGCCTTTCAGCGGGCGCGAGCGTGGCCTTCTGAGCCGGCTCGCCGCTGTTTCATCTGCATCACGTCGTCTCGCCATGGCTGACCTCTCCTGATCCGGATTAACCGTCGAATGCCGGGAAGGTTTCCGCGCGCCGCCCCTCGAGCAGTTCGGCCTATCTCGGCTGCGTGGCTTGAACCCAAGGAACCTGCGCGGCGTTCCTTGCGAGCAGAGCTAGTGAGCGCAAGCCGATGGAAAAATCCGAAGCGCATTCCGAACCGCAGAAGCCCTGTGGTGCAGAAGCGCGCTTCCAGTACGATCGTGCGGCGGTTGAGCGGTTCCAGCTTGCGTTCCCACGCGCGAGGTGGAGCGACGAGCGCAGGAGCTGGTTCGTGCCCGGAAAAACGGCGGCGCGGCGGATCGAACGCTGGCTGGCGCAGGAGACGGCGGCTCGCGCAGCCCATGACGACAGTAAGGGGCGGGATGCCTTCGCCTTCGATCCACTGTCGAGCCACTATCTGGAAGTCGCGGACGACCTGCGCATTCGCACGCCGTATTCGAAGACCGTACTGGAGGAACTGCGAGCGGTTCCATGGGCGAGTTGGGATGACGAGCTGCGGGTCTGGCGGGTGCCTTTTCGCGCCTATGAGGAGCTGCGGCGCCGTTGGCCAAGCATCGAAAGAGCCGCCCAACGCGCCGAGCCTGAGGAGAGGAAACGCCGTCGGGAGGCTGGTAAACACTCCGAAGAGCACAAGGCCGCCAGGCTGTGCCATGCCGAACGTAGGCGGCGACGCTATCCAGTTCCAGCCGAAGACCTGCCTCCACTCGGTCGCGCCGTGGCGACGGTGCAATATGACATTGTTGTCTTCACCGGGATTTCAGGCGAGCTCGCCGACGCCTCTGAACTGGCGCCGTTCTATCCGCAGTTGATGCAGACCGGCGTCGACGCTGTTTGGGCGAGGTGGCGGCCGCCGACCTTGGCTGAATTGATCAAGACATGGCCGGCCCGGCGCCCTCCTGTGTCGGCGGAACGATCGAGAGGGTGGTGGCAGCCGATGCTCGACGAACTCAGGATCGCTCGCCGAAAGGCGAAAAGCCTCGAGCGGAGAAAACGTTCGCGAAGTCCCGATTGATCATTCTTGGCTCTATGACGGCTGTGTGACCTGACATGCGAGCCGGGAAGCCGGGCCACCTCGGGTGCCCGACAGCGTTTTTCAATTTTGAGAACTCTTTGATTGGTGGAATGTCGCAGACCGACAAGGAATTTCGAGTCCGATTTCAGACGCGAGACCCGGCATCACCGAAGCTTAGGCGCGCGAGCTCATCGACCTGATCGGCAGTGACGCAGTTTCGCTTCTTCGGCAGGCGCGCCTTCTCGAGAAGACAGCTCAGGCGCGTTTTCATCACGGCCTCATTTGTTAGCGCGCGAATTGCCAGAGAGGCGTATCACCTCGTTGTCGTTCGTACCGAGTAGTGAGGCAAGCGGACGCTTGAAAGCGGTATCATGCTTTCGCCCCTGGCTAGGAGGCACCGCATGTCCCTGCATGGTGTTTTGGATTCCACCCAACTCGAAATCCTCTCAAAAGCTGTCCATCGCTATTGTTCAAGGCATGGACTTGAGAGCGAGGAAGACCGCCAATTGGTCGCCATGAGGGCCATGTGCCTTTTCGGCCAGGGCACAACTGACCTTGACCGGCTATCCGCCAGACTGGAAAAGCTCGGCGAACCTGGGCACGGCTAAACCGGCTTGCACGCGTAAGCCGTAATAGCCCGAGCGCAGCGCTCCAAATCCCGCCAAATTGCGCCATCGGAAGCAATAAGATCACCAACCCGGCTACCTGCTGCAGTGCAGAGCTTCGGCGAAAGGGAGCGTCGGGAGAAGTGGTGATGGTGCCCAGAGGCGGATTCGAACCACCGACACGCGGATTTTCAGTCCGCTGCTCTACCAACTGAGCTATCTGGGCCTGCGCCGGCTAACGGGATCGTCCGCCGGGTTTCACGAAGGCGCCGGGCGGCGCCCCCTCGAAAGCGCGTGGGTTATAGCACGGGAATTCGGCCTGTCCAGCGCTTAGGTGTTGATAAAGAAAAATCGGCGGGAAACGGCGAATTGCAACGGGTCTTCACTGCTCGTCTGTGGACGAAGGGCCTTGCTTCGGGCCGTCGTCTTCTTCTTCTTCGTCGTCGCGGCCGGGGATGACATAGGCGCCCTTCAGCCAGCGATTGAGGTCGATGTCCTTGCAGCGCGTCGAGCAGAACGGATAATGCTCACGCACCGAAGGCTTGCCGCATTCGGGGCAGGGGCGTTTTGGCCTCAGCGGCGTGACCTTTTCGTCCGGGCTCATGGCCGCGCGACGTGCCAGTTCTTGTGCGGCTTGAAGCCCTCGCCGGACAGCAGCGCGATACTCTCATAGAGCGGCAGGCCGACCACATTGGTGTAGGAGCCGACCAGCTTGACGACGAAGGAGCCGGCCAGCCCCTGCACGGCATAGCCGCCGGCCTTGCCGCGCCATTCGCCCGACGCGACATAGGCGTCGATCTCCTCGCGCGGCAGTCGCTTGAAGCGCACCCTGGTCTCCACCAGTCGCTGCCTGAGCTTGCCGCCCGGCGTGATCAGGCAGATGCCGGAATAGACCCGGTGCGAGCGGCCGGAAAGCAGGCCGAGGCAGTTCACCGCGTCGTCGATCGTCTCGGCCTTGGGCAGGATGCGCCGCCCCACCGCCACCACCGTGTCGGCGGCCAGGATGAAGGCCGGCGCATGGTCTTCCTCGCTTTTCAGCGAGGCGAACGCCTTCTCGGCCTTGTCCTTGGAAAGGCGCTTCGCCAGCGAGCGCGGATGCTCGGCGCGCAGCGGCGTCTCGTCGACATCGGCGGGCAGCACGCGGTCCGGCTCGATGCCGGCCTGCTGCAACAGCTCGATGCGGCGCGGCGAACCCGAGGCAAGCACGAGCTTCTGCAGGATGCTCATCGCGTTCGCGCCGAATTTTTACTTGAAGCGGTAGGTGATGCGGCCCTTGGTCAGGTCGTAAGGCGTCATTTCGACCAGGACCTTGTCGCCGGTCAGCACGCGGATGCGGTTCTTGCGCATGCGGCCGGCCGTGTGGGCGATGATTTCGTGCTCATTTTCGAGCTTCACCCGGAACATCGCATTGGGCAGCAGTTCCGTGACCACGCCCGGAAATTCGAGGACTTCTTCCTTCGGCATTCGATACCTTTGCTTGGATGGCGGTTCCGGCGCCTAGAGCATGATGCCGAAAAGTGTGAAGCGGTTTTCGGACGACATCATGCTCTACTCTTGATCTGGAGTCGGACGATTTCAGGTCCAACAGACCTGAAATCGTCCGACTCCAACCGGAATTTGCGGCGGAACCTATATGATAATCGCCCGCTTGTGAACATGCTTAATCCGCCGCGTTTTTTGCTTCCGGAAGCAAGAAACGTCGGCTTATGCGCGTCTTCAGCCGCTCTCGCACATCGCGATAGGCGGCCATGATATGCTCGCGCGTGCCGAGGGTGTCGGTCGGGTCCGGCATCGGCCAGTACTCGACCTCGACGGCGAGCGAGCGGGTAAGCTCGAGCGCGGCGTGGTGCGCTTCCGGCGCCAGCGTCACGATCAGGTCGAAATAATCGTCTTCCAGCTCGTCAAGCGTTCGCGGCTGCCGCTCGCCGAGCGTGAGACCCTCTTCGGCAAGCACGGCATCGACGAAGGGGTCGCGTTCACCGCTGCGCACGCCGGCCGAGGCGACGAAAGTGGTGGCGGGCAGCATCCGCCGCGCCAGTTGCTCGGCCATTGGCGAGCGCACGGCATTCATGCCGCACACAAAAAGAATCGAATGCGGCAGCGCGGCCAGGACTAACCCCGCCAGTGCAGCACGCAGACCAGCGTGAACAACCGGCGCGCCGTGTCGAAGTCGATCTCGATCTTGCCGGCGAGCCGGTCCATCAGCGTTTGCGAGCCCTCATTGTGCAGGCCGCGCCGGCCCATGTCGATTGCCTCGATATGGCTGGGCGTGGAGGAGCGGATCGCCTCATAGTAGCTTTCGCAGATCAGGTAGTAATCCTTGACGATACGTCGCAGCGGCGTCAGCGACAGGATGTGGGTGACCACATCGGCGCCATTCTGGCGACTGACCGCGAACACCAGGCGCGACTCGGCAAGCGACAGCTTCAGCCTGTACGGGCCGGCGCCATCGTCGTTGACCGGCCGGAAACTGTTTTCCTCGATCAGATCGAAGATCGCCACCGCCCGCTCATGCTCGACATCGGGCGTCGAACGCCCGATCGATTCGTCGAGCTCGACGTCGATCAGCCTGGCGCGGTTTTGGTGGTGGCCGGACATCGCTACATGTTCAGCCTGATCGCCACCGAGCGTGCGTGGGCGTCGAGCCCTTCCGCCTTGGCGAGCGCGATTGCCGCCGGCGCCAGCGCCTTGAGCTGCTCCGGGCCGAGCTTCAGGATCGAGGTGCGCTTGACGAAATCGAGGACGGACAAACCGGACGAGAAGCGCGCCGAGCGCGCGGTCGGCAGCACGTGGTTGGAGCCGCCGACATAATCGCCGATGACCTCCGGCGTGTGGCGGCCGAGGAAGACAGCGCCGGCGTTGCGCATCCCGGCGAGGAAGCTTTCGGGGTCGTCGAAGGCGAGCTCGACATGCTCGGCCGCGATGCGGTCGACCAGCGGCAGCGAAGCCTCGATCGTCGGCACCAGGATCACGGCGCCGAAATCGCGCCAACTCGCCGCGGCCGTCGCGGCGCGCGGCAGGCTCTTCAACTGGCGCTCGACCGCCTGCTCCACCGCCTTGCCGAATTCGGCATTGTCGGTGATCAGGATCGACTGCGCCGACGCGTCATGTTCGGCTTGCGCCAGCAGATCGGCGGCGATCCAGTCCGGATCGTTGTCCGCGTCTGCCACGACCAGCACTTCCGACGGCCCGGCGATCATGTCGATGCCAACGGTGCCGAACACCTGCCGCTTGGCTGCCGCGACATAGGCATTGCCCGGCCCGACGATCTTGGCGACCGGCCGGATCGTCTCGGTGCCGTAGGCGAGCGCTGCCACGGCCTGCGCGCCGCCGACGCGGTAGATCTCGGAGACGCCGGCAAGGTCGGCCGCGACCAGAACCAGCGGATTGATGACGCCGCCCGAGGCCGGCACCACGATCACGATGCGCTCGACACCGGCGACCTTGGCCGGCACGGCATTCATCAGCACCGAGCTCGGATAGCTCGCCGTGCCCCCGGGCACATAGAGCCCCACGGCTTCGATCGCCGTCCAGCGCGAGCCGAGCTCGACGCCGGCGGCGTCCGTGTAGCGGTCGTCCTTCGGCTTCTGCCGCTCGTGATGGGAGCGGATGCGGTCGCGTGCGAATTCGAGTGCCTCGACTGTGGCTGGGTCGGCCGCGGCATATGCCCTTTCGATGTCGGCCCTGGAGACGGCGATGCCGAGCCTGTTGAGATCGGCCTTGTCGAATTTGAGCGTGTAGTCGACGAGCGCCTTGTCGCCTTCGGCGCGCACGCGCGCGACGATGTCGCGCACCACGGCTTCGACATCGGCCGACACCTCGCGCTTGGTGGTGAGGAATGCCGAAAAACGCAGCTCGAAATCGGTGTCGGTTTGGCTAAGCGTGATGGCCATTGTCGGTGCTCAGGTCCTGTGAACCGGGCGCGAGGTGGCTTCCCAGGAGCCGCCGACGTCGGCGAGCCGCGCCTCGATGCACTCGACGTCGAGCATGATGGTGCCGCCCCCGGAAAAGACCAGCTCGATGATGCCGGCCGGCTTGCTGAATGCGACGAAGCTGACCGCCAGCAGCGACAGTACCTCCGCCGGCTTGTCGCGGGCGATGCCGCTGGTCTTGGCGCCGAGCACGCGGTCGAAATGCAGCACGCTCTGCCGCCGTTCATTGTGCTGGCGCAAGAAGCCGGATTTCGCCTCCCAGACGAAGCGGTTCATGGTCAGCACGAAACGTTTGGCCGCCGGCAGGTATTCGAGGTCGGAGACCTTCATCACGGCGTCCTGGACGTGGGCCGAGATGATGCTCAGATCCTGGTCGTCGAGCGCGACGAGCTTGAGGGCCATGCGGAAGGCGCACCTGAAGGTTGATTAGTCAATCTTCTGTTATGCGGTCTTTCCGCTCTGCGCAACCGAGGCGCTTTGTCAGCCCGAAATCCGCTCGATCACCGCGCCGCAGCCGGAAAGCTTCTCCTCCAGCCGCTCGAAGCCGCGGTCGAGGTGGTAGACCCGGTTGACGGTGGTTTCGCCTTCGGCGGCAAGGCCTGCGATGACCAGCGACACCGAGGCCCGCAGGTCGGTCGCCATGACCGGCGCGCCCTTCAGCTTGGCCACCCCGTCGACGATCGCCGTCTGGCCGGACAGCGTGATGTGGGCGCCGAGGCGGGCAAGCTCCTGCACATGCATGAAGCGGTTCTCGAAGATCGTCTCGGTGATGCGCGACTTGCCCTTGGCCATCGTCATCAGGCCCATGAACTGCGCCTGCAGGTCGGTCGGGAAGGCGGGGAAGGGCGCGGTCGTCACATCCACCGGCGCGATGCCGGAGCCGTTGCGCTTGACGCGGATGCCGGCATTGGTCGCCGTGATCTCGGCGCCGGTCTCGGCAATGACATCGAGCACGCTCTGCAACAGGTCGGGGCGCGCGCCTTCCAGCACCACGTCGCCGCCGGTCATCGCCACCGCCATGGCATAGGTTCCGGTCTCGATGCGATCGGGAATGACGCGCACACGCGCCCCGGACAGCGCCTCGACGCCCTCGATGGTGATGGTGGCGGTGCCGGCGCCGTGGATCTTGGCGCCCATGGCGATCAGGCATTCGGCGAGATTGACGATCTCCGGCTCGCGGGCGGCGTTTTCGAGTACCGTCTCGCCCTTGGCGAGCGAGGCCGCCATCATCAGCACATGGGTGGCGCCGACCGACACTTTCGGGAACACGTGGCGGTTGCCGTGGAGACGACCGTTCTTGGTTTTGGCGACGACATAGCCGTTGTCGACGTCGAGCTCGGCGTCCAGCGCCTGCAGGCCCTCGAGGAACAGGTCGACCGGGCGCGTGCCGATGGCGCAGCCGCCCGGCAGCGACACCTTGGCCTCACCCATGCGAGCGAGCAGCGGGCCGATAACCCAGAAGGAGGCGCGCATCTTGGACACCAGCTCGTAGGGCGCGGTGGTGTCGACGATGTTGCGAGCGGAGAAATTGATGGTGCGCGAATAGCCCTCCTGCTGCTTCTCGCGCCGGCCGTTGACGGAATAGTCGACGCCGTGATTGCCGAGGATGCGGATCAATTGCTCGACATCGGCCAGATGCGGCACGTTTTCCAGCGTCAGCGTGTCGTCGGTGAGCAGCGAGGCGATCATCAGCGGCAGCGCCGCGTTCTTGGCGCCCGAAATCGGAATGCTTCCGGCAAGCTCATTGCCGCCGACAATTCTGATGCGATCCATGAAAGAACGTCCCCTCGGCCCGGTCGGGCCGGTTTCAATCGGTTGAGTATGTCCGGCTCTAGACTATCGGCCGGTGCGGTTCAAGAAATAGGATTTCCCCATCTGTGGACCAAGTGTGGTCGGCCAGTGTGGCTGATTTCGGTTAGTCCTTGTGCATTTTTCCAGCAGTCGGCAATCCTTCCGGCCGATCGTCAGGATTGCCATCCCGCCGCGAACGCGCCTGCGCCTTGCGCTTCTGCAGATTGGCACGCAACGCCGCGGCCAGCCGGTCCTTGCGCTGGCCGTCGCCTTTTTTCGGCGGATTTGCCTTGTCGTTCATCGCGTGTCCCCGCCGGCGGATAGCCGGCTGTGGTTCAGGCATAGTTAACATTGTGGCGCCGCCATGTCATGGAAGCCTGCTCGCAAGCGGCTTCCACAGCCGCGGCATTCGACACCTGCCGCCCAAAACTGCGCGGCGATTTCGGACGACGACATGCGTCGTTTTAAGGTTTTCTTGGCCTTGCGCTTGCCGGTTCGTTATGGCAGAAGCGCCGCCATCGCAGGCTGCGGTAGCTCAGTGGTAGAGCACTCCCTTGGTAAGGGAGAGGCCAAACTGTAACCGCGCCGTTTTCCCAAGCAAATTCAAATCGTTGCGCGACCCATCATTTTCGACTGGTGTAAGGTCTCGGTGCCAATATGGTTCGGTGTGGTTACGATGCCGTCGACCGCTTCTTTGAAGCGACACCGCTTTTCGTCTCACTGTCGCCATTCGCCGGCCGTCGAGCCTTCTTCTTTCCGAATACCTTGTCGATGACGCCCTTGCCCTTCTTGGCGTGGGTGTAGTTCTCGACGAGAAGCTTCTTCGTCTTCCAGCGGCCCTTGAGGGCCGTGGTGGCAACATCGACGCCGTTCATCACGATCATCTCGGTCGCGAAGCTGTGGCGGCCTGGTTGATGGGTGCCGAGATATGGGATGCCCGCCTTTTCGCAGATACGCATTATATCCTTGCGCAGAAAGCGGGTCATGAAGCCGAAGAGCCGGTTATTGGGTTTCTTGGCGCCTCGCCCGCTGTGGCGCGGGCCAGCTCGCCTATTTTTCCCCCAGGGAGTGCGCGCCTCCCATGACGCCAATCTTTCCCGCTTCCATTCCCGGAGCTGCTGGATTTCGTAGACCATTTCAACGGTGAGGTCCGCCTCACCATCCTCGCCGTTCTTCATGTCGCGGAAGATCACCTTCCTGTTCACCAGGTCGACGTCGGGGGAATCGTCTTCGAGCTTGATCGCGTCCGAGATGCGGGCGCCGGTCTGGAATATGAACAGCATCAAGGCACTGAGGCGGGGATCGTCGCTCGCCTCACGGAAATCGTCGATGTAAGAGCGATCGACGGCGCGCTTGGGCGGCGCGGTCGAAACCTTGACGTCACGATCCTTCTTCGTGAAGCCCTTGATCAGCACCTCGCGGCATTTGCCCTCGTCGGCGGCGAAGTTGATGACGGCGCGGGCCAGGATCACCACCTGTCGGTTCCAGGTCGTGTAGACCGCTGCCGGATAGATCGCTTTCGCGGCGGCGCGCACATCCGAGCCCGTCATGTCGGAGATCCTGGTCTCCTTGAAATGCTCCAGCAATGGCCGGATGAAGCGCTCGTCTTTGCCGGCGTCGAGGTAGAGCTCAACGGCTTGGGCAAAGGTGAAGCGGTCCTTTGGGTCGAGGTCGATCTCTTCCTGGGCACGCAGCTCGCGATTCAGGCGGACCTTGTTCGCTTTGGCTTCGTCAGTTTCGCCAGTGCTCTCGTGTATGCGCTGCTCGCCTTTTTGGGTGGGGACCGTTCCGGTGAGCCACCAGAACCGGCCGCGCTTATAGATCGTGAGCGGCATGACGCATTACCCCATAAAAACAACTCATCGATCTGCCGCGGCGAGATCAGCACCTGCCTGTCGACAAAGTAGCAGAGGCCCGTCTTGATTGCCTTCTCGCGCAACGACCTCGCGGACATACGCAACCCTTTGTCGTGAAAACGCGACGACCAGTATTCCGGCGTCTGCGACACGGTCAGCACCTCGGGCGGGAGGTCGTTCATGCGCTCGTCCCGATCGCGGCGGCCATCTGCTGGAAATCTTCTTCCTCGGGCTCTCGCTCATGCGCATCGATGCGCGCCAGCTCGTCCCATTCCTCGCAGAGGTATTCGTATTCGGACTCGTCGCCGTCCAAGAACGGATGGCGGCTGAGGTTGCGGTGCATGCGCCAACGGGTTCCGTCGGCGTCGCGTCGGGTATGTGAGGGCATCACCCAATCGGGCGGCGTGGTCTTCCAGGCATCGTAGCTGGCCCATGGATCACCGGCCATCGGAACGCTCCTCGACCAACCAGGTCTGCGAATTTCCCTTGAAGCCGAAGAGGCTGTCGCCGGCCTCGGTCACGGCGACAGCGCCGTCGCGCACCGCCGCGTGAACGACATGCTCGGGAACGGCTTGGTAAGACCCTTCGAACCACCACCGCCTCTGGCCACTGGAGAAGCCGAGGCGCAGTGAATCGCCGCCCGCAAGTCGCTCGATGACGGCGGCGACTTTCATGACGCGCCTACTGGAAGGCGCGGCGCGCGGGCGTCTTGGTGCGGATCGGCGCCGCCTTAGGATGACGGCCGAGGCCAGAGGCTTTCGCCAGCTGCGACCGCGCGGCGGAATAGTTCGGCGCCACCATCGGGTAATCCGCCGGCAAGCCCCACTTCGCGCGGTACGCATCGGGCGTGAGGCCATGGTCGGTCATCAAGTGCCGCTTGAGCGATTTGAACTTCAACCCGTCTTCCAGACAGATGATGAAATCGGGATGGATCGACTTCTTGGGGTTGACGGCCGGCTCTTTCGGCGCGGTCGCGTTGACGATCGTCGGGCCGTCGAGCTTGCGCACAGCGGCATTTACGCTGGCGATCAGGTCAGGTAGTTGCGCGACCGGCACCGGGTTGTTTCCGACATAGGCCGAGACGATCGAGGCCGTCAGCTCGATATAGTTCCTGTCTTCCATGCTTACTCTCCGTGGTAGGGGTTGTGTCGTCGAGGTCAGGTCGCCTCGGGTCGACCTGGTGACGGGCGCGCGAGCCCGATTGGTGCCGGCGTCTCGAGGAGTTCAATCTCCATCATGCCGGGATAGCAGGTGGGGTAGCGGCGCCGGATTTGCCGACGCATAGCCGAGACGTTCAGCTCCTTGTAGCCGTGCGATTGCAGGAACGCCGCGATTGCGTCTGTCGCCACGGTCGGCTGGGTCAGCAACCGCTCGAATGACATGAGGAGCGTCGGGCAACGGCTCTTGGCTCCGACCGCCGCCATGTTCGATGGTCGCTCGCTCCGGATGCCGGCGACCATTGAGCGGATGCTTCTGCGGTTCGTTGCGACGCTGCCGAACATGGCGGAGACCATCTTCAACTGCGACTTGGCCTGCTCGTGCGGCTCCCGGTCGAGCCAGATGACGATGTGCTTGGGCATGTCGAAGATGGGGTGTTCGGCAGGCGCTATAAGCTTGATGGCCTGGCCGCGCAGCGCGGCGAAGGCGTTCGGGTCGAAGCTGCCGAACATGCTGGCGCTGCCTTCAAAAGCCGGCCATTCGCCGACGCAGGAAACCCCTCCGGCATAGAGCATCTGCATCATCAGCGATGTCCCGCAGCGGCCCAGACCGCCGACGACTATTGCGGGCACACTGCTCATGCTGGTTCCCTTGCTACCAAATCGGTGTTTAGTGTAACCATTTTGGTTACAAGTAGGTCAAGCGAAAAAGAGAAAGCAGGTAAGAAATTCACCAGGTGCGTCCCGTGAACAAACCGCCGCATCGAGAGTTGACGGGAATGGCGATCTTCTTCTTCGATATCTACGACACCGGCGAGACCATTCTCGACCCCGAGGGGGTAGAACTGGATGGCATCGATGCCGCCACCGACGAGGCTGCACGAGCTCTAATCGAAATGGCGAATGACATTGTGCCCGATGGTGCTTGGCGCGATCTGGCCATCAAGGTCAGGGATGCGGAGGGGCAAGAAGTCGCTCACGTTCGTATCACAGTGGAAGTGCAGTCTAAAACTTGACCTGCGAAGGCACTTGGCTGGTCGGCAAAGAGGACCTCGGTGCGCCAATGCCGGCGCAGCCGGTGTCCCATCCGGCGAAGCGCCTGCAGGACCTTCCGCTCCAGCCACGGCTTTTCCATCAAGTTGCCGGGAAAGCGAGGATCGCTGTGCGCGGCGAGTGCCGGCGCTTCGATCAAAGGGGAACCCTTGGGGTAGAAGCTCTGCGTTTGCGCGCTGATGGCCGGGAGCATCTGATAGGATTTCAGACTGCTGGCTATCCCACAGGCGGGGTTGAACTTCACATGGTCGACCGCATCCGAGAATACCTTGGTGGCCCGCAAAAGGCGCTCTGCCGCCGGTTTCGAGAGGATGTATCCGCCGGACCCGAAAGAGTAGCTGCGCAGGCGCGCCAGTTCGAAGCCGTCGCGCAGCGCATGTACCGTGCGGTCTAACCACACCCTTCCGACGACACTCTCGACCTTGACCAGGTCCGCATCGCCGGGGATCCAGCTGGACCCCTCAACGAGGAACAGACCTGCCCGCTTGGAGATCAACATGTCGTCTTCGAAAACGCAGCCGTAAGCGTCCTGGCCCGACGCGATCCGCTCCCAGCATTTGCGATGGCTCAGGAAGCAGCCCACCTCTTCCGGCGTCATTGGGGCCGCGCCGGGAACCGGCCTGTAGACGTCGGAAATTTGGGCATCGGTGAGCAGCCGCCCGTCCACCGCCGGAACTCGTTCGAAGTCCGCTCCGATAGCATTGAGGCGGTCAGCCATGCGCTGCATCCTGCCGGGGCTCCGGTCCAGGTTGATGACGTAAGATTTCATGGCATTTGTTGATCGGCAGCTTTGCTGTCGGATCTGACCTCGTTCCGGCTACTTGCATCGCTGGCCTTGCCAAGCCTTCCCTCATCGCTCTTGGCGTGGAAGAATTTCGCCTGCGCGCGAGACATTCTCTTATTGAAACTTCCCAAAAGATAGCCAGCGGGCAATATGCAGATAATCCCGGTTACCACGTTATTTGGAAGGGCGAACGATAATAGAGCTAGATCGACAACAACGAGAACACATGTCCAGAATACGTTGGTCATCGCATCTTGCCACATGCGATTTGCCGGAAGGAATTCCTCCATCCAAGGCATCATAAGCGGGTTCTTATCCCAAAACTGTTCAATTCGGATCGAGTCCGGTGGCATGGGCTCTAGCGATGGGCAGGTTGCTAAAGACGGCTTCGGCAGGCGGCGAAGCAACGTCTCACTGGCAATAGCATTTGGTAGGATCCTCCAAGAAAGCTCGGACTATCCGCACTCGGCCGTGTTGTCTCTGCACTTTTTGCCGGGCTGGCATCACATCTGGGTGATGGACGAAAGTCCGCCCTTTCAGTGATGGACTCATGGAGCGATCCTTCCCTGTCGGGTTTGAAAGTGGGGATTTGGCCGGCTTTGTCGTGGCGCGGCAGCTGTTGCATTCGTGCAACTGCACGTGATCACAATTTCGAGAGGTTAAACGTGTAGTTGTGACCAGCGCGCCTCCAGCGATACGACTGCGTCATCCATGCGGGAGGCTCACATGAAACGTGCATTGCTTTGTTCGGTCGCATTCCTGGCGATCTCGTCACCGGTCCTGGCTGCGGACCTCGTCCAGCCTGTCACGGCCATGCCTTTTTCCTGGACCGGCTTCTATGTCGGCGGGCAGATCGGCGGGGGTGGAATGACACCCACTGGACGGGAAATACCTTTCCGTTCACCACCAAGGGGTCGGGGGGCGTTTTTGGGGGCCAGATCGGCTACAACTATCAGGTAGGCCAATATGTGATCGGCATTGAAGGCGACCTCGCGGGTTCGAGCGTAAAGGGCGACAACGAATTTGTATTCGCAAATTTAACAACCAAGCAGGATTATCTGGGCTCATTGCGTGGCCGTCTGGGATACGCTTTCGACCGCTTCTTGATATATGGCGATGGTGGTGCCGCATTCACCAACTACAAATTCTCCGAGACCTTGGTGTTTCCGCCTTTCTTTCAGAGCCTCGGGGGCGGTTCGCACGTCGGCTGGACCGCAGGTCTCGGTGTGGAATACGCCTTCACTGATCATTGGACCGCCGGAGTGGAATGGAACTACTACGACTTTGGCACCAGGAGCACACTTTCTCCTCCGGTCTACAATCGCGACACAGAGAATGTCGTCGTTGGCAAGATCAACTACAAATTCTGAGCGGTCGGTGGGTTCATAGAAGCCGCCCCTGCCTGTCTTCGCAGTAGCAGCCTTCAGCGCCTGCGGCAGCATCCATTTCGCCGGCACGACTGGCCTGCCGTTCTTCGCGAACGGCACGAGCGAAAAACCCGAGCTGACCGGCGACAGGGATGAACTCGACCGGTCGCGCGTTGGCTATGATCAGACCCTTCGGGCCGAAAAACCACGGGCTATCCAGCTCAGTCACGATGTCGACGATGGTGCCGACACCGACGATCCCGCCGCGCGCCAACTCGGCCGGCGGCGGGCATTGGAAACCGAGAGACCGGCAAAGATCAGCGCAGTCCTCGTATTCGTCGCGCGTCATGCCGGTTGAGGCGTGGATCACGAAATCGCCGCGGAATTTCAGGCCCGGGTTGCCCGCGCGCCAGGATCGGTTCTCTACCGGCTTCCAGCCCATCATGAGGCAGTGCGCCCATGGCTGGCGCACCGATAGAGCCAGCTTCGGAAGGTCCTCCATCACTCACTCCTCGCGATCAGTTTGGGTTTCAGTTTGCCTTGCTTGGCCTTGTTCTCGACCGAGATCGGAACACCCGGCCTCTGCTCAAAGATCGTCTGCAGCACCTTGCGCACCTGGTCGGCGCCGGGCGCGTCGGTGGCGAGGATCATCAGCGCCGCGTCGGCGAGCGCCTGATTGATGTTGGCTGCGGTGGCAGCGACCGAGGAGGCGGCGCGCATCCTGGCCCGGCTACGCCGTCGGGAGAGGCGGAAATATTCTCGCTTTTGATCCTCGTTCAGGCTGGTGAAGCTTCCCGGCTTTGGCGCGTTCTTCGCCGTCAGCAAAGCATAGAGCTTCGTCAGCGCCTCATCGGGCGAAAGTTGCGTTTGGACACGTCCAACTGCAGTTTCCATCACGGCGCCGCCGTCAGCAAAATGCCGATCAGGATCAGCAGCGCGCCGATGAATGAGACCACCGCTCCGAAGACATAACCCTCGATCGGCACCCAGCGACCGGTGATATCGAGGTAGGCGCGCCGTGCGCACGCGCTGATCATGAGGATGAAACCGACGGCCAGAAAGAACGTGCTCATCACGCGCCCGCGATGTTGGTGTGAGTGGTGATGATGTTCGCGCCGCCGTCGGCGCGACCAGGATCCGAGGCGGCCGGCGCAAGACGGTAATAGTCGAGCGCGGCTTCGGCGACCGCGCACTCTGCCAGGTCTTCGACCGTCCGGCCCTTCTCGGCCGAAATCGCCTTCATGCGAGCTGCGGTCAGCTCGTCGACATACACGGAGATGATCGGCATCACTCGCCGCCTTCGCCGCGGTCGCGCTTCCGGGCCTTGGTGATGAGCACCACCTCGCCGTTCGGGTAGATCAGCTCGACCTGCTCGTTGCGGCCGATGCCGTCGAAGATTGATTGCAGGTGAAGCGTCAAGCGCTCGTTGGTCCTCTCGAGCACATCCATCTTCGCCTCGATCTGGGCACGAGCGATGCTGGCCTGGAGGTCGGAGAGACGGAGCGGAGCGGTTACTTGGTCGGTCATGCGGTCGTGTCCCTTCTGGGGTTGAACGGGAGAAAACTCGACGGTGTTCAGGCTTTCGCCAGGATCCAGCGCGAGGTCGGCGCCGGCCCTCGTAAGGCGGAAGAAATCATCGCCGCCTGTGAGGATTGAGCCCGAGCGCCGCGTCGCGTACCCGGCCTCGACCATCGCCAGCCAGTGTGGGTGGTCGGTGCTGCCTTCGCCGGTCACGAAATAGTTGCGGTAGGATTCCTTGCAGCGGCCGTCGAGACCGAGGGCATGGCGGGCAAGATCGCGCTGGACCGGCGTCATCGCTTGTTCACCACTTCGAAGGTGAACACGCCGTCGACCGCCTTCATCGTGAGATTTGAGGAGCCGGTGGAATCAATCGCAGCCACCGGCATCTCGACTTTGTTGCCGAGCCGGCGGACCAGGGCGATGATGAGCTGGCTCTTCATCGCCTCGATCACCATCTGGTGCTCGTAGGAGAGGTCGCGGATGCTGCTCATGCCGTTATGCTGCCTCCTCGTCGGGCGTGCGGTCGGTGTAGGATGCGAAGCGCCGGAACTGGATGCCGGTGTGGAGCAGCTCGGCCCATTCGCCTTGGCTGTCGCGGTAGATGATCCGGCGCTCGCCGTAGGCGGCCAGGCATTGCTCGACGAGGCGCTCGGCGTCGTTGGTGACACTCGGCAAGCCCGGCCTGCAGCGGTCCACGATGAAGACCGCCCCGGGTGTGATGGCCAGTTCGGTGTAGCTGGCGCGCCTCATCGAAAGCCCCTGTGGAGCTTCGGGAAGGGCCGGCTCGGGATCTTCCGTTTCGGCTTACCCTTTCCGGTCCGTCCCTCGATCCGCTTCGTCTTCGCGATCTCGCGCTGGTCGATCGGCGTCTTGACGCCATGCGTCGGCTTGTTCAGCGCGACGATGTTCTCCAGGCAGCACGACGGGGGGATGGTGTCTTGAGCTTCCGGATTCCAGCGTCGCCGTTGCAGCGCCGGATCGTGGTCAAACTGGACCCCTTCGAGCGGGTTGAGCCGCGCGCCGCCGGGCTCCTTGCCCCCTTGGCGCACGACGATCTCAAGCTTCTCGCGGACGCTCAGCGCGCGCGGGCGCCAGTTCTCTGGCGGACCGAGCACCGGGGCGCCGTGGTCGGGAAGGATTGCGATCCGGCCGGCCATGATCAGCCCGCGCTCGGCGGAGTGAGCGCAGCGAGCCGCCGGGCCTTGATCTTGTCGGCCAGCTGGCGACTGCTCTCGTCGTCGTGGAATTGAGCCTCGACGTCGAACTCGGTCCAGATTTCCTCCACGGCCGCGGTCGACTTCGCACCTTGAAGGGCGATCTGGAAATCCTCGAAGAACTTGCCGTAGTCAAAGTCCGCTGGTTGCTCCTCCTCGGCGGCTTCTGCGCCGTCGTGCATGCCCTCGACATCCTTGTCGAACCCGTTCTCGGGAATAGGGTCGACGGCGTCGAGGCTGGGCACCGGTGGCGGCGATGGCGGGGTGAGCCTCGCCCTGGGTGCCGGCTCGTCGTCGTGGTGCTCGATCAGATCGCCGGCGATCTCGCGGGCCTCGAACTCATCTCGCACGCCGCCAAGAACGTCGCCGAATAGCTCGCGCAGGCAGAAGCCAGCTGCGCGCCATTGCTTCATCCGCTTGGGATGGCGGAACCAGGAGGAATCGTTAGGCACGTCGTCCCACACATGCTGGTTGTTTTTCCAGACCTTGCCGCGACGGGTCGGGCGTTCGTCCCAGAGGCCGGCTTGCTTGGCATCCGCGACCGAATAGGCCTCGACCTTCATTTCTCCTGTGTCGGAGCGCACCGCCTTGCACCAGCCGATGGTGCGCTCATCGACGGTGTTCATCTGGGCAACCACGTCCTTGTGCAGGCCGAGATTGAGGAGCGCCTCTTTCGTCGCATCGCGCAGATAGCCCAGCTCGACCGATTTCGCTCTGCCCGACTTTCGAACGACGTTGATCAGTCCGTCGCCGTAAAGCGCCGGCTTGCCGCCGATGACGGTAAAGCTGCGCAGCGCCACCATCGGCGGCAGGCCGAGCTCCGCGCCGGACATGATGACGATGGCCACGGCGCTGGTGCCCCTCTTGCCCCAACGCTTCCAGGCGTCGTCGCCGGCATCCTCAGCCGGCTCGCGACCGACAAGCGCCTGTGGCGCCAGACCGGCCTCGACGATCATGGTGGCGAGACGCCAAGTTTCCTCGATCGACTGAGGGATGATGGCGCTGATCGCGCCGCCGACCATAAGGGCCGGTACCTGAGCCCGTTCGTTCATTTCCAATCCTCGGGGTTGAAGCTGTTGGCGCGCCACGTCCGGCGCATCTCGTCCTGCTCGATGCGCATGTCGTTCCAGGCGAACCAGAAGGCGGCGGGGACTTCGCGGAAGAGCCGTCTGCAAGCGGCGCTGATCATCACGGGAAGCCAGAAAATGACGATGGCAACGCGGACCAAGCTCATGGCTATTTGTCCACGTCGTCGAAAATCGACCGGTTGCCGTTCTCGTCTAGCAGCGTGCCGTCGGGCGACCACTGGTGCCGGCCGTTAGGATGCTTGGCGGCGCGCTGCTCGTCGGTGCGCACGTCGATTGCGAGGATGGCTGTCTTGGCGGCGTCGGAATGATCCTTGATCTCCGCGACCGTGACGGACGTCTCGCGACCGCGAACAGGCACCATGACGCGGGAGCCGACAGCCACGTCGAAGGCGCCGGCGAAATAGTCGTAGGTTTTGTCGCTCTCGCCGAATTTCACGGCGACGATCTTCTGGTCGGTCATGCTGCCCTCTTGTCTGGAACCCGCTCCATGCCAGCTGGCAGGGTGGCGTCCTTGTTGCGCGCGATGCGGCCGGCGATCTTCTCGACCGCCTCCCGCACCTCCGGCTCGTCTTTCAGGGACATGACCAGGGCGGCGTAATCGGTGATGTTCGCGACCCAATAGGTGTGCAGGGACACCTTGGCGCCGGTCCTGCCGGCGAAGACCGGACGGGCCTGAGCCTCGCGCGCAGCTTCCGCTGCGCGATCGTTCAGCCGCTTGGCCTCGGCCTCGGCTTCGAGCCGCCGGGCCTCCTGCTCGCTCTCCTGTGCGAACGAAGATGCGAGGCCGGGTGAAGTGTCGGCTTCGCGCAGGGCCTTCTCCTCCTCGGCCGCGCGCGCGACGTCGGCCGCCCGCTGCTCAGCCGCCTCTGCCTCGCGCCGAATGCGATCTGCGTCCTCGCGAGCCTTGCGCTGGCGCTCCTGCTCCAGGCGGTCCAGTTCTTTCAGCCACGCCTCACCATGCTTTTTCAGCTTCTTGGCGAGGTCCTTGGCATCGGTGCGCAGATCGCGCCATTTGTCATCGACGGCGTTGCCGCCATCGAGCCAAGGGCGCTTCTCGACGTTGAATTGTTCGTCCGCCTTGTTGGCGATGCCGGAGAGCCGCTTTGCCCAGACGCCCGCCTGATCGGCCTGCTCTTGGGTGCTGATCGGCTTTTTCAGGAAGCCCTCGACCGTTTCCTTCTCGGCCGCCAGTTCCAGGGTCAGGTCTTTGTGCAGGTCGCCTGTCTTGGCCGGGAGGTTGTGCTCCTTGGAAACCGGCGGCGGGTCATCTGGCCAAGGCTCGCCGGCCAGCACGGAATGATAGAGCGCTTCGGTGATCGGGTTGCGGCAAGCATAGTTCCAGACCTTGTCGGCCTCCGCTTCCTTGCCGCCCTGGAGGCAGATGACACTGCCCGCCGCGTCGCGCCAGATGGCAACGGGAATCAGGGGCGCATCCTTGAACGGACGGTTCCTGAAAAATCCTGACTCCGGGCTGTCGGCCGAAGGGGCGAGCAGAAGCAGCTGATCGTGGGTCAGCTCGCGATATCCGCCTGCCAGTTTCAATGCCTGACGCCACCATGCGTATTGGTCCGCCGTCATCCGTGTGTATCCTTTTGTGTTACACGTGAAACCATTTTGGCAACACAATGGGCGCGACAAAGCGGTCGCGGGGTGCAGTGCTGCTTAGATCGGGAGAACCCGGCCGAGCTGGTGCGGGCGAATGGTGCGGGGGGTCACACCAGCCCGGCCGGGGGCACGCAGATACTCAACACATGACCGCGAGGCGTGATGGGAAAATACAACCAGGGGCAACTGGGCCATCGGTCTAGCGATCCTTCTGCGTGATCAGGATCGTAACCGATTTGGTACGTTTTGCAAGGGGCGTTTCCGAAATGGTTACACCTCGGGCAAAAAAAAGCAGATCAGAGTGTGGAAATCCTGAGCCGAGCGCGGCCAATGACCTTCAAGTCCGTCGGCTGCACGGTTTCGTTGGTCGCCGCGGGGTTGTCGCTGTGGACCTGAACGGCGCCTGTCGTCGTGGGCGAAAGGTAGCGCCATTGCACCGCGCCTGCGATCTCCAGGGCGAAGAGGCCCGGCCGATTGGGGATGTTGTCGTCCAGATCGATCACAAGCGCATCCCCTTTGGCAACAATGCCATTGGCCTGGTACGCGTCGACCATCATGAACCGAAGGTTGTGGCCCTCCGAGTTCGGCAGCATCCGCGTCAAAAACTCTGGATCGATCACCAGTCCTGGCGCTGCCGGGCGGCTCTTCCCGGCGGAGATCTCGAATACGTGGCTGAATTTGCTTACGTCCACCTCCGCAAGCTCTGGAAACATAAGCTCTTCCGGCCTCACGTTCAGGTGCGGCGCGATTCGCTCTGCCCACTTCAAGGTGAGCTTGCGTCCATTGGGGCCGTCCTCTTCTTCCAAACGGCCCATCTGCGGCCTTGTGGTGCCAACGCGACGCGCCAGCTCGGCCTTGCTGATCCCAGCCTTTTCGCGGAAGTGCTTAATTCCATTCGCCATATCAATGCGGTAGCTCAAAACGAATTCGTGCGAAACTGTGCCAGTTTGGTTACAAACCTTGACGTGTAACCAAATTGGTGACAAAACCCAGCCATGGATAACCTGCATCAACTGACGAAATGGCGTTTGGACCGCAATCTGAGCGCTGCCGACGTGGGCCGGATGATCGATTGTACGCGGCTGACAGTCGATCGGTACGAGGCCGGCCGGATGCCCAGGCAACCATATCTCGACCGCATCGTCGTTATGTCCGACGGTGAGGTGAACGCAAACCACTGGTTGGGCAAGGAGGCGGCAGATGTCGTTGCACGGCGCCGGGCTCCGGCTTGACCCGAGATACGATCAACACGGTTCCTCGTTCCGTCCGAAATTGGTCGGCGCGTTCAACAACTTCCCAGGCCGCAACTCCAAGCGGTTTCCAGCAATCATCGTCATGGGCCATCGGCTTTCCCTTTGCGGTTGTAGCGATGATGGCGGGAAAATTGTTGGATGTGTCCGACAAGGCATCCGAGAATCCCGATGGGTCGTCGTTCCTTCTCCTGTTTTTTGTGAGGAATCGATGCAGGACATCGCTGCAGAGCTACAACAGGTGGTGTTCAAAGCCGCCGGAACTATCAAGCCAGGCATGGGCATCAAAGCCCAGATCAACGCCGCTTGTGACGCGCTAGGCTACCCGCGCGGCCACTGGCGGGTGAGGGAGGCTTGGTATGGCACGGCTTCCAACTGGAACGGCAAAGCCATCTTCGACCTCCTCGGCCGTTACAACCGTTTGTGCCAAAAGACCGGTTCCGACGTTGAGCCAGTTAACGATCCTGTAGCCGTCATCGCGAAAGCTTCGAACACAGGCTGATTTTGACGGAGGTGTGATTTCCTCCATCCATTAGTTCAGCCTTATGTCCGCACGTAATGTTTCGAGCTGAAACATTCCGAGGAGATTTAATAAAAATGAAGCAGAGCGACGGCGGGCAGGTGGTAAACAGTGAAGTAAAGAAAGTGATGGCCGAGTTCTGCCAAACAGCAAGAAACATCGGCTCATCTGCGGCCGAGCGAGCTGCTACGGTGCATCTTGTGGCAGCGGCAGCATACCTTGGGGAAAACATCGGCCCCAGTATGACTAAGCAAATCCTGTCGGCGGTGTTGGCGTCGATTGGATAGGCAATGAACTACCGCATTGAACGGCAATACCATTTGTAGCTTGTAGGATTGCCGCTCCTCGCAATTGAGAGAGCGACATGACGATAATTCGTAAGCATGGCCCGAGACCGGTCCGCGAGGATCCGGGCTTCGTGTATGTGATGACGGCTGAGCACGGCGGGGTCAAAATCGGGATGTCGACCGATCCGACCCGCCGCTGCAAGGCCGTCAATCGCAACAAGGCCATCAAAGCGGTGGTGGTGTTCCAGCGGCACTTCGCAGACCATGACGACGCTGAGCGGCTCACCCACATTGCCCTGGCCAAATGGCGCCTGTCTGGCGAGTGGTATAGTTGCCCGGTCGAAGCCGCGGTCGCGGCAGTTGAGGCACTGCCAGCATGAGCCATGCCGCCACGAATTGGGCCATAACCCAGCGCGGGCTCAAACCTGCCACACGCATCGTCCTCTGGCATCTCTGCGACCGCCACAACCCCGACCTTGGCTGCTTCCCGTCCCAAGACAAGCTCGCCTATGACTGCGAGATGTCGCGCTCTGCGCTCAATGAGCATCTCAAGATCCTGGAGCTGACCGGCCTAATTCGCCGGGAGCAGCATATCAATCCCCGCACCAAACAGCAGGAGAACACGCGCTATCGGTTCGCGTTCGAGGCCGATTTCGGCACGGCACAAGATGTGGTGGAGCCGAGTCCGGAATCTGGACACGGGGCCGAGTCCGGAAAAGAGGGCGGGCCGTGTCCGGAAAATGCCTATAGCCGAGTCCGGAATCCGGACACTAACCCTGTAAGGGAACCAGTAAGAGAACCTCCAGGGCGCGCTGACGCGCCGGGCGGAGGGGATTTCGATATGCTGTGGTCCTCATGGCCAGAGAAGATGCGACCGGACAGCCGGGAAGCGGCTGCGAAGACGTTCGCAAGCCTTGAAGCTGACGGCAAGGCGCTGGCGATTGCGACGGCGGAGACCTATCGAACGACCATGATCCTTCGGAAGGAAAAGCCTCTGATGATCCCCTTCCTGAAAAAGCAGCTCTTCCTCGAGTTCCATGGCGCGCCACCCATCGACAAGGACGGGGATTTCGTGATCACGCCCGAGCGGCCCGAGTGGGGCGCATGGCTGGGCTCGATCCGCCGCCACTATGGTGAGCCGGGCGTGCAAAGCACGATTAAGTGTCGTCGCATCCTGCGTAAAACACGGTGGCCGAGCGATCTTTTGCTTGCCCAAACTGTAACCAAAATGGCAACATCTGGAACCGGAACGGATACTGCTTCGGCGGATCGTGCATGATGAAAATGAAGCGCCTTTTCCTCGATACGACCGCCGAGCTGGAGAAACGGATCGACCGCTTCATCGAGCACATGCGGCATGCCGAGGACATCTTCTTCACCAAGAACAAGCGCGGCCTGCCCACACCACGCGGCCTGCTCTGGCTGCTGTTCGCCGATGCGGTCGACACGGCCCGAAACATGCCCGACGTCGAACGCCGCATGGTCTCCAAGGTCGGATCGGCCATGCCCTCGTCCCGAGATACCGAGCATCAAGCCTTTGTGCGCGAGCTGTCGCGCATGGCCGACGGGATGCCACAGTATGACACCACGGAAGTTCGCATCGTGGTTCACCAGTCGGCCGCCGATCGCATGGTCGACATCATGGACCTACTCCGCTTCGTGCGGGCAGGGCGGCAAGGGCAGGATGCGCAGCGCTACAAGCGCACGTTCCTGGCGCATGCCGGCGGCCACGGTGTCGAGTTCTGCACGCGCGTCTGGGACCGGCACCGCGTCGAGGTCATGTCGCGGCAGGCGCTGCACGACGTCAAGAGCCGAGTCCTGGGCCAAATCCTAGTCGGCATCGAAAAGGAGTTCGGCCTGGTTCGCACCAGCCGCAGTTTCCGGCGCAAGACCGTTCGGGAGATCGACCAGCTTCGAAGGGAACGCAAGCGCGAGGAAAAACGTCGCCGGCGCGAGGAGCAGGAAAACAATGCCGGTTGACATCGCGATGCCGCGGAACCTGGTCGATCGGCGCAAGAACGCCGGCCATGCCGCGATCTGCGCCGTCGGCTTCGAGGCTGACCCGGGCGTCTTCCGGCTCGCGACGGCAGAAAACATCGAGGCGCATCTCCCGCAACTCCAGCCCGGCCGGTGGGAGAGGCTTCATTTCGCGCACGTCGTCTGGACGCCAGGGCTCGCCGTGGCCCGAACCATGGTTCTGGGCGCAGAACGCATTCTGGCTAACTGCCACCTCGGCCAGCACTGGTACCGGGCAAGTCTCGACCTTCTTCACGGTGTGATCCTGGCCGAGGCCGCAGCCCTTAGGTCCCCCGTTTGGTCGCAGTCCGAGATGATGCAGATGCTCAGAGGTCAGGCCATGCACGCGGCCGATCGCTTTGCGGCGGGGATCGTCTGATGTTCCCGACCGCCGACCAGATCGCCCTCGCCATCGTCATGGCCTGCCGGCCGCACCGAGAGGATCCGTTTCAGGTGTGCGCCGGCGAACTCGGCATGCGGGCGCGTCATGTCGCCATAGAAGCCTTGATCATCGCCTTTCCTGACGCCCGTCGAGTGGGGCTCGGCAAATGTCTCGCCTATGGCACACCGCGCTCGGCGCAGGGCCAGGTGATCGGCGCCAAGAAAGGCAAGTGGTGGAGCGACGACCATGTCGACGAGATCGTCGGCGCCCTCGTCGCCGAGCAATACGGCGAGCAAGCGCAATGATCGCCCGCCTTTCCCGTTTCATCCGCCGTTTTCGCGGCCGCGCAATCCCGCGCGTGTCGTGTCGCCGCATCTACCTGAGGATCAACTGAAATGGACATGCCTGCAGTGCAAACGCCCCTCGTGAGTGAGGAGGAGTTGTCGACCGCTTTGGACGAAACGCTGGAGCAGGACACTCCGCCGTCGGTCCGCTCGATGATCGCCAACACCGGCAAAACGCTCAAGCGCTTCGTCGATCAGATGCGGCGCAAGGAAACCGAGCTGGAAGGGGTTAAGGCGGCCGCCACGGCAGAGTTTGAACGCGTCGTCGCTCTCGCGAAAATGGTGCGCGATAACTGCCACGCTGAAACCGACGCGGATCTCCACCAGATCAGGACGACACTCGAGGTGCTCGATCCGGCCCGGGCCAAGCTGTCTGAAATGGCATAGGCCATGGAGGCGGTTGTTCCTTTCGACGATTCCGGACTCGCTCAGGTGATCGAGCGAGCTCGGATACTGTTCGACGACGGCGACGTCGCTTCGGCGCGAATGCTGGCGTCGGGTGCGTATGACCAGGCGAAGGCCGCCGGCAGCTATGCGATGCGCTTCCATGCCGGCGAGCACCTGATCTTCAAGGCGCGCAAGCTCCAGGGCGACGCCCTGCTGATCGAGGCACGTGCCAAGATCACGATCGCCAACGAGTGGACTGCCGCCCAGGAGAAGGGCGAGGCGTCGAAGGGCGGCAGGCCGAAAACCGTTCCAGACGGGAACGGTTTCACCGCAGCCGAAGCCGGGCTCACTCGAAAGGAAATCCACGACGCGCGCAAGCTGGCGGACGCCGAGCGCCGAGATCCTGGCATCGTGGAGCGGGTGATAGCAGGGCGTGTCGCGGAAGGACTCGAGCCGAGCCGGGCGAACCTCCGCGTGGCGATCGGCACCGACACCGCGAGCGCGGCCGAGCGCGGCAACAATCTCTACGAGACGTGTCCGGAAGCGATGCACACGCTCCTGGCGCTGGAGACCTTCGGCCCTCGCATCAAGGAACCGGCATGCGGTCGCGGCGCGATATCGCGCATGCTGGAGGCAGCCGGCTATGACGTCGTGCTTTCCGACCTCATCGACTATGGCACCGCAGATCGCCATGGCGTCTTGCAGGACGTGCGGGACTTCCTCACCAGCGAGGCAGGCGACGACTGCGACGATATCGCCACCAACCCGCCCTACGGCGGCGTGCTCAACGCTTTCGTCGCGCATGCGCTGCGCGTGCACCGGCCGCCGAAGATGGCGCTGTTGCTCAACCTGAATTTCCTCTGCGGCTTCGACGATCCCGACCGCAACTACGCCATGGACGACTGCAAGCCAGCGCGCATTCACGTCTTCACGCGGCGCCTGCCGATGATGCATCGCGACGGATGGGACGGCAACGAAGCCTCGAGCCGCATGAACTTGGCCTGGTTCGTCTGGAAACAGAACCTGGTCGGCGACTATGCCGGGCCGACGGTCATCAACCGCGTCGACTGGAAAGACTATCAGTCGGGGCAATCAATACGCCAGGAGAGCACGCTTTGAACCACTTCGCAGGCTTCACGACGCCGGTGGTCGGCGGTCATCACGCCATGCTGCGCTTTGCCGAGGATGGCCAACCTGAGCCGGTCCTCGCACCAGGTGGCAAGCCGATGATATTCCCGACCGAGCTGGAGGCATGGAAGGCCGTCACCCAGAACCTTCTGCGATACATCAATGGGCACATGAGGCGAGACGGTGAGACCATCACCAGCGCCCGCGATGCGGCCGAGCGCATCTTTCGCAAAGGCCGGATGATCCCGGTGGAGCACAGATAAATGGCGAGTTTCCGCGAGGGCTGGGCGATCAAATCGCCGACAGCCACCAAGACGCACTACTTCCGGCGCCCCGGCGTTGGCCTGGCCGTCTCGCTATGCGGCTCGCAGGACGCGGCCGCCGGCTGGCTGCAGGATCCGAGCGACATCGACAAATGCGAGCGGTGCGCCCGGGCATTGGCGAAGGAAGTCGCGAAATCGGCTGCTGTGCCGCCAGAGGCAGGCCATGAAGAGCGCGGCGACCATCGGAAGTGTGATGGGAAGGCCAACGACTGACGATTGCGGGCAAAACCGCTACACTGCCGACTTCCGGCGGTTATCTTCTGCGCAAAGCATCTGACAGTTGATGGCCGCTGTTTTCCCACGCTTGCTCGGCTCATCCATCTGGGATAAGGCGCGATGATTGATCGGAACTCACAATTGACTTAGAATTCAAATTGGGTACTCGGTACAACGCACCGTCGGTGCGGTAGCTTGCAAGGCTGACAGCGGTAAACTACCTTCGCCCAATGCTCTGGTCAGCTTAGGATCCATCAACCAAGTCGTCACTGCTGCGCCTGCTCGCGGCAGTCGTGCCCGCATGGCCAAGACTGAAGCAGGTAACGGACTGATCAGCGGCGGAACTCGAGGTCAGTTCCGAGAATCACGTTCTTCACGCGCAACGACGCCATCGCAGTGCTCGATCATGCGGTCAGCCTGACGCCCGATCGGGCGCCGGGAGATTCCGTTGTTGCCGAGGGAATATGCGAGAGGAGACCTATCATGGCTGAACTATTCGAAACCCGGGTGGCGACCGCCGGCGACGACGTCGAGGAGAAAGGTTCCGGCTCGATTTCGACCAACATCAACGATCTGGAACTGGGTTTTGACAGCAGCACCCGCCAGACGGTCGGCATCCGCTTCACCGGCCTCGATATCCCGCAAGGCGCAATCATCACCAGCGCCTATATCCAGTTCCAGGCCAACGAGGTGAAGACCGGCGCGACCTCGCTGCTGATCAAGGGCCAAGACACCGACGACGCAAGCGCCTTCACCAGCACCAGCTTCAATGTATCGTCACGGGCAACGACCGACGCGTCGACGGCTTGGACGCCGGACCCGTGGACCACGGTGGGCGAACACGGCTTGGCCGAGCGCACGCCAGACCTTACGGCTATTGTCCAGGAGATCGTCAGTCGCTCGGGCTGGGCGGCGCTCAACGACATGGCTTTCCTAGTCACCGGCACCGGCACCCGCACGGCCGATTCCTACGAGTACAATCCCGCCAGTGCGCCGCTGCTGCATATCGAATATACCTTGCCAGGGGCCGGCAATCCGGTGGCCTTCAACACACCCGCCGATAGCAATTCCGCCGCCAACCAGATTGACGAGCTCGCCGCGGCCGGCGCCCCAACCGGGATCACCGCCTCGGCCACGGATCCCGATCCGGGATCGACCGTCACCTACAGCCTCAACGATTCGCGTTTCGCGATCGATGCCAGCACCGGGGTCATCACGCGCTCGGCCACCGGCACGCTCGACTTCGAGACCCAGACATCGATCAATCTGACGGTGACGGCAACCTCCTCCGACGGCAGCACCGCCAATAAGGTCTTCACCCTCGCCGTCCTCGACAGCCCGGAACCGGTTGCGTTCAACACGCCGCCCGATGCCAACACCGCGGCCAACCAGATCACCCAGAACGCCGCCGCCGGCACAGCTGTCGGCATCACCGCCTCGGCTAAGGATCCCGATGCCGGATCGACGGTCACCTACACGATCGATGATACGCGGTTTGCCATCAATTCCAGCACCGGCGTCATCACGCGTTCGGCCAACGGCACGCTCAACGCGCAGTCCGAGCCGACGGTCACGCTCACCGTCACCGCCACCTCGTCCGACGGCAGTATCGCCACGCACCCCTTCACCGTTGACGTCACGGCCAGCCAACAGCCGGTGGCCTTCAACACTCCGCCCGACTCCAACCCCGCCGCCAACCAGATCGCCGAGCTCGCCGCGGCCGGCGCCGCAACCGGGATCACCGCTTCGGCCACGGATCCCGATGCTGGCTCGGCCGTCACCTACAGCCTCAACGACACGCGCTTCGCCATTAATTCCAGCACCGGCGTCATCACGCGCTCGGCCACCGGCACGCTCGACTTCGAGACCCAATCTTCCATCAATCTGACGGTGACGGCGACCTCCTCCGACGGCAGCACCGCCAACAAGAGCTTCACACTCGCCGTCCTCGACAGCCCGGAACCGGTTGTGTTCAACACGCCGCCCGATGCCAACAGCGCGGCCAATCAGATCCTGCAGAATGCCGCCGCCGGTACTGCCGTCGGCATCTCCGCTTCGGCCTCGGATCCCGATGCCGGTTCGGCGGTCACCTACACGATCGACGACACGCGGTTTGCCATCAATTCCAGCACCGGCGTCATCACGCGATCGAGCAGCGGCACGCTCAACGCTCAGTCCGAACCGACGATCAATCTCCACGTCACAGCCACCTCGTCGGACGGCAGCGTCGCCACGCACACCTTCACCGTTGACGTCACCGGCGGCAGCCAGTTGCCGACATCCGTAACGCTGGCGCATACCATTCTGACGTCGCAGTGGTCGCCGCCGAGCCCCGACCCAACGGATATTGTCTATATCTCCCACCTCGGCACGCTGCTGGTTGCCGACAGCGAAGTCGACGAGATGTCCATTTTTACCGGCAAGAATCTCTTCCAGATGAATCTCAACGGCACCCTGACGGGTACGCTCACCACCATCAATTTCTCCGATGAGCCCGCCGGGGTCACCTATAATCCGGCGAACCACCATCTCTTCTTCTCGGACGATACCGGCACGAAGAGTGTCTACGAGTTGAACCCGGGCAACGATGGGCTTTACAACACGTCCGACGATATCGTGACCTCATTCAGGACCGCCGCGTTCGGCAGTACGGATTCGGAGAGCATTGCCTACGACACAAACCGCGGCGTGCTCTATCTCTTGGATGGCTCAACCCATAGGATTTACACCATCGCTCCCGGCCAGAACGGGAAATTCAACGGCGTCCCGAGCACGGGCGGTGACGATGTAGTGACGAGTTTTTCTACACAATCCCTCGGAACCCCTTCTGACGGGGGCCTCGCGTATGATCCGGTCCACGACCTGCTTTATGTCATCGTGTCACGCAACTCGGTGGCAATGTTGACCCCAACCGGAAATCTGCTGGGCACCCTCGATATCTCCGCCGCCCACGCAAAGAAACCGGCGGGACTTGCGCTGGCGCCGAGCAGCGACGATCCGAGCCACCAAATGAGCCTCTATGTCGTCGATCGCGGCGTGGACAACGACTCGAATCCAACCGAGAACGACGGCAAGATCTATGAATTCCATTTGAATGACTGGCTGCTTGCCTGATCCGGCGGGCGCTATGGTAGGCGTCATCACTCGCCTTGGCCAGCGGTACGCTCAAATTGGGCCCGGGGTTACGCATCTGCTGATTGCGCCCAACGGCGGACTGGTCCTTTCCCTCAGACCTCGCGACCGCGACCGTATCGATTGTTGCGGCGGTCGCGATGCAAGCTCTACCGCGCCAAACGCTTGCGTTTTCCGTTCTGGTATTGTCTGGTCTGCTGGTCGAGAATTTACATTGGCAGTCACTACCCCACCGACGTGATCGCTGGGACGTCACCGGCTTTTGTAGGTGCCGTTGCCGTGCGTTTGGCCTACCGCGAAAACTCACGGCTGGACAAGCTGGTTACCAAAATATTGTAGGTGGAATGTCGCTCTGACATTTATGCGAACGAGTGGCGCCAGACCGCGTTGAAGTTAGCACGAAGTACTTGAAAAACTCTCGTAAGGGCAATTTCAAAGGAATCTTTTCGCTTAGCCGCTCTCTGTAATGCCTAAGCTTTCGATGGACTTTGCAGCGTGAGGTTCACTATGGCGTTACGTTCGCAGTGCTCGGATGGTATTTGTGCAGCGGCCAGTAATTGTTAGTGCGAATCTCTCGTGTCACAGCCATATACGTTACTCAACTAATGAGATGGA
The DNA here is from genome assembly GCF_002294995.1 of Mesorhizobium sp. WSM3860. GTDB lineage: Bacteria > Pseudomonadota > Alphaproteobacteria > Rhizobiales > Rhizobiaceae > Mesorhizobium. Next base: position 73,596 of record NZ_NSGF01000018.1, on the reverse strand, counting down.
GCAATCGTAAATGGCACAGCCGGGTTTGGTGCTGTCGCCAATCTTCCCTAAAGCTTCCCCGTTAGTAGTCTGAAAAGCCCGCCGCGAGGACGAGTCGCGGCGGGCACCTCAGCCCCACGGAGAAAAGGCCGAGGCTGTTACATCAGCATCGTGCGGGCATGTGCCTGGCGCAGCTGCGACTCCATCGAACGGATGGAGCGCGACGCCGCCGCCAGCGTGTCGGCCCATTTGTCAGCCTTGGTGGGATCGACCGACTTCAAGGCGATGCACTCGCCGTCCTTGAAGCCGCCGGCGATCGCGGCGATGATCCGCTCGACGGTCTTCTCCATCCTGCTCATGGCAGCGATGTCGTCCTTCGACGGCTCCGGCCTGTTCTCGTCGTCGAACATGCCGCCCTGCTCGATCCGGTCGCGGACGGCTTGCGCCGCTGCCTTGATGCTCGACCAGTCTTTCAGGGAGAACAGCCGCACGATGTTGACCTGATCGGCCGTGGGCAGGTCAACCAGATCGTTTGCGTGGCCGAGCGGGAAGGCGCCACTGTCGACCAGCTTCTGGATCGTCTCGTCCAGATTCAGCAGCGCCGTGCGGGCCTTGATGCGCGTCGGCTGGACGCCGATGTCCTTCGCCAGCTGCTCGACCGTCCAGCCGCGATCGATCATCGCCTGAAACGCGCGCGCTTCCTCCAGCGGCTTGATGTCGGCGCGGGCGAGGTTTTCCACGATCGCCTGCAGCGCCATCTCGTTGTCGTCGATCTTCACGACCTCGCACAGAATGTCGGCCGCCTCGATCAGCTGGTGAGCGCGCCAGCGGCGCTCACCACCGACGATCTCATAGACCGCCCGGCGGCTTGGCGAGGCCGAGGGCTCGACGTTGATGTCGGACGCTTGTAGCGCTTCGTCTGAGCTGTTCGCCGATCCAGTCGTCGTGCCGCCGCCATTGATCTCCGAGGAATTTGATCTCCTCCGGCGACCACCGGCACCGATGCCCATTGTTGAGGAAGTCGTTGACTCTGAGTCCGACTTGCTCTGCCGCGCTTCGTTTGACGTGGAAGTAGGGAAGGCAGCAATCGATGACGTGTTTGACCTCTCTCGCCGCCGCCACGGTCCAGAACCATTGCTCCCAGGTTTTCCCGTGAAAGACTCGGTGTGATGGAGCGACGGTGCCGACGCACCATGCGTCTCGCAACCATCGGCAGATCGTTGCGCCGTCGTTTGTGACTGACTGGCTGACGACGACGCGGAACCGGTTGCCTTTGAAGCTGATCGTTCCCTCTCCGTCGATGAAGCCGGCCGTGTAGGCGACGACTTCGATTGGAGGTCGAGCAAAGTGTTCCATTCTGCGATGTTCTCCGATGTGATTTCCTCGATTCGACCGTCGGTCAGGAAAACCGGGCGGACCGTAATGGCCTGGATCAGGCCGCGCTCGCGGATGGATTCCGCCAGTTCGCGAAGCTTCAGCGGGTCGAAATGCTTGCGAGGCTGATCGGGGTTGGGGATCACCAGGTTGAGGGGGATGCGCTTCTTCATGGACGGGTCTCCGTGATAGGGAATTTCTTAGCAATATCAAAAACTTAGCTTGTAACCGATCTGGTTACAAGTGGATTACTAAGAAAAGTTTCGGACCAGTTCTGCAGCGCGTTGCGGAAATGCCTTTGCGACTGATCGTGTCCAGATCGTCGCTCAATAGCCCTGCCCGCAATCGAGATCGCAAGAGAGACCGCCGACTGCACGCGCGGAAATGCGATCTTCTGGCTATTGGCCAGCGGAAGCAGTATTATCGATCTAGCGGGCATGATCCTGGAGGGGAAATGCGAGCGCTGTTTGTGTCCATCGTGACCTTCATTCTCCTAGGGGCTTCTGGGTGTGGCTCCCTGACTCAACCGTTTTTCTGTCCCATAGGTTGTCTTCCTCGTGGTGGCCCGGCATACGGATCTAACGATGCCTCGGTGGTTGTGGATCTCGCGTTCATAAAGAAACCAAGTGGGGCAGAGGTGAAAACCTACGACGGTAATGCTGTTCTTCAACAGTATACGAAGTTCAGAGGCCGGAAATCTGAGGTCGCGAGACACACAGACTGGCAAGTGACGGCGACACACTATCCGGGAGAAGCTGTCGCAACCGTTCTCATCACTGCGAAGGCGCGGGTTTTTTGGAATTATGGAGATCCCTCGTCAGACAGTCCGAATAACGCAATGACGAATAATGGTTATGTGTTCGTGTTCATGAGAGGCACCCAATCGTGGCCGCCACGGGCGATTAGACACGGGTATATTCGTGCTACCGGTTGTAGCCGGACGACGAGAAACATAAATTTTCGTGAGTTCACCATCCCCTTCCAAATCTTCGAAAACATGGACCGGATGAAGTTAACAGTTAAGAGAGAAGCCTTCCTTCCCTGCCCAAACCCACCTAGGCGACGCAGAGTTTGAGCGCCGCCAGGATGTCCGGCCGCGCCCGTTCGCGCGGGATCGCGGCGCGCAAACTGGCCAGGATGTCACCGACGCCCTTCTGCAGCGGATCACTCTCGAAGCCGGAAATGAACGACTCGGCCCGAGTCAGAGCGTCGACGGTGTCGCTGGCGTGATCGAACGGGAGCCTTTCGACGAGCTCGTCGCGGAGCGTGGCGGCGGACTCGAGCGTGAGTGTTTCACACGCCCGCGACCCGCCCTTCGGGCCGTAGAACGAAAGCACGACTTCGCCCTTGCCTCGCGCGGCGCTGTTCAGCGATTCCATCGTGCCCTTGGCGGCGATGCTGATGTAAATCGTGTCCATCACATTTCCCCTTCGATCTTGTCGGCCAAGGGCGAAATAACCTCGTCCCAGATCGCATTGCAGATTTCGTTGTCGGCGTGGTCGGACACGACATCGTAGCCCGAATTGCCATAGATCAGCTGGAACCAGCCGAGCTTGTCGCCGGTCGGGCTCCGCAGATGAATGCCGTCCTCGTCGGTCGAGAACAGCGCCAGCATGATCGCCGCCTTGTCGTCGGACCGCCTCACCACCCAATCCTCGCTGTCGTAGACGGAAATCATGTAGCCCCGGTCGAGGCAGGCCTTCACCAGCGCGCGGGCGATGCGGCGCTCGGCGCGGATGCGGTCAGCGGTCTCACGCGACCGGCGCGCCAACGCCTGCTCGATCGCTTCGTCGAAGCCGGTCTTCGGCTCGCCCATCTCGGCATCTTCGGCCAGCCGCGCGGACAGCGCCTGGTTGCCCGAGGCGGTGAGAGCATTGCAGATCGCCAGCATCTCAGCCGGCGTAACGTTGATGGTCATGGTCATTCTCCGTGGTAGGGGTGGATCTCGAGGAAGGCGCGGGGATCAACCCCACGCCAGTCCCCAGCGTTTGGCGCACACCGGCCCGTAGCCGACGTCGATGGAGCGGTGGTCGGTCAGCTCGGTCGCGCAGAAACAGCAGTTGCCGGTGCGCTTGCCGTGCGCCGCGCCGGCCTTCGAGGGGTTCTCGGCCAGAGCGGCGAGAGCGGCAACCAGACCGTCAGGACCGGGCGACCGGCGCGAGCGGGTGAACTCGCCCTTGCGGTCGATGCGGCCGTACCAGTCGCGGCTCTCGAAGGGTCCCGGCGACGATACGTTGATCTGGCCGGCGTGAGCGGAGCGCTCACCCGCCAGAGCGAGGACGACGGTCCGCCGTTGACGTCGAAGCGAATCTTCGGATGCTTGAGCTTGTTGGCGATCGCCGTGTCGAACAGCGCAATCAGGCCATCCATCGAGCCGACCTTGGCCTTCGGCGCCGCGGGCTCGCCGGCTTGTGCGCGCTGGGTCAAGGTCGCCACCCAGGGCCACTGCCGCTCCGAGAGACTCGAGCGGCTGTCATACTGGTGCAGGAGGGATGCGGCGAACTCCGCGTCGCGGCCGTGCAGCTTCGGGGCTGACTGGCGCAGAGCTTCGATTTCGAGGTTCATGTCTGGTCTCCGTGGTAGGGATTTCCCAGATCGGTGCGGCTCCGGCGGTTATGCTAGGCCTGGCCCGTCCCCGGTCCGATTTCACTCGGCCGGTCAGTTTGACGAGAAGTCACCAATCGCCGGCCCGTTGCTGAAAGGGGAGTTCCGGCGAAGGCTGCAGCGGTGAAAGGAAACGGCTTTCTGCTGCACCGATCTGAAGTCTAAGTTACTTCAATAACTTAGCTTGTAACCAAATCGGTTACAAGTGCGTGCAGGCGAAAAAGAACAATAATTTCAATGACTTCGGTGGCGGTCAGTTCACCGGCTTGAACCGGGATTCCAGGACGGCGCCGGAAATCGAGCGCTGGTCGTCGCCGCATTGCACGAGTGCCTGGTCGACGTGTTCCGGATTGACGCCGATCACCTTCCAGACGCGGCCCTGCTGGTCGGGCGCTTCGGCGCCGAGGTAGGGCGCGACCTGGAGGGGCTGCGGTGGCTGACGCAGGCGGTATTGCGCCGGCAGCTTGGGATGGTGCCAACCACAGCCCTCGGCCTCCAGGCCATGTTCGAACACTTCGAGCCGGAGCTTTTCTTTCAGCCAGACCGAGATGTAGGCGCGATGGCAATACTGGTTGTCGGTCGGGGCCTCGTAGCAGAGCAGGGCGACGTCCCTGCCGCCCGAGAGGTCTTCCATCTTGGCGACGATCCGGCCAGGATTAAGCCTGTCGAGTCCTTCGAAGTAGAGCTGCTTATACTCGCGCTCGCTGGCGGTCTTGAACCATTCGCCTGGGGCGAGTTCCGGCATCTTGCGATAGCCTGCCGGGTATCCTCGCGGCGTTCCCCTGGACACCCCGATCTTCTGGATTTCGGGCGGCAGCTTGGTGAACCAGGAGCTGGTGAAAATGCGCATCTTCGTCTCTTTCGGTGGTAGGGCTTTGGACAGGTCCAAATGTAAATCCGGTGAACTTCTCAAGCAACCAAAATGACACTGTGTGTTACCATTTTGGTAAGGTTGCCTCACCGGTACATCTGCATTAGGTATGGGTTCTCTCCAGCGCCTTCGGGCGCTGTCCTGTGGTAGGGATGGAGAGGAAGGCCGATCAGGGGCAACCCGGTCGGCCTTTGATATTTTCGGCGTGGCTGTGGCGCCTCGAAGCGCACTTCGGGATAATTGACCCACGCCGTCACCGTCTCGAAACTGATGGCGCGCGGCAAGCTCTTGACGTCGTCGAGCAGCGTTCGTCCTGCCAGGATCCCATTGCCCGCGAACTCGGCGCCCGAGCGGAAAAACTGGAACGTCCTTCGCCATGGTCCGGTTGAGAGCCAGAGGTCCAGGCCCGGCGCCAACTCCACGCGGTCGAGGCTGTCGCTCTCAAGAAGTTCGCAGAAGAGCTGGTGCCCCAGAGGGCGCGGCGTCTGGTAGTCAATGGCGCGCCGGAGTGTGGAATCGATCAGGATGAAGCGCATTGCAGTTCTCGTGCCTCGAGGCGTTGGTTGATGGTGGGGAGCGTCTCGCTGGCGAACAATTCGAGCCACCACTTGATCAACTCGGCCTGGTAGCGGTCGTCGGCCGCACGATGGCGGGGCTCGCGTAGCTGTCGCTCGATCCAGTCAAGCCGGTCGCGAAGCTCCGGCCGGTAGAGCAGATTGCGGAATGCATCTGCGAGCCGCATGTCCAGCGCGTAATCCCCGGTGCAGCCGAGGGGCGACCAGTCGCTATGCCAGGACGACCACATCTCGAGGGCCTGGCTGATGGTGGGGAGCCGGCGCCGCCGCTCCTCCTCGTCTTCTGGTAACGGGCGAAACACTTTTGGACTCCGTGGTAGGGATAACGATCCAATGATGTAACCAATTTGGTTACAATATGGTCAAGCTAAAAGTAATTTCTGCGGCCGTCCTTCCATAGCTTGACCGTGACGGTGTTCACGTAGGTCCCGACCTCGGCGAAGGATCCGTGCGGCAGATCGCGGAACTGGCCGTTCAGCCTCTCGATCAAGGCCCGGAAAGCGATGGCCTTGCGAGTTTCGCGAAACTCGGTGCCGGCCGACATGATGGCGGCGAGGCACCCGCCGTCTTCCAGGAAATCGAGGGCGTGCACCACATGGTCGATATCGCGTTCCATGTCGAACGGCGGGTTCATGATGATGCGATCGTATTTTCCCGTCACGGAGGGCCGCAGCGCCAGGAAGTCGGCGGCGTACACCTTGCGGAATGTGCCCTGCGCCTCGAGCGCGGCGGCGAGCGCTGGCTGGAGCTCCACGCAATCGACCTGGTTGTCGAAGCGGTATTCCTTGCGCCAGCGGTCCATACGGGCCTCGTCCCCGTAGCCGTAGTGATCGGCGAAATCCTTGATGCTGGTGAGGCAGCGGCGCGCCAGATTGCCGGTGCCGGCGCTGGGCTCCAGGATCCGTAGGCGCGGCTTCTCGATCGGCTGGAGGAGGGGGATACCTTTGAGCAACTCCTCGGCCGCGGCGTCGGGCGTCGGGAAGAAACCGAAGTTCTTCGCCGGCGTGGTCTTCCGGTTGCGGAACAGATCGTCCTGCTCGCGCGTCTGGCCGTCGCCGATCACCTCGCCATAGTATTCGGCGAGCATCTTGTTGACCCTTTCCACCAGGTCGTCACGCGTGAACCAGAGATGCGCGTTGCCGTTCTTGTAGGCGACGATCCTGAAATACTCGCCGTGATGTTCGGACTCCTGAGGCTGAAAGCCCCTGCGCTCGGCTCGCACCTGGTTCTCGATGCTGTTGTAGGTCGGCTTCTTGCCGTCGAGGACGGAGAAGGTGCGTTCGATATCGCGCACGGTGTCCCAAGTGCCGCCCCACGAAACGTGGCCGTGGTCGCGGTCGAAGGCATAAGTCAGGATCAGGCGACTCCCGACCTTGAAGCCGTCGTGAGACCGGAACCGGCGATCCAGCTTGGAGAAGGCCGTCGCTATGCCGCGCCGGAAGATCATCTCGGATTCGCCGGCCCACTTCTCGATCGTGGCGTACACGTTGTCGACCGTGACCGGGGGAATCCCCATGATCTCGTCGAGGTTGACCAGCTCCTTGCCGTCGCCGCGGTCATAGCGCTCCGGCACCCACCTCAACGTGTCGCGCAGCTCGTCCTTGGCCTGCTTGTCCATGAGGACTTCAAGGTCCGTCATCTTCACCAGATAGTGCCAGCACGAGATGTCGATGAGGCGGATGGCGGTACGCTTCCACTGCTCGGCGTCAGGCAAATCGACGGCCTCGAAAAAAGCCCTCACCTCGCGGTTGTCGCGGTCGCCGTACCTGGAGCAGGCATGCTCGCCAGCGGCCGCCTTCCAGAGAGCGGCCGCCTTTTTCAATTCCCGATCAGCCTGCTCGATCGAGGCGAATGCGCCATGATAGGCGGCCACGGCTGCATCGCGATAGGCGACGATCTGCTCGATCGTGTTGCGAGGGATCAGCGCGTTCATGGCTTCGCCTCAACCGGCTTGGCGCTCACGGCGGCGTGCATCCTCTGGAAGGTGAAGATGTCCTTGCGCTCGATGACGATCTCGTAGCGCTTGCTGCCGTCCGGCAGCGTGAACTCGTATTCAACTGGCTTGGTCATTGGTCTGGTCTCTGTGGTAGGGATTGGTGGGCGACGGGACCTCTCCCGCCGCCCTATCGAAGGGATTGTTTGTCTCTCTCAGTGCATCGCGCCTCCTTCTGCTGGTGCGTCAGCTTCCATGTCCGCTTCGGCCGCCTGGAGGTCGGCCAGCCGATCGCGGCAGGAAGGGCAGCGGCAGCTTTCGCTACCGTCGAAGGGAAAAGGGGTCAGGCAGTCATCGCAGTAGGGCATTCGTTTCAACCGTGGTAGGGAAAAACCTTGTAGCCACAGTAACTTAGCCCTGTTACCAATTTGGTTACAATGCAACCACGGACAAAAAGTCGTGTTCGCCCAAGTGCGGTTGTCGGGAGGCGGCCCTAGCGGTCGCGATCGCGCTTGTAGTCGATGGCCGCCCAGAACGCGCCGGCGGCGACCAGCACGCCCAAGATGCGACTGCTGTGGAAGGCCGGGGTAACGATGATGAGCACGCCTGCAAGCGCGCCGGGCGATGTTGCCCGGCCGTCGACAGGGTGGGCGACCGCCAAACTCGCCTAACCAGGCGAACTGCGAGCAAGCCAATCCGGCTCAAGTTGCAATGCTTCAATCTGACGTCGAGGGCTTGGCTCGTGTGAGCAGCATCAGAGCATCAAAGCCGGGCGCGCCAGCCTGGCCGCGGGACCAGCTTTTCCAATTGCTCTTGCGCAATTCTGGGAGTCGATATCAACTGAGCAGCGTGTCGCCGGAGCTGCCGGAGGTCAGTTGTGGCTGAAGAAACCATCGTTTCTGCCGATCCCCTTTATCTGACCGCGCTCGCAAGCCTCGGCGCAAGCGTGCCAGAACGTCTGACGGCCTTTGTCCCCAATAACAGTATCGCCGTCCTTCCTTTCGTGAACATAAGTGGCGAGACCGCTGAGGAGCAGTTCACCGACGGCCTGACCGAAGACATCATAACGGACCTATCAAATGTCTCGGGCTTTCTCGTCATCGCACGCAATTCAACGTTCGCATACAAAGGCAAATCCGCTGATGTTCGTGAGATCGCTCGCGACCTAGGTGTCAAATACATACTTGAAGGTAGCGCCCGGCGATCCGACAAACGCCTTCGCATCAATGTGCAGCTTATCGACGGTGCAGACCGGGGCAATCACGTCTGGGCCGAACGCTTTGATCGGGAACTATCTGATATTTTTGAGCTGCAAGACGAAGTTACCCGACGAGTTGTGGAAGCGATTTCCGGCAAGATAGGTGTAAAAAACATTTCTTCGCGGTTAAAGCCATCCAATCTCGAGGCCTATGACCTTTGCGTTAGGTCGCGAGGAAAATGGGACATTTCGAGATCAGACACCAATGAGGCGTCTGCTGATCTGGAGCGTGCTGTCTCGCTGGACCCAAATTATTGCGAGGCCCACAGCAATCTTGCCGTCTCACTGCTACACGGCTGGATGATTTGGGGAGGGCCGCAGATGCCCGGCCGCGCCAAGGCTCTGGTGCACGCGCGACGAGCGGTGGAAATCGACCCGGATGATTCTCACGCTCGCGCGATTCTAGCTTACGTTCAGCTTTATGAGCGCAATTGGGATGAAGCAAAGCTCCAACTAGAAGCTGCGGTTCGGCTAAATCCCAACGACGCACATGCGGTTGCGTTGAAAGGTGAGCTTCAATTCTACTTAGGCAATCCGCAAGCGGCGCTGGTGGCTTGTGCGGAGGCACTGCGTTTGAATCCTCGTCCGCCGGGTGGGTATTTCTGGATCATGGGAATGGCGCAAATATCCTCCGGTCAGTACGAAGAAGCTGTAGTGTCCTTGAGCCGGGAAGAAACCTATGGGACGGGTTCGAGAGAGTCTCTGATTGCCGCGCTTGCCCTTTCCGGTCGCCTCTCTGAGGCACAGGAGGAAGCTCGTCTATTTCTTGCGGTCAATCCAAATTGGAGGTTCGGTGATCTGGCGGCGAACTCACCCTTCAGAGAGGTGAGCATTGGGCAGCCATTCATTGATGGTTGGCGTTTGGCGGGCCTACCAGAGTAGGCAACGCGGGTCCTCTCGCAAACATCGAAAAAGCGCCTCGGATAGGCTCCCGGCCTCTTCCCATTGACAGGCACTACAACACCCGTAAACTCGAATGGTGGATGAAAGTAGCTTTCGTTATGCCCGACGAAAAGCCAACGCTTACGCTTCCCCTAGTGGGCATAGACCCGCTTCTGTTAGACGCGTTCTCGCAATATGAAGGGCCATCCCAACAAAACTCACTGAGACAAGATCGAACCTCTACCGGCGCTGGGGCGAAGATCGTCGACAGGATGGGCGCAGGACTGGAGCTCGATGCTCCGCCAGACGCGCCGGTCCCAATTTTCGCATCTATCGCGGTACTTCCATTCTCCGACGTCGGAGGCGGATCGGATCACGCGTATTTCGCCGAGGGAATATCCGAGGACATCCTGACCGAACTTTCGCGATTTAGAGGCTTGTTGGTCATCGCGAGAAATTCGTCATTCGCGTTCAAGGGTGAAAACGTCGATATCAGGGCCGTCGCAAAAGAGCTGAACGTCGACTACGTCGCGACGGGCAGTGTGCGGCGAGCGGGGAGCAGGGTCCGGGTGGCTGTTCAACTGACCTATGCTCCTACTGGGCATGAAGTTTGGGCCGAGCGCTATGATCGCGATGTCGTAGACATATTCGCCGTGCAGGACGACATTGTCAGGACGGTTGCGGTGACGCTTGAAGCGCGCCTCGGGCAGGCAATAGCAAGTCACGCGGCCCCTCGGAGTGTTCCGACGTTGGCCGCGTATGAATGTATCCTGTTGGCGCGAAAGTACGATGAGTTGCATGATTCAGCCCGCGCCAGGCCCTTTGCAGAGAGGGCGCTCGCCCTTGATCCAAGTTCATCGCAAGCTCATTCCGCAATGAGCTATTGTGCCTACATCGATTGGTTGCAAGAACCCGATGACGAAACCCTCGAAAAGATGGTCGCGTATGCGAATGCCGCCGTGCTGCTCGATAGGGGGGACGCTTCTGCTGAAGCACTTTTGGGCATGGCTCTGACATGTCAGCAGAAGTATGACGAAGCGGGCTCTCATCTCCAGCGCGCTCTAAGCCTTAATCCGGGTGAAACGAAAGCGCTGGCCTATTATTCAGAGTGGCTCGTCCGCACGGGCGACGCCGAAGAGGCTCTGCGGAACATGGACGAGGCCCTTTTGCGAGACCCTATTCCGCCGCCATGGCATTGGGAGATCCGCGGAATGGCGTTCTTAGTGCTGGAAAGGTACGCCGAAGCCATTCAAGCTTTCGCCCGTCAAACGAAGCAATTCTGGTACATCGCCGCCTACCTTGCGATCTGTTTCGCTAGGCTTGGCAGGATGAATGAAGCTACAGCCGAACTGAATAAGGCGCTACAGGTTGTACCTGATCACGAAACTCTTCGCATTCAAGTTGTGAACGAGTTTGTCAGCCAAGGCACCCGCGATAAACTTTCTTACGGGCTTTCCCTCGCCGGGCTCGACTAAGGCGAGGAGTCTTGCGCAACTGGACGGTCTTAGTGCCTAATCTTATCGCAGTGGGGATGCCAATGGCGATTCACGAAGAACTGCAGCGTTTCTGGGAAGCCTATGTCGCAGCCTATCGTGCCGCCGACGCTTTAGCATTGGGAGCAATGTTCACTCACGACGCCGAGTTGCATTCGCCCTATGCACCACCAGCTCGCGGCCGTGATGAGATTGCCGCGCTCCATGCAACTTGGACAGAGGGCCATGGGGAAGCAGGCGACAAGGAGATGAGGGTCATACAAGCAGGTGTGTCGGGCCAATTGGCTTGGAGTCTCGCAAGTTATTCGGAAGGTCTTGAGACGGGAAACGGCACGTCGGTATCTGTCTTCGAGCAACAAGGCAACGGTTCGTGGCTGATACGAATGTGCTCCCTAAATAGCACCGATTGACCTCTTCCCGCGAAGTGGGAACGACCCTGCCGAGGGCGTGAATTGCCTCGCATCATTGACTGCGGCATTCAGGTCCTTAAGCTATCGCTAAAAAGGCGGGCGCGTGGATTGGATCATAAACTACCAAGGTATTTTGGGCACACTAGTTGCTCTCTTCGCGGCATTGATCGGCTTCGGAGGAGTAATCTATTCGCAAAGGGCGCTGGCAAGGGAATCCGCTAGGCAACGGTCGCACGAAGAGGCCCTTGCCAAAGCGGATGCCGAGGCGAACCGCCGACAAAAGCTCGCGTCTGTCGTCAACGCAATTCTTGGCGAAGTGCAGGCGCTTGGGTTGGCGCTTGCGGACGCATCGCGCTTATTGACCGCACAAATCCAGATCGCCGAGGCTATCGCCAAGGAAAGCGGAGACAAGAAAACGCGCCCACGCATCTCCTTCCGATTCGAGACACCGATTTTCAACGCTTACGTTGCGAGCATCGGGTTGCTTGAACCGGAAATGGCCTTCAAGGTTGCCAACTTCTATGGCCGCCTGATGTCGCTCGGAGTACATGATTCTGCGGAAGCGCCCGAAATGGTAGCGAGCTTAGCCGTGCGGGTAATGCGTTCAGTGGAGGTGGCTCTATCGACAGTCCAGTCTGAGGCTGACGGCCTCGTCGATCTGCTCAAGTCCCACAAGCTCAGGTAGCCAGAACAAATGCCTACCGGTTCTAAGATGCCCGCCGAGTCTCCGTGGTAGGGGATTGTTGCCAAAATGGTTGCAAAACACACTTGACAAAAAGCCAGGGGAGCAGGCAGAAATCGCGCAGCCTGATATTGCTTTGCGATTCGGCCGGTCCCTGAAAAATCAGTTGGTGTTGAAGCGGTCCGGCGATGGCTGAATGCGAGCCTCTTTCGCCACAAAGCCTACGACGTCGAGCACGTCGTCAGAGCTTAGTTTCTCGATGGTTTCGGCGAAGCGCCGCTTGAAATAGGTCTGGTGCTCGGCACCGGCGTAGCGGGCCAAGCCGATGGCAGCGGCGAAGGTGATCGCTTCCAGGCGAGCGCCGCCGAAGCCGGACTTCTGATGAAGGCTGGCCGCGAGGTCGTTGAGGGTCATTGGTCGGTGATCCGTGGTAGGGAAAGTAACCGTTCTGGTTACAAGTAACTTATTCGGTTACACCTCCGATGCAAGTGAAAAAGCGAGGCCCTCGGCGTTATGTTTCAAGGCGTTGTGCCGAAGGAATGCATCGCGCAAATCCTTCGCGTGTCTGAGGTCGACAAGTGGGGCCGGGTCTATAATTGCTGCTCTGGAACGTTCCGGTTCGAGCAGATCACGCTCGCCACTTTCCCCGGCGTTGAGACGCATTCCAACGACGTCAGCCTCTACTCGTCAGCCATCGCCGGTCACGTGCTGGGCAAGCCGATAGACTATGAGTTTCACGGCGCGCTCGACTTCGTGAACGAGTTCGACTTTCGGGAGCCCGATCAGCGCCTCGCCGCGCTGGCCGTCGGCTTCAATCTCGGCCGCTTCGCTGGCGGCAAGGCGAACGCCTACAAGACCAGCCATCGCGAGCACCTGGTTGCGAACTTCGGCAGCTATGTCGAGCGCACCCTGGAGAAGGTCCGCAAGCTTCCGGGCATGATCCCGATCAAGAGCTACTCGCCGCGCGACTGGATCCTGCATCTCGAGGAGGCCATCGACCGCAAGGCCGCGATCTTCTCCTACCCGCCGTTCTACAAGGGCGGCTACGAAAAGATGTTCGAGTTCCTGGCCGAGAACATCAAATGGGAAGCTCCCCGATATGAGCTGTTCGACCCCAAGGCGCTGCGCGGTCTCATCGAGCGCGTGCGGCAGGCGGGCGTCCCCTATTGCATCCTCTCGGACCAGATTTACGACGATCTGAAACCGGAGCTGGAATTCGTCTCCGGCCGAGGCCACCCGCACTACTGCTACGTGTCGACCGGCAAGTCGTCCTACCTGCAGCTCGTGCCGCGGTCGGCGCCGTTCCGCTACAAGCCGGTCGACCTCGACAAGATCAAGCCGGATTCGGTGGTGACGATTGGTCGGGCCGACGCCGCCCAGATGACGTTCCTCAAGGACGTCTACCTCAAGAAGGGCATCACCCACACGCCCGGCATGGTGAACTATCTGGTGCGCGTCGACGACATGCTTGTCGGCGGCCTGATCTACAACCTCGACAAGTTCGCGAAGCGGTCGATCTACCTGCTGTCCGACTTCGCCATCTCGCGCGAGGGCAGACTGTCGAAGCTCGTCACCAGGCTCGCCTGCAACGGCGAGCTGCTGCGCGACATGGGCAAGCGCTTCATCGACCGTTTCGACAAGGTGCAAACCTCGGCGTTCTCGGATCATCCGGTCTCGATGAAATATCGCGGCATCTTCGAGCAGACCAAGCGCGAGGAGATCGACCCGGAAGGCAAGTTCCGCCTGCATTACGTCGGCGCCCGCATCGACGAGACGCCGCAACAAGCGTTCGAGTGGTGGCATGGCAAGCACTTCAAGCGTTGACTGGAAGGCCCTCGATATCGAGGCGCGCCAGGTTGATCCGAACACGCTTCGCCGCCGCGAGAAGAACGCGCACTACATGGCACCGGCCATGTTCAAGCGCCTTGTCGAGAACGTCAAAATCGATGGCCGCCTCACCACCACGGTCCTGGTCTGCCAGAACAAAGACGGCTCTCTCGAGATCCTGTCGGGACATCATCGCACGGCCGCCGCGATCGAGGCCGGCCTGCCGCTGGTCGACGCGCTCGTCATCACCACCCCGCTGACCGAAAAGCGCAAGGTCGCGATCCAGCTGAGCCACAACTCGATCAACGGCGAGGATGACGCCTCGCTGCTCGCCCAGCTCTACGCCTCGCTCGACATCGATGCGAAGAAGTTCTCCGGTCTCGATGACAGCGTGTTCTCTGGCGACAAGGGACCAGGTGCGACAGCACTCGGCGGGGCGAACATCAAATACGACGAGCTGCTTTTCTCCTTCCTGCCGGAAGACCGCGTGCGTTTCGAGGTAGAGCTGGAGGCACTCGCCAAAAGGGCCAAGCGCTTCCGCATCCATGCCGCGCCGCAGTCGAAGTTCGACGAGTTCTTCGACGCCATCGTGCGCACCAAGAGCCAGCTCAACATCGTCAATTCAGGCATCGCCCTCTCAGTCATGGCGCGCCTTGCCAGCGAGCGGCTGGATCAACTCGAAGCGGAACCGGAGGACAAATCCGATGCGGCATGAACTGCCCAGCTTGCGCGGCTCTTTCTCCAAGCCCGAAGCGCCCATCGCCGGCCCGCCATTCGGCACGCCGTTCATCGTGGTGCTCGCCATCCTGTCGTTCACCTTCGCCGTGTGCCTCGCACGCGTCCTCCTTCCGTGATCCAGATGCATTCGTGTGTGTGTAACGCAGTGCCGGTGGCTAGCGTGGCCGCAGCGTCAAGCATCATGGGTCAGTTTGCATTTCGGCGCGCAGACCTTATGCCCAGCAACGCTTTGCGGCCCGATTTGACCAGCACAATCGCATTCGGTTCGGCTCGCGGCATGATGTCCATGGGTTGCGGGATGGGTGGCAAAAAAAAGAGCCATCCCGAACATTCCGAACACTCGCACGCGCGAGTCGTCCGGTGATCAAGACCACGACCAGCGTGACGACATCGAAGCCGAAGGCCAAGGCCAAGGCTGAAGCGGCCACAGCGAAGCCGAAAGCCGAGCCGAAAAAAAAGCCGGCGCGCGGCAAGAAGAAGCCGGCCGGCAAGGCATCGCCCCCTGTGGCGCCGAAGCCTGCTCCCAAGCCTGAGCCGACGCCACAGCCGAAGCCGGCGGAAGGCAACCGGGGCGGGGCATCGCCGAAGCTGACCGAGCGCGATGTGCCGCGCGTGATCGCGATGCTGCGCCAGTGCGGCGGCATTAAGACGGTCGCGGCGGAGAAGCTGAACGTCGGCCGCACCACGCTCTACGCCTTCCTGAACGAGCATCCTGAAATCCAGGAGGCCGATTCCGAGATCGCCGACGAGCTGCTCGACGTTGCCGAGGGGCAGGTGGTGATCGCGCTTCGCTCTGGCGATCTGCAGACCGTGCGCTGGTACCTGGAGCTCAAAGGCAAGGACCGGGGCTATGTGCGCCGCGTCGAGCAGACCGGCAAGAATGGCGGCCCGGTCGAGACGCAAGCATGGGCGAACCCGAAAGACTACACCGACGAGGAGTTGGACGTCCTGATTGCGGCAGCGCAACGACGGAAGGCCGGCGAAGCGCAAGGGTGAATTGAATGGCGCAGAAGTCTGCCGCCGCTCGCGCGCCGCTCATTGCCCCCGACCTCGAAGACCTGCTGATCGAGCGAGACCGGCGCAAGGCCAAGGGATCGTTCGCCGAGTTCGTCAAGATGGCCTGGCTGGAACTCGAGCCAGAGACCCCGCTGGTCTGGAACTGGCACATGCAGGTGGTTTGCGACCATCTGCAAGCGCTGGTCGAGGGCAAGTTTCTCGAGCTGGGCCTCCGCAACCGCCTCGTCATCAACGTGCCGCCCGGCACATCGAAATCGCTGCTCGTCTCGGTGCTGTTGCAAGCCTGGGAGTGGGGACCGGCCGGCCGGCCCGGCATGCGGTATCTGTCGACGGCGTATAACGACGGGCCGGTCAATCGCGACACCCGCAAATGCCGCGATCTGATCCTGTCGCGCTGGTACCAGGACCGCTGGCCCGAGGTTTATCTCAGCCGCAGGGCCGAGACCTCGTTTGCCAACAACAGCACCGGCACCCGTGAGGGCGTGGCGTTCGGCTCGCTCACCTCGCAGCGTGGCGATCGCCTGATCATCGACGATCCGCACTCGACCGAGACGGCGGAATCGGCGACCGAGCGCACCGCCACAACCCGCAAGTTTCGCGAGGGCGCGCAAAACCGCCTGAACGACCAGAAGCGCAGCGTGATCATCGTCATCATGCAGCGCCTGCATGAGGCTGACGTCACAGGCGTCATCCTCGACGGCAAGATGGATTACGTCCATCTGTGCCTGCCGATGCAGTTCGAGCCCGACCGCTGCTGCTACACCCCGGTCAAGGTTTCCAGCTCCGTCGGCGAGCCAATCCTGGCGCGCTATGACGCGAGCAAGCAGCACTGGTACGGCGAGAACGACAATCTGCCGGACGAGCGTCGCGCCGAGATCGAGGCGATCAAGCTCCAGCTCGTCTGGCGGCAGGATCCTCGCACCGTCGACGGCGAGATCCTCGATCCGATCCGCTTCCCGCCTGATGAGCTGAAACAGCTCTACAACGACATGACCTCGTATGCCGTCGCGGGCCAGTATCAGCAGCGGCCAGCGCCGCGCGCCGGCGGCATGTTCCAGCGCGCCTGGTTCGAGGGTCGCATCGTCAGGGCAGCGCCGAAGGGCACGATCTGGGTCCGCCATTGGGACTTGGCCGGCACGCGCGGCGGCACTGGCGCTCGCACCGCCGGCGTCAAACTCGGCCGCGATCCCGAGGGCCGCTACTATGTCGGCCATGTCGTGACGCTGCGCGAGGAAGGCAAGTCGGTCCGCAAGACGATCGAGACGCAGGCCGCGCTCGACGGTAAGACGGTCCACATCAGCCTGCCGCAAGATCCTGGGCAGGCCGGCAAGGCGCAGGTGCAGGATTTCGTCGCGCAGCTCGCCGGCTACAAGGTGCATGCCGAGGGTGAGACCGGCGACAAGATCACGCGCGCCGAGCCGTTCGCGGCGCAATGCGAACACGGCAACGTCTACATCGTCGAAGGCGAGTGGAACACGCTCTACCTCGACGAACTCTGCCTGTTCCCAGCCTCCAAGCTGATGGACCAGGTGGACGCATCTTCCGGAGCCTTTACGAGGCTGCTCAACATCAAGGGGGCCATGGTGATCAGCGACGACGTTCTTCGGCGCGCTGCCCAGCCGGCGCCGCGATGATCAAGAAACTTTGGGGCGCATTGCGCCGTCGTTGGACACGCGGGCCAGTCGCCGACGTCCCTGCGTCGGCGCCGCCGGCAGCAGTTCCTCCTGGAGCGCGTCCTCCCACGCGCATCTCGGATGCGATGCTGTCGGCGATCCGCGCGCAAGCGGCCGCACCGAAACAGCCGGTGCCGGTCTTCACCCTGCCCAAGCACCCGGATGGCGTGCTCCCGTCGGGCAACACCGGGCTTGCCATGGACAGCGCCGTCGGCGCGGTTCAGAGCTGGGCGAACGGCTTCGCGCTGAGCGGCTACTTCTCGGAGGGGATCACCTTCCTCGGCTACGCCTACCTCTCGGAGCTGGCTCAGCGCCCGGAATACCGGGTGATCTCCGAGACCATCGCGACCGAGATGACGCGCAAATGGATCCGCTTCACCTCGAACGACGGCGATGACAAGGCCGACAAGATCGCGGAGCTGGAGGCCGAGTTCAAGCGCCTCAACGTGCGCGACATCTTCTGCCGCGCCGCCGAGCAGGATGGCTTCTTCGGCCGCGGTCACATCTACATCGACACCGGCGACACCGACGATCCCGAAGAGCTGCAAAAGCCGATCGGCGACGGCTGGGACAAGCTCAGCGTCACCAAGTTCTCCAAGAAGCCGATCAAGGCGCTGCGCACCGTCGAGGCGGTCTGGTGCTATCCGACCAATTACAACTCGAGCGATCCGCTCAAGGACAACTGGTATCGGCCCGAAAGCTGGTATGTGCAGGCCAAGATCGTCCACACCACGCGGCTGATCACCTTGATCGGGCGCGAGGTGCCAGACCTGTTGAAGCCGACCTATTCATTCGGCGGCTTGTCGCTGTCGCAGATGTGCAAGCCCTATGTCGACAACTGGCTGGAGACGCGCCAGTCGGTGAACGACATCATCTCGATGTTCAGCGTTTTCCTGCTCGCCACCAATCTCGGCGAGACGCTGCAGGCCGATGGCGATCAGCTCTTCCGGCGCGCCGAACTTTTCAATTTGGTCAGGTCCAATCGCGGCCTGATGATGATCGACAAGGACAGCGAGGACTTCAAGAACGTCTCGGCTCCGCTCTCCGGGCTGGACGTGCTCCAGGCGCAGGCGCAAGAGCACATGGCGTCAGTGAGCCACATCCCGCTGGTGAAGCTGCTCGGCACGCAGCCGGCGGGGCTCAACGCGTCCTCCGAGGGCGAAATCCAGGTCTTTTACGACTACGTGCACTCGTTCCAGGAACACCTGTTCCGGCAGCCGCTGCACCGCCTTCTCGGCCTGGTGATGATCTCGCTCTGGGGCGAGACCGACCCCGGCATCGACTTCGAGTTTGAAAAGCTCGAAGAGACCAACGAGAAGGAAGCGGCCGAGGTTGAAAAGATCAAGGCCGAGCGCGACGTGATCCTGATCGACGGCGGCGTGATCTCGCCTGAGGAATCGCGCCAGCGCGTTGGCGCTGATCCGGACTCGGACTTCTCCTCGATCGACGTCGGGGACATGCCCGACCTCCTCGAAGAGGAAGAGGATGGGCTGGTGCCGAATGGCGCTCGGGTAAAGGATACCGAGAGCGCCGAGGGGTAGTGGGTCGGGTCCCCGATCGCAATAGGCGCTTTCGCGTAAGTCGTCTTAGTCCTGACTTCGGAGAAAGATGGCGGCTAGGTCATCCTCAAAAATCGCAAGGGTTTTCTCGAATAGGACGAGCAAGTGTTCAGCCTCCAAGCTTTGCCGTCCCTGCGCTCGTATGCGTTTAATCTGTTCGCGTTGCCTTTCGACAAGCTCGCGCCCTTTCGCGACGTGCTTTTCTGCCAACGCAATTCGAGATTGATAATCCGGCATCGAGGCGCTCCGGCTCTAGGCGGGAGCTCAATATCTCTCAGCCACCGACGCCCAACGCATGCCGTTGCCGGTGATGGCGACACTATGGACCTGAAAGCTGGAAAGGTCCAATCTTGCGGTGCAGTGGCTTCAGGAACACCCAACGAAGCCCGAAAAAGCTAGAAAACAGATCCGCTCTCGACGGCAGAGGGGTCTTCAATCCTTATCTCACGGAGGCTAAAATGTCCGCATGGGTCCGTGGATAACCGATCAGGCATCATCGAGAGCGCCCTTCGCCTCCTTGACCGGACGTACCTTGAGATTAGAGAGGTCAAATGGACGGTCGATGAAACCCGGCGTGCTATTGAGCAATCACGCCAGCTTCTAGAGCGGTCTCGCCCTCGTCCTTTTCCAGCAACCGACGCAAGTGATGCTGGACGTTGTAAGCCCTGAAGCAAAGTCAGAAAATCGTTCGCTTGGTCTACCGGCAACTTAAGGCGTTCTAGGTTTTCAATAACCAGGCGCTGCCGGGCCAGATGCTTCTCACCTTGCCGGCAATGCCCCTTACCATCGCGATGTCATCTACAGGCGCCATCCCTAGTAACGGTTTGAGGGGCGGGACGTTTCGAATAGGAAGGGCCATGAACGAGGCCCGCGAAGTCCGGCTCCGGCTTGTCGAGTTGGTAGGCACAAGCACGTCCGGCGAAATCGACCCTGACAAGTTCTTCCAAACCGTTCTCGTGTTGGAACGGTTTGTCTGGGTCGCCGGTGTTGCCAAGTCCGAGGAGCCGGCAGATAGTGCGGCTCCCATCACGGACAACGCCGGCACCGCTTGATCACGCTCAATCTCTGGGAACTCCTCAAAGCACAGACGCCCGACGATCGCGAGATCGCCGAGACGCTGAGGGATCGTGATGTCCAGCCTACAAAGTCGTCGGACGGCCAAGCGCAACGAAAAGGTCCTTCGCCCCGTCCGACCCAACGTCGGGATTGAGACGGCCTACAGGGGCCGCCTGACGCGCTTGATCGACGCCATGAGCGATAGCGTGATCTACTGGCTCAAAGGCTCCTACCGGGCCAATACGCCCCGCTTGGCGCAGGACGAGACGCCGGCGGATGCGCTGCGCCGATCGATCCGCAAGCTTGCCGCGCAATGGACCAAGCGCTTCGACCTCGCGTCCGAGCAGCTGGGCGACTATTTCGCGCTCTCGGTCGAGAAACGTTCGAGCGCGGCGCTACGCAAGATCCTGCGCGATGGCGGCATCTCGGTCGAATTGAAGATGACGGCCGCGATGCGCGACGTCGTCGATGCGACGATCCACGCCAATGTGGCGCTGATCAAGTCGATCCCGTCGCAGTATTTCGACCAGGTCGAAGGCGCGGTGATGCGGTCGGTCCAGACCGGCCGGGACCTTGCCGGCCTCGTGCAGGACCTGGAGCGCTATTCCGGCATCACGAAGCGACGCGCGGCCTTCATCGCGCTCGACCAGAACAACAAGGCGACATCGGCCTTCAACACAGCGCGCCAACTGGAACTCGGCATCGACGAAGCCGAATGGCACCATAGCGGCGGCGGGAAAGAACCGCGCCCCACGCACGTCCAGGCTGGCCGTGAGAAGGTCCGCTACAAGATTTCGACCGGCTGGTATGACCCGGCGCTCAAGCGCTTCATCCGGCCGGGCGAGGAACCCGGTTGCCGATGCGTCGGGAAGCCGATCATCAAGGGCTTTTCCTAAAGAAAAGCGCGTGATCGTATGGGATCACGCGCTTCAGTGCGCCCGGTTTGCCGGTTCAGCGTCTGAACATTCGGGCAACAGCGATCAAAATACATGCGCCAATGAAGCCGGCGACAAGATAGCCAATCCATCCGGTCAGTGATACGCCCAGCAGTCCGAGAAGGAGGTTAGCGACGATGGCGCCGACAACCCCCAAAAGGATGTTCATGAGCACGCCCATATTGCTCTTCATGAACATCTCGGCGAGCCAGCCGGCGATCCCGCCGATGACGATAGCCGCTATCCAACCGACACCTGGATTTTCCATGTTTCCCCTTTCCTAGAACCGAAATTGGTTCGCCGGGAAAAACGTGCGGCAAACCAATAAAGTTCCTCGACCGCTCAGGTGGCAGCATGCAGCGTCGGGATGGCCTTGATCTCGGCGCTGAGCGCCTTCTCGGCCTGCTCCAGATCATAGTTGCGCTGGAGGTTGAGCCAGAGCACCGGGCCGTTGCCGACCAGCTTGCCGAGGCGCAGCGCCATGTGGACAGTCACGGGCTGCTTCTCGTCGATGATGTCGTAGAGCGTCTTGCGCGAAATACCGAGCAGCTTGGCGATCTCGGTCTTCGACTTGTCGAGCGCCGGGATGACGTCTTCGCGCAGAAGCTCGCCGGGATGCATCGCGGGCAGGCCGCGCTTGATGGCTTTCGTGTTCATCAGTGGTAATCCTCCATTTCTACGTCGATGGCGTCCTCGCCATCCCACCCGAATGTGATCCGGTAGTTGCCGGTGACGCGGACCGAATATCGGCCTTTGTCTTGACCAACGAGGCCGTGAAAGTGATAGCCGGGCAGGTCCATGTCCTGTGGCCGTGCCGCCGCTTCCAAGGCCCGCAGGATGCGAGCGACACGCTTGTCGTCCTGAACGCTAAGACCGCGCGCTTTGCCGGTTTCGAAGAAGCGTTGCAGGGCTTTGTTTCGGAACGTCTTGATCATGCTTAGAGTGTAAGGCAACACCTTACATAAGTCAACAAAAATGTAAGGTCAAGCCTTACATTTCAGGAGCGATTTTCGATGCCTGCGAAATCTGAGGCCCAGCGCCGCGCCATGTACGCAGCGGCCGAGGGCCGGGGCGTGCTCGGCATCCCGAAGGCGGTCGGCGAAGAGTTCGTCGGCAAGGACAGCGCGAGCCAGGCGGCCTCGCTGATGCTGGTCGCACCCGATGGCGATGTCCTCGTGCTCCGGCGCTCTTCGACTGATACCAGCTGGCCCGGCCATTGGTGCTGGCCCGGTGGCAAGTCGGAAGAGGGCGAGGACGCCGAAACGACCGCGGCGCGCGAGACCACTGAGGAAATCGGCACGCTGCCATCCGGCGCGCGGCACCTGCTGGACTCGCGAGACACGCCCAACGGTTGGGTGCATCACACCTTCGCGCAGGCGGTCGAGAGCAAGTTCGCCCCGGTGCTCACCGCGGAGCATTCCGGCTATGCATGGGCGCCGATAGGCGCGCTACCCGAGCCGCTTCATCCGGGTCTGCGTGCCACGTTGGCAGAGCATCTTGGCGTCGGCGCCGAGGGAGCGCTCGCCACTTCGGCCGAGGATATGAACACGCTGCGCTCCAACTTCGGGAAGTGGACGAGGGGCGAGGAGATCGAGCCGGAACCGATCGAGGCCGCCAACGATGCGCTGGCGATGGACCGCAACAGCGTGCGTTCGTTCGATCAGGACGGCCATCTGCGGGTCGAGATGACGCCGATCTCGAAGGCCAACGTCTGCCCCTATTATGGCCGCGAGATCCCGGATTACGAAGCGCTCGGCCTCGATCCGAACCGGGTCTATCGCCTCTATCGCGACGCAGACGAGCTGGCGAAAGGCGCCCCGACCTTCGTCGGCAAGCCGCTGCTGCTCAAGCACATCCCGGTCAGCGCGAAGGATCATCCCCGCGAGGCCGTAGTGGGCGCGCTGGGCGACGCCGTGGAGTTCCATGCGCCTTATCTGATGGCGCCGCTCAGCATCTGGGATGGCGCAGCGATCGCGCTGATCGAATCCGATCGGCAGAAAGAACTTTCAAGCAGCTACCGTTACCGGGCCGACATGACGCCCGGCACGCTGGCTGGAGAATCCTACGACGGCGTGATGCGGGACATTTCCGCCAATCATGTTGCATTGGTTGAGGAAGGCCGCGCCGGGCCTGATGTTGTTGTCGGCGACAGCAAAATGGAGATGATCACGATGAAGAAAACAGCACTGCTGTCGCGCATGGCGTCCGTCGCCCACGGCGCGATCCTTGCCCACGTCATGCCCAAGCTCGCCAGCGATCAGAAGATCGAATTCAGCGCGGCTCTCGCGGGCGTTACCGCCGAAAACTTCAAGGCCAAGCGCCCCGCCATCCTCAAGGCAGTAGGCAAGGCCGCCGAGGGCAAGCTCGCCGCCGACGAGAAGCTCGACGGTCTCGAGGCGGTTCTCGTCGCGCTCGACGAGGTCGAGGTCCAGGAAGCCATGGACGAAGACGAGGAGGAGGACGGCAAGAAAGAGAAAGCCGAGGACTCCGAACAGGAGGAGGACGAGGACGAGAAGAAGAAAAAGGCCGAAGACGGCGACGAGGACGATGATGACAAGGTCGACAAGAAGGCCATGGACGCGGCAATCGCCGCGGCTGTGGCGCAGGCCAAGACCGAGGTCCGCGCCGAGATGCTCAAATCGGCCGCCGAAGTGCGCGCCGCCGAGGAGGCCGTTCGTCCCTACATCGGCAAGCTCGCCATGGCCCATGATAGCGCGGATGCCGTCTATCGCACCGCGCTCACCTCACTCGGCGTCAACATCGATGGTGTCCATCCCTCGGCACTGCCGGCCATTCTCAAGGCCCAGCCGCTACCTAGCGTCGGCGCACCGAAGAAGCCGGCCGTCGCCCTGGACGCTGCCGGGGTGAACTCGTTCTACGAGCTTTTCCCAGCCGCCAAGACCCACATCGTCAAATCGCTCTAAGGCGAGCGGCTTTCCCTTCCAAGCCCGTCGAGCCGGCCAGCGAGCCGGCTCTTTTCATTTAGGAGATCGCCCATGTCTGGGTTTCAGACGCAGGTTGCCTACAATCCCGCCCCCGCTGTCGAGGGCGATTTCGCTTCCACCAATCCCCGCTCTACAGTCCTTGCCGCCGCTGGCGCGCTGGTCTGCGGCGCGCTAGGTGCTGTCATCGGCCGCTTCGCCTGGCTGAGTTATGTCCAAGCCGACAGCGACAATGCGCCGGCCGTGGTCAACACCTTCGGCACCGGCCCGGTCGCAGGCTTCGTCCATCGCGAGCAGCAGGGCCTGATCGAGCAATACCTGCAGGAATCGACGATGCTGGTCCCGGCCGGCTTTCCCATCACCGTCTTCGATGGAGGCGATTTCTGGGTGAAGAACGCCGGCGCGACGCCTGCCCTGGTCGGCCAGAAGGTCTACGCCAACTATGCCGATGGCACGGCGACCGCTGCTCCGTCCGGCTCGCCGAATGGCGCGACCACTTCGGCCGGCTCCATCGCAGCCGCGACCAGCGGCTTCCTGGGCTCCATCGTCGGCAATGTGCTGACGGTCACGACGGTCAACTCGGGCACGATCTGCCCCGGCACCACGATCTCGGGCACCGACGTCGTCTCCGGCACCAAGATCATACAGCAACTCACTGGTACCCCGGGCGGTGTGGGCACGTATGCGGTCAACATTCCCGACCAGGACGTCGACCCCGGTACAGAGATTTCCGGCACCTATGGCGTGTTCACGGCGGGCGGCACGATCGTTGGCGTCTTCGGCGTCGGCGACACGCTGACCGGCGCTGGCATCACCGCCGTCACCACTATTACCCAGCAGCTCACTGGCCCAGCCGGTGGCGCTGGCACCTATGCGGTCGATGTCAACACCATAGTCAACGCGGCTGCGCTCACCGCGGCCACCAATGTTGAAACTAAGTGGACCGTGCGTTCCTTCGCGCAGCCCGGCGAGCTGATGAAGATCAGCTCTTGGCCTCAGGGCTAAACCCGCCGTCAATCTCGAAACCATGCGCCGCAAGTCGGCGATCTGTGAGGATAACCACCATGAAATTTCACGACTTCGATCAGGCCGCTGCGGCGTGGGCTCAGCATCGCTCGATGTTCGAGCAGGCCGGTATCTACCTTCCCGATGCACGCGCCTACATCGTCGAGGCGTTCCGCACCAATCATCTCGCGATGGATGCACAGCCTCAGCTAGCGACAGCACCGAACGCCGGTATCCCGGCGTTCCTCACCACGCTTGTGGATCCTGAGGTCTACCGCATCCTTTTCGCCCCAACCAAAGCTGCCGAAATCTTCGGCGAAATTCGAAAAGGCACATGGATCGACCAGACGGCGATGTTCCCCGTCGTTGAGCAGACCGGCGAAGTCTCGAGCTATGGCGACTACAATGACAACGGCCGAGCCGGCGCCAATATGAATTGGCCGCAGCGCCAGTCCTATCTGTTCCAGACGATTTCCGAGTATGGCGAGCTGGAGATCGAGCGCGCCGGCCTCGGCCGCGTCAATTGGGTTGGCGAGGTGGATGGCGCCGGCGTCACCGTGCTCGCACGATTCCTCAACACGACCTACTTCAAGGGCGTGCAGGGCTTGCAGAACTATGGCCTTCTCAACGACCCGAACCTGGCGGCTCCGATCACCCCGGCGCCGAAGGCTTACGGCGGCGTGAAATGGATCAACAACGGCCAGATCGTCGCCACCGCGAATGAGATCTATTCCGACCTCCAGTCACTGTGGCTGCAACTCGTTACCCAGACAGCCGGCCTGGTCGACCAGAACACCAAGATGACACTGGCCATGTCACCGGAATCGCAGCTTGCCATGACCGCGACCAACTCGTTCAACGTCAATGTCGAGGATCTGCTCAAGAAAAACTTCCCGAACCTTCGCGTCGTTTCAGCGGTGCAATATCGGGCGGAGACAGCGATCAACCCGACGGGTATCACAGCCGGGAACGTGGTTCAGTTCATTGCCGACGGCATCGATGGTCAGCAGACCGGCTATTGTGCGTTTAACGAAAAGCTCCGCGCTCATCCAATCGTGCGCGCGCTCTCCTCGTGGAAAAAGAAAATGTCCAGCGGCACCTGGGGCGCGATCATTCGCCAGCCGATGGGCATTTCGCAGATGGTGGGCGTTTAGATGGCGTAGAGATAGTATTGCGCGCCCCAGTACGAGCCGCATTCATGCACTGGTTTGGGGCTGGGACGAAGTAGGCTTGCGCCGAAGGCGTTCCAGATAGGCGACTCGCTCCCGCTGCACGGCTTCAAGGATTGCAGGAACACTACAGAGTCATACGGCAACAACGTACGCCCTTGTGCCGCAAGTCTGCTCACCAGTTCTTGTTGGCGGGCAATGATTTGCTCGCCTTCAAGGTCTCTGCCATCTCGACTGGTGTTTCCGTCGGCATAGCACCTATCGGCGCTTGATCTCCGCACCGTGGGCGATCAATCCTGCCTCGTCCGGTGGTTCCAGCCTGAAAGCGCCGAGCAGAATTGAAGCTAACCACTCCCTCTCAGCAGCATGTGCGTTAGCCGCGAGAACCTTTTTCAAGACGCGTTGCATCATGGCCATATCACTGCCGGCACAAAAGCTTGTCCTTTGCGCGGGGCTTTGCCTGCGCCATGCTGTGCTGGCGTGGGGCTCGACGCTGCAGCGGCGCAAGGCCGTTTACGGATAGCGAGTGGCCAGTGTCTCATCCGAAATGAATGATGCTTGCAACATCATGATATTTGTATTATCCATTGATACCGCAGACTCAGACAAAGGTTCTGGCCGATGATCACTGCTGCGCAGATGCGCGCCGCGAGGGCGTTGGCCGGTATCGACCAGCGAACTCTTGCCGAGCGCGCCGGAGTTTCGCTTCCGACGATACAGCGCATGGAGGCGAGCGAGGGTGTCGTGCGAGGCGTTGTCGACACGTTGATGAAGGTCATCCAGGCCCTTGACGAGGTTGGGGTGGAATTGATCGGCGAGAACCAGACCAGCGAGCGCGGCGGCAGGGGCGTACGCCTCAAGGCCATCGTGGCGCAGAACCCGCAAGGCTGAGCCGCAAGCGCATCCGCCCCGGAAACCCTTGCCGGTTCGGGCAGCGCAATGCGGGGTCGCAACAGTTATCGCGACGGCGACCGCCGACATGCAGCCGACGATCCCGCCGCCCTTTGGAGCGGAATATGGTCATGGATCAGGCTCGGCCTGCAATTCACCATCAAGCACGGCCGACATTCGCCGAGCTGTTCACACCAAAGCTGGTGACGGTGCTCCGCGAGGGCTACCACCTCAAGCAGCTGAGGGCGGATGTGATCGCCGGCCTGACAGTCGCCATCGTGGCGCTGCCGCTGTCGATGGCGATCGCGATCGCCTCGCATCTGGAGCCCGAGCGCGGACTGTTTACGGCGATCATCGGCGGTTTCATCGTCGGCGCGCTTGGCGGCAGCAGGTTCCAGATCGGCGGGCCGGCCGGCGCCTTCATCGTGGTCGTGGCCTCCGCTGTCGATCATCACGGCGTTGACGGACTGATCCTGGCAATGCTCATGGCCGGCGTCTTCCTGCTCGCGGCCGGTTATCTGAGGCTCGGCGCCTATGTGAAATTCATTCCCTATCCGGTGACCGTTGGTTTCACCGCAGGCATTGCCGTAATCATCCTGTCCAGCCAGTTGCATGACCTGTTCGGCCTGACTCTGCCGGGAAAGGAGCCCGGCGACCTGTTGCCCAGGCTTATCGCGCTTGGCAAGGCGGCCGGAACGGTAAATCCAGCGGCCATTGCCGTCGCCACGCTGACGATAGGGATCATCGTGGGCATGAAGCGCTGGCGGCCTTCATGGCCGGGCCTCCTGGTCGCGGTGGCGGCGGCCTCGCTCGCCACGACGCTTCTCGGCCTTCCCGTCGAAACGATCGGCACCCAGTTCGGCGGCATTCCGCGGATCTTGCCCGACCCGACTCTGCCGGCGTTCGACGCGCATAAGCTCGTCTCTGCAGTACCCGACGCAATTTCCTTTGCCCTGCTCGGAGCAATCGAATCGCTGCTGTCGGCCGTGGTCGCGGACGGCATAACCGGCCGACGGCACCGCTCCAACTGCGAACTGGTGGCGCAGGGCATCGCCAATATCGGCTCGGCGCTGTTCGGCGGGATCTGCGTGACCGGACTGATCGCGCGCACGGCGACCAACATCCGCGCCGGCGCGCATGGACCGTTGTCGGGGATATTCCATTCCGCCTTCCTGCTGCTGTTCATGGTGGTGGCTGCCCCGCTTGCCAGCTACATCCCGCTGGCGGCGCTCGCCGGGGTGCTGGCCACCGTGGCCTGGAACATGGTGGAGAAGCCCGCCTTCCTGGCGCTGATCCGATCGTCCTGGGGCGATGCCCTGGTGCTGCTGGTAACCTTCGGACTTGTCATCTTCCGCGACCTCACCACCGGCATCGTGATCGGTTTTGCGCTGGGCGCCTTGCTGTTCATCGGTAGGATGGCACGTTCGGTCGAGGTAGAAGCGCATGTCCCGCCGGTGACGGACGACCGCGCCGATGATGAGAACGGCGGCCGCCTCGCCTACGATCTCTGCTCAGCCACGGATCCCGACACCGTCATCTATCGCATATCCGGTGCTTTCTTCTTCGGCGCGGCGGCAACGGTCGCCACGGTGCTCGACCGCATCGCGGACCAGAGCAAGAACTTCATACTCGACTGCTCGGCAGTGCCTTTTCTCGATTCGACCGCGGCAAACGTGATTGAAAGCACCGTGCACAAGGCAGGGCGGGCCGGAGGACGCTTCATCATCGCGGGCGCCTCGTCGCAGGTGAGGCGCACACTGATAAGCCATGGCGTCAAGCGGCCGCTGGTGACCTATGCCGCCTCGATCCGTGACGCGCGGGCGCAGCTGGACGAAAAAGCGGAGACTGCGTAGGCGCCCTGCTCACACCGGTGCTTCGATCGGCTCGGCTAGCTTCGGCGCGCGCGGCGATCAGGGATCAGGCGACGGAAGGCTTTGGCGCATGAGGTCGGGACTCTGACTAAACCGGACTGAGGGGGGTAGCGAGCGGTCGAGCCGTCCCAACTCTTCTATGCCCGAGGCGCAAACAGCGCCCGATCATCACCAAGACTAACTCTCCGGCAATCGGCGATTGGATTCGGCGAGGGGCACCATCATCTTCGCGGATGCTCTGAGAGAAACAGCCGCCCCACGGCTGTGAGCTGGGTTCGATTCCCAGCATCCGCTCCACCGACGCCATCGGCGACGGCCACCGCCTTTCCACCAACCGGAGTAAATCAATGTCCACCACCGTCACCGTTGCCTGCAAGCTGCCGCACGGCCTAATCCTGCGCCTTCACGAGATGGTCGAGCAGAACGAACCGACCGCCGGCGGCAGCTTCCGCAAGGTGAAACGCGCCCAGGTGATCGGCGAGCCGGTCGTCCTGAAAGGCTATCTGCGCCGCTTCGACCGCCGCAAAGAGCCCGCTCCGATGGCACAAGACAGCGACTACGCCCTGACCTATGGCGTCGATGCCGATTTCTTTAAGAAGTGGCTCGAGCAGAACAAGGACCTCGACGCGGTCAGGAACAACCTCGTCTGGGCGCATACCGAGACCGACATGGTCGAGGGCTTCATCAAGGAGCATGAGGCACAGAAGTCGGGTCTCGAACCGATCGATCCCAACAACCTGCCGCGCGGCATCCAGGCCTACAAGAAGGAAGAGGCCTGATCGAACTGACGCGGGCGAACACGGGAGGTCGCCATGGGCGTCATCGTCACTCTCGACTATGCCGCCTTCGTGGCGATTTACCCGCAGTTCGCAACGCTTAGTCAGCCGCAGGTTCTGCAGGGTGCGCTCCCGGTCGCGGTGCTCTACTGCCGCAATGATGGCGGCGGCCCCGTGACCAAGGCCGAGACGCAGACCACGCTGCTCAACCTGATGGTCGCTCACATCTGCCAGCTCATGTACGGCGCCAACGGTCAGGCGCCGGCCGGGATCGTGGGACGCATCTCGAATGCTGCCGAGGGCAGCGTATCGGTGCAGGCCGATTTCCCCATGACGCCAAACAGCGCCTGGTTCATGCAGACCCCATTCGGCGCGGCCTACTGGCAGGCCACCGCCGCCTACCGGACCATGCGCTACATGCCCGGCCCGCGCCGCGTCTTCAACCCGTGGCTCAACCAGTAAAGGACATCGCCCATGGACCTCCTCCAGCAATTGCAGCGCGAGTTCCGCGCCTTCCGCAAGCACGCCGAAGATCGCATCCTGACCCTTGAGCGCAGCCTGCGCCTCGCTTCACCGCCACCCCTCGAGCTGCCGTCTGAGACGCCCGCCGCTCCGGTCGTCACCGATGGCACAAATGGCACGACCGGCGCGATTAGCACGACTGTCGCGGCCGATACCGGCGCAACCGGCGCGGCCGACACCACGGGCGCAACCGGTGCCACGGGCGCGGCGACCGATGCCGGCGCGACCGGTGCCACGGGAGCAATCGGCGCCGCCGATCCGAAGACCAAGGCGAAGGCGTAGCCCATGGTGGAGCTCTCCGGCGGCGACAAGCTCGCCGCGAAGCTGGCCGAGATCGCCAAGAGCCTGCAGAAGGCCGTCTCGGTCGACGTCGGCTTCCTGGAGGGCGCGACCTATCCCGACGGCACCTCCGTCCCGCTGGTCGCGGCGCTGAACGAGTTCGGCAGCCGCGACACGCCGCCCCGCCCGTTCTTCCGGGGCATGATCGACGACAAGAGCCCCGAATGGCCCGACGCCGTGGGGAACCTCCTGATCGCGAACGGCTACGACGCCGAAAAGACGCTGGGCCAGACGGGCGAGGCCATCAAGGGCCAGTTGCAGGCGGCGATCACCGCCTATGACGGCCCGCCGCTGCAGCCCGCCACCATCGCCCGCAAGGGCAACGACAAGCAGCTCGTCGACACCGGCCACATGCTGGCGTCGGTCGACTATGCCGTCAAGAAATCCTGAACCCGGAGACCATTACGATGAGGGCCGTCCTTTTTTCGAGCAACCTCGGCGACATTCCAGCCGACCTTGCATTCAAGAACAACTTCGCGGCCGTGACCGATCCGGCCGCCGCTAACGACTCGAGCGAGGGTTATCAGGTCGGCTCGGCCTGGGTTAACACCGCGACCGACGCCGCCTTTGTCTGCGTCGACGCGACCCCTGGCGCTGCCATCTGGACCGTCTCCGCACAGCTCGGCAGCACCCAGGGCGCCCCGGCAGCGCACACCGTCTCCGGCACGCTCACGCCCGCCGATCTGCTTACGCGCATCATCACCATCCAACAGGGGGCAGGCGCGGCTTCAGTGCAGCAGCTCCCGACCGGTGCAGCGCTCCAGGCTGCGCTGCCGGCCGACTTTGAGGCCAACGACTCCTTCGACGTCTCGGTGATCAACACCTCCATCGTCGATGCCGAGGATGCCACCATCACCACCAACGCCGGCATGACGCTGGTAGGTTCGATGGACTTCCCGGCGCATAGCAGCGCCACGATCCCGTCGAGCGGCATCCTGCGCTTCCGCAACACGGGCGCCGGCACCTTCACGGTCTACCGCGTCGGCTGATCGACCATGAACCTGCACGGGATCGTCTCGGCGGCGATCGGGACGGTGAACCCGTTCGTGACCGCCACGCTGAAACGGTCCAGCGGCTACACCACGGCGGCCGACGGCACGCGCACCCCAAGCTTTGTCGACGTGCCCGGCGTCTCTCTGCAGGCGCAGTCGCTTACCTACAACGATCTGCAGCTGCTCGACGGGCTCAACATTCAGGGCGTGCGCCGCGCCGTCTACCTCAACGGTTCGGCCCTCGGCGTGGTGCGAGAGCTGCAAGTCGGCGGCGATCTCTTTGTCTTCCCCGCCGGCACTTTCCCGGAAGGCGACACCTGGCTCGTAGCACTCGTGCTCGAGTCGTGGCCCGACTGGTGCAAGTGCGCCCTGACCCTGCAGATGGATGGTATTGGGTCAGTTTGAATTCTACCGAGATGGATGGCCAAAGATGGTGACGATAAGCGCGGCCATGCCGAATGCGCAGAGGTAGAGGATAACTCCGTATAATGCGACACGGCGTGCTGAGCGGAGGCGAGGCGAGAAGAGCTCAGTCCTTGCCTTAATTTTCGCGGGACTCCTGTACCATGGAAAAGCCCAGTAGGTGAGTGGACTAAAGAAACCAACTTGCCAAACTATTCTCAACACTGAAACAACAACAGCTAACCAGCTTGCCGCCATAACAACGAAGCAAGCCATGATTGAGATAACCAGTTGGGGATTGTCTGCCCATTCATACCGCAATTCTATCTCCGTCATTTGTACGGACCGGGAGTCAGCGGTTTCTCTGCCCTTTAGCCTCGACAAGAGCGGACAATTTGGCCGATTTCCCAAGGATTGTCGATGGAGTGCAGCCTTGCTTCTGACCCTCAATTGGTTTGGCCCAATAGGGTTTGTGCTCGTCCTCTGCATCGGCCTCCCAGAACCCGCCCCACCAATCTTTGAAGACCCACTACAGGAGCCTGACAATGGCGAACGGAACCTTCATGGTGCCATGCCCCGCCGGCCAGTGGACTAAGGTCGCCGACGGGGCCAACTATTCATCGGCTCTGTTGCAGGTGACAAGCATAGGCGGCGTGCTGGCAGCGATCGCCGACAGCCAGCCTGCGGAGGGTGCCTCGAACGGCGTCCTGCTCTCCCAGAGCTTCGTTCCGTTCCCGCTCGCCGCCGGCGACCAGGTCTGGTGCCAGCCGGTCGGCGCCAGCGAGGCCACGGTGCGCGGGATCGGCACCAGCGTCTGATGAGCGGCCCGGTCCCCAGCCAGTCTGGCATCCAGACGGTCCTGCGCAGCTTTCTGCTGCAAATCCTGCCCGCCGGCGTCGAGGTGATATCGGCGCAGGACAACCGCGTCCCGGAGCCGGCTGGCGATTTCGTCACCATGACGGTGAGCCGCCGCGGTCGCCTCTCGACCAACGTCGACACCTATCAGGACTGCGCCTTTGAGGCCTCCATCGGCGATGCGGTGATGACGGTCACTCAGGTCTCCTTCGGCGCGCTCCTGGTAGGGGCGAGCGTCTTCGGAACGCCGGTGGCAGCAGGGACGGTGATCAGCGAGCAGACCGGCGGTACGCCGGGCGGCGTCGGAACCTATACCATCACGCCGGCACAGACCGTGCCAGCGCAGATCCTATCGAGCGGTGCCGAGACCATCGTGCAGCCGACCGACGTCGTCATCCAGCTTGACGTGCACAGCGCGTCGGATGGCAGCGCGTCCGACATGGCGCAGACGATCGCCACCCTGATCCGCGATGAGCGGGCGACCCGGTATTTCGCGGATGCCGGCATGGATGGCGCGCCGCTCTATGCTGACGATCCCAAGCAGGTCCCGTTCTTCAACGGCGAGCAGCAATACGAGACCCGCTACGTCGTCGACGTGCACCTGCAGGCCAACCAGGCAATTGGCCTGCCACAGCAATTCGCCGACCAAGCCGTGATCGACGTCGCCAACGTCGAAACGACTTTCCCGGCCTGACCCTCAAACAGAAAGGACCTGGTCCATGACGACCATCCCGGCCTCGCAGCTTGTGAACGTCATTCCGAACGTTCTCAACGCGGGCGGCAACGCGCTCGTGATGAACGGCCTCGTGCTGACCCAAAACACCCGCGTCCCGATTGGGCAGGTGCTCTCGTTTCCGAACGACGGTGTGTCGGTGTCGAACTTCTTCGGCCCGTCCTCGGAAGAGGCCGAGATCGCGGCGGTCTATTTCAACGGCTTCAACAACTCGACCCAGAAGCCGGCTACGATCCTGTTCGCGCAGTATGCGTCCGCGTCGGTCGCGGCCTATCTGCAAGGCGGCAAGGCCGACCAGCTCTCGCTGGCGCAGCTCCAGGCTTTGAGCGGCACGCTCAGCGTCAACGTCGACGGATATGTGCGCACCGCGAACGCGATCGATCTGTCGAGCGCAAACAGCTTCTCGGCCGCCGCGGCGCTGATCCAGACCGACCTGAACTCCGCTCCTCCGCAAGCGGCCACCGTGACGGGCGCCATCGCCCCTGCAACGGCAGCCGTGACCGCTTCCATCGCCGGCAATGTCATGTATGTGACCGGCGTGACGTCGGGCGTTCTGGTCGCAGGGGCGGCGCTCTCCGGCGCTGGCGTGTCGGCCGGCACGCAGATCACCGACCAGCTGTCGGGAACGCCCGGCGGCATCGGCGAATATGCCGTGTCGATCGGACAGGTGGTCGCCAGCACCGCCGTCTCGGCAACGTATGGCACCCTCACGGTCACTGCGCTCGCAAGCGGCACCTTGGCGGTCGGCCAGACGCTTGCCGGTGCAGGGGTGACGGCTGGCACGCGCATCGTGCAGCTTGGCAGCGGCGAGGGCCTTACCGGCACATACTTCGTCGACAAGACCCAGACGGTGGCGAGCGGCGCTATCACGGCGTCGGCCACGCCGCTGGACGTCACCTATGACTCCGTCTCCGGCGGCTTCGTCATCACCTCGGCCGTTGTCGGTGCGGCGTCGTCCGCCGCCTTCGCCACCGGCTCGGTCGCGGCTGGCCTCTTCCTGACGCAGGCGACCGGCGCGACGCTCTCTCAGGGCGCCGATGGAACGACGCCAGCCGCCTTCATGGCCGCGATCACCCAGCTCACCCAGAATTGGGCGACGTTCATGACGATCTTCGACCCCGATGGCGGCTCGGGCAGTGCGCAGAAGCAGGCCTTTGCCGAATGGGTCAACAACACCAACAAGCGCTATGCCTACATCGCCTGGGACACGGACATCACGCCCGCCGAAGGCAACGATGCGACGTCGAGCTTCGGCAACATCATCTCGAGCGCCAATCTCGACGGCACCTGCGCCATCTACCATCCCGACGGCGGCATCACGACGCCCGCGCAGATCGCGGCCTTCATCTGCGGCGCGGCGGCCTCGATCGACTTCCAGCAGACCAACGGCCGCATCACCTTCGCATTCCGGGGGCAGGATGGCCTGGTGGCAGGCGTCACCACCGCGACTGTGGCGAGCAACCTCATCGCCAACGGCTATAACTTCTACGGCGCCTACGCGACGGCCGCGCAGCAGTTCCTGGAGTTCCAGAACGGCACGGTGTCGGGCGAGTTCGAATGGCTGGACAGCTATATCAACCAGATTTGGCTGAACAACCAGCTCCAGCTCTCCCTCATGGAGCTGCTCCAGAACATCAACTCGGTGCCGTACAACGCGGCCGGCTATGAGCTGATCAAGGCGGCCTGCCTCGACCCGATCAACCAGGCGCTGAATTTCGGTGCCATCCGCGCCGGCGTGACGCTGTCGGCGCTCCAGATCGCGCAGATCAACTCGGCCGCCGGCGTCAAGGCGAGCGACACCCTCCAGCTGCAAGGCTGGTATTTCCAGGTCAAGGACGCCACCCCGCAGGTGCGCCAGGCCCGCCAGGGCCCGCCGATCAACTTCTGGTACATGGACGGCGAGTCCGTGCAGCAGATCGAGCTGACCTCGACCCTCGTCCAGTAAGCGGCAACCAATCCACCCGTCAGGAGCCAGACCATGTCGACCCTAACCGCCGCGAACGCGGTCATTACCCTTGCCGTGCCGAACCTCTTTCCGACCCCGGTTCAACTGCAGGGCTTCGCCACTGACAACATCTACGACATGGACAGTGTCGACCAGGTGGAGACCGCCATGGGCGTCGACGGCATCCTGTCGGGCGGCTTCGTCTACAACCCGATCAACCAGACGTTCGTGTTGCAGGCCGATTCCCCGTCGATCGCCTTCTTCGAAACCTGGGCGGCGACGCAGGTGCAGGCCAAGGACGTCTACACGGCCAACGGCTCGACCACGCTGCCATCGCTCGGCCGCTCCTACATCTCCACCAAGGGCTTCCTGGTGAGCCTTCCGCCGATGCCGGCGGCGGCCAAGATCCTGCAGCCGCGCCGTTTCGCGATCCGGTGGCAGAGTGTTCAAAGCGTACCGAACTGAGGGTAAGTCATGGCGCGTAAAGAGATCGACGTCACGATCGCCGATGAGGGGCGTGACCAGGGCAAGACCTTCCACATCCGGGAGATGCCGGCGACGCGCGCGGAGAAATGGGCGATGCGCGCGCTGCTCGCCGCGGCGCGCTCCGGCGTCGAACTCCCCGATGACTTCGCCGGCATGGGCATGCAGGGCATCGCCATCGTCGGCATCCGGGCGATCACCAAGATCGACTTCGAGGATGCCGAACCGCTGCTCGACGAGATGATGGAATGCGTCACCATCAAGCCCGACCCTCGCAACCCGGCCATCCAGCGCCCGCTGATCGAGGGTGACGTCGAGGAGATCGCGACGCTGATCCAGCTCCGGCAGGAGGTCATCAACCTTCACGTCGGTTTTTTTACCAAAGGCGACCAGTCGAAATCGATCTCGACACAGTCGCCGGCGTCCACCTCCTCGAATACGGCAATGTCTCCCGAGCCATCGGTCAGGTTCTCTCAAAGGGCAAAACCTCGCTCCGCGAGCTAGACGAGTGGCTGTCGGTCGAGGACGTCCACGACCTTCTCGAGGTGGCGATGGTCGACGCCCACAACCTGATGCTGCTGAGAAAAAGGGACGAGAATGCCAACGGTCATTGACAGCCTGATCGTCACGCTCGGCCTCGATCCCAAGGACTTCACCGATCAGCAGAAGAAGACGTCCGAGAGCTGGCTCAAGACCGTCAACGCTTTCCGGAAGGGCGGCAAGGACGTCGAGGAAAGTTCGAAGAAGGCCGCCGAGACCGTCAACCTGATCACGCGGCGCGTGCTCGAACTCTTCGCCGTCATCACCGGCAGCCAGGCGCTCAGCGAGTTTGTGCGCAAGCTCACCAATGCAGACGCCTCGCTTGGCCGCTTCGCCTCGAGTCTCGGTGAATCGCCCCAGCGCATCGCGGCCTGGGAGAATGCAGCCGAACGCTTCGGCGGCTCGGCCGACGCCACCGCGTCGACCCTGGAGCGCGTCAACAAGCAGCTCTACAACCTCAACAAGAACGGTGAGGCGCTGCCTCGCGAGTTCTCGCAGTTGCAGGCCTGGACCGGCATGCGGATCGACCCCAACCATGGGCTCGATCGCTACCTTTCCGATGTCGCCGCGGCTTTGCAGAGGTTGCACCAGATCGACGCCGGCGCGGCTCACAATGTCGCGCAGGCGCTGGGAATCGACCCGGCGACCGAGCAGCTCATGTACAAGATGGGCTCAGGCATCGACATCTATCTCGGGAAACTGGAGAAGAGCCTTTCGCCCAGCAATCAGGCGATCGAGGCGGCGCAAAAGCTCCAGGCTAGCTGGAACGAATTGCTCCAGCACATCATCGCGCTCGCCAACGCCATCTATGACAAGCTCGGCCCGGTCCTGGTCGACGCGGCCGACAGGATGACGACCTGGATCGAAAAGAACCAGGACTGGATCCGGACCGGCATTGTCGACGCGGTGAAGAAATTCATCGACTGGCTCGAAAAGATCGACTGGAACGCCGTCGAGACCGGCATGCAAAATTTCGCGCACGGCGCGAAAGAGGTGGTCGACGGGGTCGGCGGCATCGTCCATGCCACCGAGATCCTGTTCGGCCTGTGGCTCGGCGCGAAGTTTCTGCGCGTTCTCGCCAATATGCGCATGCTCGCTGCGGGAGGTGCCGGCGGCGTCGCCGCTGGCGGTGCTCGTGCGGGCCTGGGCTTTCTCGGCACCATCTCAACGGGCGTTGGAATGCTTCTTGCCGGCGCGGCCGCCGTCAAATGGGGCGGCGCGCATGTGCGCCACGACCTCGACAACCGCGACCATGGCACCATAGGCAATTGGGTCATGGCTCATCTGCGCAAGGCGCCGGGAAGCCATCCCGGCAAGGATGCCGACGACAAGATCGCCGTCGACGGCAAGCCGATCTCGAGGAGCAATCCCGTGCCGGTCACGATGGCCGAGCAGAGCAACTCGGGCGGCGGCTTCTGGAGCAACCTCCTCAGTGGCATCGGCGCTGCGTTCGGCGGCGGCAGCGCATCGTCCAAGGCCGGCGGCCTCGTCGGCGGCATGGTGGGTGGGACCGGTCCTAGCGGCCCTCAGCGGGCCTCTGGTGGCACGCGAGGCTGGTGGACGCCCGAGCGGCAAGCGCAGGCTTACCAGACCCTCACGGGCGGCGGCCTGTCAGATGCAGGCGCCCGCGGCCTCATCTCGCGCTGGATGAATGTCGAGGCGTCCGGCGGTCCCTCGACCGTCAACAGCATCGGCGCGTCTGGCGTGGCGCAATGGCTGGGCTCGCGTAAGGCGCGCCTCATGGCCTTTGCGAAGGCGCGCGGCAAAGACTGGAACGATGCCGACACGCAGTATCAGTTCGTCCTGTCGGAGCTGAACGGCCCCGAGAGCCGGGCCGGCAGCATGTTGCGCAATGCCAAGACCGACGCCCAGGGCGCTACCGGTGCATCGATGTTCGAGCGCGCCGAGGGCTACAATGCCTGGAGCGGCATGGACGCCTATACCGGCCGGACCTACCGGGGCATGAAGGGGATCAACACCGGCGCCGCATCGGCGGCGCTGTCGAACATCTCGAGCACGCACACGGCCACGACGTCGAACAGCTCGGTGGAGGCCCACATCGGCAAGGTCGAAGTTCACAGCCAGGCCACCGATGCCAACGGCGTTGCGGCCGACATCAACGACGCGCTCAGCCGGCGTCTGTTCACTGCGCAGGCAAATAGTGGATTGGCGTGATGGCCGGCATTCTTGAACTTCTGACGCAGGACGCCTTCGGATTGCTGTCGAGCGCTTTCGGCCTGCAGCCATGGGGTATCTACTTCGGCGGAGTGCCGGTGATCATCGCCGACAACATCGTGGAGGTGCAGTATCGCCAGCAATGGTCGATCTCTGACTTCCCGGTCGAACAGGGGGCCTTCCAGAGCTACGACAAGGTCCAGATACCCTACGACGCTCGGCTGCGCTTCACCGCCGGCGGATCGGCCGCAAACCGCGCCGCGATGCTGGCGTCGATCGCGGCCGTCGCCGGCGACACCAACCTCTATGACGTGGTCACGCCGGAGGCTGTCTACCTCTGCTGCAACATCACCCACTACGACTACAGCCGTCGCTCGAATGAGGGGATGGGGCTTCTCTCGGTCGATATCTGGCTGATCGAAGTGCGGCAGGCCGTCAGCGCCGCCATGTCGAACACCCAGGATCCGAGCGGCGCTTCTCAGGTCAACGGCGGCACTGTGCAGACCGCGCCGGCGAGCAGCGCGCAGCTCGAGCAATTCAAGACATCGTCTGGCCTGCCAGCCGGGGGCTTCTGATGGTCATCATTCCTCTGCAGGCGGTGCCGAACCAGGCGGTCGGCGTGACGCTGGACGGGCAGGTCTCGCAGATCAGCCTCTATCAGAAGAACACGGGCCTGTTCATCGACCTCTATGTCGACAACGTGCTCGTGATCGGCGGCGTGATCTGCCAGAACCTCAACCGGATCGTCCGGTCGCTTTACCTTGGCTTCTCCGGCGAGCTGCTCTTCATCGACAACCAGGGCGATACCGACCCCTACTACACCGGGCTCGGCACGCGCTACAGCCTCGCCTATGTGTCGGCGAGCGAGCTTCCGGCCGGTATCGGCTGATTATTGGCTAGGCCAGCAGCTCCAACCCGTTGTCCCAAAACGGAACGAAATCACGGCTTCGTGATTATCGTTGCATGGTCGATCCTTCTCGGGTGTAGCCAGTCATCGAAAGCCCGTCGCTTACGCTCATTAGCTGCGACGGGCTTTCTCTCTGCGGCGGCGCTTCGCCTTGCGCATCATTTGCAACGCTTGAACCGATCGCCGGCAAAGCAGAGGTGGACTTCCCTCAGCTGCGCCGCCACCGCCTCGCGCTGATCGCACGCCTTGATGGTGTCGGGATCATCGCCCGAGCCGCCGCGGCACTGCTCATTCAGGTCGAGATAAGTCTTTTCGAGCGCGGCCTTGTTCGGCTTCGCCAGCGCCGGCGCGACGGTGAAAAGCAGAAGGGCGGCGCTCGCGGCGGCAAGGACTTTCGGCATGGGCGTGACTTTCTTCATGTGAGGCGGCGATCGAGATGGCGTTCAGCCAGAAGCGAATTTCCGTCGAGTTCGAGCTGGCAAACGGTCAGTTTGAAGGCGGCGGCAACACCGCGGAGGTATTCGGGCTGCGCGTCGCCTGCAACATCGTCAACGCCGGGCAAGGCTCGGGGCAAGCGGAAATTTCGATCTGGGGCCTGCCGCTGGCTCTGATGAACCAGCTATCCACCGTCGGTTCACAGTATCTCCAGATGTACAAGAACGGCATTTCGGTGCTCGCTGGAGATGACGAGACCGGCCAGAACGTCGTGTGGACCGGCACCATCGTTTACGCCTATGTCGACGCGCAGGCGATGCCAGACGTGTGCTTCCGGATCAGCTCGCTCCCGGGCGTCTTCCATGCCGCAAAGCCGATCCCGCCGCTGAGCATCAAGGGCTCCGGCGACGCCTCGCAGATGATGAAATCTCTCGCGGGGCAGATGGGCCTGGCCTTCGAAGACGCCGGCGTCAAGGTCAAGTTCGCCAACCCCTACTATCCGGGCACGGCGTGGACGCAGATGCTGGCGATCGCGCGCGACGGCGGCTTCGACGTCGGCATCGATCGCGGCACGATGGTCATCACGCCGCCCGGCAAGGCGCGAAACAGCGACACGGTGCTGATTTCGAAAGACA
The DNA here is from genome assembly GCF_002294995.1 of Mesorhizobium sp. WSM3860. Lineage (GTDB taxonomy): Bacteria > Pseudomonadota > Alphaproteobacteria > Rhizobiales > Rhizobiaceae > Mesorhizobium. The sequence goes on along the minus strand of NZ_NSGF01000018.1, from coordinate 33,113 downwards.
CTGGCATGGTCGGCTACCCGTTCTTCCAGCAGGCCTTCGTGCTGGTCCGCGCGCTCTACAACCCCGCCGTGAAGTATCAGGGGAAGGTGCAAATCCAGAGCGACCTGACGCCGGCCAACGGCACATGGAAGGTCAACCGCCTCGAGTATCAGTTGGAGGCAATGATGCCCCACGGAAAGTGGTTCATGCTCCTCGAATGCATCGCCGTTGATGCCTCGGCGCCGGCATGAGCGGCCAAGGCTATTTCGGTCAGCAGACCACGTCTGACGACACCGCCGAGATCAACCGGCTGCGCTTCCTCATTCGCCAGGAGCTGGCGCAGGCGCGCACGGGCATCCCCGTCAAGGTCGTCGCGGTGCATGGTGGCGGCGTCGGCGCGCCGCCCACGGTGGATGTGATGCCGCTGATCAATCAGACGGACGGGCAAGGCAACCAGACGCCCCACGGCGTCATCTACGGCATCGCCACGATGCGCAACCAGGGCGGCACCAACGGCATCATCAACGATCCGAAGATCGGCGACATCGGCCACATGACGATCTCGGACCGCGACATCTCGGCGCTGAAAGCCAACGGCGGAGCGCAGTCAAACCCGGGCAGCTTCCGGCGCGGCAACATGTCGGACGGCATCTATCAGGGGGCCATCGCCAATCCGGCCAACCAGGACCAGGCCGTCCAGTTCACCGAGGGCGGAATCAAGCTCTTCGACAAGAACGGGCAGATCATCGAGTTCGCGGCCGGCTCCATCACCATCACCACCGCGCAGCTGCGGGTGACGGGCGACGTCATCGCCGGCGCCGGTGGCGAGAACATCAGCGTGCTCAACCATCTTCACACCAACGTCCAGCCCGGCGGCGGCACGTCAGGCCCACCGGAGCCCGGAACATGAAGACGCTCCTTCTCGACACCGACACCTGGGACCTGGTGGCCGATGCGTCGGGCAACATCGCGATCGCCGACGAGCCCTATGCTCTGGCGCAGGACGCGGCGAGCGCGATCAGGCTGTTCGCGGGCGAGCTCTACTACGACACGACGCAGGGCATTCCCTACTTCGACCAGATCCTGGGCAAGGCGCCGCCGGTCTCGCTCATGAAGGCGTACTTCAATCGCGCCGCCTTGACGGTGCCCGGCGTGGTCTCGGCGCAGACCTTCATCCAGTCATGGACCGATCGGACTGTCACCGGCCAAGTGCAGGTGACGGACGCGGCCGGCAACACCACCGCAGCGAGCTTGTAGCACATGGTCGACACCACCAACGTTCCCCCGCCGCAGTGGACGGACACGGGGTTCCTGATCCCGTCGGCCGCGGAGGTGCTGGCGGGCGTGACCGAGGACATCAACGGCGCGTTTGGCGGCGTCCTCAATCCCGCGCTGAACACGCCGCAGGGGCAGCTCGCCAGCAGCGAGACGGCGGTGATCGACGAGGTCAACTCGACGTTCCTCTATTTCACCAACCAGGTCGATCCCGCCTATGCGACCGGCCGTATGCAGGATGCGATCGCGCGCATCTACTTCATCGAGCGCAACCCGGCCCAGCCGACGGTCGTGCAGGCGCTCTGCAGTGGCTTGCCGGGCGTCGCCATCCCGACGGGCTCGCTGGCCCTTGCCGAAGATGGCAACCAGTATCTGTGCACCGAGGATGGCGTCATCGGCGTCGACGGCACTGTCACCCTGCCGTTCGAGTGCCTGGTCGTCGGGCCGGTCCCATGCCCTGCCGGAAGCCTCGACCAGATTTACCGAGCGATCCCCGGCTGGGATTCGATCACGAACCCGGATGACGCCGTGCTCGGCAACAATGTCGAGAGCCGGTCGGCTTTCGAGGCGCGCCGTGCTGCCTCCGTCGCGTTGAATTCGCAGGGCTCGCTTCCGTCGGTCCTGGGCGCGGTGCTGGCGGTGCCGAACGTCATCGATGCGTTCGTGACAGAGAACGCCAGCAATGACGTCCAGACCATTGGCGGCGTCTCGATCTACCCGAACTCACTCTATGTCGCGGTGGTCGGCGGCGACGCTGACGACGTCGCACAAGCGATCTGGTCGCGCAAAGCGCCCGGCTGCGCATATAACGGCAATACGACGGTCACGGTCTACGACCAGAGCCCCGGCTATGTCCCGCCGTACCCTGCCTATCGGGTGAGCTTCGAAATCCCCGATCCGCTGGGGATCCTGTTCGCGGTCAACATCGTCAACACGCATCTCGTCCCCGCCGATGCCGCAACGCAAATCCAGAATGCCATCGTCAGCGCCTTTGCCGGGGGCGATGGTGGCCCGCGCGCGAAGATCGGCACCACGCTATTTGCGAGCCGCTTCTACGCGCCCGTGGCCGCCCTTGGCTCGTGGGCGCAGATCATCTCGATCGAGGTAGGCTCGAACAACAACCCCAGCGCCGTCTTCACGGGCCAGATCGCCGGAACGGTACTGACGGTCTCCGCCGTTGCCTCGGGGGCGCTGGCGGTCGGCCAGATCATCTCCGACACCACCGGAGCGCTGACCCTCGGCACCACCATCACCGCGCTCGGCACCGGGACGGGCGGCACCGGTACCTATGTCGTCTCCAACAACAAGAACGTGTCAATCGAGACCATGACGGCCGCGATCCCCAATCGCTTCGACATCGCCGTCGACATCGACCAGGTGCCGACGATCTCCCCCAACGACATCTTCGTCACCCTGACCTGATCGATCATGGAAGACACAGGACCTCCCTATCCCAGGCCGCCGGCCGGGATACCGAACGGCTTTGGTCAATTCGCCATTGGCATCAGCCCCATCGGCGATTTCCCGCCTTTCGACGTCTGGCGCACTGTCATCAGCCAGTATGCGAATGCGCCCACGCTGACGCAGCTGATCGGGAACATCTTCTCGTATCTCGACCAGACGGCCAATTTCGATGCGTTCTTCGACTACATCTGGAACGTCGACACGGCGCAGGGCTATGGGCTCGACGTCTGGGGCCGCATCGTCGGCGTCAGCCGGGTTTTGCAGGTCACGACCGGGGACTGGTTCGGCTTCGATGAGGCGAAGCCGGGAGCCGATCCGTTCGGGCAAGGCGCCTTCTATTCCGGCGCTCCGCTCACCTCGAATTTCGCGCTGTCGGACGAGGCATACCGCCGGCTCATCTTCGCCAAGGCGGCAGCCAACATCACCAACGGCTCGATTCCGGCGATCAACCAGATCCTGCTCAGCCTCTTCCCCCACAGGGGCAACGCCTACGTTACCGAGGGCGGCAATTACGGGACATGGTTCGGCTTCGAGGAATCGCTGAACTCCGTCGGCTTCAACCAGGCATCGTTCTACGCGGGCTCGCCGATCGAGACGATGACGATGACCTACACCTTCGCCTTCCAGCTGACCCCTGTCGAACTCGCGATCGTCCAGAACTCCGGCGTCTTGCCGAAGCCGACCGGCGTCAAGGCGTCGGTCGTCATCATCTAAGGATCCCTCCATGAAGCTTTCCGCCTTGCCTGCCAAGTTCCCCGTAGCTTGGGGAGCTTCGGCGAGCCCGAGCTACATCCGCTCCATCCCGCTCGGCTCGCAGATCGGGATTGTGAATGGCGCGGCCTCACTGACCGACGGCTTTCCGCCACTCAACTTCCTGCCGGTCGGATCGGGCGGCGTGCCGCCGTTCGGCCAGGACATGAACGGCATTCTGCAGCAGATCACGCAATGGTCGCAGTGGCAGAATGCAGGCGGTCTGGTCCCCTACGATCCGGCCTTCTCGGCAGCGATCGGCGGGTATCCCAAGAGCGCGTTGCTGGCTGGCGCGGCGACTGGCGTGGTTTGGCTGAGCACGGCCGACGACAATACGTCCGACCCGGATACGAGCGGCGCGAATTGGGTCAACATCGGAGCCGCATCCGCGCCCATCATGGTCGGTACCGATGCGGGCTCGGCCAATGTCTGCACCGCCACGGTCCTGCCGGCGCCGGGCGCTTATGTCGACGGCCAGATCTTCGTCGTCCAGAAGGCCGCCTTCGACAACAACGGCGCCATGACGGGCAACATTGACGGGCTCGGTACACATCCTATCGTCAACATGGACGGGACCGCGCTGACGGCAAAGCAATGGCCAGCGAGCGCCACGGGCATCCTCGAGTTCAACAACGCGACGACGTCGTTCCGTCTGCTCAACCCGGCTGTGACAGTAGCCGCCAACGCGGGCCTTGCCGCGACCGATCAGCAGGTCCTTTCGCTGAGCATCACGACTCTGCCGGCACCCACCGGCGCACTTTCCTTGAACGACAGCGTTCCGCTGCACGTGGTGGCGGACGGTGCGGACCGCGAGGTCACCCTTTCGGCGCTCGCCGCTATTCTCCCCGGCGCGATGAAGGCCATGCGCGTCATGACAGCGAGCGGAACCTACACGCCGACGGCTGGCGCCAAGAGCATGCTCGTCTTTGCCACCGGCGCAGGTGGCGCAGGCGGCGGCAATGCCACGGCAAACGGCTTCACTGGCGGCGGCGGAAGCGCGGGCGGAACGGCGGTCTATTTCGGTGCCGTCTCTCAGCAGACCGTCACCATCGGCGCCGGCGGCGTCCCCAATCCATCTTCCGGTTCGGATCTCATCGGCGGTTCGGGCGGAACAACCTCTTTCGGCGCTCTTGCCGTCGCTACCGGCGGCATTGGCGGTTCTTCCAGCGGCACCAACTCATTTGGAGCTGGCGGCCAAGGGGTGGGGACCGGAACCGCCGGAACCCTCTTGATCCACGGCGGTGGCGGCTCGCCCGGTTCAGGCCATGAAGGCGGTTGCGGGGGCACCTCGTTCTGGGGCGGCGGCGGCTATGGCGGCGCAACACCTTCGACCGGCGTCCAGGTACCCGGCGGCCCGGGCTCCCTCGGCGGCGGCGGCGGTGGTGGCGACGGCGGCGGCGCCGGCGGGGCCGGGGGCAACGGTGTGGTCGTCATCTTCGAATTCGACTGATCGCGGCATCGCCGCCCTCGCGTAAGCCAACCACTCACACACATTCGGATTGGGACAAATGAATCCCTTCAGCTACGGCAACGTCCTGACCGCTGGCCAGTGGAGCTATCTGTTCTCGCAGAAGCAGGACGCGCTCGGCTATACCCCGGTGAACCGGGGCGGCGACACAATGCAAGGGCCGCTCAACACCCAGGCCTCCACGTCCGACGGCGCTGGATTCAGCATCCCTCCTGGCGCTGCTCCGGGAGTGCCGGTCGACGGACAGATCTGGATGACGATCTTTGGGCTCTTCTTCCAGATCGGCGGGAAAACGATCGGACCGATCGCCAACGGCACCATCGTCGGACCTTCGAACTCCGTGGTGGGCGACATTCCCGTTTTCTCCACGACCGGCGGCACTGCCCTTGCGGACAGCGGGATCTCGCTCGCTTCGCAACTCCCCAACCTCATCCTGGCTACTCCAGCCTTCGGAAGCGGAGTGCCCGCATTCCGAGCGCTGATCGGGGCTGACCTACCCACGCCGCAGCCCGTGGCACTTGGTGGCGTGAAATCTGCGGCAGCTCCTCCCCATCAGTTTGGGACGGGCGTCGACACCAGCGGCAACCCAACGTTTGCGCAGCCTGCAATCAGCGACGTCTCGGGCCTTGCCGCGAACATGCTGGCCTTTTTTGCCGGCGGCACGAGCGCCCAGCTCGCCGCGGCGATGGTCGACGAGACCGGTAGCGGTCCGCTTGTCTTCGCCACAAACCCGACCGTTGCCCTTGGCTCGGCCTCGACCGCCGTCACCCAGACACCCGGCGACAATTCGACCAAGCTGGCAACGACGGCCTATGTGCAGGCAGCGATCTTCGCCACCACGACGCTGCCGGCGACCAGGCTGGCCACGACCACCGCGCTTCCGGCGGTCACCTATGCCAACGGAGCATCCGGCGTCGGTGCCACGCTCACCGCCTCTGCCAACGGTGCTTTGACGGTCGATGGCGTCGCCGCGAATCTCAACGACGTGATCCTGGTCAAGAACCAGGCCTCGTCGTTCCAGAACGGCATCTACACGGTGACGGCGACCGGTAGCGCAGGCGCGCCATTCGTCCTGACGCGTGCGACCTACTACAATCTCTCCGCCGACATCGATCTTGGCGACCAGACGTTCGTGACGGGTGGAGCGACGCAGGGCGCCACGACCTGGACGCAGAATGCCAAGGAAAACCCGGTCATTGGCACCGACCCGATCACGTTCGCCCAGACGGCGGGGGTCGGTTCCTACACCGCCGGGAACGGCCTCACCCTGGCGGGCACGCAGTTCGCGATCGACACGACGATCGTCACTGACCTGTCGTCGGCGCAGTCGCTCTCCAACAAGACGCTGGTGAGCCCGGCACTCAGCGGCGTGCCCACCGCGCCGACTGCAGCGGCAGGCACGAATAGCGCGCAGATCGCCAGCACCGCATTTGCGGCGGCCGCTGCGGCGACCGCAGCTGCCGGCACGCTCGTCAACGTCCAGGTAAAGACTGCCTCGGGCACCTATACGCCGACCGCAGGCGCAAGCCGTGCAATCGTCTTCGTGACGGGCGGCGGCGCTGGCGGCACGACGGGCACCGGCAGCGGCAGTGAAAGCGGCGGTGGCGCTGGCGCCACGGCCATCTTCTTCATGAACGGTGTCTCGGCACAGACCGTTACAATTGGTTCGGGCGGCGCTGCCGGCGCCGCAGGTGGATCATCCGCATTCGGCACTGTCACTGCGAACGGTGGCTCTGCCGCAGCCTCTCAGAGCCTCGGTGGCCGGGGCGGCACGGCAGCCAACGGCACACTCAACCTCGGCGGCGGCGACGGCGGCTCCGGCACCAATGCGACCGGCAACTCTCAAGGCGGCGAGGGCGGCGCAAGTTTTTGGGGCGGCGGCGGCGCGGGCGGCCAGACCGCTAACAGCCACAATGCCGGCGCGGCCGCGCAGGCATACGGCGCTGGCGGCGGCGGCGGTTCGTACAGCGCTGGCGCTGGCGGTGCTGGCGCGCCCGGCGTCGTTCTCATACTCGAGTTCAAATAAGGACCGCATTCATGCAACTGGCAGTCATCCAAGGCACCGACGTCGTCAACATCATCGAGGGCGACCCGACCTTCACGCTCGACGGCTTCACGATCGTCCCGCTCGCGGAGCCGGGCTATATCGGCGGCACCTATAGCAATGGCGTGTTCAGTGCTCCCCCGGCACCGCCTGCCGTTGTGCCGGAAAGCGTGTCGGCTCGGCAATTCCACCTCCAGCTAAGCGTTGCCGGTTTGCGCGCCCAGGTCATCGCCTGGATCGGAACGCAGCCTGTCGAGGTGCAAGACGCCTTCGAATACAGTGGAAGCTTCGTGCGCAACGAGCCGATGATGGAAACCGGCTTCGCCGCGCTCGGCTACACGTCGGCCCAGATCGACGCGTTCTTCACGGCCGCCGCGCTGCTCTGACGGCGGGCACGCACGCCGGCGTCGACTCGAGTCCTCGTTCTCATCTGATCAAGCTGCCCTCTAGGGCGGAAAGGAAGTGTTATGCGTCTCGTCGCCGACGTGCGCCGCGTGGTGCTGTTGTCTCTGAGTTTCTGGATGCAGGTGTTCGGCCTCGCCGTGCTCGTGCTGCCTGAGCTCTGGTATCGCGTGACCGGTCAGGACTATGACCCAAACGTCGCATGGTGGCTCGGCGTGCTCCTGCTGCTCGCCGGCATTGTTGGCCGGGTCTACCAGCAGGGACTGTCGCCATGGAAGGAATGGATCCGCATCATTGCCGTGGCGGCAATCGCCTTCGCGTTGGCGCTTCTGCTCGCCTGGCCTTCGAGCGCAAGCCCCCTGGCTGGCAGTCCGGCGACCGAGGCACAGACGCTCGACATCGCCGTGCCGTTCATCGCCAAGAAGGAAGGCGAAAAGCTGGTCGCCTATAGGGACTCTGTTGGCGTCCCAACTATCGGCTTCGGCCATACCGCCGGTGTCCACATGGGCATGGTGATCACGCACCAGCAGGCCCTCGATCTGCTGCGCCAGGACACCGCCGCGCACCGCACCGGGCTACACCGCTATTTCACGACGGAGACGATCAACGTCCGCCTGCCTGCTACGCGCGATGCGGCCTACACCTCATTGGCATTCAACGTCGGCGCTGCCGGGGCGGGCAAGAGCACCGCAACGCGCCGCCTCAACGCTGGTGACGTCGCCGGCGGTTGTCAGGCGCTGACCTGGTTCGATGAAGCCGGCCATAGGGTGCTACGGGGCCTATGGGAACGGCGCCAGCAGGAGAAGGCGCTGTGCATGATCGGCGCAAGCCAATGATGCTTGCTTTCATCGCGCCGGTGCTGGCCCTCCTCGGCCCGGTCTGGAATTTCTGCACCAGCCGCATCGGCCTGCCGCTGGTCCTGGCCGGCGGCATCATCCTCTTTTACGAGGGCCTGCCGCTCGGCCCGCTGCGCGACATTCCCTATGTCGGGCCGGAGCTGACCGGCCTCGTCGGCGGTCGCGTCGATCGGGCCTATGCGGCCGGCCAGAAGGCCGAGGACGCGCTGTGGCAGGAAAAGATCAAGCTCGCCGCTATCGCCCAGACGGCCGACACCAAGACGCGGCAGCAGGACATCGACGCCGCGGCACAAGCCTACATCGACAAGCAGCATAGCGACGCCGGCCGCATAGCCGACCTAGTGCGCGCGCAGAAGGACCAAGACAATGCACCGCCCGTTTCGACCAATCCTTCTGGCTGCAAGCCTGATGGCATCTCTGCAGGGGTGTCAGAGCGCCTCGACGCTATCGGTCGATAGCCTGGCGCCGAAGCCGACCGCTCACATCGATCCGAGCGTGATGCAGGATTGCCTCGGCGTGGTCGACATCCCCCATCGCTTCGTCTCGACGGAGGAGGAGACTAGGCTGCATGCGGAAGATCGCCGCCGGCTTGGTAATTGCGTTCGCCTCAACCACGCCAAGGGCGACACCATCCAGGCGCTCGTGAAATGAGCGCAGGAGTGCCTCAGCGTCTTCGCGAACTCGACCCGGAAACCATCCTCTGGCTCGATCGCCTCGACAGCAAGCAGCGGGAGGCCCTCATCTGGGCCGGCCGTCTCAAGCCCGAACAGCGGGATCGGCTCGATGATTTCCTCGATCTGGACGAGGATCACTTCCAAGCGGGGTTCGCGGTGGTAAAGCTCTGGACACGGCTACGTTGGCTGGGCTCCACATCGATGTGGATCATTTTGACGGTTGCGGGGTTGTTGCTGGCATTGACCCAGATCATCGACCAGTTGAAGGGATCCAAGCTGTGAGGCTGCCGCGCAACGCTTCCGAAGTTCTGACCGGTCTGATTTTCCTCTTGGCCGGGGCTCTCGGGGTGCTGCTCTACCTGCAGATCGCACAGGCGCTCACCCTGTAATTCCCTGCACATCACTTCCTGTCTCCCCATCGGCTTCGGCCGGTGGGGTTCTTTTTTGCGTTTCTCGATGTCGCTGCCGGAACGATTCGAGCGGGAGCAGATTGACTCGCCGTGTTGCGTCAAGAGTTCCGCGTTTATGGCCAGTTCCGTCTCCAGGCAGAATGCAAAGCGCGCCGCAGTCCGCAAAGCGCTTGACCGCCACAAGGTTTATATCACCGCGCAGCGCTTCTCAGGCGGCACCTACGAAGCTCGGGTGCTTGTCGACGGCGAGGTCTATTGGGTCGATGAATTACGGCTGAGCCAGCTTCGCGCAGGAATATCGCCTTCCGAGCTCGAATTGGTGCCGGCGGGTGACGACGGCTGAACTTCCGGCGCGGCGCTTTGGTGTCGTCAGCCCCGCGCCTGTGGCCTGAGATAGACGACGAGGCAACAGATACAAATCCCCAATCCGACCACCGGGTATTTCAGTGCTAAGATAGCAGCGAGCCCGAAAAGCAAGAGCGTGACCACCGCACGGAGACGCATCTTCCTCCGCGCCTGTGGTGACACCTCGTTGTCTGGCATCGGGTCAATAAGTTCGCGGATCAAGAAGAGATATGTCAGGTTGACCAGAAAAAACAGGGCCGCATAGAAGGCGACTGGTTGAGGTGCTAACTCGCTGACGGCCATCCAAGCGGTCGCTAAGGGGAGCAACGAAACTGAGAAAAGATGCGCGAAATTGAGCCACATTAAAGTGGCCGAGCTCTGTTTCGCGTGCCGCAGGAGGTGATGATGGTTCGCCCACACGATCGCAATGAAGAGATAACTCACACCGTAGCTAAGCCACGTCTCCCATGATGCCAGAAGGGCTTTGAAGGTCGGCGCCTCGGGCGGGCGCAAATCCAAAACCAGAACTGTGATCAATACGGCGAACACGCCATCGGAAAATGCGTTCAGCCGTTCGAGTCCCGATGAAGGTAGCACCTGCGTCTCCGTGCCGCTCGTGCACCATGCTAGCGGACTTCGGACGATTCTTGATAGGCCCGCTGGCTCCGGCCGGCGGGTTTTTTAGGCCGGCGGACAGTGCTCCTCGATCGTCGCCCTGATCAGCTGGAGCGCGGCACTCAGGATCGTTCTGCATTACCTCTTCTCTATACAGTTTTGCTAAAATGCCCGGAACCGGAAGGCCGCTGCGCGGCTTTTATCGCCGTTGGGGTATGTGCATGCGTAACGCCAGAGAGCGGCTGAAGTTCATCAAGCCGCTGGAGCCTATCCAGGTCGAAACACCGCCGGTCAGCGACGACTGGCTGCATGAGATCAAATACGACGGCTACCGCACCCAGCTGATCCTCGACTGGGCCGGCGCTCGTGCCTTCTCTCGAAATGGGCACGATTGGTCGCAGCGATACTGGCCCATCGTTCAGGCGGCTGAGAAGCTGCCCGCTAAGGCCTTCATCATTGACGGCGAGACGATCGCGCCCGATCCCGACGGCCGGCCGAACTTTCACCAGATGCATTCGCGGATGGTGTGGAATGCCGAACAACTCGCATTCGTCGCCTTTGACCTTCTCTACCTCGACGGCGAGCACATCCGTGTTCTCCCGCTGATCGAGCGCAAAGCGAGGCTCTGGAACCTGATCAAGCCGGCCAAGGGTATCATTCAATACAGCGATCATGTCGAAGGGAACGGCGCCGCGTTCTTCGAGGCAGTCGAGAAGATGGGCCTCGAGGGCATGGTGTCGAAACGGCGCACCAGCAGCTATCGCAGTGGCAAGCAGGATTTCTGGGTGAAGACGAAATGCTGGGACGTCGGCGATTTCGAGCTGCTCGGCATTAAGCGCGAGCCAGGGAAGCCCGTCGCCGCCATCATGGCTCGCGACGGCCGCTACGCCGGCGCGGCCGCCCTCACGCTGCCCGCAGGCATGCGCGAGCGGCTCTGGCAGCGCGTGCAGCGGGCCAAGGCGGCCAACCCGCCGCGGCCGGTGCCGACCGCCCTCGCCGGCGGCGATGTCGAATGGGTAGCCCGGTATCAAGGCCAAGGTGCGTTTCCTGCGCGGCGAGCCCAAGCTGCGTCATGCCACGGTGCAGGATTTCAGCGAGGAAGGAACCTAAAGCCGCGCGTCCGGCTTCTCTCGCCATGAGCACGCGTGGGATCGATTTCCTAGACCGGTGGACGGCAGCTCACCTGCCGAATGCAATCACCGATGATCCAATGGCCGTCCTCTACCTGGTCGAAGAGGCAATGAAGGCTGCTGAGCGTGAAGGCATCAGCCACGACGAGATCAGTGATGAAGTCGGCAGCGTCTTCGAAGTGATCCTTGAGGCTATGCAGCACCGCGAGGGCGGCTTGGCGGGCTGAGAGACAAACAGATGCCCGTCACTCCTGGCAGGGAACGATGGGCATCTATCTCTCTCCTACCGACGAAGAAGGGACTCATATTCGCCGGCTCTAGCAAATGATGTAGCGAGGCGACGTTTCGAGGTTGGGACCAAAGCGTCAGATCCTCCGGCTTCGGCCGCATCGTGCGGAAGGGAACAATTCCATCAACCATCCCGTTGGGTGTCGCGGCGTGTGTCCCCGGCCAAGGTTCACCGCGCCGTGTGGGGCATTTCCCCGGAGCCCGTTCGCCATCCCTCAAGGCGGCGGGCTCTTGCCTTTCTGGCCGGTGGTACCTCACTCTGAAATTTTAACGCCACAGGATCGAGTTCGAACCCGGAGCGTTAACGCTCCCCCATACTCGAGACGAAAGGCTTAATCGCGCCCAACGCGCGAGTGCTTCTTTAGTTTCGCGGCCGGCGCATGGAGCTTCTCTCCGTCATTGCCGACTCTTAGATCGGGCCCAGTCTCTGAATCCCTCGAATAGCGTCTTTGCGCCAGTTAGGGGGCGCCGTTCTACGAGCTCAAGCGGCTTTGTGGCCCGGCTGTTCATGCCAGATCACCTGACGCAGATCCCGCAGGGGCCTGGCCGCATGTGGGGCATAGATGGAAGTGATCCGCTTCGTCGATCGGCTCGCCACCTGTGCCGCTTTCCGACAGCCGGCGGCCCAAGCTGCGCGTTCCAACTTGACACCAAGTTGCGGTCACTGCCGCCGCGCTTGCTCTTATGGTCTGCCATCGGTCATTCCTCCTGCCGAGACAAACCGGATCACAAAGAAAATTTCGGGGCCGCGGAACACCTGAACCGAACAATCTCATCAGTGTCCCGGTTGAGTCTCGCGGCGTGTGGCTCCGGCACGAGGCTCACCGCCGCAGTGGGGCGCTCCCCCGGGGAGCCCGTTCGACCCCCTCAGGCGAGCGGGCTCTTGCCTCTGAGATTCCAACGCCACAGTTGGCATTCGCTCTCGCACTTTGAATTACTTGATTGATCTGCTTGCGAAGGCTCAAGCCACCCACCATCTGACGAATGTCGTAGCCTTCGTTTTTGATCTTTGTACGCACCTCACCAAAATTGGCGTAAACGCCAGACTTAGCGAGTTCGAATGCGCGCTCAAGGGTCGTTTTCCTGTGATCCATAGCAGCGCTGAGCATATAGGAGTTTGGGGAAGGCTGAAACGGCTTTCGCCGCCTCAAATTTCAAACTGAGACACTACCAGCCTACATAACTGGGTATGGGCAACGGGTGGACGCTTCAGGAACTGATCGACGCGGGCATGTCTGTCAGCGGCGGCTGCCTGGATTGCCATCGGCATCAGCGGCTCGATCTGACGCAGCTCCGCGATCGGTTCGGGCCTCACGCTCCTGCAATGGAATGGGATCTGAAGCCGAGGATCAAATGCGGCGTCTGCGCCGAAGTGTCCCGCGCCGCCCGGAAGGTTGCGCCGGACCGCCCGGCAAGACCTTGCGGATCACCAACTGGGATCGCGGCCTTGGAGATCGTCGTTCGGGACGATCTGCGGTTGGCGGCCAATACTGGTGTAGGGGTCCACGTAGCTCATTTTGACCGAATTGCCCACCAGAACCGAAATGGCCTTGAGCGATGCGCCGATTGCAAGCTTTGGAAAGCTCAGCCGCGGCAGGGCAAGGCGTCGATTGATCATGCGGCCGGTGGTGGAGGTATCGGTCATGGTGTCCTCCTCTGACGGTGAGAATGACACCGCTTTCCGGTCAGGTCCTTGGCTAGGACCTGAAGAGTCCTGAACAGCCCTGAAGTTCGCCTTCAGGGTCTTCTTGGATTATCGTGTCCGCGAGGGAGGGGGCTTGGCCGATGGACCTAGAGTTTGGGGACTATCGTTTGAAACGCGGCGAACGGCGGCTGCTGGGACCGAATGGGCCCGTGGAGCTTTCGGCTCGTTCCTTCGATATCCTCGCCATGTTGCTGGACAGACCCGACGAGGTGATCGGCAAGACCGAGCTTTTCGATACGGTCTGGCCCGGCCTGGTTGTTGAGGACAACACGCTGCAGGTCCACATTTCGGCGCTTCGAAAGCTTTTGCCTGCCGAGATGATCGCAACCGTGCATGGCCGCGGCTATAAATATGCTGGCCCCAGGCCTTTCGTGGCTGCGGCAGAGACTGCGCCACCGTCGAAGCCCTCCATCGCCATACTCCCCTTCGACAATATGAGCGGCGACCCGGAGCAGGATTATTTTAGCGACGGAATCACCGAGGACATCATCGCTGAGCTGGGCAAGTTCAAGGAGTTCCTGGTCATTGCGCGAAACTCCTCATTCCAGTTCCGCGGCAAGGCGAATGATCTGGCCGAGGTGGCAAAGAACCTTGGCGTCCAGTACGTCGTCGAAGGCAGCGTGCGGAAGATGAAGAACCGAGTGCGGATCACCGTGCAACTGACCGACGCGTCCGCCATGGCTCATATCTGGGGCGAGCACTACGACCGGGAACTCGACGACATCTTCGCCATCCAGGATGAAGTCACCCATATGATTGCGGCCCGCCTGGCCCGACAGGCCAGAACCGCGATTGCGTCGCGCGCCAGGGCCAGGCCGACCAGCAACATGTCGGCCTACGAGTTCTACTTGCGGGCGCTGCAGCTCGCGGCCGTCTATGAAACCGCGCTCGAAGCGGAGCCCTTTCTGCGCCAGGCGGTCAAGCTCGATCCGCAGTTTGCTGCCGCCCACGCTATGCTCGGCTTCGTAGAGTCCATCAAGTTCTATTGGATCTCCACCAATCCCGGTCACCTGCATTCCGGACTTCAGATCGCAGGAACCGCATTGCAGCTCGACCCAGACGAAGCCTATGGGCACCTCGCCAGCGGCTTTGCGCTTCTGTACCTGCGCCAATTCAGGCAGTCCGAAATCAGTCTCGACCGGGCGGTGGCGCTCAATCCGAACGATCCGTTCATTCTCAGTATCCGGGCGATCCACCTGAACTACACCGACAGGCCGGATGAGGCGCTGGTTGAAATAGACGAAGCCCAGCGCCGCGACCCATACGCCGTGGGATGGTATGACGATTTTCGTGGCATCATCCTGACGACGGCTGGACGCTATCGCGAGGCGACGGCCTGCTACGCGAAAATGGCGAGTGTACCGCCGTGGTCGCTCATTCGTCTTATCGTGTGCCATTCCGAACTCGGCGAGGTCAGGCAGGCGCGAGACGTCCTGGCAAGGGTCAAGGCACACTTTCCCGGACTAGGCCTTGACGAGATCGTTGAGACGGAAGTGGACTACTATGCGGATCCCGCCGTGTGCAGCCGCTATCGCGAGATCCTGCACCGCCTCGAGGACGAAGAATAAGCTTCTCGCAGAGCGTTTCAGCGTCTCACGGAAACGCGGGCGATACTTCCTCGATGCGACTTTTGAATTGAACGATGGGACCTTGGTCTCACGCGGCAGGAAAGCCCAGCGGAACTCGGCAGCCACGGCAGGCTGGGCGCAGCTCCCGGGAGACGGTCCGAGCGCGCCTGTCGGGCCGGTCCCGACGCAAAGAGCCCGCTCGCGGAGGAGATGCGGCGGGCTCTTCTGCGGACTCTCTTTCCTATTCCTTCGCTAAGATCCGGGCTTCGCGAAGCAGCGAATTCGGATCATTGCCGAGCATCTTGATAAGGTCGCGTGCCTGGGCTTCGGTAATGCCGGTTTGCTGCCTAAGGAACTGCACGCTAAATTCGGTCTGTGCCTGCACGCGCCCGCGAGGATCTTGTTTAAGCTCGGACATTGAAAAACCAGTTGGCAAAACCCCGGTGACCTGCAACGCCGACGGCCGAAACTGGTTCCAACGGAAAGCCCGTCGGAGCTAATTGAGCGTAAGCGACGGGCTTTTTAGGTTGCCACTGAGACGGCTACATTCCTGAAGGAGCCGACCGCTCCTTTGTTTAATCACTGAGGCCTGAATCCGTTCCACAAAGGGACCGTTCTGTGAGACAATGGCCAGGTGCCTCGCCGAGGGCGGCGGTCATGTCATTGTCGCGTTGCAGTGGCGTTTACGGGCCCGCTGATCTGGACATGCTCCAGCGGGTTTTTAACTGGTTGTGCGACGAGCGACGTCTAGCCAAGAAGGATGGCGAACAGCGGGAATATCTGGCTAGGGAAGTCTTCCAAGCCTTTGATGACGGCATGACCGACGAAACTGACCTACTGCGAGCGCTTTCTAAGCGACGGAGAGCGTAGCTGGCCTCCGGCAAAATAATCTGCGGCGGTCTTTATTAGCTAAGCCTTAGAAAATATTAATGTCAGTCGCTGCGAAGGCGGCGCATAATGTGCATCTGCCCCGGCTCGTAATGGGGTAAGCGGCCCGGCCTGTCCCGCTCAAGTCGTCCCCCCGACTCCCCCGCATGCAGGCCGGGTCGCCCCCTTTCTTCCGAGTGCCTTGTTAGGCCAGCTTTTACGAATGATTAAGTGACCTTTCCCGCCCATGCGAGGTAAGCCCACCATGCCTCATTTCTTCTTTGATGTGTCCGACACCGGTGATGTCTATCCCGATGCACGCGGTGTCCTACTTCCCGGCTCTGAGTCGGCCAAGGAAAGGGCGCTCGAGATTGCTCGGAAAATGGTCGCGGGGCGACCGCTAACTCAATACCGCGGCCCGGTGTGCACGGTCCGAGATCCGAATGGCACTCAGCTCATGCAGATCAGAATTGAGCTCGGAACAAGGTACGGGCCGAGGCCCCAGCGCTGAGGGTGGATCAACGCTGGGGCATAGCCATGTGCCATCCGCGCCATCACCGGGCTGATCGCGGTACTTGCCATGCCTGCTTATCAGCGTACGCTAATATCATGAACGAATAGTGAATCAGGTCTCATCGGACCGGCGGCCGCGCGCTATTCCTAGGGGGCGCTAATCAGGCCTTGGCTCTACTAAGCCGGCATCGATGTGATCAGGTAATCGCGGGTGGGTTGGCCTCGCGACTGACGCGGTCGCCATGGCGTCCGGCGGCAGAAGGATCACCATCTTTGCCTCTTGATCAGGCCAGAGAGGCTTTCCTGCCAGAAAGAACACAGTGGCGACAAGGCACATCAGGAGGATGGCGGCGCAGAGGTTGGCAATCATCTCGCCCAGTTGCACGCGCTTCCTCCCGGCAATGGACCACCCGCCGCTTCGCAGGTCGCGGCGGGTGATCGTCACAAAACCTAACTGACGATGAAGGGACATTACTCGCCAGTTGCGACTCCAATGACATAGCGGGCAATATGTTTCGTCGATGCGACTTTTGAATTGAGGGTTGGGACCTTGGTCTCACACGGGCAGGGAAGGGCCAGCGAACTCGGCAGCAACTGCAGTCTGGGCAGGCCTAGAAGATCTGGCTGCGCCGGCCGTCCAAGGTAAAGGAGGTGATGTGGCGCCAATCTCGATCGAATTCGCAGGATCCGTTCGTGCGAACAGGAGCACTCACCGCCTTGTTGCGCATCTCAAACGCGATTGTCACCTTCGGAGGATCGGCCTGTTCGATCGCGCTGACAGCCTTGTAAGCCGTTCGGCCTTCGCGCGACTTCAACATCAACAGGAAGAACTCGCAACGTGCAACCGGCGACTGCGCCGATGGCGGCGCAGCTTCCGAAATCGTAAGCGCGTAGGCGAATCGCGCGGCTATCGCGAGGCATGCCGCTACGCCCAAGGGAGAGAGGCTAGTTCTCCCCAGCACTAGGCTGAATCGACATTCAGCGCATCCATAACATAGCTGCGGCGAGATGGATGAAGGCGAGGAAGTGGCCGGCGCGACGATCGAAGCGTGTGGCGAAGCGTCTGAAATGCTTGAGCTTGTTGAAGCAGCGTTCGATGCGGTTGCGGGTCTTGTAGAGAACGATGTCGTGCGGGATCGGCACTTTGCGGGATCGCTTGGAAGGGATGACGGCAAGCATGTCGGCGTCGGCGATGATCCGGCGCAAGTCGTTGCTGTCGTACGCTTTGTCAGCGATGACGGCGCCGCCCTTCATGCCATCGAGCAGCGCCGGGGCAGTGACGATGTCATGCGCCTGCCCGCCGGTGAGGATGAAGCGCAGTGGCCGGCCAAGGGCATCGGCGAGCATGTGGATCTTGGTGGTCAGTCCTCCTCGGGAACGCCCCAGAGCCTGGTTCTGGTCCCCCCTTTTCCGGTCGCTGCCTGCTGGTGGGCGCGAACCAGGGTGGTGTCGAGCATGAGATATTCATTGTTGGGATCGTCGATGAGGGCTTTGAAGACCCGCTCCCACACGCCTTTGTTGGCCCAACGCGAGAAGCGGGTATGGACGCTCTTCCATTTGCCGTACCGCATCGGCAGGTCGTGCCAGTGGGCGCCGGAGCGCAGCACCCACAGGACACTGTTGACGAACAGGCGATTGTCGGCTGCGGTGCGGCCCGGATCACCCGCCTTACCCGGCAACAGCGCAGCGATGCGCGCCCACTGGACGTTCGTCAGTTCGTACCGTTTGGCCATCCGTCGCGCTCCGAATCAGAACCCTCGGAACGCAATGAATCAACGCCAAACCGCGTTGAGAATCCTGAATGTAGATTGGACCTAGTTAGGATCGCCACCCCTCGAGCCCCCGTGGGCTCCGCCGCCGTAGCTATCGCCGCGCGATCCTCCGGATCTAAAAAGCTTTCCGTTGCCGGATTTAAAAATCTTCGGCTTGGGACCCGAACCGGATGAGCCGAGGTGAACGTGGTTCTTGTCGCCCCAGCCGTTGCCCGGGCGTGATCCTCCCGACTTCGCAATCGCCTTGGAACTCAAGCTCGTGCCGAGCAAAAGGGTGATGGCCGGTGGGGTCACCGCCGCAAAGCGTCCAGCCTTCTTCAAAAAATCCCGGCGCGCCTCGCCCTCGGAAACAAGCTTACCGGGGTTATTTTGCGTCGGGCTTGTGTGCTCTTTTGGCATCTTAGCACTCCATCCTAGAAATAAATCTAGTTGCCGCATGCAAAGAAAGTAGTTCCTCAAAAGGCGTACATATCGAGCGGCCCTGAGATTCAAAAAGATGCCCGTCATTGCAGGCGGGAATGACGGGCATCTATCCAGCTGCTATCACGAGGATAGTGACGCATTTCCGGCGGCTCCATCAAATGTTGTAGTGAGGACTACCCAAAGCGCCAGCCAGTCCTACTTCTGGGTTGTCTCAATTTGAAACTCGGATGGGCCTATAGGCGGTGCTCCAGGTTATGACTGGAAGCAGGAGGCCATGACCGGCAAAAAAATAAGCAATGGCGGAAGCAGCTTTGAGATCGTTATGATCGCTGTCATCGTTTTGGCTGCGATGGGGCTGATCATAGTCGCAGCTACGGGAATGCAGTGATTGCTGGTTGGGCCCTTTGAGTTGATCCCGACGCAAAGAGCCCGCTCCCCGAGAGGTGTGGCGGGCTCTTCTGCGGACCTGGCTAATTCCGCCTGCTGGGTGTACGTCAGCTTTTGAGCCGGGCCAATGCCATTGAGGATCGGACCTCAGTCGTAGTTGCAGGCCTGTGGCCAAATCGGCCACTCTGTGGCCCCGTCGGTTGGAGCCCAATCACCCCAACGGCCGGCGCAGCCCGGCTTGCCAAAAGCAAGAGAACCTACTCCGCCACCACAGCAAGCCGGGCACCACCGTTTGTTTATCGCACCTGGGTAGGAGTGCGCCTTGGAGTCGCCCCGCCTACCCTTCAACTGGCATCCCTATGCCGCCGGCGGGCACCGATTTCGACAGCGGCGAACACCTATGGAAAATAGCAAAAAAGAGCGCCTAGATTGTGATAGCGCAGAGCGTAAATTTCGGGTGCACTTTCTCGTTAGAGAAACGGGCATCAGCGAAGCGGAAGCGAATGCCTTGATTGACCGGATCGGTTACGAGGTCGACGCGCTTCTTTGTGAGGCACGGAATATCAAGGGGCGCTAGGCCGAACCGCCTCATGCATATCAAATGCTGAAACATGACCTGCAGCTCGTCTCTGGGTTGGCGATTGGCTCGCAAGCGTCTGCCAATCCATCAAGCGAGCAAGTCACCTTCCGACATAAGCCGTTAGTGGCGAGGGGCTGAACGATCCCCTATATTGCAAACCCATATCACCCCGATGGATAACGGCTGGACACTCCAGGAACTTGTCGACGCGCGGATGTCTGTCACGGCCGGTTGCCTCGACTGCCATCGTCATCAGAAGCTCGACCTACAGGCGCTCCGCGACCGCTTCGGTCCTGTTGCTCCCGCCATGGAGTGGGATCTTCGGCCGAAGATGAAATGCGCGGCCTGCGGTGGCAAGCGCATCACGCTGACCTACTCGCCCGACACCTCTCCGAAGAAACTTCAGTAGCGCCCAGACGGCCCGGCAGCCATCTTGCTTCGGGGGGAAGTGGTGACAAGCTGCCGGGCCTAGGTGGTCCGGGACAGGGTAGCCAAAATCCCGGACGGCGTTAACGATAGCGTCACGGTGGACGATAGCAATTGTTGTTTTCGTGAGCGTCAAATCAAGGACCAAAGCGCGTCGCCTGAGTCCGCTCCTCGGGACGCGCCGCACAACTGGCGTTTCTACCCACCGGCTTGATACTGTGGTATGTAGATGCCGCAACTCCATTGGTGGGACCACGGATATTCCGCTCTACCGTGCAGGCCGCCCCAGCGCAGCTGGCGTGGTGCGGATCGTCCGGCGCAAATGACGATCGATCAGGGAGGACTGCCATGCGCGCAATCGCACTTTTCATCGCCTCGTCGGCCACGATCTTCCTTGCAAGCCCATCGCGGGCGCAGGATGCCGCCGCAGGCGAGAAGGTCTTCACCAAGTGCAAGGTCTGCCACATTGCCGACCAGGACCAGAACAAGGTCGGCCCGTCTCTGCACGGCGTCATCGGGCGCACCGCGGGCACGCATCCCGGTTTCACTTATTCCATGGCCATGACCGAGGCCGGAAAATCCGGCATCAAATGGGATGAGCCTACGCTGACGAAGTATCTTCAGGACCCGAGGGGGATGGTCAAGGGGACGAAGATGGCCTTTCCCGGCCTCAAGAACGATCAGGACGTAGCCAACGTCATCGCTTACCTGAAACAGTTTTCCAAGTAAGCGGGCCCTTCCAGGCGCCCTGTCGGCGGCAGCGTCGCGGGACGGCGGCTTGGCGGGTTAGATAGACAGATGCCCGCCACTCCTGGCAGAAACGGCGGGCATCTATCCACTCTCTCATGCCGACGATGAAGGGACATTGCTCGCCGGCCCTATCAAATGATGCAGAGAACGCGAAGGTTTCAGGGTTGGGACCAAAGCGGCAGCTCCTCCGACCTCGGTCGCAATCTGGCAGAAGGGAACATTCGATCAACCATCCCGTTGGGTGTCGCGGCGTGTGTCCCCGGCCAAGGTTCACCGCGCCGCGCGGGGGCATTTCCCCGGAGCCCGTTCGACCTCCCTCAGGCGAGCGGGCTCTTGTTTGAGACGGAGATAGGGCAGTGAAGGACGGCGACGGCAAGCCGAACGGGTCGCGCACGGACAAAAATACCCGCCTTTTGGCAGCGCGGTTGGCAAAAGAGACTAGCCTATCCGAGGAGGAGGCGCGGGAGCTGAGCCGGCTGATCGGCACGGATTGGAATTCGCTGGTGCGGGAAGCGAAATTTCTCAAGCGCCGCCATTGAGGCGCCAGGCAGGGAGACCGAGCTTACGGTTTGGGTTTCCTATCCACCGTGGCAAACAGCGCCGCCTCGTCTGTCGCCCCGTTCTGGAAGGCCGTGATCAACAGGCTGCCCAGCCATTCCCTTTCGGCGGCGTCCGCACCTGCGGGTAATAGCTTCTGGAGCACTCTTTCAAGCATCGCCATGTCGCCCGGTCCGAGAATACTGTTTGGCTGAGAACGCATCGGGCACCCCCAGGAACCTCTGCGGCCCGGCCCGCTTTAACCTAGGTGACACAGGATTATCACGGGTCGGGCCACCCCACCGCTTGAAGGTGGGGAGCATTGATCCTGCATCCATATGAGCGGACTCGCAACTAACAGATTTGCGACTGAAGTCTCTAACGATCCCGCGCATAAGTCCTGTCTGTTTAGCAGCCGTCTAAAGGGCGGAACTTGGCGAGACGAGAGCGGTTATAGAGATTGGGCGGCAAGGCTTTGTCCTCCGTTTCTGCTTGCCGTCTGAAAGGCCACGACGGAGCCCGCTCGGCCCTCACGAGCGGGCTCTTGCCGTTCTAGTTCCCGTTTCGCTGTCGATCCTCGCCTGGTGATTGCCGGGCGGATCCCCAATTGTGTTTTGACTATTTGGCTTGTCGGGCGCGTAAAATATCAAGTTCGCCCAACCGGGCGGACCAACTCAGGGAGGATGTTATGAAGATGAATCGACGTAATGCTCTCGCCCTTGCTGCCACCTCGATGGCCGCCCCGCTAATGGCCGCGAAGTTCACCCCGGTATCGGCCAAGACCTATGGCCCGACTGAGGGCAAGGAGATTTTTCCTGGCGTTCGGCTAGTCGAGCGGGGGACACGAGATTCCCATATCAAGGGCTATAAGAAAATCGTCATGGAAGACGTGATTTATCAGCCGAAAGGAACTAGCCCGCTGGGGGATGTGATGACCGACGACATGGTCTGCACGGTCACTGAAGGCGAACTGGAAGTTACGGCCGGCGATATGAAGTTCACGGCCAAGGAAGGCGACGTTTGGAGCTGCGGCAAGGGCAGTACGAAAGAGGCTGCTACGAACAATGGAACAGTGGTCGCAGTGATGCGCGTCATTAACCTGAAGGTCGCATAAGTACCCCGCACGGGAACCGGCGCGAGGCCAAAAACGGCGTTGAACATGTCCATGACACGGGAGGGGAGCGGCCCGGTAGCCTTTGGGTGTGGCGTTTGGGCGCGGCCACCGGGCCTTGGCCGGCAGGAGAGCTAGATGACCGGCAGCCGAAATATTCGCATCTACTAATGAATGGAATTCAGCCAAAAGGGCGAAACCCGCCTTGAACCACCAACCTGACGGCTGGACCCTGCAACAACTGATCGACGCCGGCATGTCTGTCACGGTGAAGAAGCCGGCAGCATCTAGAGCAAAGAGGCGGACCCTGCCCTAAACATCGCTGTTGGGCTCCCTGAGGGCAGTGGCGATATCATCGAAGATCTCGTCCGTGCCAAGAGTTCGCACCAGAAGATGGGGGATTCACAGCGAATCCGTTTCGATCTAACACCAGTTCTTAGCGACTGCGCTGAAAGAGATCGCCGGGCGAGGAACCCCAAATCCTCAAGCCCGGCGCAGTTACCCCTGATGCCCAATCAGGAGTCCGGTGTGAGACCGGCAATCTCTTCGATGCAAGCCCGGTGCCAGCATTCCCGTCCTGAAACGAGACACCGAGAGCGGATGCGGACCACGAACTGACCAATCGGCCCGGCCGCGCGGCGGACCACTTGGGAGATCGGCACGGGCGGCCGACGCATACTGGTGGGGGAGTTGGGTTACGTGAAACCGTCGGCCGCCCGTGCTTTGGGCGGGGGCGCGTCGTCACTGACGCGGGGCTAGAATAGGCGCAGGGTGGGCGCCTTCAACTACGATGCCGTGATATGGTGAACGAGTCGTTACTCTCTACAGACTTCTTGTTCGCCGAGGTAGGCGGGCGGAAATGGCAAACACGCTTTCGGGGGAAGGTGGTGTAGCCGCCGTTGCCTAGATGAGCTGGGACAGGGTAATGGCGTTCTTACTCGACGATTGCAACCGACTGCGCCGACGGGATGTCCTTCATCCCGAGACTCGAGCAGTTCTGTTTGATGGTCGTGCTGCCGGACCACTGTATCTTGTCGGCGACGACCTGGGTGCAGCCGCCGCTCCCGGAGAAGTTGCCTAGATAGTTGACCTGCTGCTTGGGGAAATAGATGGCACCGGTCAAAAGCGAGCTCGCAGTGCCGTTAAAGGTACTTGATGTGCTGGTGCCGGTCCTGTCGCCATAGAACAGCACGCCGGAATAGGTGCCTGAGGTCGGCGCGCTCAGCGTCACCGTGGCGTTGCCGTTCATGCTGACAGTGTTGCTGCCTGACGTGAAAATGGTCACGCCGGTACCGGAGACGACCGCGCCAGCGTTAACCTTCACATTGCCCTGGACGACATAGGTGCCGGGCTGGAGCGTCACATTGCCCTTGAGGTCCATGCCGCTGCAGTATGTTCCGGGCTGGAGTGTTTGCGACGTTTTGCTGCCGTTGACGGTCTTGCATGGGTTGCCAGCCGCTGGCGCTGGTAGGCTGGAGAAGGGGTCCGACGCCGGCAAAGCCTGGGTGATCGGAAGGGGCCACCCCCCCGGAGCCCGCTCGTCCCCCCTCAAAGCGAGTGGGCTCTGCCTTTCCGTATCCTCATTTCGCGCCTCTTGGAATATAATCCTCGCTGGTGCGGCGATCTCATTTTCGGAGATCTGCAGGCTTCCGCTGAAAGCCCAACGCCTTCGCCAATTCCGATCGCCGCTCCGCATAGTTCGGCGCCACCATCGGATGGTCTGCCGGCAGGTTCCATTTCGCGCGATAGTGCTTTGGTGTAAGACCGTGATCGGTCCTCAGGTGCCGCTTGAGCGACTTGAACTTCTTGCCGTCCTCCAGGCAGATGATGTGATCGGGGAAGACCGAGTCGTTCGGATCCACGGCAGGCTCCTGCTTTGGCAGCAGGGCTGCGCCAGTGAGCGAGTAATACACCGACGCGATCAAATCCGCCAAGTCGGTTACCGAGACGAGATTATTGCTAACATAAGCGGAGACGATGTCGGCGGTGAGGTCCACTAGTGACATGCGAAATCTCTTTTGTCTGACAAACCTCTCTATTTGAGCGCATCTGCTAACAAAATGAAATCCAGCCAAAAGGCCGAGCACGACTTGAATCGTGAACCCACCGGCACAGCGCGCTGCCCCAGCGGCCTCAGGGAAAGGGATAGGACCTCATATTGCTCGCGGAAATCCTGCAGCGTCGCATGGCGTAGAGTATCTCTCGCCGGGAAGGACTTTCACCCGGCCAGTAATGCCAGGCTTAACCCGTCCGACAACCTGAGCGAAGGCACTCGGCACCCGCTGCGCCGGCCTAGCCGGCTTCGTCTCCTGGACACGCTTCCACAGCGGTCTTGTCAGTAACGGCACACCCGCACGCGTTCCAGCACCCGGCGGTGATGATGCCAATGCCTCACCCACTTGACGTGGCAGTGGCGATAGTGGCGGTGCCGGTAGTGGTAGCGATGCGGATAGCGGGCCACGTAGCCAGGATAATAATCGCGGTAATAGCTAGGGCCGTAATAGCGGCCGCCATAGTCGTAAAACGGGCCGCCGCCGTAGAAAGGACCACCGTTGAATGGACCTCCGTAGAACGGGCTGAAGCCGCCGAATGGACCGAAACCGAGACCGAAGAACCCCTGCGCATCCGCAGGCGCGACCGTGGCTGCCGCGGTGGCAACGGCGATCACTGAAGCAAGTAGCAGTTTTTTCATGGCAACCTCCTCCTGAAGGCTGATCATCGGGTAAACGCCGCGTAGCAAGCCATGTTCCCGGTCGCTAATATTCCCGGTGGCACGAGGAGATTGCCGCGAAGCGGCGAAAGCGGGCCGGTATGGAGGCGCTCGCCCCTCACGAGCGGACTCTTGGTCTTCTGACCTCGGAAACCTATTTCGTCCGGATGAGCGACGGCTGGACCTTTCAGGAACTTATCGAGGCGGGCATGTCGGTCACTGGCGGCTGCCTCGATTGCCATCGTCACCACAAGCTCGATCTGCCGGCGCTCCGCGACCGCTTCGGCGCTGATGCTCCGGCTATGGAGTGGAACTTGAGGCCGAAGATGAAATGCGCCGTCTGTGGCGGCAAGCGGATCACGCTGGCCTATTCGCCTGACACCCGCCCGAAAGACCTTCACCGCAAAGGAGTGTGAGGTTTCTAGGGCGTGCGTTTCGGATCCCAGACCCATGGCAGCTGCTGCATGTCACCGTCACCCCAGAGCATCCCTGGCGATGTGTCCCGGCCGGGCAGCACGTGCCGGTAGACTGCTTCCATTTGTTGCACATGAATACCCTGCCACTTCCCTGGCATGCAGCGCATGTGTTTTTCCTGAAGTCCGCGCTTCGCTCACCCCGATCGCCGTCTTAGCGAGAGCTAAAGTGCTGATCAAGGGCTGTCATTGAGAGCGAAATTCTCAGAGACGTGCCTATCTCCGGGGTTTCACAGCCTCACGCCAGCGCCGCCGCCGTTGTCCGGGATAAACTCGACGCCCGCCGGGCGCGGCAACCCCGCGTTTGTGGCGCACAACCAGCTTCCAGCATACAATGACGCCACACACCTGAACTCTCCAAGTTGGGGTTCTCTTTTGGCCCGGCTGCTTCGGTGGCCGGGCTTTTTAGCAATCGCGAATGTGTGATGTGCATTTGAACCGGATCGCGAGTTAGAGTGACCTGCGTCACCTAAATTACTCCATGGATCCGGCCCGGAGGCTTCGGCTTCCGGGCCCTTCTGTTTGCCATCCCGTCCTGCCCTATTTGTGACTGGACGGAGCGCTGGAAGCCCGTTCACGTTATAGGCCTATGGAATCCCCACCTCCAGACGGTCCCCGTCGAGAACACCGCCCGCGCGTGCTGAAGGGCGCAACGATCATCACTGGTTTCCGAAACTCGGAAATCAGCTGCTCTCTACGCAATCAGCACTCCCAAGGAGCCGAACTGAAGGTAGCCGCAGACATTCAGATCCCAGCACGCTTTCTGCTCTACGTTCCCGTCGACGGGATCGCTTACAAAGCTGTCGTTCGTTGGCGAAAGAATGACCGCGTCGGCGTCGAATTTGAGGGTACCGAGCCAAAGCCGAAGTTCCATCACGGTTGAATGCCGAAGACAGCACGTGAACTTGAGAGCGGGCGACCAACGGATAGAAGTGAACGTCCGAGGTGATGATTGGACGGCGGGTCAGGCGTTACCTTCGACCGCACTCTCGTCGTCCAGCGCGTAGGGCACCGGCAGGTAGGCGTTGGCCATCAGCCATTCACCGACTTGATCGTTCTGACCAGCTCCGGCTTGGACAGCCCCATTTCCGCAGCTAGGCCCGACA
This sequence comes from Mesorhizobium sp. WSM3860, assembly GCF_002294995.1. Lineage (GTDB taxonomy): Bacteria > Pseudomonadota > Alphaproteobacteria > Rhizobiales > Rhizobiaceae > Mesorhizobium. The sequence goes on along the minus strand of NZ_NSGF01000018.1, from coordinate 6,484 downwards.
GCGCTTCCTCCACCTTCGGATCGAGCACGAGCCCCGTCACATTCCTCAACATTAGGGCGGCCCTGCGGAGCATCACCTGAAGGTCGGCTCTCGAGATCTCTGCAATCTGATCGGCTGCCACTTCCAGGTCGGTTGCTATCGTCTCACGTATCATGATGTGCCTCTGCTACAGGTAGCGTTCCCCCTCCCCACGGTGCTCAAAGCAAAACCAGTGAGATGGCTTCCTCGGGCGAGCAAAGCCCCAGCCCGCGTCTTTCGCACAACCCTCGTGCTCGCAGGCGTGGCCGAGAGGCCCGCGCTCGCGCGTTTGCACAGGCTCACCAGGGCGTGTCGGCTCGCCGCTCATAGCAAAAAGATTCCATATGCCCGCTTGACGTTCAAGTTTTTTGTTCTTTTTCTGTTCTCATGGCGCATGAGATGATCGACACGCTGGGCAAGGCGACCCGGCACAACATGCTTTTGAAGCTGGAGTGCGCCTGCGGGAACGTGCGCTACTGCCGGTCGGCTGACCTCATGATGGTCTACGGCGGGGGCGCCAATCCCTTCCGCCTGAGGTTCGACTGCAGCCGCTGCAAGCCGGAGATCAAGGTGACGCTCGTCGAGGTTCACCCCGAGCATCTGCCGAGGAAGCTTGTGATCCACAAGCCCATGAAGGTCGACGGCAAGATCGTCTGGCACACGGAAAGGTTCCGGCCCTGAGCAGCGCTGGTGCGTCGTTGCTCACATTTGTTGCATTGCTCTGGAACAAGAAGACGACCGCCGAGCGGGGCGGGGGACCTGGGTGTGTCGACGGTCGTCGGAGGACAGGGGGCCATAGAGTCAGCAAACTGCGTTGCGATCGGCCCTGGCTCAACATGTCATTGATTCAACCGGCATAAAATAACAAATGATGTCTCCAAAGCCTGTCGATACACGGCGGACTTTACCCGACGGCGCCTTCTCGCGACGCGGCGGTTTTTCAAGAGCCGGCATTCAGAGCGCCGCCCCTCTCACACGGCTCCACCCGACATAACCTCAATCCTGAGGCGCTTCATTGCTTCCCGACCCTAGAGGAGATCTTCTCGCACCTTTTTCTCGCGAGTGGCGGCAATATCTAAGCGCGGCCCTAAATGCCTCGGCTGCCAAGTCGCATTTACGCTTGGAAGGACCATTGCTCTGAATGACAATTTCGGCCTGCCTGGTTGTCAAACCGTGCTTTGCCGCAAACTCGTCTGGGCCGTAGGTGTCCGTCCAGCGCGACCGCTTCACACCTTGCATCTTACCTCCGCGGTAACGAAATCGTGAGAAGCAAACGCGGGGCCGTTCATAAGGTTTCAGATGAATGTCGAGCCTCAACTCGGCTGGGCACCAGAGCCGGCTTTCTCCTCGGCGGCTTATAGGGTGGTCACCACGCTCTTGGTCTCTTTTCGTTCTGCACTCGAATGGCGGGCAACTTACATAGCCAGGGCTATGGCCAGGGCTAGAACCCTGCCGCGCTCACCAGCCTGAGGCTGTAGAGCGGCCCGACAGCCATCTTGCATCGGGGGAAGTCCGATGATTGGCGGCCTCGGACAGCTTGGTCACGTCGCCTTGTCCGCAAGCGGCGTCTTCCTTGTCGGCGGTTTGTAACGGGTCACCACTCTGACCGTATCGGCATTCACCGTGACAGGAACGCCTATGTTGATGGTCACTTTGCCTTCGTCTACGCGGGTGACGTTGCCTCGCAGCTCGATCTCCTGGCCCTGCTTAACCTCCGAGATCCGATCAACGATGGAACGGGGCTGCCCATAAAACGGGATCGACACGGTCACGCGCCCCCTGAGTTGCAGGGGAGTGGTCGATCCCTTCGGGGGTGCAGCCGCTCGGTGGCAACCTAAATAGCCCGTCGCTTACACTCATTAGCCGCGACGGGCTTTTTATGGGAACCAAACCGGTCAACTCGCGTTGCGGACCACTGGGGACTTTTCCTATGGCCGAAACCGGGCAAGAGCTTAGCGACCGTGCGCGCGCACATAAGCAATTGATCGTGCAGTTCCTAACCCGAGAAACCGGGATCACCGAAGCCCAAGCGCGCGAACTCGTAGACATGATGGGCAATAGCCCCGGCTTCGCTCCTTCGCGAGGCGCGGTTGCTGAAAAAGCTGTAGCGCGACCCACCGACAGCAGCACTGCGAAGGCCTGTCGGTAACAGACAGACGCCCGCCGCCCCAGGCAACGGGATGGCGGGCATCTATTCACTCTCTGATGCCGCCGAACGAAGGGACGTATGCTCGCCCGGCTCTATCAGTGATGCAGCGAGGCGAAGGCGTTCAGCATAGGGACCAAAGCGTCAGCTCCTCCGAAATCGCATCGGGGAACATTCCACCAGTCGACAGGTTGAGTTTCGCAGCGTGCGTCTCCGGCACGAGGCTCACCGCCGCGCTGGGGCGCTTCCCCACGGGAGCCCGTTCGACCACTCAGGCGAGCGGGCTCTTGTTTGCAACGGAGAAGGGCAATGAAGGACGGCGACGGCAAGCCGGATGGCTCGCACACCGACAAAAACATCCATCTTTTGGCAGCCCGGTTGGCAAAAGAGGCGAGCCTATCCGAGGAGGAGGCCCGGGGCCTGATCAAGTCGATCGGCACAGATTGGAATTCGCTGGTGCGGGAAGCTAAATTCCTCAAGCGTCGCCATTGAGCGCGCGCGGCACGAACTTCCCGCATCAATGGCTCGCCAACAACCAGTCGGGCATGATCAGCGCGGACGTCCTGTCGGTCGCCGAGTTCATCCAGCAACTGTTTGCCGACGCGAAGTCGCTTGGCATCAGCAGCACTGAACTCGAGGAAGACACCGGCAGCATCTATCAGGCGATCCTCGACGCCATCGTCCACCACGAAGGCGGGGCACCGGAATAGCTAGTTCCCGAAAGCCGCCCGGAAATGCCCGCCGCTTTCGATCATTAGCGACGGGCTTTTCATGGGAACCAAATTGATCAAGTCGCGTTGCGGACCACTGGGACTTTTCCTATGGCTGAAACCGGGCAAGTTCTTAGCGACCGCGCGCGGGCAGACAAGCAATTGATCGTGCAGTTCCTAACCCGGGAAACTGGGATCACCGAAGCCCGAGCGCGCGAACTCATAGACATGATCGGCAATGCCCCGGCTTCGCTCCTTCGCGAGGCGCGGTGCTGAAAAGCTGTAGCGCGACCCAACAGAGCAGCGCCGCGAAGGCCCGTTAACAGATGGCTGTCACCCAAGGCAACGGGACGGTGGGCATCTATTCACTAAAATGATGCAGCCGAGGCGGTCGCACCCGGCGGGAGGGAACAATTCCATCAACCATCCCGTTGGGTGTCGCGGCGCGTGTCTCCGGCCAAGGTTCACCGCGCCGCGTGGGGGCATTTTCCCCGGAGCCCAGGCGAGCGGGCTCTTGTTTGCCGGAATCAGTGCAAGAACGCGGCGTGCGTGATACCGTTACCGTCAATGGCTCTTGCCGATGACATCCGCATGGTGCGCGGGCATGTTAGCCTGGGTAGACGACACATCGCCCAGCAGCGGGAGCACATAGACCAATTGGAACGGCTCGAATCGCCCATCACCAAGGCGCTTGAATTCCTCGAACTTCTCGAAAGCATGCAGGAGCTTCACGAACAGCACCTGACGCGGCTGCTGGCAAAGGCGGAGCGGCACGATGCAGCCTAGATATGGCGTGCCCGGCCTGCCGAGGAGGGACCTTGGCGCACAGTTGGCTGTGGTGGAACGCGCTCATCTAACGGCGGGGCGGGCTGTTTATTAGCTAAGCCTTAGAATATTAATGTCAGTTCGCTGCAAAGACGCCGCACAATGCATCTCTGCCCCGGCTCGTAACGGGTAAGAGGCCCGGCTTGATCCTACGTCCCCACCCACCCGCGACAGGCCGGGTCCGCCCTGTCCTAGGTTGGGCCGGCGCAGTCTCTCCGACTTCTCTGTCTGAACGGGGAACATCGCGACGGGTAAGCGGTTATGGACCCGGCGGCACGGTTGGTGTCCTAGTTCTATCCGAGCGTCTGATAGCAGCGACGGAGCCCGCTCGACCCTCCCGCGAGCGGTCTCTTGCCCTTCCAGCAATCAGGTCTTCACAAGCCAATTTGATAAAATAGTCGGGAACCGAACGCGGTTCCTGTAAGTTTATGCGCACCGCCGGTAACATGGATATGGGCGGCTGAGAGACAGCTCCCGTCTGCGACTGGAGGCGGCTATGTCCGATGACCCTGTCAATCCCTTCCCGCGCACACTCTATAACAACGACTTTTGGCTGGTCGCCCAGACAAGGGAAGCTATCGACCGTTCCCGTCAGAAATTGCGTGAAACCAGGCCGCTGATTGACCCGCACCGGTTAAGCCCCCTTATCACCGGGAACGCGGTCTCGATATCTGGAACCAAGGATGGATGGCGCGTCGTGGTAGAGGAATGCGGTGTAGGCACGATCACCAGCTCATTCAGGGAGCGGGTGGCAGCCTTTAACTTTGCCGAAGCCCAGATGATGCGGCTTGGTCTTGATAAAATGACGGACAACTGCCAGCGGCCTGCATCCCGCGTTGGCGGATAACTGGGTGGAACACAGGCCATTTCCATCCGTTGGTCGCCAAAGTGGGTTCGGACAATGGACGACACCGGCTATTTCCTGTCTGTCTACAGCGAGACGCTCCGGCTTCGCGCCGAGCGCCAGCTGATACTGGCTGCCGTCAAGATTGAGCGGGAACGGGCGCAGCGCGTCCGACTGGAAATCCAAGCAATCCGCGATAGTCAGATCGCGCCCGGCGAGGCCCAACCGGTCTAACCACCGGGCCTCGGTAGCGGCTGGACACTCCGAGCAGCGCGCGCATTGTCTGCCACGGCGGGCCTGCCTCGATTGCCTGGCCACAACGGAAAGTTCGGCTGAGAGCGAGCGTTCCGGCGTTTGGGTATTGCAACGATTACGAGCAGCACATCGCTTGGGCTGAACGCATGATGGAGTCGCTCGCGTTGCAGGTCCCGAGCCATCAGAGCGAACTCGACCTCCCACAAGCTCGGATGACATCCGCATCAACGACCCGGCTCCGGTAATGCGCGCTGCCGGCGATGCAATCGAGCTAGCCTCGATGACATTCGGCTTCCCGCCTCCGGTCCAAAGGTCGGGCCGGTGTTTAATTTTCGGTCGGAGGGGCGACAGTTCGCAAACAGCAGGCACTGTCTTGTGCTGGCATCGGCCTTCTTCGAGTTCACCGGAACGAAGTACCCGAAGACGAAACATCGCTTTACGCTCAACGGCTCTCCGTTCATCGCGATACCCGGTCTTTGGCGAGAGAGGCGGCCGGCAGCAAGCCGCCGTCCTATTGAGCCGGATCGAGAGCTACCCCGAGCTCAGCGACAGAATCCGGATCCTTGCTCTACACTGGGACATTTCGTCGGCAACGCCTTGATCGACACCGGCTAGACCCGCGCGCCGTCTGCATCAAGGCCGGAGTGAGTTAATAAAGAAAATAGGCCGGTATTCCCCCGCACCGCGTCTCCCCATGGAACCGAGTCTGCCTGACCGACTTATGGGAGGTGGGGCGCAACCCAGGTCGACATGGCCAACTTCCGCAAAGAAATGTCACCCGGCCGCGAGAACGCAATGAACTCGCGGCGAGCCAAGGCGCGCAACCGCTGCATCATCGTCATCGGCGCCTCGGCGGGTGCCGTCGAGCCGCTGAAGAAGATCGTAAGCGACTTGCCTGCGGATCTGCCGGCGGCCGTCTTTATCGTGCTTCATGTCGGCCAGGTCAGCTATCTGCCGGGAATTCTCGACCGGGCGGGAGCGCTGAAGGTCTCCGTCGCCAAGAACGGTGAGTCCTTCAAGGCCGGCAACATCTATGTGGCGCCGCCCGGCTTCCATCTTCTTCTGCATGACGATCACATGATGCTGCGCCGCGGCCCGCGCGAGAACCTCGCCCGGCCAGCGGTAGACCCTCTGTTCCGTTCGGCAGCGTTAAGCTATGGCGCCAGCGTGATCGGGGTGCTGCTGTCGGGCTCGCTTTCCGACGGCACCGCCGGCCTGAGGGCGATCAAGGCGGTCGGCGGCCTCGCGGTGGTCCAGCATCCCAAGGACGCGCTGGTGCCTTCCATGGTGGAAAGCGCGCTGCGTTATGTCGACATCGATCATTGCGAACCCGCCGCCAAACTCGGCGGCTTGCTGGGCAAGCTGGCGGCCGAGCCGGCCGGAGAAACGTTGCCGGCCCCTCCGACGGTCAGGCTGGAGGCCGCAATCGCGGCACAGGAGCATTCGACCATGAAAGAACCAGATCGACTTGGGCAACTGTCGGTGTTTACATGCCCGGAATGCCACGGGCCGCTGTGGGAGATCGAGGACGGTGACATGCTGCGCTATCGGTGCCATACCGGGCACGCTTTCACCGCCGATGCGATCATGGAGGCGCAGGCGATCGAGGCGGACGAGATCCTGTGGAGCCTGCTGCGGTCGCATCAGCAGCGGGCGGAGTTTGCCCGGCGCATGGCGGAGCGGGAG
>NZ_NSGF01000017.1 GCF_002294995.1 Mesorhizobium sp. WSM3860 | reverse complement strand
TCTTTGATGGTGACGACGATGCCGGCACCGACGGTGCGGCCGCCTTCACGGATGGCGAAGCGCAGCTTCTCTTCCATCGCGATCGGCACGATCAGCTCGACGTCGACGGTGATGTTGTCGCCGGGCATCACCATCTCGGTGCCGGCCGGCAGCGTCACGATGCCCGTCACGTCGGTGGTGCGGAAGTAGAACTGCGGACGGTAGTTGGTGAAGAACGGCGTGTGACGGCCGCCTTCGTCCTTGGTCAGGATGTAGGCTTCGGCCACGAACTTCTTGTGCGGCTTCACCGAGCCCGGCTTGGCCAGAACCTGGCCGCGCTCGACACCCTCGCGGTCGATGCCGCGCAAGAGCGCGCCGATGTTGTCGCCGGCCTGGCCCTGGTCGAGCAGCTTGCGGAACATCTCGACGCCCGTGCAGGTGGTCTTGGCCGTCGGACGGATGCCGACGATCTCCAATTCCTCGCCGACCTTGACCACGCCGCGCTCGACGCGGCCGGTCACGACCGTGCCGCGGCCCGAGATCGAGAACACGTCCTCGATCGGCATCAGGAACGGCTTGTCCAGCGGACGCACCGGCGTCGGGATGTAGGCGTCGACCTGCGCCATCAGTTCGCGGATGGCATCCTCGCCGATGGTCTTGTTCGAATCCTCAAGCGCGGCCAGCGCCGAACCCTTGACGATCGGAATGTCGTCGCCGGGGAACTCGTTCTTGGTCAACAGCTCGCGCACCTCGAGCTCGACCAGCTCGAGCAGCTCGGCGTCGTCGACCTGGTCGACCTTGTTCAGGAACACCACGATCGAGGGCACGCCGACCTGGCGGGCAAGCAGGATGTGCTCGCGGGTCTGCGGCATCGGGCCGTCGGCGGCCGAAACCACCAGGATCGCGCCGTCCATCTGGGCGGCACCGGTGATCATGTTCTTCACATAGTCGGCGTGGCCGGGGCAGTCGACATGGGCGTAGTGACGGTTGGCCGTCTCATACTCGACATGCGCCGTCGAAATCGTGATGCCGCGCGCCTTCTCTTCCGGCGCCGCGTCGATCTGATCATAGCGCTTGTATTCGCCAAAATACTTCGTGATCGCCGCCGTCAGCGACGTCTTGCCATGATCGACATGGCCGATCGTGCCAATGTTCACATGCGGCTTGGTGCGCTCGAATTTACCTTTTGCCACTGTATTTCTCCGTCTTTACTCATCCCGCTCGGGGAAATTGATATTCGCTCCAGCCGAACCGGAAACGCGTAAGAGCCGCGGTTCCGGTGGCACAGGCATTCTCACGCGTATTTCTTCTGGACTTCCTGGGCCACCGCCGTAGGGACCGGCTCATAGTGGTCGAACTGCATCGTGTACTGGGCGCGGCCCTGCGACATCGAACGCAGATTGTCGACGTACTTGAACATGTTGGCCAAAGGCACCATGGCATTGATGACGACGGCCACGCCACGCGCTTCCTGGCCCTGGATCTGGCCGCGACGGCCGTTGAGGTCGCCAATGACGCCGCCGACATAGTCTTCCGGCGTCACGACCTCGACCTTCATGATCGGCTCCAGGAGCTGCACGCCGAGCCTCGGGGCCGCTTCCTTGAAGCAGGCGCGGGAGGCAATTTCGAACGCCAGCACCGAGGAGTCGACGTCGTGGAAGGCGCCGTCGATCAGCGTCGCCTTGACGCCGATCATCGGGAAGCCGGCAAACGGGCCGGAACCCATGACGCTGTTGATGCCCTTCTCGACGCCGGGGATGTATTCCTTCGGCACCGCGCCGCCGACGATCTTGGACTCGAACAGGAACTCTTCGCTCTCGGTGTTCGGCTCGAACACGATCTTGACGCGAGCGAACTGGCCGGTACCGCCGGTCTGCTTCTTGTGCGTGTAGTCCTGCTCATGCGTGCGGGTGATCGTCTCGCGATAGGCCACCTGCGGAGCGCCGACATTGGCTTCCACTTTGAACTCACGGCGCATGCGGTCGACGATGATGTCGAGATGCAGCTCGCCCATACCGGCGATGATGGTCTGGCCGCTTTCCTCGTCGGTCTTGACGCGGAAGGACGGATCCTCGGCCGCCAGGCGATGCAGCGCGAGGCCCATCTTCTCCTGGTCGTTCTTGGTCTTCGGCTCGATGGCGATCTGGATGACCGGATCGGGGAACTCCATGCGCTCGAGGATGACCGGGTGCAGCGGATCGCACAACGTGTCGCCGGTGGTCGTATCCTTGAGGCCGGCCAGCGCGACGATGTCGCCGGCATAGGCTTCCTCGATGTCGGCGCGCGAGTTCGCATGCATCTGCAGCATGCGGCCGATGCGCTCCTTCTTGCCCTTCACGGTGTTGTCGAGCGAGGCGCCCTTGGCGAGCTTGCCCGAATAGATGCGAGCGAAGGTCAGCGAACCGACGAACGGGTCGTTCATGATCTTGAACGCCAGCATCGACAGCGGCTCGTTGTCGTCGGCATGACGCTCGATCTCGGCGTCGGTCTTGGCGTCGACGCCCTTGATGGCCGGCACGTCGATCGGCGACGGCAGGTATTCGACGACGGCGTCGAGCAGCGGCTGGACGCCCTTGTTCTTGAAGGCCGAGCCGCAGAACATCGGGAAGAACTTCACCGCGATGGTGCCCTTGCGGATCAGCGCGCGGATCTCGTCATTCGAGGGCATCTTGCCTTCGAGGTAATTCTCGAGCGCGCTCTCGTCCATCTCGACGGCGGCCTCGATCATCTTCTCGCGGTACTGCTCGGCCTTCTCCTTGAGGTCGGCCGGAATCTCGACGACATCCCAGGCGGCGCCCAGGGTCTCGTCGCGCCAGACGAGCGCATTCATCTCGACGAGGTCGACGATGCCCTTGAACTCGGTCTCGGCGCCGATCGGCAGCTGCATGACGACGGCCTGCGCACCGAGGCGCGAGCCGATCATTTCCACCGAGCGGTAGAAGTCGGCGCCGATCTTGTCCATCTTGTTGCAGAAGATCATGCGCGGCACGTGGTACTTGTCGGCCTGGCGCCACACGGTCTCGGTCTGCGGCTCGACGCCGGCATTGGCATCGAGCAGCGCGATGGCGCCGTCGAGCACGCGCAGCGAGCGCTCGACCTCGATGGTGAAGTCGACGTGTCCGGGAGTGTCGATGATGTTGAAGCGGCGCATCTTGCCGTCACGACCCTTCCAGAAGGTCGTGGTCGCGGCCGACGTGATGGTGATGCCGCGTTCCTGCTCCTGCTCCATCCAGTCCATGGTGGCAGCGCCATCATGGACTTCGCCGATTTTGTGCGACTTGCCCGTGTAGTACAGGACGCGCTCGGTCGTCGTCGTCTTGCCGGCGTCGATATGCGCCATGATACCGAAATTGCGGTAGTCTTCGATTTTGTATTCGCGGGCCATGGGAGGTGCCTCTCAGTCTCGTTCGCGCTTTACCAGCGGTAGTGCGCGAAGGCGCGGTTGGCTTCCGCCATCTTGTGGGTGTCTTCACGCTTCTTGACGGCCGTGCCGCGGTTGTTGGCCGCGTCCATCAGCTCGCCCGAGAGGCGGTCGACCATCGTGGTCTCGTTGCGGTTGCGCGCGGCGGCGATCAGCCAGCGGATGGCCAGGGCCTGGCGGCGCTCGGGGCGCACGTCGACCGGAACCTGGTAGGTGGCGCCGCCGACGCGACGCGAGCGCACTTCCACATGCGGCGCGACATTGTCGAGCGCCTGGTGGAACACGGCGACCGGCTCCTGCTTGGTCTTGGTCTGGACCTGGTCCAGCGCGCCGTAGACGATGGTCTCGGCAACCGACTTCTTGCCGTCATACATGACGGCGTTCATGAACTTGGTGACGACCAGATCGCCGAACTTGGGGTCCGGGTTGATCTCACGCTTTTCTGCACTGTGACGACGGGACATGGCTTTTGTCTCTCAATCTCGTGGCACGGCGCAGTCAAAAAAAGCGCCGAAGCCGGAAACCCTTACTTCGGACGCTTGGCACCGTATTTCGAACGGCGCTGCTTGCGGTTCTTCACACCCTGCGTGTCGAGCACGCCGCGGATGATGTGGTAGCGGACGCCCGGCAGATCCTTGACGCGGCCGCCACGGATCATGACCACCGAGTGCTCCTGAAGGTTATGGCCTTCGCCCGGGATGTAGCCGATCACTTCGAAACCATTGGTCAGACGGATCTTGGCCACCTTGCGCAGCGCCGAGTTCGGCTTCTTCGGCGTCGTGGTGTAGACGCGCGTGCAGACGCCCCGCTTCTGCGGGTTCTGCTGCATGGCCGGGACCTTGTTGCGCTTCACCGGCGCCAGGCGCGGCTTGCGGATCAGCTGGTTGACGGTAGGCATTAAACCCTCTTGTCTCTCAATTCCGTGTCTTGCCCTGTCAGGGCCGCTCAAAGCGTCATTTCCATACGCGAATTCGGGCAACACACCGCGCCTCGCGGTCCTGCCCGAACAAATTGCAGAGGAAGCGGAAGCCGCTTCATGCGCGCCGGAGATGTCTTTTCGCTCGTAAAACGAACCCTGTTTGAGGCAAACTCCAAGGCGCGTCGCCTCGGAAAAGCAAGTCTCACATCGGTTCTGACGTGGCGGCTTCTACTCGCAAGGCCCCTATCCGTCAACCCCGGAACGGCAAATATTGCGCGCGATCCGGAGCTTGGCAGCCATGCGGAAAATGCATGTAATTTTCTTGCGTCTTTTTTCAAGAGCGAGGAAGAAAGTGACCGGCTTTCGCCTGTCATGTCGGCCGACTTCGTGCAAATAAGGCGGCATGAATGGCAAAACTCCCCGCTTCCGGAGGAATCGGCCCGTGAACGACAACGAGGAGCGCCCGGTCACCATCATCACCGGCCGGGTGTGGCGGCGAAAAGGCGGCAAACCGGAGGGCGTCCATGTGATGCTGGTCGCGCCCGACGATGATTCTGCCGTGCGCCGCGCACTCGAATCGCTCGCCGCCGAAGGATTCGCGGAAGCCGAACTCGACCAGATCGGCGACATGGAGGGCGCCCCCGACGAAGAGCCGCATCTGTCGGCCTATCAGGGCGCGCTGGAAGGCGAAGTCTCGATCGTTACCTTCGACGCGCCGAGCTGATCCGGAAAATCGCGGGATCACGATTTCATCCAGGCTTGCCGGGCACCGCTGTCCTGCCTAAGAACACCTACCTCTCCCCCCATCCCTCGGAGTCCCAATGACCAGCAACCCCATCAGGATCGGTATCGTCGGCGTGGGAAAGATCGTCCGCGACCAGCATCTTCCGGCACTGGCCAAGGACAGCTGTTATCAGCTTGCGGCCGCCGCCAGCCGGCATGGCAAGGTCGACGGCATCCCGAACTATGCGACGATCGAGGCGATGCTCGAGGCCGAGCCGAGCCTGGAAGCCGTCTCGCTCTGCATGCCGCCGCAGTTCCGCTATGACGCCGCGCGCACCGCGCTCGAGGCCGGGAAGCACGTCTTCATGGAGAAGCCACCGGGTGCCACCGTCAGCGAGGTCGAGCAGCTCAAGGCGATTGCCGCGAAGAAAGGCGTTTCGCTTTTCGCCAGCTGGCATTCGCGCTACGCGCCGGCGGTCGAGGCCGCGCGCGCCTTCCTGGCTTCGGCCAGAATCGACTCGGCCGCGATCAACTGGAAAGAAGACGTGCGCCGCTGGCACCCGAACCAGGAATGGATCTGGGCGCCGGGCGGTTTCGGCGTGTTCGATCCCGGCATCAATGCGCTATCGATCGCCACCCACATCCTGCCGCCGATGTTCATTACCTCGGCCGTGCTCGACTTCCCCGAGAACCGCGCCTCGCCGGTCGCGGCGCATGTCGCCTTCCGCACCTCGAACGGGCTCCCGGTGACGATGGAACTCGACTGGCTGCAGACCGGTCCGCAGAGCTGGGACATCCTGGCCGAGACGGACAAGGGCAAGATGGTGCTTTCGGGCGGCGGCGCAAAGCTCGCCGTCGACGGCAAGATCATCCACGACGAGTCGGAAGCCGAATATCCCATGCTCTACAGGCATTTCGCCGAGATCGTCCGCGCCGGCGTCTCCGACGTCGACCTCGCCCCGCTCCAGCACGTCGCCGACGCCTTCATGCTCGGCAAGCGCAACGTCGTCGAGGCGTTTTTCGACTAACAGCAAGCCCCTGCAGCGCCGGCGTCAATCCACGATCGCAATGGCAAAGCCGTCATAGCCCTTGGCGCCGACGGTCTGGATGGCCGTGCCGTCCAACCGCTTCTCGCCGCCGATGAAGGAGAACGCCGCGCGGGCGCCTTCGACATTGGCATCGCCGCTGTCCTTTGTGACGACGGCGCCGTCGCGGATGACGTTGTCGCAGACGATCACCGTTCCGGAGCGCGACAGCCGGATCGCCCAGCTGAGATAATTCGGGTTGTTCGGCTTGTCGGCGTCGATGAAGATCAAGTCGAACGGACCTGCATTTTCGCTGACCAACGCTGCTAGCGATTGAAGAGCTGGGCCGAGCCGCAGATCCACCTTGTCGGAAACCCCTGCCCGCTCGAAGTTCGAGCGCGCCACCTTGGCGTGGTGCGGCTCAAGCTCCAGCGTCACTACTCTGCCGTCGGCAGGCAGGCCCCTTGCCATCCAAATGGTCGAATAGCCGCCGAGCGTGCCGATCTCGAGCACCTTTTTTGCACCGCGAATGCGCACCAGCAGCGAAAGCATTTTGCCTTGCGCGGCCGAGACATCGATTGCCGGCAGGCCCTGCTCGCGGTTAGCCGCAAGCACCGCATCAAGCGCTGGATCCGCATCGAAAAGAGAGGAGACGACATAGTCGTCGACAGCTGTCCAGGTCCTGGCGCTCATGGTTTTTCCTCGTTCATAACCCGAATGAAAAAAGGGGCCACGCGGGCCCCTTTTCTTTCTCTCATTGCATCCGCGCTTACTGCGCAGCGTTGACCATGTTGGTCAGCATCGGCTCGGCGACCTCGACACCGGAGGCCTTGCGGCGCTCGTCGATGATGAGCTCGTCGCGCGAGGTGGCGATGCGCCGGATCTGGCTCATCGTGCCGCCGGTGCCGGCCGGGATCAGACGGCCGACGATGACGTTTTCCTTCAGGCCCTGCAGCATGTCGGTCTTGCCGGCGACCGCGGCTTCGGTCAGCACCCTGGTCGTCTCCTGGAAGGAGGCGGCCGAGATGAAGGACGGCGTCTGCAGCGAGGCCTTGGTGATGCCGAGCAGCACCGGCTGGCCTTCGGCCGGCTTCTTGCCGTCCTCGACCAGGCGCTCGTTGACCTCGTCCAGCTCGATCACGTCGACGTGGTCGCCCGGAATATAAGTCGAGTCGCCCTGCGTGGTGATCTCGACCTTCTGCAGCATCTGGCGAACGATCACCTCGATGTGCTTGTCGTTGATCGACACGCCCTGCAGGCGGTAGACCTCCTGGATCTCGTTGACGAGGTAGGACGCAAGCGCCTCCACGCCCTTGATCGCCAGGATGTCGTGCGGCGCCGGATTGCCGTCGAGGATGTAGTCGCCCTTCTCGATGACGTCGCCGTCCTGGAGATGGAACGGCTTGCCCTTCGGGATCAGGTACTCGACCGGCTCCAGCGTCGAGTCATGCGGCTCGATGATGATGCGGCGCTTGTTCTTGTAGTCGCGGCCGAAGCGGATCGTGCCATCGATCTCGGCGATGATGGCGTGATCCTTCGGACGGCGAGCCTCGAACAGTTCGGCCACGCGCGGCAGACCGCCGGTGATGTCCTTGGTCTTGGCGCTTTCCATTGGGATACGCGCCAGCACGTCGCCCGGACGGACATGCGCGCCCGGCTCGACCGAGAGGATGGCCTCGACCGAGAGCAGGAAGCGGGCATCACCGCCCTTCGACAGCTTGCCAACCTTGCCCTTGGTGTCGTGCACGACGATGGCCGGCTTCAGGTCGCTGCCGCGCGGCGTCGAACGCCAGTCGATGACCTCGCGCTTGGTGATGCCGGTCGACTCGTCGGCCGTCTCCTGAACGGAGATGCCGTCGACCAGATCCTCGAACGCCACCTTGCCCTCGATTTCGGTGAGGATCGGGCGGGTGTAAGGATCCCACTCGGCGATGCGCTGCCCGCGCTTCACCTTGTCGCCGTCATCCACGAAGATGCGCGAGCCGTAGGCGACGCGGTGCGTGGCGCGTTCCTTGCCGGCCTCGTCGAGGATCAGAACCGCCATGTTGCGGCCCATCACCATCTGCTGGCCTTCGGAGTTGCGCACGACGTTGCGGTTGCGGATCTCGACCTTGCCCTCATAGGAGGCTTCAAGGAACGAGGAATCCACCACCTGCGCGGTGCCGCCCATGTGGAAGGTACGCATGGTGAGCTGAGTGCCCGGCTCGCCGATCGACTGCGCCGCGATGACGCCGACGGCCTCGCCCTGGTTGACGGGCGTGCCGCGGGCAAGATCGCGACCGTAGCAGACCGCGCAGACGCCGGTCCTGACCTCGCAGGTGAGCGCCGAGCGGATGCGGACCGACTGCACGCCGGCCTTCTCGATCTGCTCCACGTCGCGCTCGTCCATCAGCTTGCCGGCCTTGACAAGCACGTCGCCGGAGACCGGATGGTTGATGTCGTCGAGCGCCGTGCGGCCGAGCACGCGCTGACCGACCGAGGCGACGATCTGACCGGCATCGACGATCGGCTGCATGGTGAGGCCCTTGTCGGTGCCGCAATCCAGCGAATTGACGATGCAGTCCTGCGCCACGTCGACCAGGCGGCGAGTGAGGTACCCCGAGTTCGCCGTCTTCAACGCAGTGTCGGCCAGACCCTTGCGGGCGCCGTGGGTCGAGTTGAAGTACTCGAGCACGGTGAGGCCTTCCTTGAAGTTCGAGATGATCGGCGTCTCGATGATCTCGCCCGAAGGCTTGGCCATCAGGCCGCGCATGCCGGCGAGCTGGCGCATCTGGGTGGGCGAACCGCGCGCACCCGAATGCGACATCATATAGATCGAGTTCATCGGCTTCTGACGGCCGTTTTCCTCGAACTCGACGGCCTTGATGCGGGCCATCATCTCGTCGGCGACCTTCTCCGAGCACTTGGCCCAGGCGTCGACCACCTTGTTGTACTTTTCGCCCTGGGTGATCAGGCCGTCATTGTACTGTTGCTCGTACTCCTTGGCCAAAGCCTCGGTCTCGGAGACCAGCTTGACCTTGGTGTCCGGGATCAGCATGTCGTCCTTGCCGAACGAAATGCCGGCGCGGCAGGCATGCGCGAAGCCGAGAGCCATGATGCGGTCGCAGAAGATGACCGTCTCCTTCTGGCCGCAGTGGCGGTAGACGGTGTCGATCATCTTGGAGATGTTCTTCTTGGTCATCTCCTGGTTGGCGATGTCGTACGGCACGTTGACGTTCTTCGGCAGAAGCTCGCCGATGATCATGCGGCCGGGCGTGGTGTCGTAGATCCTCGACACCGTCTTGCCTTCGGCATCGACGGTGCGGAAGCGGCCCTTGATCTTGGCGTGCACGGTCACGGCCTTGGTCTCCAGCGCATGCTGGAGCTCGCCCATGTCGGCGAACACCATGCCTTCACCCGGCTCGTTCTGGTTGACGATCGACAGATAGTAGAGACCGAGAACCATGTCCTGCGACGGCACGATGATCGGCGCGCCGGAGGCCGGGTGCAGGATGTTGTTGGTCGACATCATCAGCACGCGCGCTTCGAGCTGCGCTTCCAGGGACAGCGGCACGTGGACCGCCATCTGGTCGCCGTCGAAGTCGGCATTGAAGGCGGTGCAGACGAGCGGATGCAGCTGGATCGCCTTGCCTTCGATCAGGATCGGCTCGAACGCCTGGATGCCGAGGCGGTGCAGCGTCGGCGCGCGGTTCAAGAGCACCGGATGCTCACGGATGACCTCGTCGAGAATATCCCAGACCTCGGGACGCTCCTTCTCGACCAGCTTCTTCGCCTGCTTGACGGTCGAGGAGAAACCCTTGGCGTCGAGGCGGGCGTAGATGAAGGGCTTGAACAGCTCCAGCGCCATCTTCTTCGGCAGGCCGCACTGATGCAGCTTGAGCTCCGGACCGGTGACGATGACCGAGCGGCCGGAATAGTCGACGCGCTTGCCGAGCAGGTTCTGGCGGAATCGGCCCTGCTTGCCCTTGAGCATGTCGGACAGCGACTTCAGCGGACGCTTGTTGGCGCCGGTGATGACGCGGCCGCGGCGGCCGTTGTCGAACAGAGCGTCGACCGCCTCCTGCAGCATGCGCTTTTCATTGCGCACGATGATGCCGGGCGCGCGCAGCTCGATCAGCCGCTTCAAGCGATTGTTGCGGTTGATGACGCGGCGATAGAGGTCGTTGAGGTCGGACGTGGCGAAGCGGCCGCCATCCAGCGGGACCAGCGGGCGCAGGTCCGGCGGGATCACCGGGACGACCTTCATGATCATCCATTCCGGACGGTTGCCGGATTCCATGAAGTTCTCGACAACCTTGAGCCGCTTCAGAAGCTTCTTCTGCTTGAGCTCGGACGAGGTCGAAGCCAGCTCCGAGCGCAGGTCGCCAGCGATCTTCTCCAGATCCATGCCGGCCAACAGGTCATGGATGGCCTCGGCGCCGATCATGGCGGTGAAAGAGTCCTCGCCATACTCGTCGACGGCCAGCATGTACTCTTCCTCGCTGAGCAGCTGGTGCTCCTTCAGCGCGGTGAGGCCAGGCTCGGTGACGATGTAGTTCTCGAAGTAGAGGACGCGCTCGATATCCTTCAGCGTCATGTCGAGCAGCGTGCCGATGCGCGAGGGCAGCGACTTCAGGAACCAGATATGGGCGACGGGGGCGGCGAGCTCGATATGGCCCATGCGCTCGCGGCGGACGCGCGACAGCGTGACTTCAACGCCGCACTTTTCGCAGATGACGCCCTTGTACTTCATGCGCTTGTACTTGCCGCACAGGCACTCGTAGTCCTTGATCGGACCAAAAATGCGCGCGCAGAACAGACCGTCACGCTCCGGCTTGAAGGTGCGGTAGTTGATGGTCTCCGGCTTTTTGATCTCACCGAACGACCAGGACAGAATCTTCTCAGGGCTGGCGAGCGAGATCCGGATGGAATCGAACACCTGCGCAGGCGCCTGGGGATTGAAGAGATTCATGACCTCTTGGTTCATGCCGTTCTCCTTTTCGGGGTCCTCGAAAACCCCTTGCATCGAGCGCGGGCCGAATGCCCGCAGACTGGCCGGCCTGACCGGCCGAGAATTTGTCGGGCGCGCCACATTGTTTCGCGGCGCGCCATTGCCTTATTCGGCCGCGCCCCTATTCGGCAGCATCTGGCAGCCGCACAGCAGCGTCTTCGAACTTGGTGTTCTCCAGTTCGACATTGAGGCCGAGGGAGCGCATCTCCTTGACGAGAACGTTGAAGCTCTCGGGAATGCCGGCTTCGAACGTATCGTCGCCGCGCACGATCGCCTCGTAGACCTTGGTGCGCCCGGCGACGTCGTCCGACTTCACCGTCAGCATCTCCTGCAGCGTATAGGCGGCGCCGTAGGCTTCCAGCGCCCAGACCTCCATTTCGCCGAAGCGCTGGCCGCCGAACTGCGCCTTGCCGCCCAGCGGCTGCTGGGTGACGAGCGAGTACGGACCGATCGAACGCGCGTGGATCTTGTCGTCCACCAGGTGGTGAAGCTTGAGCATATAGATGTAGCCCATCGTCACCTTGCGATCGAACGGCTCGCCGGTGCGGCCGTCATAGAGCTGCGACTGACCGCTGGTGTGCAGGCCCGCCTGCTCCAGCATGGTGTTGATGTCGGCTTCGTGCGCGCCGTCGAACACCGGAGTCGCGATGGAGACGCCGCGGCGCATCTGCTCGCTCAGGCGAATGATGCTCTCGTCGTCATACTCGCGGACCGGCTCGTTGCGATCGTTGGAAGGCATGAAGCTTTCCAGCGTCTTGCGCAGCGGCTTGATGTCGCCGCCAGTCTTGTAGGCGTCGATCAGCTCGCCGATCTTCCTGCCCATGCCGGCGCAGGCCCAGCCCAGATGCGTTTCCAGGATCTGGCCGACATTCATGCGGCTCGGCACACCCAAGGGGTTGAGCACGATATCGGCATGCGTGCCGTCCTCGAGGAAAGGCATGTCCTCGACCGGAACGATGCGCGACACGACACCCTTGTTGCCGTGACGGCCGGCCATCTTGTCGCCCGGCTGCATCTTGCGCTTCACCGCCACGAAGACCTTGACCATCTTCATGACGCCCGGAGGCATCTCGTCGCCGCGCTGCACCTTCTCGACCTTATCCATGAAGCGCTGCTCGAGCGCCTTCTTGGAGTCGTCGTACTGGCCGCGCAGGGCTTCCAGCTCGCTCTGGAGCTTTTCGTTCTCCACGGCGAACTGCCACCACTGCGAGCGCGGATACTCGTCGAGCGTGTCCTTCGCCAGCTTCGAGCCCTTCTTGAAGCCCTTCGGTCCGGCAATCGCTTCCTTGCCGACCAGCATGTCCGACAGGCGCGAATAGACGTTGCGGTCGAGGATCGCCTGCTCGTCGTCGCGGTCCTTGGCCAGACGCTCGATCTCCTCGCGTTCGATCGCCATGGCGCGCTCGTCCTTCTCCACGCCGTGGCGGTTGAAGACGCGCACTTCGACGACCGTGCCGAAGGTACCCGGAGGCATGCGCATCGAGGTGTCGCGAACGTCCGAGGCCTTTTCGCCGAAGATGGCGCGCAGGAGCTTTTCTTCCGGCGTCATCGGGCTTTCGCCCTTCGGCGTGATCTTGCCGACCAAGATGTCGCCCGGCTGCACTTCCGCGCCGATATAGACGATGCCGGCCTCGTCGAGGTTCTTCAGCGCTTCTTCCGAGACGTTCGGAATGTCGCGCGTGATTTCCTCCGGTCCGAGCTTGGTGTCGCGGGCCATGACCTCGAACTCCTCGATATGGATCGAGGTGAAGACGTCGTCGGCCACGATGCGCTCGGAGAGCAGGATCGAGTCCTCATAGTTGTAGCCGTTCCACGGCATGAACGCGACCAGTACGTTGCGGCCGAGCGCCAGATCGCCGAGCTCGGTCGACGGACCGTCGGCGATGATGTCGCCCTTGTTCACTCGGTCGCCGACACGCACCAGCGGACGCTGATTGATGCAGGTGTTCTGGTTCGAACGCTGGAATTTCATCAGACGGTAGATGTCGACGCCGGACTTGCCCGGGTCGAGATCTTCCGTCGCGCGGATAACGATACGGGTGGCGTCCACTTGGTCGACCACGCCGCCGCGGCGGGCGCCGATGGCGGCGCCCGAGTCACGGGCGACGACCGGCTCCATGCCGGTGCCGACGAACGGCGCCTCGGCGCGCACCAGCGGCACGGCCTGACGCTGCATGTTGGAGCCCATCAGCGCGCGGTTGGCGTCGTCGTTCTCGAGGAACGGGATGAGGGCCGCGGCCACCGACACCATCTGCTTCGGCGACACGTCCATCAGGTCGACGTTCTCGCGCGGCGCCATCATCACCTCGCCGGCGTTCCGGCAGATGACAAACTCGTCGACAAAGCTGCCGTGCTTATCCAGCTCGGCGTTGGCCTGCGCAACGTGGTGCTTGGCCTCCTCCATCGCCGACAGATAGACAACTTCATTGGTCAGCTTGCCGTTGACGATCTTGCGGTACGGGCTCTCGATGAAGCCGTACTTGTTGACGCGCGCGAAGGTGGCGAGCGAGTTGATCAGACCGATATTCGGGCCTTCCGGCGTCTCGATGGGGCAGATGCGGCCGTAATGCGTCGGATGCACGTCGCGCACCTCGAAGCCGGCGCGCTCGCGGGTCAGACCGCCCGGTCCAAGCGCCGACAGGCGACGCTTGTGGGTGATCTCCGACAGCGGGTTGGTCTGGTCCATGAACTGCGACAGCTGCGAGGAGCCGAAGAACTCACGCACGGCGGCGGCCGCCGGCTTGGCGTTGATCAGGTCCTGCGGCATGACCGTATCGATCTCGATCGAGGACATACGCTCCTTGATCGCGCGCTCCATGCGCAGCAGGCCGACGCGGTACTGGTTCTCCATCAGCTCGCCGACCGAGCGCACGCGGCGATTGCCGAGATTGTCGATGTCGTCGATCTCGCCCTTGCCGTCGCGCAGCTCGACCAGCGTCTTGACCACGGCCAGGATGTCTTCCTTGCGCAGCACGCGCACGGTGTCCTCGGCCTTGAGCTCGAGGCGCATGTTCATCTTGACGCGGCCGACAGCCGACAGGTCATAGCGCTCGCTGTCGAAGAACAGCGAGTTGAACATGGCTTCGGCGGTCTCGAGCGTCGGCGGCTCGCCCGGGCGCATGACGCGGTAGATGTCGAACAGCGCGTCCTGGCGGCTCTCGTTCTTGTCGACGGCAAGCGTGTTGCGGATGTAGGCGCCGACATTGACGTGGTCGATGTCGAGGATCTGGATCTCGTCCTCGCCGGTGCCGAGCAGCACCTTCAGCGTCTTCTCGTCGATCTCGTCGCCGGCCTCGAGGAAGATCTCGCCGGTGGCGTAGTTGACGATATCCTCGGCCAGGTAGTTGCCGAGCAGGTCCTCGTCGGTCGCCTTGATCGCCTTGAGACCCTTTTCGCCGAGCTGGCGGGCCTGGCGGGCGGTGATCTTCTTCCCGGCCTCGACGACGATCTCGCCGGTGTCGGCGTCGACTAGGTCGCCGACAGCCTTGAGGCCGCGGAAACGCTCGACGTTGAACGGGATGCGCCAGTGGTCACCGGCGCGCTTGTAGGTGATCTTGTTGTAGAAGGTCGACAGGATCTCTTCGCCGTCCATGCCGAGCGCCATCAGCAGCGACGTCACCGGAATCTTGCGGCGGCGGTCGATGCGGGCGTGGACGACGTCCTTGGAGTCGAACTCGATGTCGAGCCACGAGCCGCGATAGGGGATAACGCGCGCGGCAAACAGAAGCTTGCCCGACGAGTGCGACTTGCCCTTGTCGTGGTCGAAGAAGACGCCCGGCGAACGGTGCATCTGCGAGACGATGACGCGCTCGGTGCCGTTGACGATGAAGGTGCCGTTCGACGTCATGAGCGGCATATCGCCCATATAGACGTCCTGCTCCTTGATATCCTTGATCGACTTCGCGCCGGTATCCTCATCGATATCGAACACGATGAGGCGCAGCGTCACCTTCAGCGGCGCAGCATAGGTCAGGTCGCGCTGACGGCATTCGTCGACGTCGAATTTCGGTCCTTCGAACTCATACTTCACGAATTCCAGCATCGAGGAGCCGGAAAAATCGGAAATCGGGAAGACCGACTTGAAAACAGCCTGCAGCCCCTCGTCCGGACGCCCGCCCTTGGGCTCGTCCACCATCAGGAACTGGTCATAGGATGCCTTCTGAACCTCAATCAGGTTCGGCATCTCCGCAACTTCCGGGATCTTCCCGAAGAACTTGCGTACGCGTCTGCGGCCATTGAAAGTCTGGGTCTGGGCCATCGTCGCTCCTTAGCTCAAAACTCGGGGCGAACCTCGCCGCGGTTCGCCTTGCACCAACGGGCCGCTCGCCGCCGCCCCTGTCTGTTGTCCGACCGCCCTTCCAATTGCTTGGCGGCTGCCGGTAAAAACGGGAGAAAACCCGTTTCCTGAAGGCCGCTTCCGGCCCTCAGGAAAGAGGTTTTCAAACGTCTCGCGCAACGAAGCCTCCCTTTCGTCAAGGGAGGGGGCGGGCGGCGCGAGGCCGTCCGCCCTCAACCATAAAGGCTTACTTCAGCTCGACCTTGGCGCCAGCCGCTTCCAGCTGAGCCTTGAACTTGTCGGCATCGGCCTTGGAAACGCCTTCCTTGACCGGCTTCGGAGCCGCTTCGACCAGGTCCTTGGCTTCCTTGAGGCCAAGGCCGGTGATGGCGCGGACTTCCTTGATGACGTTGATCTTCTGGGCGCCGGCGTCGGCGAGAACGACGTCGAATTCCGTCTTCTCTTCGGCCGGAGCAGCGGCAGCGGCACCAGCGCCGCCGGCAGCGGCAACCGCCACCGGAGCAGCGGCCGAAACGCCCCACTTCTCTTCCAGGAGCTTCGACAGCTCGGCCGCCTCGAGGACGGTCAGCTTCGAAAGGTCGTCTACGATCTTTGCGAGATCAGCCATTTGTGTATTCCTTCACTAGGTTCGAACGTGTGTTGTTGACAGCGAGGAACGGCCTCATGCCGCCTCGTCCTTCCGGGCGTAAGCGCCGATGACGCGCGCGACCGAAGCCGCAGGCGCATTGACGATCTGGGCGATCCGGGTTGCCGGCGTGGCGATCATGCCAACCAGCTTGGCGCGAAGCTCGTCGAGCGACGGTAGCGTGGCGAGTGCCTTGACACCGTCGGCGTTGAGCGAGGTCGAGCCCATCGCGCCGCCGAGAATGATCAACTTGTCATTCCCCTTGGCGAAATCGGACGTAACCTTGGGCGCCGCAACCGGATCCTCCGAATAAGCGACCAACGTCTGTCCCTTGAACAGATCGATGATCGATGCGGAGTCCGTGCCCTGAAGAGCGATCTTGGCGAGACGGTTCTTCGCGACTTTGACGGTGCCACCGGCGGCGCGCATCTTCGACCGAAGGTCGTTCATTTGCGCGACGGTGATACCGGCGTAGTGGGCCACGACGACTGAACCCGCGTTCGAGAACGCATCATTCAGGCCCGTGACGAGTTCGCGTTTTTCCGCTCTGTCCACTGCCTATCTCCAGTTGACCCCTGCCCCATTCACGAGGTCAGAAGTCGGGTTGCCTTTTGCCGGCCGGGCTATCCAAAACGGATCTCCCGAACGGCGCTCGAGGATCCTGCCCCCTTTCGCCACACCCGCCGGCAAAGCCGGTTGATGTGCTGACAAAAGGCAAACACGGTTCGAACCTTTCATCGGAGCGTCTCGCTCCTTTGTCGGGTCTTCACCCGTCTCATGCAGGCCCATGCGGATTAAGGCTTTGGGCCGCCTGCAATCTCGGACAGGATATCCGGAAACCTTTCGGCCTCCGGGTTACCGGGCCGCCGACGGATCGGCGGCCCGGAATTCTTTTGCGACCGGCCTGGAGCCGGTCAGGCGACATTTACGACGCGGCGAGCGTCGCGATGTCGAGCTTGAGGCCGGGCCCCATCGTCGAGGTGACCGACACCTTCTTGACGTAGTTGCCCTTGGCGCCGGCGGGCTTGGCCTTGTTCACCGCATCGGCGAAGGCCCGCACATTCTCTTCCAGCGCCTTGACGTCGAACGAGACCTTGCCGACGCCGGCCTGGACGATGCCGGCCTTCTCGACGCGGAACTCGACGGCGCCGCCCTTCGAGGCTTTGACGGCGGCCGCGACATCGGTGGTCACGGTGCCGACCTTCGGGTTCGGCATCATGCCGCGCGGGCCGAGCACCTTACCCAGACGGCCGACCAGCGGCATCATGTCCGGGGTGGCGATGCAGCGATCGAAATCGATCGTGCCCTTCTGGACGGTATCGACCAGATCCTCGGCACCAACGATATCGGCGCCGGCGGCCTTGGCTTCCTCGGCCTTGTCGCCGCGCGCGAACACGGCGACGCGCACCGAACGGCCGGTGCCGTTCGGCAGGTTGACAACGCCGCGGACCATCTGGTCGGCATGGCGCGGATCGACGCCGAGATTCATCGCGACCTCGACCGTCTCGTCGAACTTGACCGTTGACCGGTCCTTCAGCAGCTGCAGCGCCTCAGAGAGCGCATAAGCCTTGTTCGGGTCGATGCCTTCACGGCTTTTGGCAACACGCTTTGCAATCTTTGCCATGATCTTAGCCCACCACTTCCAGGCCCATCGAGCGGGCGGAGCCCTCGACCATGCGCATGGCCGCTTCGACGTCGTTTGCGTTCAGGTCCTTCATCTTCTGCTCGGCGATCTGGCGCACCTTGTCGCGCGAGATCGTGCCGGCCTTGACCTTGCCCGGCTCCTTCGAACCCGACTTCAGGTTGGCGGCCTTCTTCAGAAAGTAGCTCACCGGCGGCGTCTTCATGACGAAGGTGAACGACTTGTCCTGGTAGTAGGTGATGACGACCGGGATGGGCGAGCCCTTCTCCAGCTCCTGGGTCTGCGCGTTGAACGCCTTGCAGAACTCCATGATGTTGATGCCGCGCTGACCAAGCGCCGGGCCGATCGGGGGCGACGGCGTGGCCGAGCCCGCGGCAACCTGGAGCTTGAGCTGGCCTGCAACTTTCTTAGCCATCTCTATTCCTGCCTTTTCTCATGCCGGGAAACACCGGCGGTTGCAGTCTGGTGGTGCGGTTCCAGCGGCCGGCTAAGCCGCATTCGCCTCCCACCCATTCATGGCAGCGCATTCCTTCGCGCCGCCGATCCCTTCGCCTGCCGGACGGGGATCTTCGGATCAGCCCTTTTCGACCTGTCCGAATTCGAGATCGACCGGCACCGCGCGCCCGAAGATCGAAACTTCCACCTTGAGGCGTGCTCGCTCCTCGTCCACTTCCTGGACGAAGCCGTTGAACGATGCGAACGGGCCGTCCGAGACGCGGATCGCCTCGCCGATCTCGAAGGTGACCGACGGCTTCGGACGCTCGACGCCTTCCTGAACCTGGTTCAGGATGCGCTGCGCCTCGGCTTCGGTGATCGGCACGGGCTTGGAGTCCCCGAGGAAGCCGGTGACCTTCGGCGTGTTCTTGACCAGCGAGAATACGGCGTCCGTCAAGTTGGCCTTCAAGAGCACGTAACCCGGGAAGAACTTGCGCTCCGCATCGACCTTGCGGCCGCGGCGGATCTCGACGACCTTCTCGGTAGGCACCACGATCTGCTCGATCTCGCCCGACAGGCCCTTCTGCTTGGCCTTGTTCTCGATGTCCTCGGCGACCTTCTTCTCGAAGTTCGAATAAGCGTGGACGATGTACCACCGCGTCATTTCACGACCTCTCCGTACGAACTTAATGTCCGAGGCCCAGAATCCACTCGATCGCATAGCCCATGGCTATGTCGGCGGTGAAGAAGAAGATCATGGCGATGAGCGCAAACACCAGGACCATCACCGTCGAGATCATGGTCTCCCGGCGCGAGGGCCATGTCACCTTGGCCGTCTCCGCGCGAACCTGCTGGAGAAAGGTGAAAGGGTTTGTGGTTTTCGAAGCCATGTGCCGCCTGTCTTCAAGACCCGTTGGCCGGGTCTCCTGGATGATCCCGCTGGCCGGGACGTACCGCATGGACTTCGTGCCGGCGCCGAATCAGCACCACCATTTTCGCCCACGCAAATCAGACGCGTAAAGCCGGCTTCCCAGCTCCACGCGTCGCGTGTCTGTTCAGTCTACATAAAACCGATTCTTGGTCCACGCAAGTGGCAAGTGTTCCGCTTTATGTTTTAGCGCCGCCTCGGAACCATCCAGTCGTTCCGTCCCGGCTATGCGGGGCCTTATGCCCCAGTTTTCGCAATATGGCAAGCCGCCCCCCGGTTTTCAACAGCGGAGCGCCCCCACCTTCAGTCTGCCTGGGAGGTGGCACGGGCAGCAGGGCTCGAACCTACGACCTGCGGTTTTGGAGACCGCCGCTCTACCAACTGAGCTATGCCCGTATACGGGCGCTGCTATTTCACAAAGCCGATGAGAACTCAAGAGCCCTTTTGAGACGCGCCGGCCGGAAGCGGCGATCGCAGCCATCCAAGCCGCAGCGCCCAAGCGCAGATCACGAGTTCAAGTGCAAAAGTCCAATGCAGAACGAAGCTCAGGACCCAGTTCCCATAGCTGGCCGGAACCTCCACGAGCTCAAACGGACGATGACTGAACGGCGCCAGCCACATGATCGGCGATGCCACTGTGTCGAGCGCCATATGCAACATGGCTCCGGCGAAGAAGATGGCGATCGACGGCAGACGCGGCGAACCCAACAACCGACCCAACGACAGGCTTGCCGCCCCGATCGTTGCCCAAAACAAGGGCCAATGCGTGATGTAGGCATGATGGTGCGTGCGACCGCCATCGATCAGGTAAAAATAGAGCATGTCGATGTCCGGGATGACGCTGCCGAGCATTGCGGCAGCCACCACACCGGACGGCTCCCGCCGCCATCTTCGCGCGAGTCTTCCCAGAACATAGCCCGATGGGAGATGGGCAATCAGCATGCAAAGTCGTCTCACATTGATGCAACGACCCTGCAGTGTCTTTGCGGCGTCATCTTCTCGGAATTTTGCAGAAACCCAGCATCTTCGGCTACGACTTCCCGGCGGGGGGCTTGTAAGGCCCGCCCGGCACACCCCAGCTCCAGCTTGGCATTGGCTCGGTCTCCCGGTCGCAGGTCTCGCCGAGAGTGGAATTCATCTTGGCCAGCCGCGATCCCCACTCGATATAGCCCATGAAGGCGGAACGGAACTCGGGATCGTCCGGCAGGCCGACTTCGTCCGCCGCATCCGCCAGGAGGTTGATCCAGCGCCGCCGCTGCTCCTCGGTAAGATGCTTGCCGAGATGGTGCATGACCATCTCGCGGTTGCCGCCATGCCTTTCGCTGTAGGTGTTCGGCCCGCCGAAAACCTCGCCGATGAAGGCGGCGACATGCGCCGGATGGTCCGGCGACATGTGCCTGAACACCGGACCGACGATCGGGTCCAAGGCCACCCTATTGTAAAAGGTCTGCGTCAGCCGGCTGAGCGCCTCGCTGCCGCCGGCCCATTCGTACAAAGTCGGGACACCCTCGCCCATCTCCGGTCCTCCTAGCGTTGGTGGCCTAGAAGGATAGCGGCAAGCTCGGAGCCGGCTCAACCTGCCTCCATGGCCAGTGCTGGCATGGCGCCAATGCTGCTAAAGCTTGGCCGGAGCTTCCGCTTCGGCGTTGGCGGACGGCAGAACCCGGCAGTTATCGGGTTTTGGCGAAGATTTGCAGATGCTGGCGCCCGTCAGAGCGTCTACCGAGTGGCGGCTAGTGGTCAGCCCGAACCCCGCCAATTCGTCCTGGCTGAGCTCCCTGTGCTTGGCGTATTGAGCCGACTGCATCGCGACGAACAGGCCCGAGCCGATCGCCATCTCCTCGAGATACGACCTGACCTTGTCTTCCATGCCCATGGAATGCACCAGGAAACGTGCATCGGAGCCAACCAAGCGCCTGGTGCCTCCGGCGAACATCACCGCGCAGGCTGCGTCGCATTCGGCGCCGGCTTCAACGGTGAGACCATCATGAAGGTTGTCCTTGGAGACGCACCCTGCGGTGCCGGGATCGCAATCGAGAAAATCCGTCCGGGCGACCGCGACATCCAATCTGCGCTCGCGGATCAGCCGGCCGGCGGCGAGCGCGCCCTGGACATCGCCGCCCTGTGAGTTGACGACGATAGGCAGCCTGCGCCCGCCGACCTTGTCCAGCAGCTCACGCAGTCTATCGGGTGTGCCGGCAACGATCGTTCCCTCCGCCGAAATCCATTCCGGACAGTCCGGGTTGCAGAGCGGATTGCTGCCGCGAACGAGGATGAAACGCATTTCCTGCTGCGGCTTTGGCAGTGAGGCTGCCTCCGCCGGCTGGCTGTCGGCCGGTATGGCCGCGACCGTCGCCACCCCGGCCGGCCTGGCCTTGCCATTGGCCGGGATCTCGCGGCAGTTCGTTGGCACCGGATCGCGCCCGCATATGGCTGCTTCGGTCATCAGGTCGAGAGAATCGAGGCTGGTGACGAGCTTCATCTCCAGCATATCGTCGGGCTCGATCTGCCTTATGTCGCTTGCCGGCGTCGCCTTCATCGCGTCCAGCACGCCCTGCCCGATACCCATTTCTTTCAGATAGCCGGACAGTCGCTTCTCCACCGCCTTGCTCATCTCGTAGGTCTTGTAGCTGCCGGCATTCTTGCGGCTGACGACCTTGGTGCTGAGGACCTTCTTCTTGCCGTTCACAATTCTGTAGGTGGTGCGGTAGAGCAGCCTTTCCCTGTGATATGTCGTGGTGATCTGATGGACGCCGAGAAAGGCCCACTCGCCGACCACGCGGCGGACGCCGCCGGCAAACATCAACGGACAGGCCGAATTGCACATAGCGCCGCTGTCATAGGCGATGCCGGAATACGGCGTGTTCTTACTGTCATTGTCCCTGCAGCTCTTCATTTCGGGCGAGCAACCGGAAAACCCCGTAGTGCCCACGGCGATGTCGAGCTTGTTCTTACGGATCATACGGCCGAGTTGGAGCGCGGCGTCGACATTGCCGCCCGGGGAGTTGACGATGATCGGCAACTGCCGGCCGGCGAGCGTCTTCAGCAGGCGCCTGAGCAGCGCCGGCGTGCCGGCCTCGATGGTGCCTTCCGCCGCAATCCATTCCGGGCAATTGGGCTCACAGCCCGGCGCGCTGCTGCGCACCACGGCAAAGCGCATGGCAGGGCCGAGATCGGGCGCCTCTTCTTTCGCGCAGGCACTGAAGGCGGCCAGTGCCATGGCAGCGGCCAATCCCAGCCGCACCAGCCCGCGCCAGCATCGTATGATCTTTGAACGGAATCCGGAAACCACGCCTGGCAAGCCCCCCGTACAACCCATACTAGTTGCGGCGACGATGCTTGCAATAGAATTGAAATGGGTGCGAGCAATTCCAGCCTGACGGCTGCTGCCTCGACCTTTGTCGCGACAACGCTAAAATTTTGGCGGCGTTTTTGCATGGGCGTTGGCGGAGGGCGGGAGCCGGCAGTTGTCCGGCTTTGGCGAGGACCTGCAAATGGCGGGGCCAGTCAGCGTGTCCGATGTGTCCGGCCCGGTCACCAGCCCGACCTTGAGCATTATATCGGGTTCAAGCTGACGCTCGACCGAACTCTGCTCTATCGCTGCGAACAGGCCTGGGCTGATCGCCATCTCGTCCAGATAGGCTTTGACGATCCGCTTCTGTCCCATCGAGGACACGCTGAGCCGTGCCTTGGGGTCGACCAGCCGCCTGGCGCCGCCGGCAAGCATGAGTGCGCAGGCTGAATCGCACTCCACTCCGAATCGGCTGATCAGCCCGACATAGGCGCCATTGTCGTCCAGACAACCTGCTCCGGCAGGGTTGCAACCTAGGATATTGGTGCGGGCGACGACGACGTCTAGCTTGCGTTCGCGGATAAGCCGCCCTGCGACCAAGGCGCTGAACAAGTCTCCGCCTCGTGAGCTGACCACAATGGGAAGCCGCGGGTTGTCGAGCGCGGCGAGCAACTGGCGAAGTTTCTGCGGGGTTCGAGGGGTGATCGCGCCTTCCGCCGAAATCCATCCCGGGCAGTCGGGATCGCAGAGCGGATCGCTTCCGCGAACCACCACGAAACGCATCTCCGGCGCGGCATTTCCTGCTGCTCCTTGAAACGGCACGGCAGTCGGGGCTTTGGCTGGCTGGGAAGATGGAGGTTCCGCCTGTTGAGAAGGTGCCGGCTGTGCCGTTGTTACAGCGGCCGGCCGGGTATCCTCCGATATTGCCCGGCAATTCGGAGCCGGTTTGTCCCCCATGCACAGGATCACTCCGGTGAACAGCTCCACGATGTCCGTGCTGGTGGCCAGTTTCATCGTCAGCATGTCGTGGAGGGTGATCCGCTGAATGTCGCTCGCCGGCGTGGCTTTCATTTTGTCGAGGACACCCTGCCCCACGCCCATCTCCTTGAGATAGGCCGAGATTTTCCGAGCGAACCCCTTGCTCATTTTATACGTCTTGTAGCTTTGGCCTTGGGTGACGGTCTCCGTTGTGACCTGATATCTTTTGCCCCGAATGGTTTTATAGGTGGTTCGAAAATGCCTTGTGGAGGGGAACCAAGTGGTGGTGATCTGATGAACACCCAGATAGGCCCAGCCACCGGCTACGCGGCGAACGCCACCCGCAAACATCAGGGGACATGCCGAGTTGCACATGGCGCCGCCGTCAGACGCCACGCCGAAATAGGCAACGGCCTTGCCGAAGCTGGCTCCGCAACCCTCCGTTCCCGGCCAACAATCGGAAAACTCGGTCTTGCCGATCGCGATGTCGAGCCCGTTCTTGCGTATGATGCGACCAAGTTGAAGTGCGGCCTCGACATCGCCGCCAGGGGAATTGACAACGATCGGCAGCTTGCGAGTGCCGAGCTTTTTCAGCACCCGTTTGAGCAAAGCCGGCGTGCTGGCGGTGATGGCGCCTTCCGCTGAAATCCATTCCGGACAGTTGGTCTTACAGCCGGCTGCACTGCTGCGGGCAAAGGTGAACCGCATGTCCGCAAAGCCGTCGGAAGACGGATCGTGCCAAATGGTATCGGGCCATGTCTGTAAGACGTCGTCGGCCTTTGCAGGGAAGGCCGCCGCCACCATCGCAAGCACCGGCACCAGGCGAACCAGTCCGCGAAACCACCATGATACGCTGTTTGAATGATGCCCCGAAATCATGCTTGCGAAGCCCCCCTTCGACGCAACCTATAATAGTGGCAGCGAGGGTGCTTGCAATAGCCGAAACAATCGCCCAGGGCTTCTTCTGAACGGCGCAAGTAAACGAAAAAAGGGCGGCCCCGAAGACCGCCCTTTCCTTGTCGAACCGGCGGATGCCGGATCGATTATTCTTTGATGGTGACGACGATGCCGGCACCGACGGTGCGGCCGCCTTCACGGATGGCGAAGCGCAGCTTCTCTTCCATCGCGATCGGCACGATCAGCTCGACGTCGACGGTGATGTTGTCGCCGGGCATCACCATCTCGGTGCCGGCCGGCAGCGTCACGATGCCCGTCACGTCGGTGGTGCGGAAGTAGAACTGCGGACGGTAGTTGGTGAAGAACGGCGTGTGACGGCCGCCTTCGTCCTTGGTCAGGATGTAGGCTTCGGCCACGAACTTCTTGTGCGGCTTCACCGAGCCCGGCTTGGCCAGAACCTGGCCGCGCTCGACACCCTCGCGGTCGATGCCGCGCAAGAGCGCGCCGATGTTGTCGCCGGCCTGGCCCTGGTCGAGCAGCTTGCGGAACATCTCGACGCCCGTGCAGGTGGTCTTGGCCGTCGGACGGATGCCGACGATCTCCAATTCCTCGCCGACCTTGACCACGCCGCGCTCGACGCGGCCGGTCACGACCGTGCCGCGGCCCGAGATCGAGAACACGTCCTCGATCGGCATCAGGAACGGCTTGTCCAGCGGACGCACCGGCGTCGGGATGTAGGCGTCGACCTGCGCCATCAGCTCGCGGATGGCATCCTCGCCGATGGTCTTGTTCGAATCCTCAAGCGCGGCCAGCGCCGAACCCTTGACGATCGGAATGTCGTCGCCGGGGAACTCGTTCTTGGTCAACAGCTCGCGCACCTCGAGCTCGACCAGCTCGAGCAGCTCGGCGTCGTCGACCTGGTCGACCTTGTTCAGGAACACCACGATCGAGGGCACGCCGACCTGGCGGGCAAGCAGGATGTGCTCGCGGGTCTGCGGCATCGGGCCGTCGGCGGCCGAAACCACCAGGATCGCGCCGTCCATCTGCGCGGCACCGGTGATCATGTTCTTCACATAGTCGGCGTGGCCGGGGCAGTCGACGTGGGCATAGTGACGGTTGGCCGTCTCATACTCGACATGCGCCGTCGAGATGGTGATGCCGCGCGCCTTCTCTTCCGGCGCCGCGTCGATCTGGTCATAGCGCTTGTATTCGCCAAAATACTTCGTGATCGCCGCCGTCAGCGACGTCTTGCCATGATCGACATGGCCGATCGTGCCAATGTTCACATGCGGCTTGGTGCGCTCGAATTTACCTTTTGCCATAGTCTCTTTCCTTGGGCGGCCTTGACCTTCAGTTCAGTCGAATGCGGGGCGATTAGCGACAACGGCCGCAAAACACAAGTGCCTTGTGGTTGAGCGTTGTCTCGCTCGAGCCGAACCAATGATCTGATTTCAGGGGTATGGCGCGGATATAGGATCGCGACAGGCGAATTCAAATCCGCGCGTCTTGCCTCGGCTTGCTGATTGATAGTTTCGCGCGGGTAGACGCCCCCGATCGGCCGGAACTGGCCCATTGCCGCCCCGATCCGCCTCTGATTTCTTCAGCCAATGCAATTCATTCCGGCAAATATCCGCGGTCCGCTGTTCATGATCATCTCGACGGGCTCCTACCTCGTCAATGACACGATGATGAAGCTCGCGACCGCAGGGCTGCCGCCTTATGAGGTGCTGCTGCTGCGTGGCGCGGCCGCCACGCTGTGGGGCATGCCGCTGCTTTTCATGCTGGGCTATGGCAGGCAGATCCCGCTGCTGTTCGAGCGCAAGGTGCTGCGCCGGAACCTTTGCGAGCTGGCCGCGATCCTTTGCTACGTCGTGGCCTTGGCCAACATGCAGATCGCCGATTCGACGGCGCTCGGGCAGATCACGCCGCTTATCGTGCTGGTCGGGTCCTCGCTCCTGTTCGGCGAGAAGATCGGCGCCTTGCGGATGGCGCTGATCGGCCTCGGCTTTGTCGGTGCCGTCATGGTGGCGCAACCGACGATGCAGGGCATTTCCATCTATGCCTTGCTGGCGCTGGGCAACGCGGCCCTGGCCGCGGCGCGCGACCTCGCCGGACGTAAGGTTGGCGCCGAGGTTCCCGGCATGATCGTTGCCATTTCCGCCGTGGTGGTCGTGCTGGCCGGCTCGGGTGTCGCACACCTTGTCTCGGAACAGTGGGTGATGCCCGAAGCCCGCCATCTCCTTTTGATTGTCGGCGCCGGCCTGTTCCTGATCTTCGGCCACTTCTTCATCTTCATGGCCTATCGCGTAGGGCCGACAAGCACGGTGGCGCCCTTCTACTACTGCTTCACCCTCTGGGCGGTGATTTCCGGCCTTCTGGTGTTCGGGCAGTTCCCCAACGCGCTCGCCGTCTGCGGCATTCTCCTGGTGATCGGCAGCGGCCTCGCCATCGTCTCGCTCGACGAGCGAAGGAGACGCCTGACCGTTGTGGCCTGAGGTCGTCCGGACTGAAAGCTGAACGCTACAGCCCCACCCTTTTCTTCAACGGACGTTTGGCAAGGAAACCGACGAGGTTGCGCAGCGTCCGCGGGTAGACCAGACGGCCGTTGCGAAAAGCGGTCAGATCGCCGGCGACATGCAGCGAGGACGTCTCATCGGGATCGCCCTGGGGGATGCCTCCCCATCGTGCCGGATCGTAATAGTCGACAAGGTAGCCGTAGTCGTAGCGGCAGAAGCGCATCGCCTTTCTGAACGCCGTGGGGGACAGATCCGATGGACTGACCTTGCCCCGGGCTGCCTGCAGCCGCGGCATAGAGACTGTCCTGCCACTGACCGTGGACAGGAAGGCGCCGACCTTGTCCATGTCCTCGAATTTGAAGACGTGCTCGAACAGGAACAGGCTGGAACCGATGAACCGGCGTGGCGAGGCGACGTGAAAGTGGATGTCCCCTGAGCACGCGCAGTATTTTTCGATGTTGAGGATGAAGGTATCGGGATCCGGGTTGGTGGGCAGCCCAAAGCTCTCGAGCAACTTGAAGTTGGGCGAGCGTGACCGTAGGACATCGGTGTCCAATATCCTGCTGGAATAAGCCGAGAGCAGCCGCTCCAGCGGATCACGAACGATCGTGAATTTGCCGCTGAGCCCGTCATAGACCGGCTCGAACGGATCGGCCCAATTGGTTGCAATTTGACTGTGGACGTCGTTGTCCGGGTCAAGCAGAGTGGCTTCCTGGCCGCCGAGCGCCATCAGCGCGTATTTGACGCTGCTGGTGCCGCTTTTCGGGATTGGATAATAGGTGACCGGAAGGCCTTCAATCCGGACCGCCATTGCCGATCTGCCTCACGCCATTCAATGATACGGGTGGAAATCTGGAGCGGGTAGCGGGAATCGAACCCGCATATTCAGCTTGGAAGGCTGCTGCTCTACCACTGAGCTATACCCGCCTGCGATAGCATCGGAAAACAGCGGCACACTTCCGGTGCTTTTCGTTTCAGGGCTTCCGGGCCGGCAGTGGTGGAGAGGGTTGGATTCGAACCAACGTAGGCTAAGCCAACGGATTTACAGTCCGTCCCCTTTAACCACTCGGGCACCTCTCCAGTCTGCCGCCGGAGCCATGCAACGAGGCATTTCAGCTGACCCGGAGCCCGAGTAGGATCTTCTCCGAAATCAGCGATGCGCCTTATGGCGGCAAGGCCGGTGGGTGTCAACCGGCGCGGCCAGGGTTTTTCGAGGATGTTCGGCATTCATCGCCGCAGCCCATATCCTTAGCCGGCCGGGACGGTTATAGAGGCCGGCATGAGCGACAACAAAAGCAACAAACCGGGCACCCCGAAGGATACCCACTACGCCAAGCTGAGGCGCGCGCATCGCGACCAGAAGGCCGGCGGCGCACCGGCATTCCGGCCGCGCCAGCCTGTGCCGCCCGGCGAAGGCCCCGCCGACGGGCTGGTGCGGCTTTATGGCCTCCACACGGTGCGAGCGGCGCTCGACAACCCGCGGCGCAAGATCAGTAAGATGCTGGTGACGCGCAATGCGGCCGAGCGGCTTTCCATCGCTGATCTTGCCGCCCTGCCCTTCAAGACCGAACTGGTCGAGCCGAAGGACATCGACCGGATCACCGGGTCGGACTCGGTGCATCAGGGCGTGCTGATCGAGGCCGAGCCGCTGAAGGCAAAGCGCCTCGATGCACTGGGCGACACCAGCCTGGTGCTGGTGCTCGACCAGGTCACCGATCCGCACAATGTCGGCGCGATCCTGCGCTCGGCGGTTGCCTTCGGCGCCGGCGCTCTGATCACCACGGCGCGTCACAGCCCG
Organism: Mesorhizobium sp. WSM3860; assembly: GCF_002294995.1. Lineage (GTDB taxonomy): Bacteria > Pseudomonadota > Alphaproteobacteria > Rhizobiales > Rhizobiaceae > Mesorhizobium. The sequence goes on along the minus strand of NZ_NSGF01000017.1, from coordinate 103,893 downwards.
CAGGAATCTGGCGTGCTGGCGAAATCCGCCTCCGGCGCGCTCGAGCATATCGACCAGATCGAGGTGAAGAACCTGGCCGACGCGCTCGGCCAGCTGCACGAGGCCGGCTTTCAGACCATTGGGCTCGATTCAGATGGGCCGGCCGAGCTCGAAAAGACATTCAGCGGCGATAAGATTGCGTTGGTGCTGGGTGCCGAAGGCAAGGGCCTGCGCCAGAAGACGCGCGAAACGGTGACGGCGCTCGCCCGTCTCGACATGCCCGGCGCAATCAGGTCGCTCAACGTTTCCAACGCGGCGGCGGTGAGCCTTTATGCGGCGCGCAAATTCCTTTCTGCGGATTGAACGTGCGACCAGGATGTTCGAGCCGTTATCAAACCGAGGTGAATGGCACGTGCTTCTCGCGAGTACAATCAGCACGTTAAGGACACTCACCCCACCGGAATTCTACGACGAGGCAAACGACCGTTACCACGCTGTTGCGGAGGACATATCGCGGCTTGTCTACAGCCTCGAGAATCCAGCCGATTTTGGAAAGTTCCTTGGCGTCAACGCCGGGCGGGAAAGTTGGCTACCGGAGCATTCCGAAGCCCTGGCTATTATGGACGTCACAGAGATTCATCATCGGGTCGCCAGCAACTTGGCCGATGAACGGTGGGTTGAAGGAGCACTAGGCGAAGCGTTTCAGAACGGCGCGCTTATACCAGCCCTTGAGCGGATCGCTGCCGATATCGGTAAGTTCAAATTTACTGGCAGCAGCCAGCAAACTCCCTAACCAATTTCGAAATTCGCCATCCGCTCGAGCGCCCGGACCAGCGCCGAGTGATCTTCCTTGGCCCCGCCATTGGCGGCACAGAAATTGAACAATTGCTGCGTGGTCGAGGTGTTGGGCAGCGAGACGCCGAGCGCTTTTGCGCCCTCCAGCGCCAGGTTGAGGTCTTTCTGGTGCAGCTCGATCCGGAAACCCGGCGCGAAAGTACGCTTGATCATACGCTCGCCATGCACTTCGAGGATGCGCGAGGCGGCGAGACCGCCCATCAGTGCTTGCCTGACCTTGGCCGGATCGGCGCCGGCCTTTGACGCGAAGACGAGGGCTTCCCCAACCGCCTCGATGGTCAGCGCCACGACGATCTGGTTGGCGACTTTGGTGGTTTGGCCAACGCCGTTCGGGCCGACAAGCGTGATGTTCTTGCCCATCTTCTCGAACACCGGCCTGGCGCGCTCGAACGCTTTGTCCTCGCCGCCGACCATGATGGTGAGCGATGCCGCCTTGGCGCCGACCTCGCCGCCGGACACCGGCGCGTCGAGATAGTCGCAGCCGAGATCGTTGATTTTTTTGGCGAATTCCTTGGTGGCGATCGGCGAGATCGAGCTCATGTCGATGACGAGCTTGCCTTGCGACAGAGCTGAAGCGACGCCGTTTTCGCCGAACAGCACATCCGCCACCTGCGGCGTATCCGGCACCATGGTGATGATGATGTCGGCGGCGCTGGCCACCGCATCATGGCCGGTGACGGTCTTCAGCCCCTTGGCGGCAAGATCGGCCGGCGGCTTGGAGCGATGATCGCTGGCGATAACCGCATAGCCGGCGTCGAGCAGATGCCCCGCCATCGGCGCACCCATGATGCCCAGCCCGATGAAGCCGATGGTTTCCATTTTGCAGTCTCCTGAACGTCTTGTTCTAACCTGTCACAGGTCGGCGCCGCCCCTCATCCGCCTGCCGGCACCTTCTCCCCGTGCAGTGACGGGGAGAAGGGAAGCGCTCTAACGCTGGCGACCCCCTCTCCCCGTTCTTCACGGGGAGAGGGTAAGGGTGAGGGGCGGCGCCGGCGTTGGCTGGAAATCAACTACGCCGCCGCACTCCCCTGCCCGGCGAACTGTCGGAACCAACCGAGCCCTGCCTCGGTGCCGCCCTTCGGTTTGTATTCGGCGCCGATCCAGCCTGAATAGCCGAGCCGGTCGATATGCTCGTAGAGGAAGGGATAATTGATCTCGCCCGTCCCCGGCTCGTGACGGCCGGGATTGTCCGCAAGCTGGATATGCGCGATGCGGCCGAGGTTTGCCTGGATGGTACGGGCGAGATCCCCCTCCATGATCTGCATGTGATAGATGTCGTATTGGACGAACAGGTTCTTCGAGCCGATGCGGTCGATCAGCGCCAGCGCCTGGTCGGTGTAGTTCAGGAAGAAGCCCGGAATGTCGCGGGTGTTGATCGGCTCAATCAACAGCCTGATGCCGGCTTGCTCGAGCTTCTCGGCCGCGAAAGCGAGATTGTCGGCAAAAACGTTTTCCAAAACAGTGCGATCGGCGCCCTGCGGCGCGATGCCGGCAAGGCAGTTGACCTGCTCGCAGCCCAGCGCCTGCGCATAAGAGATCGCCTTGGCGACGCTCTGGCGGAATTCCGGCACGCGGTCGGGCAGCACGGCAATGCCGCGCTCGCCCTTTGCCCAGTCGCCGGCCGGCAGGTTGAAGAGAACCTGTGTCAGGCCGTTCTTCTTGAGGCGCGCCGCAACAACGTACGGCGCATGATCGTACGGGCCGATATATTCGACGCCCTTGAACCCGGCGCGGGCAGCGGCATCGAAACGGTCGAGGAACTCGTGCTCGCCGAAGAGCATCGAAAGATTGGCTGAAAAACGCGGCATTCTTTTTTCTCCTTCTTTCCGCCGGACTTAATCCAACATCATGATGGCCGTCGGCGCGTCCTCATTGCGTTCGGCAAGCTCCTCGAATTCGGTGATCTTGTCGATTTCGGTGCCCATGGAAATGTTGGTGACACGCTCAAGGATTAATTCGAGAACGACCGGGACCTGGTGTTCCTTCATCAGGCGCTGCGCCTCCTTGAAGGCGCCGGCGAACTCCTCCGGCTTCCTCACCCTGACCGCCTTGCAGCCCATCGCCTCGGCGACGGCGACGTGGTCGACGCCGTAGCCGGCCTCGGGATCGTTTGCCCGGTTGACGTTCTCGAAGGCGAGGCTCACCTCGTAGTCCATCGAAAAGCCGCGCTGCGCCTGGCGGATCAGCCCGAGATAGGCGTTGTTCACGACGACATGAATGTAAGGCAGCTTGTGCTGCGCGCCGACCGCCAGTTCCTCGATCATGAACTGGAAGTCGTAGTCGCCGGAGAGCGCCACGATGTTGCGCTCCGGATCCGCGGCGCGCACGCCGAGCGCGGCCGGCAGCGTCCAGCCGAGCGGGCCGGCCTGGCCGCAATTGATCCAGTTGCGCGGCTTGTAGACGTGCAGGAACTGCGCGCCGGCGATCTGCGAGAGGCCGATCGTGGTGACATAGGTGGCGTCGCGGGCAAAGGCTTTGTTCATCTCCTCATAGACGCGCTGCGGCTTCAGCGGCACCTGCTCGAAATGCGTCTTGCGCTTCATGGTCTTCTTGCGCTGCTGGCATTCCTTCGACCAGCCCGACCAATCGCGCAGCTTGCCGGCGGTGCGCCATTCGGTGGCGACGTCGAGCAGCATTTTCAGCGCGGCGCCCGCATCCGAGACAATGCCGAGATCCGGCGCGAAGACACGGCCGATCTGGGTGGGCTCGATGTCGACATGGATAAACTTCTTGCCCTTGGTGTAGACTTCGACCGAGCCGGTGTGGCGATTGGCCCAGCGGTTGCCGATGCCGAAGACGAAGTCGGCCTCAAGCATCGTCGCGTTGCCGTAACGGTGAGAGGTCTGCAGGCCGCACATGCCGGCCATCAGCCGGTGGTCGTCGGGGATCGCGCCCCAGCCCATCAGCGTCGGAATGACCGGAACGCCCGTGACTTCGGCGAATTCGATCAGCAAATCGGAAGCATCGGCATTGATGATGCCGCCGCCGGCGACGATCAGCGGCTTCTCCGCCTGGTTGAGCATCGCCAGCGCCTTCTCGGCCTGGGCGCGCGTCATTGCCGGCCTGAAGGGAACCAGCGGCTCATAGGCGTCGATGTCGAATTCGATCTCGGCGAGCTGCACATCGAGCGGCAGGTCTATCAGCACCGGGCCCGGTCGCGAGGAGCGCATCAGGTGGAACGCCTTCTGGAGCGCCATCGGCACCAGATAGGGTTCCATGACGGTGACCGCCCATTTGGCGACGGGTGCTGCGATCGAAGCAATGTCGACGGCCTGGAAATCCTCCTTGTTGAGGCGGGCGCGCGGCGCCTGCCCGGTGATGCAGAGGATCGGAATGGAGTCCGCGGACGCCGAATAGAGGCCCGTGATCATATCGGTGCCGGCTGGACCGGAGGTGCCGATGCAGAGCCCGATATTGCCGGCCTTGGCGCGGGTAAAACCTTCAGCCATGTGCGAGGCGCCCTCGACATGGCGCGCCAGCACGTGGCGGATGGTGCCGCGCGCCTTCAGCGCCGAATAAAGCGGGTTGATCGCCGCGCCCGGCACGCCGAAGGCATTGGTGATGCCTTCCTTTTCAAGAACGAGAACCGCAGCGTCGACGGCGCGCATCCTGGTCATGTCCAGCTCCACTTCGTTGGTTGGCTTGAGAATGCCAGCACGTTGCCGATTTTTCAATTTTTTCAGAATATTTTTCCACTTCTAGAAAACTGCGCTTATTGCTTGATTCTGCTTGTCTTTTCCTTTTCCAGAAAAACCGCTCCGAGAGCCAATGAAAAACTTTTTCATTGTGTTCTGCCCGAAATTGGGGAGAATGCCGCCCATGGAGACCACGGAAAAACGCCAACGCGGCCGGCCGCGTGCCTTCAACGGCCCGCAGGAAGCGGCTTCGGTGCAGTCGCTCGACCGGGCGCTGCGCATCCTGGCGATCGTCGCGGATGCCAGCGGCCTGTCCTTGAGCGAGATCGCGGCGCGCAGCGGCATCGCCGCCTCAACCGCCTATCGCATGCTGACGACGCTAGAGAACCACGGCATGGTCGAGTTCGACTCGACCGACCAGCTCTGGTCGATCGGCGTCGAGACCTACCGAATGGGCGTCGCTTTCCTGCGCCGCCGCAAGCTGGTCGACCGCGCCCGCATCGTCATGCAGGAATTGATGGAGAAGACCGGCGAGACCGCCAATCTAGGCGTCGCCGAGGACGATTGCGTGGTTTTCGTCAGTCAGGTCGAGACGCACCAGGCGATCCGCGCCTTCTTCCGGCCGGGCACGCGCAGCTCCTTCCATGCGTCGGGCATCGGCAAGGCGGTGCTGGCGCATCTCGAGCCGGAGCGGGTGGCGGCCATCCTGCGCAAGGCCGGCCTGCAACGCTACACCGACAAGACGCTGTCCGACATTTCGGCGCTGGCCCATGATCTGGCGGCCATCAAGCATCGCGGCTGGTCGGTCGACGACGAGGAACGCCATCCCGGCATGCGCTGCGTGGCCGCCGCCATCTTCAACGAGTTCGGCGAGCCGATCGGCGGTGTTTCCGTGTCCGGCCCGACGGTGCGGGTGACGCCGGAGCGCCTGGCCGAGATCGGTCCGCTGGTGCGCGAGGCGGCGGCCGAGGTGACGAAGATGATCGGCGGCGTGAAAGCGTACTGATTAAGACGGCTGTGTTTGCGGATGATCCTGTCCGAACCATCGAGACCACCCCTCCCCCGATCGGCCAGCAGGGGCCAGACTAAACGTTCGCCAAATCGCTGTACACCGGGACTGCATCGGCCCTTGCCGTCTTGCCGCGGCGTTCGAATGCATGCGAAAGGGCGTGGATGCGGAAAACGGTTCAACTATTGCTTGCCGCTTCACTTTGCGGATGCGCCGCCACGACACCGGTGCCTGACTCCAGCGGGCAGCCCGTCGATTCCATACCGATCTCGCTCGCCCTCGAGGAGATCATCACCGCCGGCGTCCGCCAACACTTGAAGGATCCAGTCTCGGCGAAGTTCGGGACGATGCTTGCCGGGGAGCGGACGGTGAACGGCCGCCAGGAGATCGTGGTTTGCGGCTTTGTCGACGACAAGCGCGCGTCCGTCCGCTCCGGCGACGGCAAAGCCTTCATTGCCAAGATCTACCCGGATGCCGGAAACAGCTTCAAACTTGTCGCGATGGGCGGTGAATCGCCGAATGCCGGGCTTGCCGTTGCCGGCGCCTGCCGCAGCGCGGGATTGGCGATAGAGGCCAAAACATCCTAGCACCGAACGAAAAAGGGGCCGCGAGGCCCCTCTTCCGGTTGCCGAGACGATTGCCCCTTAGAGGCGGCAATAATGCGGATAGCCGTCGTAGCCGATGTAGGTGTTCGAGCCCGGATCGTAGCTGGCATAGCGGGCCATGCAGCGGCGAACATGCCAGGAACCGTCGTACTCGTCCTCGACATAGACTGTGCGCGGCTGCTGGGCGAGCAGGCTGCCCAGGACGAAGCCGCCGACGCCGGCGGCGATGCCGATGCCGAGCTCGCGGCGGTGATGATGGTCGTGAGCGGCCGAAGGCTGGACGGTGCCGGCCAGCGTGCCGGCGGCGACAGAGGTGGCGATGAGGGCCGAAACGAGCGTGCGCTTGAACATGATGGTCTCCTGGGTGCGTTGACCGAGGCGACCCATCCGCCTCTTGATCATCTGTCGCGGCGCCCTGGAAAAAGGTTCGAAATTTTTTTGCGAATAGCGAGTAGGGAAAAGCGAATAGGGACAATTCGCGATCCGGCTCCCCCTATTCGCTATTCCCTACTCGCTCACCTCACCCCATCCCCGTAACGTGCCGCAGCCAGAAGGCGAGCACGACGAAGCCGACAAAGGTGGCGACGCCAGTCCAGTCGATGTTGGATTTCCTCAGGTCACTGATGGCTTTCATCAGGAGAATCCAGGTCACGAGGATGATCGGCAGGATGATGACGAATCTGATCATGCGACACCCCGTTCGATGCGATTGCGCCTGGATGGAAATGTAGGAAGCCGCGCGCCGCATTTCAGCATGCCAACCAAGCCACGCGGGTCCATTAGCAACCCAAAACGGAGTTTTGTCTTTACTGGCGCACGAAATGTGCTACCGGAGCGCCGTGCCCTTGTAGCTCAGCTGGTAGAGCAGCGGTTTTGTAAACCGAAGGTCGCGGGTTCGATCCCTGCCGGGGGCACCATCCTTCGCTCTTCAAGCTTCGGATGGGCCCACCCGAAACTCGTTAGTTCTCCGAGTAGTCCTCCCCTCGCCCTTAATGAATGGCCGTCGCAATCTGCGCAGTCGACGCGGCGCTTTCGAAAGTGTTTCTGACCCGGACGGACTTATAGACGTAGGCAGTCCAGATTCCGGTCAGAACGAATGACGTGATTGGGGCGGCCAGTGCATCTCCGGCAAGGACTTGGCTCATCGGAGCGCCGAGAATTGTCGACATCCAAACGGCGTCGAGGATGAACATGACGGGGATAGCAATCCACTGATAAAGGAACAGCCGCTTGAAGCGTGGACTCCGCCGCAGCATTGCGAAAAGAACAAACACTTGGAGTCCTGCAAACGCCAGCAACAGCACGATTTCTCCGCAGACGGCCAAAGGGCCATTGGGCAGCAGCATCAGCTGCTGGTAACCCTCACTTGAGGAGAACAGCTCAGCCAACGTGCGGAACGGTGACAAGGTCTGCCCAATCGCCAGCAACATAAGCCAACCGCCAATCCCAACTAGGCTGTCTGGATTCTGTGATGGCTTGATTGCTGACCGAACGGCAAAGAAAACAGGCACGCCGATAATGAGCAGCACTATCGCCCAATGCCAAATGGAAAACGCCCCCATCTACCCCCCCTCCGTTGGATACGCCTTATGGTTGTATCAGATTTCAATCTCAACTCAATAGGCAATCTTGGGGTAAAGCGCCGCTGCCCAACACGGCAAGCCGCGCGATGACCGAAAACCGAAAGCAGCTTTTAAGCTGGCCCTGCCTGCAAGACCCGTCATCACTATATTTCACTATATTTCGGCCAGAAGCTGTCCGGCAGGATGCTGCCATGTCGCGAACACTGATCGTCGTTGGTCTCATGATAGTCGCCGCAGGCCTGCTGTGGCCCTGGTTGGCCCGGATCGGCCTTGGCAGGCTGCCTGGTGATATCGTGATCGAGCGTGAGAATTTTAGGCTCTACGTTCCCATCACCACCGGAATACTGATCAGTATCGTGCTTTCGGCGATCCTATGGCTGATCAACCGCTAAGCGACGTTGCGACGGCAGTAAGGCATTGTTCCCGACGCCATCGATCCTCACACCCCGATCGCCGTCACCACCACCCGGTTCTGCCGCCGTATCGCCGCGCGCAGCTCCGGGATTTTCGCCTCGTCGCGCTTCACGAACTCGATGAACATCATGTTCATGTTGTTGAAGATGAGCTCGCCCACCGCCGGCCCATCGATGTCTGACCGCACGAGGCCGATCTCCTGCAGGCGGGCGATCAAGGCGCGGATCTGTTCGGTCAGCGCGCGGTCGAGCGCGGTATAGGCTTGGCCGAAAGCGCTGTCGGGCAGTTGCGTCGAAATGGCCATCGCCTGCCGCCACATCTCCTTGCTCAGGTAATTCAGCGAGTGCTCGATGTAGATGCCGATCAGCGTGTCGAGCGCATCTCCGACATTGGCCGGCGGGCTGCCGACCACGCCTTGCCCGGCATTCAGCACCTCGTTGACCTCCATAGCCACGATGGCGCCGAGGATGTCACCCTTGTTCTGGTAGTAATTGTAGATCGTGCCGATCGAGACCTCTGCCTGCGCAGCTATGGCCTCGATCTTGGCGCCTTCATAGCCGGCCTCGCGGAAAAGTTCCGTCGCTGCATCGATGATGCGGCGGTGCCTGTCCGCCTTCTGCCGTTCGCGCAATCCGCTCATGTCGGCCTCTCTGCCACAAAATCATAATTGACTCAATTTTAGAATTGGTTCAACTTTTCCTTAACAAGCCAGCAAGGCAGGGAGAACACTCAATGACCGTCAATGTCCGAAATCCGCTTTCCACCCTGAGGTCCGGTCTCGGAGCCGCCTTCGCTGCTGTGGCGCTGCTCGCCGCGGGTGGCGCTCAGGCTGCCGATCTCAACGCGCTGATCTGGTGCGACCACTCCGATCCGGCGCTGCTGCAGCCCTTCGAGGAGGCCAACAACGTCAAGGTCAACGTCAAGGAATTCGAGGGCACCGGCGCAGGGCTCGCGATCGTCGATCAATCGCAGCCAGGCGATTGGGACGTCATGGTGATCGATTCCATCGACGTGCCGCGCGGCATCGAGAAAGGCCTGTTCGAGCCGCTGCCGGAGGACAAGCTGCCTTTCGCCGACCTCTTTCCGGAAGTGACGATGGACAAGTCCACCGTGGTCGACGGCAAGCGCTACGGCATCACCGAAAAGTTCGGCTACAACACGATCGGCTTCAACAAGTCCAAGGTCGATCCGGCCGACATGCAGTCGCTGGCTTCGCTCACCAGCGACAAATACAAAGGCAAGATCGCGATCTACGATTATTACCTGCCGGTGATCGGCATGGCGGCTTTGGCCATAGGCAAGAAGACCGCCGACCTCACCGAGGCAGACCTGCCCGCTCTCAAGGCCGAGTTGCTCAAGATGAAGGCCAACGCCAAGCTGGTCGGCGAGGTCACCGCCAGCCAGACCGCTTTGGCAACCGGCGAGGTCGACATCCTCGTCGGCGGCGGCGAATGGGTGACGGCGGGCCTGGCCAAGGAAAACCCGGCGCTCGACTTCTCGATCCCGAAGGAAGGCGCGGTGCTGTGGTCGCAGTCGCTCGCCATGTTCAAGGATTCGAAGAACAAGGACATGGCGCTGAAGTTCATCCAGTACATTCTGAGCCCGGAAGGCCAGGCGCGGCTTGCCACCTCCGCCTGCTACTGGGGCATGCCTTCCAACAAGAAGGCGACACTCACCGACGAGCAGAAGAAGATCCTGCGCTTCGACGAGCAGCCCGGCTTCCTCGCCCGCGCCCAGGCCTATCCGGCGCCCAATGCCGATCTCGACAAGAAGATGCAGGACATGTGGACCGAAATGCTGCAGGCGCAGTAAATCGGCCAATGAGCGTTGCGGGAACCAATGGACGTGCCCTGCCCTGGGCGCTGGTCACGCCGGCGCTGGCATGGACGCTGCTGTTCTTCGTGCTGCCCTTCATTGCCATGGGGCTTTCCAGCCTGACGGCGCATGAAGGCGGCGCTCTGACGCTCGCCAACTACAGCCAGTTCTTCACCAACCCGTCCTACTGGCGCGCGATGGTGAACTCGCTGGAGGTGACCGCAACCGTCACCGTGATTTCGATCGTGCTCGCCTACCCCTTCGCCTGGATCCTTGCGGAACAAGTACCGGAGCGGTGGCAACGGCTGGCGCTGATGCTGGCCGTGCTGCCGTTCTGGACGTCTTACGTCGTGCGTTCCTATTCCTGGCTGCTGGTGCTGGCGCAGAACGGCGTCATCAATCGGGCGCTCACCAGCGCCGGGCTGATTGCCGAGCCGCTGCAGCTCGCCAACACGCGTTTGGCCACCGTCACCGGCTTCGTGCATTTCTTCGTCATGCTGCTGACGCTCACCATCTTCGCCAACCTCAAACAGCTCAGCCCGAGCTACCGCAAGGCGGCCGCGGATCTCGGCGCCGGGCCGGTGCGCACCTTCCTGCATGTCGTGCTGCCGCTGACCCTGCCTGGCATCATGGTCGGCGCCTTCCTCACCGTCGTGCTTTGCATCGGCGACTACATCACGCCGCAGATCCTCGGCGGCAACAACGAGCTGGTGATGCCGCAGCTGGTCATGATGCAGATCGGCCGGCGCGGCGATTTCCCGCTCGCCTCGGCACTGTCGATCATCCTGATGGCCGTCGTCACCGTCGCCTATCTCGCCTGCGCGCGCTGGCTGAAGATCGAGCGGGCCTGACCATGCGTGCTGCCGTCCGCCTTGCCGCCTGGCTCTATGCGATCGCCGTCTACGGCTTCATCTTCCTGCCGGTGGTCGTGCTGATACTGTTCTCGCTGCAGGCGACCTCTTTCCCCATCCCGCCTTTCACCGGTCCGTCGCTGCGCTGGTACCAGGCGGTTCTGTCCGACGCACGGCTGACCTCGGCGCTGGTCAATTCGCTGCTGGTGGCGGTTCTCTCCTCGCTTGCTTGCGTCACGCTCGGCTTTCTCTCCGCCTGGGGTTTCGCGCGCTTCGCACTGCCCGGCTCGGCCTTGCTGCGCGGGCTGATCACGCTGCCGCTCACCGTCAGCTACCTGATCATCGGCATGGGGCTTCTGGTGCTGTTCAACTGGGCAGGCGTGCCGAAATCGCTCATCGCCGCCGGCGTCGGCCATGTCGTGATCAACCTGCCGCTCTGCTTCGCCATCATCTACAGCCAGATGGGCGATCACCAGATCAATATCGAGCGCGCCGCGCGCGACCTCGGCGCTCCCGAGTGGAAGGTGCTGCTGATGATCACCGTGCCGGTGATGGCGCCGGCGATCTTCGCCGGCTTCTTCCTGTCGATGACTTTTTCCTGGGACGAGTTCGTCATCTCCTTCCTGCTCACCCGCTTCGAGACGACGCTGCCCGTCGAGATCTGGAACCTCTTGCGCTCCGGCCTCAATCCCAAGACCAATGCCGTCGGCTCGCTGGTCTTTGCCGTCTCGATTGTGCTCGTGGTGCTGTTCGAACTGACCTTGCTGCGGAGAAAGACGGCATGAGCGCGCCTTTGGTGGATATCCGCAACGTCTCGCATCGTTTCGGCCAGCTCGCCGTTTTGAAGAACGTCTCGCTCGCGATCGAGCCCGGCAGCTACACGATCCTCCTCGGCCCGTCGGGCTCCGGCAAGACGACGCTGCTTTCGATCCTTGGCGGCTTCGTCACGCCCAGCGAAGGCAAGGTGTTCATCCGCGGCGCGGATTGCACCGCCGTGCCGCCGGCCAAGCGCCCGACGACGACGGTTTTCCAGGACTACGCGCTGTTCCCGCATATGAGCGTCGGCAAGAATGTCGGCTTCGGGCTGCGCATGCAGGGCGTCGATGGCGCGACGCGGGCGGCGAAGGCGCGCGAGGCGCTCGCCCTCGTCGGGCTTGCAGCCTCCTTCGACAAGAAGCCGCACCAGCTCTCCGGTGGCCAGCGCCAGCGCGTGGCGCTGGCGCGCGCGCTGGTCATCGAGCCGGCGGTGCTGTTGCTCGACGAGCCGCTCGGCGCGCTGGATCTCAAGCTGCGCCGGCAGATGCAGGACGAGTTGAAGGCGATCCAGAAGCGCGTCGGCACCGCTTTCGTCCATGTCACGCACGACCAGGAAGAAGCGATGGCGCTGGCCGACCATTGCGTGGTGATGAATGATGGGCGCATCGAGGACGAAGGACCGCCCGAGCGGGTCTATGCGCGGCCGAAGACTCGCTTCTCGGCCACCTTCATGGGCGAAAGCACCATCCTTGCCGGCAAAGCCGGCGAAATGCGGGATGGACGCGTCGCAGTGGCAACCAAGTTCGGGCCGATCTCGCTGCCCGCCACCTCGCCGGTTGGCGCGACTGTGGCGCTTGCCATCCGGCCCGAGCACCTCATCCTTGCGGGAGCGAAAGGCGACGTTGCGCTCGGCACGGCCAGAGTGAGTGACGTCGTCTTCCAAGGAAGCTTCAAGCGGGTGCTCGCCACCTCGGCGCGGGATCCTGCATTCCAGTTCATCGCCAAGGCACCGGCTCCCGCGACCGTCCAGGCAGGCGACACGGTCGCGGTTTCATGCAACGCTCAAGACATCATCCTGCTGGCGGACTGATCCATGAGCCCGCTTCCGGTCATCGAGGCTCCGGACTGGTACGAGACCATCCGCATGGGTGACGACGTAACGCTCATCCATGAGCCATGGATAAAGCCGTTCTTCCGCTGCAATATCTGGCATGTGCGCGGCCGCGACCGCGATCTTTTGTTCGATACCGGCCTCGGCCATTTCAGCCTGCGGCGCCATGTGCCGCTGGTCACCGAACGTAAGCTTGTCTGCGTCGCCAGCCACACGCATTTCGACCACATCGGCTGCCACCACGAATTTCCGGATCGCTGCGTGCATTCGGCTGAAGCCCAGATCCTCGCAGATCCGCGCAACGAGTGGACGGTCGCCGACCGCTACGCGACAGACGACATGTTCGACGGCATGCCCGACGGATGGGATGCGGCCAGCTACCGCATCCCGCCTGCCCCGGCCAACCGGCTGCTCGAGCATGGCGACGTGGTCGATCTCGGCGATCGTGCCTTCGAGGTGATCCACACGCCTGGCCACTCGCCCGGCGGCATCGCGCTCTACGAGCGAAAGACCCGCATCCTCTTGTCAGGTGACATCGTCTATGACGGGCCGTTGATCGACGACGTCTTCCACTCCGATATCGGCGACTATGTCGAGACGCTGCTTGCCATGCGCGACCTCGACGTCTCGGTCGTTCATGGCGGCCATTTCCCGAGCTTCGGCAAGGTGCGCTACCGCCAGTTGATCGACGAGTATCTGGCGCAGAAGCGGCAGGCGGGTTGTCACCTGCTGCAGAACCGCTAGCGCTTTAAAGCGCCCTTTGCGGACAGGGCATCCCGGCGGCGTCGCCGCAGCGGGAGGCCGTCGGATGCGGCCGCTGGCTCATCTCCTCCGAGTGGCGCACAAGCTCGGCGAAGATGAGGGCGAAACTTCCCATCATCAGGAAGACTATGATCAGACGCGTCACCGGCAATAGACAGGTCTCTCGACTGGCCAGCCCCCGCCAACCCATCCACTGCCGGCTAACATGATCGATCCGGCTTTACGAGTGTTTAAGCTTGGTCTTAACCATTTGCAGCCATCACATTCGTTGCACGCCTGTCACGAAGCGCGAGCGCCAACGCCCATCCAGATGGCGGGGGCGCACCGCCCTTTGCAGATGTGGTCGGCGCATGCTACGCCGTCGCCTGCGCGACCCGGCAGGCGGTAGCGGTCGCCGTTCGGGATCCATGAGCAAAGAAACCAGCCGTTTCGCCTTCGTCTCTTCCGACACCGACGACGCCCGCGCGGCGCTGGAAACCTTGTCGGCGCGCTATGGGCAAATACCTGTCGCCGAGGCGGAGATCATCATCGCGCTCGGCGGCGACGGCTTCCTGCTGCAGACGCTGCGCGACACGATGAGCACAGGCAAGAAGGTCTACGGGATGAACCGTGGCACCATCGGCTTCCTGATGAACGAATATCGCGCCGGCGGCCTCGATGAACGCATTTCGAAAGCGGTATCCGAGACGATCCGCCCGCTGGAGATGCAGGCGGTGACTCACGAGGGCGAAACGATCTCGGCGCTGGCGATCAACGAAGTGGCGCTTTGGCGCCAGTCCTACCAGACGGCGAAAATACGCATCACTGTCGACGAGCAGGTGCGGCTGGAGGAACTGAACTGCGACGGCGTTATGATCGCGACGCCCGCTGGTTCGACAGCCTACAATCTGTCGGCGCACGGGCCGATCCTTCCGCTCGACGCGCCGCTTTTGGCGCTGACGCCGGTGAGCCCCTTCCGGCCCCGGCGCTGGCGCGGCGCGCTGCTCTCCAACAAAGCGATCGTGCGCTTCGACATATTGGAGTCGGAAAAGCGCCCGGTGAACGCCGCCGCCGACCACACCGAGGTCAAGGCGATTGCCTCTGTCACGGTGCGGGAATCGCCGACCGCGACGGCGACGTTGCTGTTCGATCCCAATCATTCTTGGAACGAGCGTATTCTTGCCGAGCAATTCCGCTATTGAGCCGGCGCAAGGACAAGACCTCAATTAAGCATCGCGATTAAGGTTACGTCTTCACAATCGATGGATTTCCGGGCCGTTTCTGTTGACAAATCGCGGACTTGCGCCTAACTGCAACGCCGATCTTGCAGGCGCGCGGCGCCTGCCGCAACGCGTGTTGCGATTTTTCCCGAACCAGCCAAAAGACAGCCATCACTTGTCCGCAGACACCCAGACCGCTCAAGAAGCGTTGACATTCTCAGACCTCGGCCTGTCGCCGAAGGTCCTCTCCGCAGTCACCGATGCCGGCTATACCAAGCCGACCCCGATCCAGGCCGGCGCCATCCCGCATGCGCTGCTCGGCAAGGATGTGCTGGGCATTGCCCAGACAGGCACCGGCAAGACCGCTTCCTTCGTGCTACCGATGCTGACCCGGCTGGAAAAGGGCCGTGCACGTGCCCGTATGCCGCGCACGCTGATCCTCGAGCCGACACGCGAGCTCGCCGCCCAGGTCGAGGAAAACTTCGTCAAATACGGCAAGAACCACAAGCTCAACATCGCGCTGCTGATCGGCGGCGTCTCCTTCGAGGAGCAGGACAAGAAGCTGGAGCGCGGCGCCGACGTGCTGATCGCCACGCCCGGCCGACTGCTCGATCACCGCGAGCGCGGCAAGCTCTTGCTCAACGGCGTCGATATCCTCGTCATCGACGAGGCCGACCGCATGCTCGATATGGGCTTCATCCCCGATATCGAGCGCATCTGCGAGATGATCCCCTTCACGCGCCAGACGCTGTTCTTCTCGGCGACCATGCCGCCCGAGATCACCAAGCTCACCGAAAAATTCCTGCATGCGCCGGTGCGCGTCGAGGTATCCAGAGCCGCTTCCACCGCGACCAGCATCACGCAGCGCCTGGTGAAGTCGGGCTCCAAGCCGTGGGACAAGCGCGAAACGCTTCGCAATCTCATGCGGGCCGAAGAGTCCGATCTGAAGAACGCCATCATCTTCTGCAACCGCAAGGTCGAAGTATCGGAGCTTTTCCGCTCGCTGCTGAAGCATGATTTCGACGCCGGCGCGCTGCATGGCGACATGGATCAGCGTGCCCGCATGCAGATGCTTGCCAATTTCCGCGATGGCAAGCTGCGCTACCTCGTCGCCTCGGACGTCGCCGCGCGCGGCCTCGACATTCCAGATGTCAGCCACGTCTTCAACTACGACGTGCCGATCCATGCAGAGGATTATGTCCACCGTATCGGGCGCACCGGCCGGGCCGGCCGCTCGGGAAAATCCTTCACCATCGCGACGCGCTCCGACACCAAATATGTGGACGCCATCGAAAAGCTGATTGGCGCCAAGATCGAATGGCATGACGGCGACCTATCGACTGTCGCCGAGAGTGAAGGCGAAGAAGCGCCTCGCCGAGGCCGCGGCGCGCCGCGGCGCGCCGGTCGCAAGGACGAGGATCGCAAGGGCCGTGGCGAGCGCAAGAAAGGCGCGGACCGCCACGCCAGGCACAGCGAGGACGAGACGCCGGAGACACCACGCGAAGAGCAGCCGGTCGCCGAGATTGCCGATATTGCCGAGCGCCGCGCCCGCAAGGATGCGATCCGTTCCGAGAACGAGCGCAAGGGTTCCGACAACCGCACCGAGCAGCGCGGGGCTTCCCGTCCTCAGCGCGACCACAACCGCCCTGCCCGCCACCGCCATGAAGAGGACGACGCGACCGTCGGCTTCGGCGATGACGTGCCCGCCTTCATGCGCATCGTCGCGAAGGTCTAACCTCAATAGAGCGTCGGCAACAACGAAGACGGCCCCGAAATGGGGCCGGTCCTTTACTGCCGCTTCGCTTGAAAGATCAAGCGCTTTGCCGGGATTGTCCCGCTGCCGCTTACATCGGCCCGGGCATCATCTTGGTCGGCTTCTCCAACATCGGAAACTCGGCGTTGCTGCATTTTACCTTCGGGTTTGTCGGGCTGAACATGCCGTTCGGATTCTCCCTGAACAGCCAGGCGTGAAGATCGTAATGGACGAACTCCTTCGGGATGAGCGGATAATGCCCCTCCATCGGCCCCATGAATTTCTGGCCAAATAGGCTCGGTGGTTCCTTGACGTCCGGCGTTAAGGGCACCAGCCATTCTACGCCGACCAGTTTCAAGCCTTTCTTGGTCGGTTCGTAAATGAGCACGTTGGGCTTCATCGGGTCGAGCTTCTGGCCGACGCTGGGGACGTTGACGAAATGGATGCCCATGGCTCCCTTCGGATATTCCATCGTGCCCGGAACCTTTTCGCCCGAGTAGTAGACGCAGCCAACGGTCGACAGATAGAGGTCGCGAATGGCGGCCGTGTAGTCCTCATATTTGGCCAGCGATTTTTTCAGAGCTTCGATGTCGGCCTTGTTGGCGTCTTCGGCCCGAGCCGTGGCGGCTCCAACCCATGCGCCCAAGAGGCCAGTCAAAACGAGGACGCCGCAGCGCCCAAGGCGAGTCGTTCTTGTCATGCATTCCTCCCAGATTCTTGAACTGGCCGTGCAAGACCGAGGCGGAAAAATGCTGATTGCGCGGCCGGTTGTACCGCCTCGTCCCCTCTGGAACAGCGTCGATGCTAGTCCTTTCCAAGGCGATGGAAAGGCATCAATTAGAACTAGCTAACACCGTAACGCCTTGACCCGTCTCGAGATCAAACAAAACGGCCCTCGCGGGGCCGTTTTGCATAGTGGAGTAGTTCCCGCTGGCAGCAGCTTCTATCAGGTCAGCGGCGACAACTGGATCTCGACGCGACGGTTCTGGGCACGGCCGGCGGTCGTCGCGTTGGAAGCAATCGGACGTGTCTTGCCGAAGCCGGTCACGGCGAAGCGGCGGGAATCGACGCCCTGGCCCGACAGGTAGTTGGCGACGGCGAGCGCACGGCGCTGCGACAGGTCGAAATTGTGCTCGTCGCCGCCGGTCGAGTCGGTGTGGCCGAAGACGTCGACGGTCGTCTGCCGGAACTTGTTCAGCACCAGCGCCACCGAGTTCAGCACCGGATAGAAGCCCGGCTTCACCGCGTCCTGGTCGACGTTGAACGTGATGTCGGACGGCATGTTGAGAATGATCTGGTCGCCGCTGCGGGTGACGCTTACGCCGGTGCCCTGCAGCTGACGGCGAAGCTCGGCCTCGTTCTGGTCCATCGTCGCGCCGATCGCGCCGCCGGCAAGCGCACCGATGCCCGCACCGATCAGCGCGTTGCGGCGGTCGTTGCCGCCGGCCAGCAGACCAAGGCTGGCACCCGCCAATGCCCCAAGGCCGGCACCGGCCGCGGTGTTGGAGATCTTCTGGTCGCCGGTATACGGATCGGTGGTGGTGCAGGCGCTCACGAGCACAGCCGTCGCCACGACGACGAGCACGGTCTTCTTCATAAGATTGTCCCTCTCCAAATCGCGGCCGTTGCAGCCGCGCCAAATCAGCCCTTCCGCACGCGTTGTACCATGAATTGCGGCAAAAAGCGGAACGGCAAAAGGCTACCAGAGGTTCTTGCCGTCGATCACCACCACTTCGACCTTGTCCAGGTCGAAGTCGTCGAACAGACGGGAGTTGACGCTGATCCTCGGGTTGTCGAAGTCGGGCTGGCCCGTCGACCAATCCGGCGTTTCGGTGAAGGTGCCGCAGCCGCAGGTGGAGCAGAAGCCATGCTTTATCGTTTTCGAGCCCCAGCGGTAGAAGGACACGTTCTCAGGCGGGCTGGTGAGCTTGAATTGCGACGGGACGTAATAGGCCCAGAGCGACCCGCGCTTGGAGCAGAATGAGCACGTGCATTGCGTCACCGTCTGCGGCGCCTCGGAGACTTCGAAAGTCGTGGCCTTGCAGTGGCAGCTTCCCTTGATGATCATGGATCTCTCCGTTGTCCGCCGCCCGCCCAACAGAGTTCCGCGCGGAAGACGCTGCGGACCTTCTGTGGCAGCAAGGCAACATAAACAAGTGGTCCTGACAACCCGTGTGTCAGCGGGCGCGGCAGCGCCCGGTCGAGAGCTCGCATGCTTCGGCACTGCCCGGCCGCGGCGATCCTAGTAAGAGGGCGGCGGCACGAACAGGCAGATGGTCTTGCCGGCGTCCAATCCGGCCTGGTGCGCGCACCAGTGATATTCGCCATCAGGCGAATCCTTGACTCGCTTGTCGCTGTAGGCGACCACCTCGCCCGTGCCTTTTATCACATAGCCTTCCGGCCGCTCGCCGATCGATGTCTGCGGCACCTCCTTGCAATCGTAGTTGGCGCAGCAGGCAAAGGGATAGCTCCAGGCTTGCGGAAGCACCGCCGTGGGTTTGGCGTCGTGCGCGAAGGCAGTAGCTGTCAGCATCACGGTCCCGAAGGTGGCGAACAGGGAAAACAAGATTCGGCCGGCCGGGCGAACGGCTCGTGCCGGTCTTGACTTGGCAGCAGACATCGAAGCGTTCCTTTCGAGCATCAAGCGTTTTTCGCTTGCCCGTTCCCGGAACGTGTCTTCCCAGTGGCCGGATCGTCAGTCGCAGATATGCCGCGTCCGGCCATACATGCTTCTATACCCAGCCCGAATGCTGGGCTGATTCCTTGGCCGGCGCAAGAACTGGGCGCACCCTTCGGATCGCACCGGGGTTCAGCAGCGGCCGCAGAAAAGGGTGCGCCGACTTGGTTAACAATAGCTACAACAAGCCCGCAACCAGGGTGCCTAAGAACGAAATTCCGCCGACAGAAGTTCCGGCCGTCATCCAGTGACATGTTCACGATATTGCGGCAAGTCGTCCGCAATCGTGAACCATGGCGCCTTGGAACCGACGAAGATATGTGCATTTGGACGAATGCCCGGATCGTCCGTCAGCGTCCCCATGGCAACATGGACGTAGGCACCCTCCCGCACCAAGGAGTAGAGCAGGGAGCCGCACTGCCCGCAATGCGCGTCGTGGCCGCCGGCATCGCCATAGATCAGTAGCCTGTCGTCGCCCGCGGTGACACCGGAACTTGTCGCGCTCGATGCCGGCAAAGGGCTTGAAAGCCGACCCTGTGGTGCGGCGGCAGTTCGAGCAATGGCAATTCGCCGCGTAAGCGAATTCATCGGTTACGTCGTAGCGGACGGTGCCGCAGAAGCATTGCCCGGCAAGCGTACGAGCACCTCCCTTCGGATTTGCCAACGTCTCTCACCCTGCGAGCCGCCACCCGGCGGAAGGTTTTCGGAATATCTAGTCGAGGTCCGCCACTGCCTCACCTGCGCCGCCCTCGATGCGATGCGACAGCGAGGCCTCCATGAATTCGTCGAGATCGCCGTCGAGCACGCTTGACGGGCTGGTGTTTTCGACGCCGGTGCGCAGATCCTTCACCAACTGATAGGGCTGGAGGACGTAAGAACGGATCTGGTGGCCCCAGCCGATGTCGCTCTTCGAGGCTTCGGTGGCGTTCGCCACGGCCTCGCGCTTCTTCAGCTCTTCCTCGTAGAGCCGCGAGCGCAGCATCTCCCAGGCCTTGGCCCGGTTCTTGTGCTGCGAGCGTTCGGCTTGGCAAGCAACAGCGATGCCGGTCGCGAGATGGGTGATACGCACCGCCGAGTCGGTGGTATTGACGTGCTGGCCGCCCGAGCCGGACGAACGGTAGGTGTCGATGCGCACGTCTGATTCCGAAACGTTGATCTCGATCGTGTCGTCGATGACGGGATAGACCCAGACGCTGGCAAAGGAGGTGTGGCGACGCGCATTGCTGTCGTAGGGCGAGATGCGCACCAGGCGGTGAACGCCGGATTCCGTCTTCAGCCAGCCATAGGCGTTATGCCCCTTGATGAGCACGGTGGCCGACTTGATGCCGGCCTCTTCGCCTTCATGGACTTCCAGCACCTCGACCTTGAAGCGGCGTCGCTCGGCCCAGCGCGTGTACATGCGCAAGAGCATCGAGGCCCAGTCCTGGCTCTCGGTGCCGCCGGCGCCGGCATGGATTTCAAGATAGGTGTCGTTGGTGTCGGCCTCGCCCGACAGCAGGGTCTCCACCTGGCGGGCCTTGGCCTCGCCCTGCATCGAACGCAGCGCCGCTTCGGCTTCGGCCACGACGCCCTCGTCGCCCTCTTCCTCGCCAAGCTCGATCAGGCCGATATTGTCCTCGAGCGCCTGGGTCAGGCCTTTGACCGCCGCGATCCCCTCGTCGAGGCTCTGGCGCTCCCGCATCAGCTTTTGCGCTTCCGCGGGGTCGTTCCAGAGACTGGAATCCTCCGCGCGCGAGTTCAGATATTCAAGCCGCTTGATGGCCTGATCCCAGTCAAAGATGCCTCCTCAGCAGGGTTATCGCCTGCCTGATCTCGTCGACAATGTTCTGCGTTTCCGCGCGCATGGCTCTTCGTTCTGTCCTGTTCTTGTCGTTCTTTTCGGAATCGGCGCGATACATAGGCACGGCGCCGTCGCCTGTAAAGCGAAATGGGCCGGCGTTAAGCTGCCGGCCCATTTCGAACCCGGGGAGGTCAGTAAAGGCCGCCGCCGCCGTCCTGGATGGCCTGATTGGCCTGCGGCGACAGCGCGCCGCCGGCACCATTGGAGCCGTCTGCGCCCATGCCGATGACCCAATAGCTGTCGGCCGGGCCGGTCCCGGGCTTGAACGCCTCGATGATGGTGTTGGGGTCGCCTTCGGCCGCGCGCATACCGGTCTTGCGGTTGATGGCGATCAGCTTCATGCCTTCCGGAACCTGGAAGTCGACATTGGGCGTGCCGTCGAGCGCGACGCGCATGAAGTCCTTGAAGATCGGCGCGGCGAGGCCGCCGCCCGTGGCGCCCTTGCCCAGGCCGCGCGGCGTATCGTAACCCATATAGAGGCCGACGACGAGGTTCGGCGTGAAGCCGATGAACCAGGCGTCCTTCTCATCGTTGGTCGTTCCGGTCTTGCCGGCGATATGGCGACCGAGCTCGGCGATGGTGGCGCCGGTGCCGCGCTGCACCACGCCCTCCATCATGGAGGTGATCTGATAGGCGGTCATCGGATCGAGCACCTGCTCGGAATTGTCGACCAGTTCCGGCTCGGGCTGGTTCTTCCATTCGGCGGCGTTGCAGCCCTCGCAGCCGCGTTCGTCCTGCTTGAACACGGTCTTGCCGTAGCGATCCTGGATGCGGTCGATCAGCGACGGTTTGATCGACTTGCCGCCATTGGCCATGATCGAATAGGCCGACACCATGCGCATGACCGTCGTCTCGCCGGAGCCCAGAGCCATCGGCAGATACGGCGCGAGATGATCGTAGACGCCGAAACGCTCGGCATATTCGACGACCAGCTTCATGCCCATGTCGTTGGCCAGCCGCACCGTCATCAGGTTGCGCGACTTCTCGATGCCCGAACGCAAGGTGGCCGGGCCGGCGACCGTGCCGTCATAGTTCTTCGGCGTCCAGGTCGTGTTGCCGCTCTGGATGGTGATCGGGCCGTCCATGATCACGGAAGCCGGCGTGTAGCCGTTGTCGAGCGCCGCCGAATAAACGATCGGCTTGAACGAGGAGCCCGGCTGGCGCATCGCCTGGGTCGCGCGGTTGAACTCCGACTGCGCGTAGGAGAACCCGCCGACCATGGCCAGCACACGCCCGGTATGCGGGTCCATGGCAACCAGACCGCCTTCGACCTCGGGCACCTGGCGCAGGCTATAGGCGTTGTCGGAGCCCTCGTTCTTCTGCACGAAGATGACGTCGCCGGGTTCAAGCACTTCCGCAGGAGATTTCGCCCTGACGGACTTGCCGTTGACGAAATGGCGCATGGCGAAGCCCATGTCGTCCTTGCTGACTGTTCCCTCGACGCGGTCCTTGACGAGATCGCCGGAGACCTGGCGCGCCGGCTGAATGCCGATCGTCAGCCCGTCGGCAGAACTGTCGAGCACGACGGCGAGCGTCCACTCCGGCACGTCCTCCAGCCCCTTGACCGCGCCGAGCGGCACGCCCCAGTCGCCGGAAATGTCGATGTGGGTCACCGGTCCGCGATAGCCGCGCAGCGTGTCGTATTTCAGCAGTCCGTTCTGCATCGCCTTGCGGGCGATGAGCTGGATTTTCGGATCGAGCGTGGTGCGCACCGACAGGCCGCCCTCATAGAGCGCATTCTCGCCGTAGCGGGCGATGATCTGGCGGCGCACCTCCTCGGTGAAATACTCGCCCGCGAACAGGTAGGAGCCGTTGCGGCGCGGCTTCACGCCGAGCGGCTCGGCCTTGGCCTTGTCGCCCTCCTCGCGCGTGACGTAGCCGTTCTCGACCATCTGGTCGATGACCCAGTTGCGGCGCTCGATCGCCCGGTCGGCATGCTTGAAGGGATGATAGTTGTTAGGGCCCTTGGGCAGCGAAGCGAGGTAAGCGGCTTCAGCGACGGTGAGTTCGTTGACCGACTTGTCGAAATAGGTCAGCGCGGCGCCGGCAACGCCATAGGCGCCGAAGCCGAAGAAGATCTCGTTGAGATAGAGCTCGAGGATGCGATCCTTCGAATAGGCCTGCTCGATGCGGAAGGCCAAGATCATCTCCTTGATCTTGCGCTCATAGGTCTGGTCGGAGGTCAGCAGGAAGTTCTTTGCAACCTGCTGCGTGATCGTCGAGGCGCCGACCTGACGTCTGCCGGATCCGAAATTCTGCAGATTGACGATGATGGCGCGGCCAAGGCCGGTGATGTCGATGCCGGGGTGGTTGTAGAAGTTCTTGTCCTCGGCCGACATGAAGGCGGCCTTGACGCGGTCCGGGATCGCCTGGATCGGCAGGTAAAGGCGCCGCTCGCGGGCATATTCGGCCATCAGCGAGCCATCCGAAGCATGGATGCGCGTCGTCACCGGCGGCTCATACTTGGCCAGAACCTCGTAGTCGGGCAGATCCTTCGTCAGGTGGCTGATGTAGATGGCAAGGCCCGCAGCGACCAGCAGCGCCAGCGTCGTGCCGATGCCGAAGAAATAGCCGATGAGACGAATCATGCCCGCTCCAGTCCGAGGTTCGGGATTTCCTAAACGAAGCCGTCAGTCGCGCAAGCTTCAGGGGCGGTCCCAATCCGCAATGGAAACCCATTGTCGCGACCATGTGGACAAAATACGGCAGCACGAAGTTTCAGGAACTCCGTCCGCCAAATAATAACGCCACGTGTTGTCGTCGCGCAACGCTGCTTGCGGTTGTAGGACGGCTCAAGGTTGTGGGCGGGTGGGTCCAATCAGCCCCCAGCCCTGGCTCCCGCTTTCGCCGCGGCAAATAGGGCAACGGCATTGGTTATGCTCTGGGCTGCCTTGCCGCGCCAGTCGGCGTTGAGCAACTGCGCCTCGTCCTTGCTGTTGGAGAGATAGCCAAGCTCGACCAGAACCGAGGGCACGTCCGGCGCCTTCAGCACCTTGAAGCCCGCCGAGCGCTGCGGATTGTTGATCAGACCGACGCTGGTCGACAGCTGGCCGACCAGCGTGTGGGCAAAGCTCATCGAAAAGCCGTGCGTCTCGCGCCGGATCAGGTCGATCAGGATATCGGTGACCTCCTTGTTGTCGTCCTCGATTTTTAGGCCGGCGAACTGGTCGGAGAGGTTTTCGCGATCGGCGAGCGCCTGAGCCTCGGGATCGGAAGCCTTGTCCGAGAGCGTGTAGACGGTGGCGCCGCGGAGACCTTTGACGGCGATCGTATCGGCATGGATGGAGATCAAAAGATCGGCTTCGTGCTGGCGGGCGATGCGCACGCGCTCGTCGAGCGGCAGGTACACGTCACTGTCCCGCGTCATATAGACATCATAGCTGCCGACCGCGGCCAGCTTGTCACGCAATTCGGTGGCAAAGGCGAGCGTGACGTTCTTCTCGACCGTGCCGCCGGCGCTCTCCGCGCCGCCGTCGACGCCGCCATGGCCCGGATCGATAACCACTGTGAAGCGGTGCCCAGGCGCCGAAATCGGCCCTGTGCCGACACGGCCGCCCTTGTCGGTAGAAACGGTCGAGCCGGTCGTCAGCGACTGGTTGGCCAAAGCCTCGTCGAATTCCCTTTCCGATGCGGCCGACATGTCGATGGCGACGCGATAGCCGCTGCCATCGTCATTCTTCAGCACCTCGAGCTTGTCGATGGCAAACGGTCCCTTGCCGGTCAGGATCAGCCGCGAGCCTTTGCCCTGATCGCCGTAGCGAACGGCGCGCACCAGCCCGCGCGGCTTCACCTCCTTGGCGTTGAGGGCGAATCGCGTGCGCGGCAGGTCGACGACAAGGCGGCTGGGACCGCGCAGCAGGAACCACTTCACGTCCGGTTCTCGGTCGAAGGTCACGACGATGCGCATCCTGGTGGCGTCGCCGGCCATCTTGTAGCCGGTGGCGCCAAGCAACCCGTCGGCCCGCGAGGCGGCGGTCACGCCGAGCAGGATCACCAGCAGGAAAACAGTCCTTGCCATGAGCCGCAGATGCCCGGCGGCGCCACGCTCCTTGTCTGCGGTGCCTGCCAATCCCATCTCTATATCCAGTCGCTCCCCGTTAGGCGCCTCGCGCCGGCCTGTTTGGCAGAACGGCCCGTCTGGCGGCCAACCCAATTAACGATTGGTATCCAGAGAAGGTTAACCAAGCCTTTTCATGCAGCAGGTGGAGCGCGACCTTCCCCTACGGAAGCGCTTTTTGCCGGCATCCGAAATCGGGGTTGCCTTCCAACCCGCCAAATCATAAAAGCGACATTGGATCACTGCAATCCTGGAACCGCCCGCCCTGCAGCTTCCCGCCAGGGTAAGATGTGCAAGGCGCTTCCAGGTTTCAGGTGATCGCGACGATTTTCGCAGGCGTGCTCCCGTGGCGGGGGAATCGCTTGCGCGATGAAAACGGCCGGGATGTCCCGCGCCGGCTCTGTGCGAGCAAACAAGCTGGTCCGGCCAAGTCCGGGCTTTGGTTCAAAAGGTTCTGCTGGGTGCCGATGGCTTCAAGCGCAATCATGGAAAGGTCCGCATCGAACCGCGCCATTGTGGCTGCGGGCGGCACCGCCATCGCGCTCAAGCTCCGGCCGGCGGACATTCAATTATCCGGCAGTCACACAAATCCAGGCACACAGCGGCGGGGTCTGCCTCGCCAGCTGCGGCTGATGGCTGCCGGGAGGAAACGAAATAATGCCCAACAAGATGCTGATAGACGCCTCCCACCCGGAGGAAACACGCGTTGTCGTCGTTCGCGGTAACCGCATCGAAGAATTCGACTTTGAATCCCAGGACAAGAAGCAGCTCAAAGGAAACATCTATCTCGCCCGCGTAACCCGCGTCGAACCTTCCCTTCAGGCAGCCTTTGTCGAATATGGCGGCAACCGTCACGGTTTTCTCGCCTTCAGTGAAATTCACCCCGACTATTACCAGATCCCGGTTGCCGACCGTCAGGCCCTGCTGCGCGCCGAAGCGCAGGAGGCGGATGACGAAGAGGACGAGGAGGCCGAGGCCGGCGAGGAACAGCAGGCGCGCGATCGCGGCGGCCGCCGCAACCGCCGGCGCGGCGGCAAGAACCGCGACCGGGTCGAGCAGAAGCGCGGCGCCGATGCTGCCGGTGCCGACGAAGGCGGCGAAAGCGCCGATGAGGTCGCAGCTTCCAGCGCTTCCGCCGATGAGCCCGGCGATGCGGCCGATACCTCGACCGAAGCCACCGAAGGCTCCGAGACCGCCGAGACCGCCGAGACCGTAGCCGAGACGGCTGGCGAAGAGGAGAGCAAGGCCCCCGAAGCCGGCAGCGACACCCAAGAAGCCGACGCGACCGACAGCGAGAATCGCCAGCCTTCCGAGGGCGGCCCCACTTCGATCGCCGCGAGCATCGATGCGGATGTCATTTCGGAAGTGGTGCCGGCCGAATCCACCACCGAGGTCGCCCCGGCCGACGAAGCCGCTTCCAGCGACAATGATCGCGGCATGCTCGAAGAGGTCTCGTCCGCGCATTCGGACGAACACGAAATCGAATCGGTCGGCGCCGAGGATGCGCTTGAAGAGGTTCGCAACCGCCGCAAGCCGGTGCGCCGCCAGTACAAGATCCAGGAAGTCATCAAGCGCCGCCAGATCCTGCTGGTCCAGGTCGTCAAGGAAGAGCGCGGCAACAAGGGCGCGGCGCTGACCACCTATCTGTCGCTCGCCGGGCGCTATTCGGTCTTGATGCCGAACACCGCGCGCGGCGGCGGCATCTCGCGCAAGATTACCAATGCCCAGGACCGCAAGCGGCTGAAGGAGGTCGTCGCCGATCTCGAGGTGCCGCAGGGCATGGGAGTCATCCTGCGCACCGCCGGCGAAAGCCGCACGAAGGCCGAGATCAAGCGCGACTACGAGTATCTGATGCGGCTTTGGGAGAACGTTCGCAATCTCACGCTGCAGTCCACGGCCCCTGCCCTGGTCTATGAGGAAGGCAGCCTGATCAAGCGCTCGGTTCGCGACCTCTACAACAAGGATATCGACGAGATCCTGGTCTCCGGCGAGGACGGCTACCGCGAGGCCAAGGACTTCATGCGGATGCTGATGCCGAGCCATGCCAAGGTGGTGCAGCCCTACCGCGACACCACGCCGATCTTCGTGCGCAACGGCATCGAGGCGCAGCTCGACCGGATGCTGCAGCCGCAAGTGACGCTGAAGAGCGGCGGCTACATCATCATCAACCAGACCGAGGCGCTGGTCTCGATCGACGTCAACTCCGGCCGCTCCACCAAGGAGCATTCGATCGAGGATACCGCGCTCCACACCAATCTGGAGGCCGCCGAGGAAGTCGCGCGGCAGCTCAGGCTGCGCGACCTTGCCGGCCTGATCGTCATCGACTTCATCGACATGGAGGAGAACCGCAACAACCGCGCGGTCGAGAAGCGGCTGAAGGATCACCTCAAGAACGATCGCGCCCGCATCCAGGTCGGCCGCATCTCGCATTTCGGCCTGATGGAGATGTCGCGCCAGCGCATCCGCGCCAGCGTGTTGGAATCGACGATGAAGCCCTGCCCGCATTGCGGCGGCACGGGCCATCTGAGATCGGACTCTTCGGTGGCGCTGATGGTGGTGCGGGCGATCGAGGAGTTCCTGCTCAAGGATTCGCGCAGCCACATCACAGTGCGCACGCCGGCGGCGACCGCGCTTTATGTGCTCAACCACAAGCGCGCCAATCTGGTCGAGCTCGAGGCCCGCTTCGGCCTGACCATCACGCTCGAAGCCGACGAGACGCTGGGCGCGCAGCACTACGCGATCTTCCGCGGCGCGGTGGCGGAGAAGCCGGAAGGCTTTGTCGAGGTGCGCAGCCTGCCGACCTATGTCGAGCCGGAAGAGCCAGAGGACGAGATCGTCGTCGAGGAGGAAGAAGAAGTATCGGTCCAGGCCGAACAGCCGCGCCATCCGCAGCAGGGACAGCATCCGCAGAGGTCGGAGGACGGCGAAGGCGGCCGCAAGCGCCGCAAACGCCGTCGGCGGCGCGGCGGCAAGGATCGCGACCGCGAGCATCAAGTCCATGGCGATGCCGTTTTGGCCCCAGCGCCCGCCGATGCCGCCACGATTGCGGACGAAGCGACAGCCGAGGTAACGGCTGAAGCGTCGGCCGAGGCGGAAGCAGCCGAAGAGGGGCACGGCAAGAAGCGCCGCCGCGGCAAGCGCGGCGGCAAGCGCAATCGCCGCGAGGAAGACGAAATCGCTGCCGATGCCGGCGCCGGTGATGATCTCGACGGCGAAGAGGCGGAGGTCGAAGCACCCGAAGGCGCGCCGCCGGTCGCTGCAGCCGAAGAGCAGGCCGCGCCCTCGCCCGCCAATGACGATGTTGCGGAAACGGAGAAGCCGAAAAAGCCGCGCCGTGCGTCGCGATCGAAGAAGGCTGCCGTGGAAACCGTCTCCGAACAAGCGCCCGAGCCGGCGGCGGAACTTCCCGCCGAACCTGTGGCCGCCGAACCGGAGCTGGCGGCGGCCGCTTCTGCTCCGACCGAGTCTGAAGCACCCGTCAATGCCCATCCCACGCGTCGCAAACCGCAGTCGATCGACGCGCCGGTTGTCCCCGTCGTTTCGTCCAACGTCAGCGAGGAAGCCAAGACCGAAGAAAAGCCGAAGCGTGCCGGGTGGTGGCAGAGGAAAGGCTTTTTCTAAGCTCTTTCAGCCCATTAGGCTTAGTTGCTAACAGAAGATCCCGTGCCGCCCGGCGCGGGATTTTCGTTTCGAACGTTCCAATCCTGCGCCCCAGCCCCTCTAAGGCGCAAAGATCGACCAGTTCATCATCCTCGCGAGCTTCTCAAGCGCTCGGAGCCGAGCTTGGAGTTGCCGTTCTCGTTGAGGCCGGGCGACCAGACCGCGAGCGAGGCGACGCCCGGCACGATGCCAAGAATGCCGCCGCCGACGCCGCTCTTACCCGGAATGCCGACACGGAAGGCGAAATCGCCGGAGCCGTCATAGTGGCCGCAGGTCAGCATCAGCGCGCCGATGCGGCGCGCGCGCTCGGTCGACACGACCGAATGCCCGGTCGCCGGGTTCCTGCCACCATTGGCGAGGAAGCGGCCGGCCATGGCGAGTTGCCGGCAGCTCATGGCGATGGCGCAATGATGGAAGTAGACGCCCAGTGCCAGCTCCGGCTCGTGGTGGAGATTGCCAAAGGATTTCATGTAATTGGCCAGAGCGAAGTTGCGGTAGCCGGTGGCGCGTTCGGAGGCCGCGACCTCGCGGTCGATGATGATCGTGTCGTCGTCGGCAAGGAACTGGACAAAGCGCAGGATCTCGCCGATCGCCTCGCGCGGCTGGTGGCCGGCAAGCAGGATGTCGGAGACCACGATGGCGCCGGCATTGATGAACGGGTTGCGCGGAATGCCGTTCTCATGCTCGAGCTGGACGATCGAGTTGAATGGATTGCCCGACGGCTCGCGGCCGACACGCTGCCACAACGCATCGCCCACCTTGCCCAGCGCCAGCGTCAAGGTGAACACCTTCGAGACGCTCTGGATCGAAAAGGGTTCTTCGGCGTTGCCCGCAAGGATCAAACGACCGTCATTGGTCACGGCGGCAATGCCGAATTTCTTCGGGTCGACCTTGCCGAGCTGCGGGATGTAGGTGGCGACAGCGCCGCGATCGCTGCGCTCGGTCATTTCGGCGGCCACTTCCGCCAGCGCCTGTTCAAGTTCCGGCATGGCGTCTATTTCAGCCAGCTTTCGATGCGCGCCAGCGCCTCGACCATGTCGTCATACCTGCCGGCATAGGAAAAGCGCATGGTGCGATGGCCCTGGAGCGGATCGAAATCGCGGCCGGGCGTGGCCGCCACATGCGCCTCGGCCAGCATCTTGCGCGCGAAGGCCATGCTGTCATTGGTGTGCCGCGTGACATCGCAGAAGGCGTAGAAGGCGCCGTCCATGGGCGCCGCGAGCGCGAAGCCCAGCTCCGGCAAACGCTTCATCAGCAGGTCGCGGTTCCAGGCATAACGCGCCTTCACCGCTTCCAGCTCTTGCGTGGCACTGAAGGCCTCGATTGCCGCGATCTGCGACAGTTCCGGCGGCGAGATGTAGAGGCTTTGGGCGATGCGCTCGACCGGCCGCACCAGTTCCTCCGGCAGCACCATCCAGCCGATGCGCCAGCCGGTCATGCAATAGTATTTCGAGAAGGAGTTGATCACCGTCACGCCGGCGCCGTAGGCAAGTGCGGTGACATCGGGCGCGGCGTAGGCGAGCCGGTGGTAGATTTCGTCCGAGATCACCGCGATGCCCAGCTCCTCCGCGGTCTTCACCAACGCGGAAAGCTCGTCGGCTGGAATGACCGCGCCGGTCGGATTGGCTGGGCTGGCAAACAGCACGCCCTTCAGGGGTTTTTCGTGGTGTGCGCTCTTCAGGTGGTCGGCATGCAGATAGGCGTCCCGGCCAAGCTCGATCTCAATGATTTCGATACCAAGCGCGGCCATGATGTTGCGGTAGGCTGGATAGCCGGGCGCCGCGATGGCGACGCGGTCGCCGGGATCGAACATTGCCAAGAAAGCGAGGTTGAAAGCGGCGGACGAGCCGGTTGTGACGGCGATACGGGCGGGCGCGACATCGATCCCGTAATGCTCGCCATAGTGTGCGGCGATCGCCTTGCGCAGCTCCGCCAGGCCCAGAGCATCGGTATACCCGATGCGGCCGTGCTTCAGCGCGAGAGCGGCGGCTTCGCGGACGCCGGCCGGCGCCGGGTCCGACGGCTGGCCGACCGCCATCGACACCACAGGCATCCCGGTCGCCTTCAGCCGGTTGGCCTCGGCCAGAATATCCATGGCGTGGAACGGCTCGACCTCGCCGCGGCGTGAAAGCGAAACGACCATCTGACCCTTCAGCCTGCCTTTGGTTGGCAAAATCCACAGGCAAACCATCGCTCGCTTGCCCTGGAACTGCCGGAAGTTCGACGGCAGCGCCGCACAAATGCCCGATTGGTGTGGGGATCACAAGCGCGCAGGAAGTTATCGGCGCCGACTTTTCATCCTTCGCCCGCTCGTCTACCAGTGGACCTGTCATGTTGAGCCGACCCCGAACGATGGTCGATAGATCGACCGCAATAGGGCGAACCGCGCGCGGGTTCGCGACACTCCTGCTTGCCGCCGCCGTCGCGGCCTCCGCTTCGGTGAACGCCTTCGCGCAAGGCGTGCCAGTGGTGCGCGACGCCGAGATCGAGGCGCTGGTGCGCGACTATGCCCGGCCGATCTTCAAGGCGGCGGGCCTCGCCAATGACGGCATCGACATCGTTCTCGTCAACGACCAGAGCTTCAATGCCTTCGTGACGGGCCGCCGCCTGTTCATCAACACCGGCGCGCTGGTGACGGCCGAGACGCCGAACGAGATCATCGGCGTCATCGCGCACGAGGCCGGCCATATTGCCGGCGGCCACCAGCAGAAGCTGCGCGATCAGCTCGATCGTGCCAAGACCATGGCCATCATCGCGACGCTGCTCGGGGCGGGCGCGATTGTGGCCGGCGCCACGACCAACAGCCGCGGCCTTGCCGGCGCCGGGATGGGCGTCGCCGCCGGCGGCGGCGAGATGGCGCAGCGCAGCATCCTTGCCTATCAGCGGGGCGAAGAAATCACCGCCGACCGCTCGGCGATCACTTACCTCAATGCCACCGGCCAGTCCGGCATGGGCATGCTGAAGACCTTCGGGCGCTTCCAGAGCGCGCTTTCGCTGTCGGGCACCCAGCTCGATCCTTACCGGATCAGCCATCCGATGCCCCGGGAGCGCATCGCCAATCTCGAGGTGCTGGTCAAGGCTAGCCCATACGTCAGCCAGGTCGACGCGCCGGCGCTGCAGCAGCGGCATGACATGATGCGCATCAAGATCGCGGCCTATATGCAAGGCCAGGCGGCCGTGGCACGGCTGATGCGCAAGAACCCGACCAGCCTCGCCTCGCGCTATGGCGACGCGCAGCAGACCTATCTCTACGGCAACCCTGGCGCCGCGCTGACGAAAACCGCGGCGCTGATCAAGGAACAGCCGAAGAACCCCTATTTCCAGGAATTGCGCGGCGACATCCTGATGAAGGCCAACAGGCCCAAGGACGCCGCGGATGCCTATGCCAAGGCGGCGAGCCTCGACCCGGCGCGGTCCGGCTTGCTGCTGGTCTCGCTCGGCCAGGCGCTGATGGCGGTCGGCACGCCGGACTCAATCAAGAAAGCGGTGGCGCAGCTCAACAACGGGATCGGACGCGACAAGGAAAATGCCGGAGCCTATCGCTATCTAGCTCAGGCCTATGGCGAATTGGGGCAAATCCCGGCCGCCGACCTTGCGACGGCAGAGGGCCACTTCTATTCGGCCGATTATAAAAACGCGAAGATCTTCGCCATGCGCGCTCAACAGAAATTGAAGCGCGGGGAGCCCGGCTGGCTTCGCGCGCAGGATATCATAAACTACACGCCATCTAACAAACTCAAATGAACGTCCCGGCCGCGCGGCGACTAGGTTGGACCGGGACATGCAGAAGGAACTGATCATGAACAAGGCAATCCTGCTCGGCAGCGCCGGCGTGGCGGTAGCGCTCGGCATGCTGGCATTCGGCTTCGTGGCAGGAAGCCCGCAAGCCGCTAAGGCCGATACGACGCAAGCCATCCAGGTGGCCTCGGCGGACAGCAAGATCGACCGCAAGGAGGTCGAAGGCATTATCCGCGACTATCTGCTGAAGAACCCCGAGGTCCTGCTCGAGGTTCAGGACGCGCTCGAGGCCAAGCAGAAGGAAGAGCAGCGGCTCGCCGCACTCGGCGTCATCAAGGACGCGAAGGACGAAATCTTCAATTCCACCTTCGACGGCGTGGTCGGCAACCCGAAGGGCAAAGTCACCATCGTCGAGTTCTACGACTACAATTGCGGCTTCTGCAAACGCGCCATTGAGGACATGAAGGCACTGACAAAGGCCGATCCGGACCTGCGCTTCGTGCTCAAGGAATTTCCGATCCTCAGCCCGGATTCGCAAAAGGCCAGCGTGGTCTCGATGGCCTTCCATCTGATGATGCCGGAGAAGTACAGCGAGTTCCACACTGCGCTGCTCGGCGGCCAGGGCCGTGCCACCGAATCCACCGCCATGAAGGTCGCTCTTTCGCTCGGCGCCGACGAGGCGAAGCTGCGCGAGAAGATGAAGGATCCGAGCATCAACGAAGCGCTCTCGCGCACCTACGATCTCGCCACCAAGCTGTCGATCACCGGCACGCCGTCCTATGTGGTCGGCAATGAGGTGGTGTTCGGCGCGCTCGGACAGCAGGTTCTGGCGGAGAAGATCGAGCAGGCCAAGAGCGCGCTCTAGGTTTTTGAGCATGATCTTTTCCGAAAGCCGCTGCACACTTTTCGGGATCATGCTCTAAGCGATTGCGAGTCGCGAGAACAGGCGGTTTTCCGCCTGTTGTGGACAGCGAAAGAACGCACTTGCGCTCTTTTCGCGGGCGGCTATGCCCATTATAGAGATCCGGCGCGCCGGCTTGAGGCCGGCGCCGAAGAGGTCGGCATATTTGAAAACGATTTTCGTCCTTAACGGTCCCAATCTCAATGCACTCGGCAAGCGCGAGCCGGGTATCTATGGCGGCAAGACGCTTGCCGCCATCGCCGAGGATTGCAAGGCCGCCGGCACGGCGCTCGGGCTCGAGATCGATTTTCGCCAGTCCAATCACGAAGGTGATCTCGTCGACTGGATCCAGGAAGCCGGTGAAAAGGCCGCAGGCATCGTCATCAATCCCGGCGCCTACAGCCACACCTCGATTGCCATTCACGACGCCATCCGCGCCATCGCGCCGCTGCCCGTCGCTGAAGTCCATCTTTCCAATATCCACGCGCGGGAGCCTTTCCGCCACGTCTCCATGGTCGCGCCGGTCGCTGTCGGCATGATCTGCGGGTTCGGGCCACTCGGCTATACGCTTGCGCTGCAGGCACTGGCGGCGCGCCTGTGACCGGCTCCCAAACAGAAGGCTCGAAAATGTCGATAAAGAAGAACGGTGTTGACCAGCAGCTCATCCGCGACCTGGCGGGCATACTGAACGACACCAACCTGACGGAGATCGAGGTCGAGCTCGGCGACTTGAAGGTGCGCGTGTCGCGTCAATCCCAGGCTGTCCATGCGGTCGCCGCTCCGCTTCCTATGCCGGCCGCTGCGGTTGCCGTGCCGGCTCAGGCGGCCGCGGCTGCGCCCGCGGCGGCAGCCGATTCTGCCAAGAACGCCGTGCCCTCGCCGATGGTCGGCACCGCCTATCTGGCGCCCTCGCCCGACGCCAAGCCGTTTGTCGAGATCGGCCAGAAGGTGAAGGAAGGCCAGACGCTGCTCATCATCGAAGCGATGAAGACGATGAACCAGATTCCCTCGCCGCGCGCCGGCACGGTGATGGCGATCCTGATCGAGGACGCTCAGCCGGTCGAATACGGCATGCCGCTCGTGGTTATCGAGTAGAGCCGGGAACAGCGGGCAGATGTTCCAAAAAATCCTCATCGCCAATCGCGGCGAAATCGCACTCCGAGTGCTGCGCGCCTGCAAGGAGCTCGGCATCCAGACCGTGGTGGTCCATTCGACGGCCGATTCGGACGCCATGCATGTTCGGCTTGCCGACGAAAGCGTCTGCATCGGCCCGCCGCCGTCACGCGAAAGCTATCTCAATATTCACCAGATCGTCGCCGCCTGCGAGATCACCGGCGCCGACGCCGTGCATCCGGGCTACGGCTTCCTGTCGGAAAACGCCAAGTTCGCCGATATCCTCGCCGCCCATAACATCACCTTCATCGGTCCTTCTGGCGACCATATCCGCATCATGGGCGACAAGATCGAAGCCAAGCGCACGGCGAAGCGGCTCGGAATCCCGGTGGTGCCTGGTTCGGACGGCGCGATCAGCGACGAGAAGGAAGCAAAGCGCATTGCCGCCGCGATCGGCTATCCGGTGATCATCAAGGCTTCGGCCGGCGGCGGCGGCCGCGGCATGAAGGTGGCGCGCACCGAGGCCGACCTCGAAGTGGCGCTGCAGACGGCCAAATCGGAAGCCGGCGCTGCCTTCGGTGACGACGCCGTCTACATCGAGAAATATCTGGAAAAGCCGCGCCATATCGAATTGCAGGTGTTCGGTGACGGCGCCGGCCGCGGCGTGCATTTCGGCGAGCGCGACTGCTCGCTGCAGCGCCGCCACCAGAAGGTGTGGGAGGAGGCGAACTCCCCGGCCCTCAATGCCGAGGAACGTGCGCGCATCGGCGGCATTTGCGCCAAGGCGATTGCCGATCTCGGCTATTCCGGCGCCGGCACGATCGAATTCCTCTACGAGAACGGCGAGTTCTATTTCATCGAGATGAACACCCGCCTGCAGGTCGAGCATCCGGTGACCGAAGCGATCACCGGCATCGACCTCGTGCATGAACAGATCCGCGTCGCCTCCGGCGGCGGACTGTCGGTCAAACAGGAAGACATCAAGTTCAACGGCCACGCCATCGAGTGCCGCGTCAACGCCGAGGATCCGCGCACGTTCACGCCGTCGCCCGGTACGATCACGCATTTCCACACGCCGGGCGGCCTCGGCATCCGCGTCGATTCCGGCGTCTATTCCGGCTACCGGATCCCGCCCTATTACGACAGCCTTATCGGCAAGCTGATCGTGCATGGGCGCAACCGCGTCGAATGCATGATGCGGCTGCGCCGGGCGCTCGACGAATTCGTCGTCGACGGCATCAAGACGACGCTGCCGCTGTTCCGCGACCTCGTCGGCAATCCGGATATCGCCAACGGCGATTACGACATCCACTGGCTCGAGAAATATTTGGCCAAGGAGGAATAGGATCTTGCGGTTATAATGGCGCAATGACCCGTCCCTACGCGCCCGGCTACCGCATCCCGACCGACCTGCTGCTGAAAGCCTATGCCTCGGGCGTGTTCCCGATGGCAGAGAGCGCCACCGACCCGGAAGTGTTCTGGGTGCGGCCGGAAACGCGCGGCATCATCCCGCTCGACGGATTCCACACGCCGCGCAGTCTGAAGAAGACGATCCGCAGGCATCCTTTCGACATCCGCTACGATTTCGACTTCGAGGCGACGATCGACGGCTGCGCGGAAAGGCGCGACGAGCGCCGCTCGACCTGGATCAACGCGCCGATCCGCGAGGCCTATGTCGAGCTCTACCGGCTGGGCCACTGCCATTCCGTCGAGGCGTGGCGTGAGGGCCGGCTGGTCGGCGGCCTCTACGGGGTGTCACTCGGGCGCGTCTTCTTCGGCGAAAGCATGTTCGCCCGGGAAACCGACGCCTCGAAGACTTGCCTCTATTATCTCGTCGAGCGGCTGAACGAACGCCGCTTCGCGCTCCTCGACACGCAGTTCACCACCGAGCACCTCAAGCGTTTCGGCGCCGTCGACGTCCCGCGCAGCCGCTACGAAAAGATGCTGGCCGAGGCCTTGAAGGGCGACGCGGCCTTTTATCCCTGAGGTGAGCCGTCAGCCGGTCGCAGTTTCGATTGGCGTTTGGGAATGAAACATCATCTTCCAGCCATCGGCGCGATGGACATAGCCGGTGCTGACGAGAGCGGCATAGGGCTCGCCGTTTTCCCGCGTCGCGCGCGCCTCGTAGGTCAGCATGACGATATCGCTGCCGGGTTCGACCATGCCTTTCAGCCGGATGTCGAGATCGCGCCAGCGCTTGGGCTTGGTGGCGGTCTTGGCCAGATCGGCGTTGGTCATCGCCTGCGCCATCTCCGGAAAGGCGACGAGGCAATCCACATCGGCGTGGGCCGCGAAATATGCGGAATCGCCGGTCCAGAAGCCTTTCTCGATATCGAGAAGCTCTTTCTTGCTGGCAGTGATCGGCCTGACTGTTGCCATGGAAATCTCCCGTCGCCATCACCGTTTATCCAACGGATTGCGAAAAAGAGGGTTCCGAGAGTTCCGAGATCAGTTCGTGTCTGTGGTGTCGGCGCCATCCGGCGCGGGCGCGGCGTCCGACGGCTCGGGCGCTGCCTCGGCAGGCGGCTCCTGCGCAGCCGGCTTCGGCTTGGCGGCATTCGTCTTCGGCTTGCCCGTATCGGCCTTGGCGGCGGTCGGCGGCGGCACGTCCGATTTTTGCTTGCAGCCCTTGAGCCAGACGTCATAGACGGCGTGCTCGACGGCGTTGAGACCGGGGCTCTCGGCGAACATCCAGCCGGTGAAGATGCGGCGGATCTTGCGATCGAGCGTGATCTCGTCGACCTCGACGAAGGAATCGGTCTTCGGCTGTTCCGTCTCGGGCCGCGAGTAGCAGACACGCGGCGTAACCTGCAAGGCGCCGAACTGCACCGTCTCGTCGATATAGACGTCGAAGGTGATGATGCGGCCGGTGATCTTGTCGATGCCAGCGAATTCGGCGACCGGATTGGTGAGGCGGTCGGAAACCGCCGGCACCGCCGGCGTCTGCGCAGCGGCGAACACCGCCGTCGAGGCAGCCAGAACGGACGCTGCCGCGAGCAGTCCCGTCGAGAGTCGGCCGAAAGAGTTCATGCAGGGGTACCGGTGGTTGCGCCCGGGTGATTCCTGATCGCCCAAGGCTAAACAGGGCTGCGCTATCAGCAAGCAGCTAAACGCCAATTGTGGCGATAAAGGACCGAAAACGCGTTTACGAACCGGGCGTCCAGGCGTCGTAGTCGCCGGTGACCTGCGGGCGATGCTGATTGGTCAGAATGGAACCTTGCGGGCGATAGGCGCTCGGCGTTCCTGTGAGGTTCGGCCGGTGCGGCTTCTGCCACTCACGAGCCTTATAGCTCTCGCTTGACGGAGGCGTGTCGACGCGATGATGCATCCAGCCATGCCAGCCCGGAGGGATCTTCGAGGCTTCGGAATAGTCACGATAGATAACCCAGCGGCGGGTGCGACCTTCCGAATCGACGCCGCCCTCGTAATAGACATTGCCGACCTCGTCCTCGCCGACCTTGTTGCCGAAGCGCCAGGTGTGGAAGCGCGTGCCCAGCGTCTGGCTGTTCCACCAGGTGAAAAACTGCAGCAGGAAAGTCTTCATCCAGATCCTCGTGGCGGCAGCGGCCGCGCGGTTTCCTGCTTATGGCGTCAGGTCATCGCGAAGGCAAGGGTTTTGCCCTGGCCGCGATGTAAATGCTTCGTGCGCTAAATCGATACAGACGCTCAAGCCGCGGCAACCCTGCTTGCCAAGCGTTTCCGCACTTTCTAAAGCTCGCACGCTCGGCAAGCGGGCGGCTGGCCCGCGCCGGTTGAGGGAGGTGACGATTGGCACCAGAACGGTCCACCGGCAATCGGATCGGCGCCGAAGACATCCGCCGCCGCAAGGGCGGCGTGCCGGTCGTCTGTCTCACCGCCTATACCTATCCGATAGCCCGCATGCTCGATCCGCATGTCGACCTGCTTCTGGTCGGCGACAGCGTCGCCATGGTGCTGCATGGCCATGCCACGACGCGCGGCGCTTCGCTGGAGATGATGATCGCGCATGGACAAGCGGTGATGCGCGGCTCGGCAAAGGCCTGTGTCGTCGTCGACATGCCGGCAGGCAGCTACGAGGCCTCGGTGGCGCAAGCCGTTGCCTCGGCGAGGCGCATCACCGCCGAGACGGGCTGCCAGGCAGTGAAGCTCGAGGGCGGCGTCGACATGGCCGCGCAGATCGCTGCAATCGTCGCGGAAGGCATCCCGGTCATGGGCCATATCGGCCTGCAGCCGCAGTCGGTGGACAAGGACGGCGGCTACAAGATCAAGGGCCGGAGCAGGGAAAACATCGCCGCCCTTTTTCGCGACGCCGAAGCGGTCGAAAAGGCCGGCGCCTTCTCGGTCGTCATCGAGGGCACGGTCGAGGCGGTGGCTTCGGATCTCACCCGCCATATTGCGATCCCGACCATCGGCATCGGCGCCAGCGGCGACTGCGACGGCCAGATCCTAGTCATAGACGACATGATCGGCATGACCGTCGACCGCGTGCCGAAATTCGTCAAGGAATACGCAAAGCTGCGCGACACCATTGCGGAGGCGGCGGCGCGTTACTCCGCCGAGGTGCGCAGCCGCGCATTTCCAGGACCTGACCACGTCTTTTCAACGACCTCAGGCAAGGACCAGGCATGAGCGGGCCAATCGTCGTCGAGAGCGTTGCGGCCCTTCGCGCGCAGATCCGGGATTGGCGCCGGGATGGCCTCAAGATTGCCATGGTGCCGACCATGGGCGCCCTGCATGACGGCCACATCTCGCTGGTCAGGATCGCGCTCGAAAAGGCCGATCGCTGCGTCGTCTCCATCTTCGTCAATCCGACCCAGTTCGCGCCGGCCGAGGACCTGGACAAATATCCGCGCCAATTGGCCCGCGATCTCGACCAAGTGCGGGAAGCAGGCGCGCATCTGGCCTTCACGCCAGGCGTGGCGGAAATGTACCCGGCTGGCTTCGCCACCAAAATCTCGGTCGGAGGCCCCTCCTCCGGCCTGGAGACGGATTTTCGGCCTGCCTTCTTCGACGGCGTCGCCACTGTCGTGGCCAAGCTTTTCCTGCAGGCGGCGCCCGACTGTGCCGTGTTCGGCGAGAAGGACTACCAGCAGCTTTGCGTTGTCAGGCAGCTGTGCCGCGACCTCGATCTGCCGGTCGAGATCATCGGCGCGCCGACCGTGCGTGATCCCCACGGCCTCGCCATGTCGTCGCGCAACGCCTATCTCGGCGCGGCCGAACTCGAGATCGCGCGCAAAATCAACGTGGTTCTGCGTCAGACCGCGGCCGAGCTCGCGTCGGGCGCGGATGAGGCATGTGCGGTGAGTGAGGCTGCGGAAGCGCTCGTCAGGGCGGGCTTTCGAAAGGTCGACTACGTCGCCGCGCGGGAGGCCGCAACGCTCGCGCCCTGGCGACGGGACCGCGACGGCCGCTTGCTCGCGGCGGCCTGGCTCGGCACCACCAGGCTGATCGACAATGTGGAAATCCCAGCCGCCTGATCTGTGCTGAGCAGCCCGGCGTCTCAGGCAGCGTTCAGTCCGTCGCGCACCCGCATTATCCGCTCGCGGAGTTGCGCCTGGGTCTCGAACGTCTCGCCTGAATGCACGGTCATCGCCAGCGCGGCCTCGCAGCCGGCCTTGCGCATCGCCATACCGGCAGCGGTCGGAACGACATCGAGAACGCGCTCGTCAGCCTTGCTGCGCGCGCGCGTGACCAGGCCGCGGCTCTCCAACTTCTTCACCAGCGGGGTCAGCGTGCTTGAATCGAGATCGAGCCGCTCCCCGAGCGACTTCATCGTTGTACCCCTGGTCTCCCACAGGACAACCATGACCAGATATTGCGGGTAGGTCAGGTCGAGCTCCTCCAGCATCTTGCGATAGAACCGATTCACGGCATTCGCAGCCGAATAGATCGCGAAGCAGGGCATCACGTCGAGGGTTAGCCGCTCCATCAACTCCGGGTTCTCGTCGAGGTCGATCTTCATGGGTTCCCTCCGGCACGGCAGTCCGTCGCGGCGCCAGCCGCTCTAAGACTCGTCCCATTCAGATAGATCGCGAACGATCAAATCGCAAGCTATTCAACTTTTCGTGATCCCGCATAACAGTCGTAGACAATTAAATCGTCTACGATTAAATCGCGCAATCGCAAAACGATCCGGAAAGGATAGAACTCAATGACCCACTCCCGCCTGACCCGAACCGTTGTCCTTATCCACGGCGCCTGGATGACAGCCGCGTCCTGGAGCAATTTCCGCAAGCCATTCGAAGAGGCTGGCTACACCGTCCACGCGCCGTCCTGGCCGTTCCTGGATCGGGGAGCCGCCGAACTGCGCGCGAATCCGCCGGCGGACCTCGGCTCACTGAAAGCCGGCGACATCGCGGACCACATCGCCAAGTTCATCGAAACGCTGCCTGAGAAGCCGATCATCATCGGACATTCCATGGGCGGGCTGGTGACGCAGCTTCTGCTCGACCGAGGCTACGGGGTGGCCGGCGTCCTGCTGGACTCCGGCCCGGTGGCGGGCATCATCGCCGACCCGGTGTCGCTGCTTGCCGCGCTCCCGGTGCTCGCCCGCTGGAATGCCTGGAACCGCACCTACACCCTGTCCAAGGCTCAATTCGACGCCAAATTCGCCAACACCGCTCCGGCCGCGCTCCGAGACGAAGCCTATGAGAAGTACATGGTCCCGACTTCGGGCCGCGTCTTCGCCCAGACGGCGACCGGCCTGGGCATCGGCATCAACATAAGGAAGCGCACGCAACCGGTTCTGGTTACCGCGGCCTCGGAGGACAAGACCGTTGCGCCGGCGATGTCGAGGAAAATCTACAAAAAGCACAAGAAGGCGCCGTCGCGCACCGACTACGTCGAGTTTGCAGGCATGTCGCATTTCCTCATGGCCGAGCCGGGCTACGAAAAAGTGGCTGCCTTCATCATTGAATGGGCGAAGGACCTCTAAGGCAGTAAGACTGCAAGACGACCGGTGAAACGGCTATGCCACGTGACCGGTCGTGCTCTACTCTTCCGACGGCATGTGCAGATACATCGACTGGATGCCGACGCGGCTCGGTCCGGTGAAACGGTTGACGACGAAGTTGACGTTTGCGCCGAAGAAGCCGCTGGAGAGACGGTCGATCCTGGTTTCCATCCTGACAGAAGCGTCCTTGAACAACCAGCCGCCCGGCTCGATGTCGATGGTCTCGCCGGGCGCAAGCACCTTCTCGAAGACATTGCCGTAGCCGTGCAGCCAGACGATGCCGTCGCCGGTTTCGCCGCGGAAGCGGTCGATGAAGAAGCCGCTCTGGCCGAACAGCATCGTCGCCAGGCCGCGCACCCGCTCGAAGGTGTAGTCGACGCTGGCGGTCGCGGCGAGAAACTGGTGCTCGCGCACCTGGATCTCCTCGCCGCGGCGAAGATGGATCGGCACGATGTGGCCCGGCCCGTCACGGCTGAAGGCGATGACGCCCGAGCCCGACGCCTCGGTGACGAAGACCTGCATGCCGGCCATCATGCGCTTCAGCGCGCCGCGCAGCGATTTTAGCCCGATGCTGACGGTGGAGTGCTTCCAGAGCAGGATGTGATGCTCGAAATACACCGGCATCCTGCTCACGTCGACGGAGAGCACGGGCACCAGTTCACCGGCGACGTGATAAGTCACGCCACCGAAAGACTCATCCGACACTTGGGTCGGCAGCAGTTCCGGCAAGCTCGGCATCGCGGTTCCCTCGGCGAGCGATGCGCCTGCCCCATGGCGGACGTCGCGAGGACAGGTTTGATAGCGGGGATCAGTGCGATCAAATCAAAACCCTGCGATGATCGCTTTGGGCGTCCGCCGGCGCTTAGCCGAGCCGCTTCTCCAGGATGAGCGCGGGCAGTCCCGAACTGCCACCGCAATCCGCTGTCCTGCCTGTCGTCCGAAATCCGTTCGCCTCGTAGAAGGCGATCGCCACGGCATTCGCCTCCTCGACCTCGAGACGCAGCGTCCGCATCTCCGGAAAACTGGCCTCGACTTCCTCGAGCAGCGCCCGGCCGATCCCTTGCCGCTGACAACCCGGGGATACGTAGAGCTGGTTAAGAAGGACGATCTTCGGGTCGGTGGTAGCGGCCGCGAAAGCCATGCTGCCAAGCCGCTTGCCGTCGTCAGCCACCAGGAATTCGGAATTCGGCCGCGCCAGCTGCGCCTTGAGCGAAGCAATAGAATGCCAGTCGTCGGTGATCGCCGTTACCTGCTCGGGGCCGTAGATGGCGTCATAGGTCGCATGCCACGTCTCGACCAGCAGCGCGCGCACCGCATCAAGATCGCGCTCGCTGGCAGTGCGGATGAACATCGCTCTATTCGATGCCGAGCTTGGCCTTGACCAGCTCGTTGACCGCCTGCGGGTTCGCCTTGCCGCCGGTCGCCTTCATCACCTGGCCGACGAACCAGCCGGCCATGGTCGGCTTGGCGCGGGCCTGCTCGGCCTTGTCGGGGTTGGCGGCGATGACCTCGTCGACCGCCTTCTCGATGGCGCCGCTGTCGGTCACCTGCTTCATGCCGCGGCTTTCGACGAGCTGGCGCGGATCGCCGCCCTCGTTCCAGACGATCTCGAACAGGTCCTTGGCGATCTTGCCGGAGATCGTACCTTCCTTGATCAGATCGATCACGGCGCCGAGCTGCTCAGGCGAAACCGGAGCATTTTCAATATCTTTGCCGGCCTTGTTGAGGGCGCCCAGCAGGTCGTTGATGACCCAGTTGGCGGCAAGCTTGCCGTCACGCCCCGAGGCCACCTTCTCGAAATAGTCGGCGACCGGCTTGTCCGACACCAGCACCGAGGCGTCGTAGGGCGAGAGGCCGAGCGAGCCGATCAGCCGCGCCTTTTTCTCGTCCGGGAGTTCCGGCAGATGCTGTGCCAGATCATCGACATAGGCTTGGTCGAATTCCAGCGGCAGAAGGTCGGGGTCGGGGAAATAGCGGTAGTCATGCGCCTCTTCCTTGGAGCGCATCGAGCGCGTTTCGCCCTTGTTGGGGTCGAATAGCCGCGTCTCCTGCTCAATCGCGCCGCCGTCTTCCAGGATGGCGATCTGACGGCGCGCTTCGGACTCGATGGCCTGGCCGATGAAGCGGATCGAGTTGACGTTCTTGATCTCGCAGCGTGTGCCGAAGCCGCCGCCCGGACGGCGCACCGAGACGTTGACGTCGGCGCGCAACGAACCCTCGTCCATGTTGCCGTCGCAGGTGCCGAGATAGCGCATGATGGTGCGCAGCTTGCTGACATAGGCTTTGG
The DNA here is from genome assembly GCF_002294995.1 of Mesorhizobium sp. WSM3860. Lineage (GTDB taxonomy): Bacteria > Pseudomonadota > Alphaproteobacteria > Rhizobiales > Rhizobiaceae > Mesorhizobium. The sequence continues at coordinate 60,362 of NZ_NSGF01000017.1, read as the reverse complement.
CCTCGTCGGCGGAGCGCATGTCCGGCTTGGAAACGATCTCCATCAGCGCAACACCGGACCGGTTGAGGTCGACATAGGACATGGTCGGATGCTGGTCGTGCATCGACTTGCCGGCATCCTGTTCCAGATGCAGGCGCTCGATGCCGACCTCGATGTCCTCGAACTCGCCCTGCCGGTCCGGCCCGACGGAGACGATCACCTTGCCCTCGCCGACGATCGGCTGCTTGTACTGCGATATCTGATAGCCCTGCGGCAGGTCCGGGTAGAAATAATTCTTTCGATCGAAGACCGACTTGTGGTTGATCGCGGCCTTCAAGCCCAGCCCGGTACGGATCGCCTGCTTGACGCATTCCTCATTGATCACCGGCAGCATGCCGGGCATCGCAGCGTCGACCAGACTGACATTGGCATTCGGCGCCGCGCCGAAAGAGGTCGAAGCGCCGGAGAAGAGCTTTGCCTCGGACGTTACTTGCGCATGCACTTCGAGCCCGATGATGATTTCCCAGTCGCCGGTGGCGCCGGAGATCAGGCGTTTCGGGTCGGGCGTACGGGTATCGATGATGCTCATGGAGGCCTATGGGTCGCATTTTGTGGCTGGCGCGATTTTGCTTGTCGCGTTGCGAAAAATCGCATCACTCGCTAGTGCAAACCGTTCATTGAGACAAGTGCAAAGCCGCGCGCACGCCTTCTAGCTGCCTGCGCTTGTAAGCCGCCGGGCTGTGCTGGCGGCTCCTTCCCGCCTGTATCAGGCGGTGGCGATGTAGGCCCGGATCTCCTCGGCCTCCCGCTCGACATCCTCGATGCGGCGCTTGACCACGTCGCCGATGGAAACGATGCCGTCGAGCATGCCGTCCTTCTCCACCGGCAGGTGGCGGAAGCGACCCTTCGTCATGATCTCCATGACCTCGTTGACCGTGTGGCTCTCGTTGCAGATCTTGACCTTCGGCGTCATGGCCGAACGGACCGGAATATCGAGCGCGGCCGCGCCCTCCCTGGCCAACACCCGCACGATGTCGCGCTCGGAAAGGATGCCGACGATCTTGCGGTCGCCATTGGTGATGACGAGCGCGCCGATCCTATGCTCGGTCAGGATACGAATGGCTTCGCTCAGCTTTTCATTAGGCCCGAGTGTGAACACGTCATGGCCTTTTTGCTCAAGAATTGCCTTCACAGTCATGGCGGCCTCCTGTGCCTTGCCTGCCGGCTCCTGCCCTGACCGGCATTCACGTTCCGGTGAACATGGTGCGCCGCGATTGGTTGCATTTCAAGTGCGCCGCAGCGCTACTCGGACGGCTGGGGCCGATCGAAAAAGCGCAGGCCGAAAAAGCCGGCGACAAAGCCGCCGATATGGGCTTCCCAGGCGATCTGTCCGTCGATGCCCGGTGCAAAGCCAAGAAGGCCGGTGGCGAGGTTGATCACCATCCAGACGCCGAGGAAGGTCATGACGCCGCGCGAACGCAGCACGATTGGGATCGGCAACGGCTCGCCTGCGAAGGCCGCCTGGCCTGACGAGCGATCGATACGGAAACCGTAGCGCGCCGCCGCTCCCATCATGCCCGAGATCGCGCCCGAAGCGCCGACCAGCGGCATCTCGCCGTAAGGGTGCATGGCCCAGAACAGCGCGACCGAAGCCAGCCCGGTCACGGCGTAGAACACCGCAAATCGGGCCGCGCCGAAACGATTGGCGAGCGGTGAGCCGAAAGCGGCAAGCCAGACCATGTTGATGGCGATGTGAGCGAACCCCCCATGCATGAAAGCATAGGTGAAGGGGCGCGTGAACAGGAACCAGTCGAAGCCGTATTGACCGGTGTAAAGCACCGGAATGAAGGCTCCGTCGTAGAGCAGGGTCATTTGCTGGTCGTCGTTCAGCACATATTGCTGCAGCAGGAAGACGATCGCGCAGATTCCCATCACAGCCAGCACCACCGGCGGCAGGTTGAACACCGGCTCGCGGCGCGGCTCCGGCGCTTCGTCGTCCGGCTGCGGTTCGGATTCGGTCGGGGTTGCCGGTTCGCTCATGCGCCTCTTTGCAGTTGGCTGGAGACTCGATTTCGGGCGAGCATGTAGTTCACGCCTGATCGAATCACAAACCCGCGAATCGCCCCAAGCTGAATCGCCTGGATCGGCGACGCTGCGAATCAAAAGAAAGCCGTCCAGGTTTCCCTGAACGGCCGGTCGAGTCCCCTGCTCCCCGAAAACTGACTGAAGTGCTGCCGATCGCTGCTGAAACGACCGTTTTGGAGTGGTTTTTGATGTGCCACAGGCCCCGCCGGCAAGCAACGTAAACTACTTGTTAACCTTAACGGCCCCGAGACGTGAACAAACGTTAACGATGCTGGCACGCATCCTGCTCCGCACCGCATGAAGGTCATCGGAGGGCGCCCTGTCTGTTCGCCGATGGGACAACAAGAAAGACAGATTGCCGGAGCGGAATGGAAATGAATCAGAACGGATCAATCACGCTGTTCCAATATTGGAACCGGCTGCGTGATGGCCGCCCGGCTCCCAAACGTTCGGAAGTGGAGCCGGCGGACATCAAGACGCTCTTGGCCGATACGTTCATCCTGGAGCGCGACACACGCGGCGAAGCCGTGTTCCGGCTGGCCGGCACCAGGCTCTGCGCCTATTACGGCCGCGAGCTCAAAGGGTTCTCCTTCCCCTCGCTCTGGCGCGAGAAGGACCAGCGGCTCATGTCGCGGCTTATCCATGGCGTCTTCGACCAGAAATCGGTGCTGCTTCTGACCTATGAAGGATTCAGCCGAAACGGCCGTTCCTGCAAGTTCGAGCTGCTGGCGCTGCCGCTCGACGGCGTCGAGAGCCCTCGCTGCCTCGGCATCGTCAGCGCCGCGGATCGACCATTCTGGCTTGGTGCCGACCCGCTCGCCGACGCCCTGATCGACGCGATCCGGGTGATCGATCCCGAGAAGGAACCGATGTTCCTGAAAAACCGGCCGGCGATCGATGTTCCGTCGCTCGTACCGACGGAGTTCGACGCGCCCGAGACCATTTCGGCGCTCGGCCGCGTGCGCCGGATCCGGCACCTCGTCGTCTTCGATGGCGGGCGCAACGAGTAAGGCCGGATCGCGAGGTTTTACCCCCGGATCTGACGTGGCTTTTGCCTTGCCTAGGCGTCCGATCCCAAGCCATTTGGGGACCGGTTTTCCCCTTTGTTAACCTGCTTTGCTGTAGCTTTTGCGGTGAAATTCCTCGCATCGTCGCGCGGAATGCCAACGGGGTGTAGGCAGTCATGAGGTCAGCGGCGGAATATGCGCCGTCCCGTGTGGAGCGCCGCAATTTTCAGCGTGTCCGGGTAAAAATCTACGGACGCTTCATGCTGGAGGACCGCACGGAACATGCGTGCCAGGTGATAGACATGTCGCCAGGCAATGTCGCCTTGCGCACCGATCGCGTCGGCATGCCGGGCGAAAAGGTCATTGCCTATATCGATCATATCGGTCGCATCGAAGGCATCGTGACGCGAACCTCGCAGGACGGCTTCGCCATGACCGTCATCGCTTCGGATCGCAAGAAGGACAAGCTCGCCGCGCAGCTCACCTGGCTTGCCAACAAGCATGAGCTCGACCTGCCGGAAGACCGCCGCCACGAGCGCGTCGCGCCGCGCAATCCGATGGGCGTGCTTCAGCTCACCGACGGGCGCCAGTATCAGTGCCGCATCATCGACCTGTCGCTCTCGGGCGCGGCGATCGAGATCGACGTCAAACCAGCAATCGGCGTGCAGGTCATGCTGGGAACGATGCGCGGCCAGGTGGTGCGTCACTTCGAGGACGGCGTCGCCATCGAGTTCGCCGTCATTCAGCGGCCGGAAACCTTGGATTCGGAATTCAACGCTCCGCGGTCCTGACCGCTTAGAGTCCGGGTATGCATAAACCGGCCTCGAGCGGCCGGTTTTTTGTTGGCCGGATCAGCGCCTTCTGGCAGCCGGGCGGCATGTCGAGATGCCACACGATCCGGGTGGGACGCCCGGTCAAATTCTCAACAATCCGAAATCGAGATAGTTCAAATTTTATATTTAATCTACGGGCGTTTTACTCAATCTCTACTTCGGGTTTTTGCGTCAAATAAATCCCAACGTGGCACAGTCTCTCTCAAACGGGGAGACTACCATAATGAAAATGACGAGGGGCAAGCTGTTGCTCTTGGCAATGGCGATGCAGCTTTCCGCCTGGGGCACGGCAAGCGCGGGACCGGTATTCATGCATACGGGTGGCCGCACCACCCAGCCGGTCGGCCACTATGAATTCTGCCAGCGCATTCCGGTCGAATGCAATGAGAGGACGCCGAATGGGTCTCCTGTCGAGCTGACCCGCAAGCTGTGGGCGACGATGATCAACGTCAACAATTCGGTCAACACCCGCGTCAAGCCACGTACCGATATGGAGATCTACGGGGTCGAGGAATACTGGGCCTATCCCGACAACGGTGTTGGCGACTGCGAGGACTACGCGCTGGAGAAGCGCCGCGAATTGATGGCCGCCGGTGTCCCCGCCGGCGACCTTTTGATGACGGTCGTGCGACAGCCGAACGGCGACGGCCACGCGGTGCTGACGGTGCGCACCAGCCTCGGCGAGTTCATCCTCGACAATCTCGAGCCGAAAGTGCTCGCCTGGAACGACACGGTCTACACCTACCTCAAACGTCAATCGACCGAAAATTCGGGCGTTTGGGTTTCGATCAACGACGGCCGCGAGGACGCGGTCGCCAGCGTCCGCTAGGACCCGAATGCATGTCGCCCAAAATGCGCAGCGTATTTTGGGCAACGATATGCACGACGAGATTGAGCACGCCGCATTCATACGGCGTGTCTAGCAAAAGCCCGGTCGAGTCCCCACCCTCCCCGTCCCCAACGACCGGGTTTTAGGAGCCGGCCCTGTCCCCGGGCCGGCTCCGCTTTTTTTGCCCTCGCCCTTCGGACCTTTCTCGGAGCGGCAGACCGGAGCAATATGGCCGTCTATTTTGGATGGACGGTGATGCTAAAAATCCCTGACGACCGCTGTGAGCGCGCCAAGCTGTTCAAGGCGATAGACGACGCCTTCAAGGCTGGGGATTTCGAGGGGCTTGGCAAGGCGCTCGGCGGCTCCGCGCGATGGTACGACGAGAGGATGCCGTTCGAGCTCGGCCTCGGCCATCCGTTGGAATACGCGATCTATTGGAGCCCGGCCGCCTTGATCGCCACGCTGCTTGATGCCGGCTCGAATCCGAATTACCAGGATCCTGCCGGCTTCCCGTCGATCATCGCCGCGCTATCCACCGAGCGGCCGGACAGGCTGCAGCTTATCCGGATCCTGCTCGAGCACGGCGCCGACCCCAACATGCGCGGGGTCAACGACTGGACGCCTCTGCATTACGCGGTGGCGCAGCGCGACGCCGAGGCAATCCGCCTGCTTCTGGCGTCGGGCGCGGATCCATCGCTCAGGACGCGCATCGATGATAATGAAACCGCCCTGGAAGGTGCAGACCAAGCCGGTTTCGAAGCGGGGGCGTCGCTGCTGCGTGAGGCGATGTCTCGAGGCAGTCAATAAGGCCGCGGCCGAAACGGCAGACCGAACCGCTCTCAGAGCTCCCTCAACCCGGTCTTGAAGCGCCTGCCGTTGGCGACATAGTGCGCGGCCGAGACGCGGAGCCTCTCGATTGCCGCGTCGTCCAGCACCCGTATCACCTTGGCGGGCGAGCCGACGATCAGCGAATTGTCCGGGAACACCTTGTTTTCCGTCACCAAAGCGCCGGCGCCGACCAGCGAATTCTTGCCGATCCTCGCGCCGTTGAGCACGATGGCGCCCATGCCGATCAGGCTGTTGTCGCCGACCGTGCAGCCATGCAGCAGCGCGCGATGCCCGATCGTGCAGCCCTGCCCGATGCTGAGCGGATAGCCCGGATCGGTGTGCATGACCGTGTGTTCCTGCACGTTGGTGTCGGCGCCGATGGTGATCGGCTCACCGTCGCCGCGGATGACGACGCCGAACCAGAAGCCGGCATTGCGGCCTATCGTGATATCGCCGATCAGCGTGGCGTCAGGCGCTATCCAGTTGGTTTCGGCATCCTCGAACCGGGGTGCCTTCCCGTCGATCGCATAGATCGGCATCTTTTCTCCGATTCGTCTCATGCCGAGAATTCGGTGGAGCTTAGGAGACCCGTTGCCCAGGATGCAATGGTGATCAACACGATGCCGAGCGCTAGTGCCCACGCCATAGCCGTGCAGCCGCAGGAAAGCAGCGCCAGCGTGCCGATGCGCCCCTCGCGCCGTGCAGCCAGCGCATCATTGGTGAGCATGAACGGACCGGCACAGGCGGTCACCGCGAGCGAGCGGACAATATGCGCAGGCGTGACATAGGGTTCGGCGAAGGCCAGCCGGCGGCCGCAGACGATTTCCATCGCCGAGCCAGCGAGGCCGCAAGCCGTCAGGCCGACCGCAAACGCGTAGAGAGGGAGCAGCATGAGATCCATCTTTACCAACCGTTTACCATGAGACCGCACAGTCGTGCCGACGCGCTGCAAGAGCCATGCCGCGCCAGCTGTGCCACCTGAGGACAGGTGAGCGGATCGGGGAATCGCGATGAGAGAGGCAGCCGCCGCGGAGGAATTCGAGGTCGTCGACTCGACCTTGATGAAGCGGGTCTTCTACGTCTTCGCGGCGCTCGCCCTGCTTTCGGTGGCTATCAGCCTCGGCGGCAAATGGCTCGGCCGGTCCATCGCCATGGCCGGCTATACCGACGACACGACCGTGCGCCAGATCGTCATGGGCAACAATGTGATCAGCGTGCCGGCCAACTTCATCCGCTTCGACCAGGCCAGGCGCGACGGCATCGCCTCGCGCCTCGACCTTTATCTGCGCTATCCCGAAATGGACGGCTACAGCACCGCCGCGCGCGACGACTTCAACCACGCCACGACCAGGAAGATCATCTTCCTGTCATTCGAGCCGCGGATGATGTCGCGCGACATGAGCGGCCGTTTCGCCCCAATCTACAGCGCCCTGATCGTCAAGCCGGGCACGCCTAGTCCGGGCGGGACGACGCTCTACGGCTTCGCCGAGAAGTCAGGCTATCTCAACGAGGTGCTGGCGGTCGCCGACCGTCCCGGTAAAGACCCGTTCGTCGCCCGCTGCCTGAGCGGCCCAAGTGCCGAGGAATCGCTGGCCCCCTGCGAGCGCGACATCCAGGTCGGCGACGATCTCAGCCTCACCTACCGTTTCCCCCGCGAGCTGCTCGGGAACTGGCAGGCGCTCGATGCCGCGATCGCCACCAAGGTGACCGGTGTCCTGAAGACGGGACGCTGAAGCGCTCCGCCGGAGGCATGTGCGGGCCACGCGCTCTTCCTCTCCAGCGGCCAGCCTGGCTCAATCTGTCGGCGCGAACGGCGCGAAGATGCGGTCTGGCATCGGGCCGGCAAGGCGCTAGAGCAGTTCAGCGTTTCATGGAAACGCTGAACTGCTCTAACCATTTGTTTTTACGCAATTCCGGACGGAAAACCACTACACACTTTTCCTGGAATTGCTCTAATGGTCAAACATGATGCCACCCTATCTCACGTTCGACCCCGTCAGCCGCCGCCTGCGACTCGATCCGCACGAGCCCGCCTTCGTTCAGAACCCTTATGAGGCCTATGCTTTCCTGCATGGCGCATCCAATGCCTTCTTTTGGCAAGACTACGGCTTCTGGTGTTTTGGCGGCTTCGACGACGTCAACCGCCTGCTGCGCGACCGCCGTTTCGGCCGCCAGAACCCGGCCGGCATTCCCGACAGCCGCGGTCTCAGTGACGACCGCTCGCATCTCGCGGCCTTCGACGCGATCGAGGCGAATTCCATGCTGGAACTCGAGCCGCCGGTCCACACGAGATTGCGGACACTGGTCAATCGGGCCTTCGTCTCGCGCCAGGTCGAGCGGCTGAGGCCGCGCATCGAGGCTCTGGCCAATGAACTGATCGACCGTTTCGAGCCGGGCTCCGTCGATCTTCTGCCCACTTACGCCTCGCCCTTGCCGATCACCATCATCGCCGAGATGCTCGGCGTTCCGGTCGAGATGGGGCCGCAACTGCTCGACTGGTCGCATCAGATGGTCGCCATGTACATGCACGGCCGCACGCGCGAGACCGAGGAAACGGCCAACCGCGCCGCGCGCGATTTCGCGGCTTTCCTGCGCGGCTATGTCGCCGAGCGGCGCAAGAGACCCGGCGACGATTTGCTTTCGCTGCTGATCGAGGCCCAGGACAACGGCCAGAAGCTCTCGGAGGACGAGCTGGTTTCCTCAGCAATCCTTCTGCTCAACGCAGGGCACGAAGCAACTGTGCACCAGACCGGCAATGCCGTGAGATCGATCCTCGCGCAGGGCGGCGATGCGCGCCGCTTCTTCGCAACACCGGAGGCCAATGCCGCCACGGTCGAGGAATGCCTGCGCTACGATGCGCCGCTGCACATGTTCCTGCGCTATGCCTATGAAGAGATGGAAGTGACGCCTGGCATTCTGCTCAAGCCCGGCGATAAGGTCGCGCTGCTGCTCGGCATGGCCAATCATGATCCGCTGGCGTTTGCCGGGCCTGGCACTTTCAGCCCAGCGCGCACAGACCAGAAGAACGTCTCGTTCGGCGCCGGCATTCATTTCTGCATAGGCGCGCCGCTGGCCAGGCTCGAACTGCAAGTGTCCTTGAAGACGCTGTTCGACCGGCTGCCAAAGTTACGTTTGGCCGAAGAACCGCGTTTCCGCGATACCTATCACTTCCACGGGCTGGAAGACCTTTCCGCCGCGTTTTGAGTTGAAGCCTTCTGACCCTTCGTCACCCTTGGGCGTAGCGACGCGAAGCGGAGCGCAGTGACCTCGGCGAAGGGATGCAAACGGAGCAGAATTCTGCACCGCTGCAAAGCTTCAAAGTCACGGAATGGATCCTCGGGTCTGCGCTGCGTCGCTACGCTCCTTGCTCCGCCCGTGGCTGACGAAACGATAAACGCCTCGGCCAATGTCGAACGTACTCAACACAGAAACCGGAGTGGCTCTGTCAAAGCTTGATCACATATTCCTTGCGAGTCGTCTCCAGCACTTCCCAGGTGCCCTTGAAACCCGGCCGCAGCACAAAGCTGTCGCCGGCCTTGACCGTGCGCGCGTCGCCGCTGTCCTCGGCGATTACTGAAACGCCGGACAGGATGTGGCAGAATTCCCATTCGTCATAGACGATGCGCCACTTGCCTGGCGTCGCTTCCCAGATGCCGGCATAAAGGCTGCCGTCCCGCTCCTCGACATTCCAGGTGCGGAATTTCGGATCGCCGGAGATCAAGCGGTCCGGCGCCGGCGCGCCGGCCTCCGGCTCGACAGTTTCGGGATCGACCGAGAGAAAGGCGGACATCGCGCTCAGACCTTGCTCAGAGCCTGTTCCAGGTCGGCAACGATGTCGTTGACGTCCTCGATGCCGATCGACAGGCGGACCGTGTCCGGGCCTGCACCGGCCTTCACCTTCTGCTCGTCGGACAGTTGGCGGTGCGTGGTCGAGGCCGGGTGAATGACCAGCGACTTGGTGTCGCCGACATTGGCGAGGTGCGAGAACAGCTCCAGTGCCTCGACGAACTTGATGCCGGCCTCATAGCCGGCCTTGAGGCCAAAGGTGAATACGGCACCGGCGCCCTGCGGCGAGTATTTCTTCTGCAGTGCGCTGTTCTTGTCGCTCGGCAGTCCGGGATAGTTCACCCAGGCGACTTTCGGATGGTTCGAAAGCCAGGCGGCGACGCTCGCTGCGTTGTCGCAATGACGCTGCATTCTGAGCGGCAAAGTTTCCAGGCCAGTCAGGATCAGGAAGGCGTTGAAGGGCGAGATTGCCGGGCCGAGGTCGCGCAGGCCGAGCACGCGCGCGGCAATGGCAAAGGCGAAGTTGCCGAAAGTCTCATGCAGAACGAGGCCGCCATATTCAGGGCGAGGCTCCGACAGCATCGGGTATTTGCCCGACTTTGACCAATCGAAGGTGCCGCCGTCGACGATGGCGCCGCCGATCGAATTGCCGTGGCCGCCGATGAACTTGGTCAGCGAATGCACCACGATGTCGGCGCCGTGCTCGATCGGCCGCACGAGGTAGGGCGAGGCCAGCGTGTTGTCGACGATCAGCGGCAGGCCGTGCCTGCGGGCGATATCGCCGATCTTCTCGATATCGACGAAGATGCCGCCCGGATTGGCGAGGCTCTCGATGAAGATCGCCCGGGTATTGTCGTCGATCTGGCTCTCGAAAGTCGACGGATCGTTGGTATCGGCCCAGCGCACCTCCCAGCCATAATTCTTGAAGGCATGGCCGAATTGGTTGATGGAACCGCCATAAAGCTTTGTGGCAGATACGAAATTGTCACCGGGCCGCATCAGATTGTGGAAGACGATGACCTGGGCGGCGTGGCCGGAGGCGACGGCCAGCGCGGCCGTTCCACCTTCGAGCGCGGCCAGGCGCTCCTCGAGAACCGCCTGCGTCGGGTTCATGATGCGGGTGTAGATGTTGCCGAAGGCCTTCAGCCCGAACAGCGAGGCGGCGTGGTCGGCGTCATCAAAGACATAGGAGGTGGTCTGATAGATCGGCGTGGCGCGCGCTCCGGTCGCCGGATCGGGCTTGGCGCCGGCATGGACGGCTAAAGTGTTGAAACCGGGCGTACGGGTCATCGAAATCTTCCTCTCCAGATCTTTGGAAATCGCCGGGCATTCTCGGCGAAGCGGGGTCGTGAATGCAAAGAAGAAAATACCTTTCGGCTTGCGATCTGCGGCGAACGCCCGGGAAAATCCATTTCTTCCCGGAATAATTTTGCGCGCCTGGTTGTCGCCTATTTCTGCCGCACGCCAAAACTCTGGAAACCTTTGCGCATCAAGGGCTTCTTCGACGACAGCACGCCGGAGTTGACGCCGGTCCAGCCGATCTCGCCCGACAGCTTGCCATATTCGATCTTGGGACAGCGGTTCATGACCACCTTGATACCGGCTGCCTCGGCGCGCGCGGCGGCCTCGTCATGGCGAACGCCGAGCTGCATCCAAACGACCTTCGGCAGCGGATCGAGCTTCAGCACCTGGTCGACGATGCCTGGGACAGCAGCCGAGCCGCGAAAAATGTCGATCATGTCGACCGGATGCGGCAGGTCGGCCAGGCTGGCATAGACCGTCTGTCCAAGGATCTGCTTGCCGGCATGACCGGGATTGATCGGCAACACCGAAAAACCCTTGGCCAGCAGATATTTCAGCACGAAATAGCTCGGCCGCACGTCGTTTGGCGAGGCGCCGACCATGGCGATGGTCTTCACCGAGTTCAGAATGCCGGCGATGTAGCTGTTGTCGTAGGCGTCGTGATTCATGGCTCGTCCTCATACAGCGCTTCGGCGAGAAAGGCAGCCGGGTCGCTGCAGGAGTCACGCATCATGCGAAAATGATCGGTGTCCTGAAAATCAATCAGATCGAGGCCGAAGCGGCTGATGCGGAAGAGGCGCGCGTTCGGGCAGGCCATCAGCAATGGCGAGTGCGTCGCCATGATGACCTGCGCGGTGCCGGATCGCTCCATCCGCTGAAGCAGCTTCAGCAACTCGATCTGCCGCGTCGGCGACAGCGCGCTTTCGGGTTCGTCGAGGATGTAGATGCCTTGCCGGCGGCAGCGCTCCTCGAAGAAGCGGATAAAACCTTCGCCATGCGACCAGGACAGGAAATCGGGTGGTGGTGGCTTAAACGGATCCTCGAGCGCAATCTTATCGAGGTAGCGCGCGACAGAGTAGAAAGACTCGGCGCGAAAGAACCAGCCGGCGGTGACCTTTGGCAGCCAATGCGCGCGAAACGTGCCAGCAAGTGATGCGCCGCTCTTGTCAATAGCGATGGAGTGATCGACGGGCATATAGCCCTTTCCGCCGCCCGCCTCGTCATAGCCGGCCAGCGCGCCAATGGCTTCGAGCAGCGTCGATTTGCCGGTGCCGTTCTCGCCGACGATGATGGTGATGGCCGACGTGAATTCGAACTCGAATTCACGATCCCGGAAGATCGGCAGGTTCCATGGATATTCGTCCCAAGCCGCGACCCGCGAAGACTCAAGCAGGATGCGCTTGAGATAGGGCGCTTTCAGCCGCGTCAGTTGCTTGCGGGCCGCCACGTCGGACCTTCAATCATGAAAAAGCGCCGGTGCATTCTCGGGGTCAATTATTCGTCGGCCCATTCCGGCTTGCGCTTGCCGATGAAGGCGCCGATGCCTTCCTCGGCGTCGCGCGCCAGCATGTTTTCCACCATCACGCGGCCGGTATGGTCGTAGGCGTCGGCCAGCCCCATCTCGGCCTGGGCGTAGAACGCTTCCTTGCCGGTCTTGACCACCAAAGACGATTTTGAAGCAATGGTTTGCGCGTATTTGTTGACAACCTGATTCAGATATTCTCGCGGCACAATGCGGTTGATCAGGCCGAATTCCTTGGCCGTCGCCGCGTCGATCGTCTCGCCGGTGAGAAGCATCTCCATCGCCTGCTTGCGCGAGACGTTGCGCGACAGCGCCACCATCGGCGTCGAGCAGAACAGGCCGATATTGACGCCGGGCGTGCAGAAGGTCGCTTCATGCGAAGCGATGGCGAGGTCGCAGCTGGCGACCAGCTGCAGGCCGGCGGCGGTGGCAAGGCCGTCGACCTCGGCGATCACCGGCTTCGGGTGGCGCACGATAGTCTGCATGAGCCTGGCGCAAGCGGCGAATGTCTCTTCGAAGAAGGCGCGGCCGCGATCCGGTTCGGCGCGGTGCGCCGTCATTTCCTTGAGGTCGTGGCCGGCGCAAAACACTTTGCCTGACGCGGCCAGGATAATGACGCGTACGGATTTGTCGGCCTTCACGCGGTCGAACTCCGCCTGCAGCGCAGCCATCGTCGCCAGCGACAGCGCGTTGGCCGGCGGACTTGCAAGAATGAGACGCAGCACGCCCTTGTCTTGGCTGACAAGAACCGGGCCGTCGGCGACGGCGGGCTTGATGGCAACGACTTCGGCCATTTTTGAACCTCTCAATCAGCGGTCCCGGGTTATGGAGCAACAGAACTAACATGCTGCCGATTGAAGAACAGCCGCGAGACGTGTTTTCTCCGTGGCACCGTATGGTCCAGGCGCGCCGCCCGGGACTTCCCCGTATATAGGAATCGCGCATGCCCGCTCAAAGCAATCTCAAACCGGTGCTGACCGCGGCCGAAGTCAACGCGCTGATGGCAAGCGTCTATCCGCAGCTCAACGACCAGTTCTCCTTCTATGAGGCGCTGGAAGTGTTTCCGGGCGGCTGCACGGTGCGGCTCAATTCCGACGAGCGGCATCTGCGCCCCGGCGGCACCGTCTCGGGTCCGGCGCTATTCACGCTTGCCGACATCGGCGGCTATGTCTGCGTGCTCAGCCATGCCGGGCCGGATGCGCTTTCGGTGACGACCAATCTCAGCATCAACTTCATGCGCAAGGCCGAGGCCGGACCGATCGACGGCCACTGCCGTATCCTCAAGCTCGGAAAGAGCCTGATGGTGTTCGACATCGACATCGTCGCCGGGGCCGACCGGCACACGGTGGCTCACGCCACCGGCACCTATTCGATCCCGCCGAAGCGAATGTATGCGGTAAAATAATACCGTTTTGCCAATTGATTGTTTTTGCTTTATTTTCGGCGCCAGAAGAGTTTCTGCTTGTCTTGACGCATCCGGCGCCCTCGCCTATAAGCCGTCACGGAACAGCGGCCGCAACGGCCGCCGTTTTGTTATTGCCGGACGGCTTGGCCTCTCCGTCAATTCAAGCAACAAAAAACGCCCGTTCCTGCCGTTCGCGGATAGGAAGGTCAACCTGAGAGCAAAACCATGGCTACCTTTTCGCAGAAGCCTGCGGATGTGGTGAAGAAGTGGGTGCTGATCGACGCCGAGGGTCTCGTCGTCGGCCGCCTTGCCACTGTCATCGCCAACCATCTGCGCGGCAAGCACAAGCCCACTTTCACCCCGCATGTCGATGATGGCGACAATGTCATCGTCATCAATGCCGACAAGGTGGTGTTCACCGGCAAGAAGTACACCGACAAGGTCTATTACTGGCACACCGGCCATCCTGGCGGCATCAAGGAGCGCACCGCGCGCCAGCTGCTCGAGGGCCGCTTCCCCGAGCGCGTCGTCGAGAAGGCCGTCGAGCGCATGATCCCGCGCGGCCCGCTTGGCCGCCGCCAGATGAAGAATCTCCGCGTCTATGCAGGCACTGAGCATCCGCACGCCGCCCAGCAGCCGGTGACGCTCGACGTGGCCAAGCTGAACTCCAAGAACAAGAGGGCCTCGTAATGGCTGAGCTTTCCTCGCTCGCAGAACTCGGGACTGTCACGACCGCCGCGCAGCCGGCCGCGCCTGTCCATGTCCAGAAGCTCGATAAGTCGGGCCGCGCCTATGCCACCGGCAAGCGCAAGAACGCCATCGCGCGCGTCTGGGTGAAGCCGGGCTCCGGCAAGATCATCGTCAACGACAAGGAATTCGCGACCTATTTCGCGCGTCCGGTGCTGCAGATGATCCTCAACCAGCCGATCGTCGCTGCCAACCGCGCCGGCCAGTACGACATCGTCGCCACCGTCATCGGCGGCGGTCTCTCCGGCCAGGCGGGCGCCGTGCGTCACGGCATCTCCAAGGCGCTGACCTATTACGAGCCGGGCCTGCGCTCGGTGCTCAAGAAGGGTGGCTTCCTCACCCGCGACAGCCGCGTGGTCGAGCGCAAGAAGTACGGCAAGGCCAAGGCTCGCCGCAGCTTCCAGTTCTCGAAGCGCTAAGCGCTGCGAAGTCCAAGCATTTCGAAAAGGCCGCCTCCGGGCGGCCTTTTTTGCTTCCGTCACCAGTGCCCGGCCGGTGTTTTTATGTAGTCGATGAACGCGCGCAGCGGTGCCGGTACCAAGCGCCGGCCAGGGTAATAAAGAAACGGCCCCGAGAAGCTTTGCCACCACGGCTGGAGCACAGGTTCCAGGACGCCGCTGTCGAAATACGGGCGCACCCAGTCCTCGAAGAGCCAAAGAATGCCGACGCCGGCGATCGCCGCATCGACAGCGAGATCGACGCCTCCACCGATGCTGACGACCAGTGGCCCCGTGGGATCGACCCGCACCACCTCGCTGTCCCGCTCGAACTCCCACGGCGTCATGGCGCCGCTCGGGAAGCGGCCGCGCACGCAGGCATGGCCAAGCAGGTCGCGCGGGTGCTGCGGCCGACCGTGCCGGTCAAGGTAGGACGGCGCGGCGGAGGTCGTGAAGCGCTGCGCGCGCGGCCCGATCGGCACCGCGATCATGTCCTGCTCCAGCCGCTCGTCATAGCGGATTCCAGCGTCGCAGCCGGCCACCAGCAGATCGATAAAGTTCTCCTCGGCGATCACCTCCAGGCGAATGGCGGGATAGGCCGCGAGAAATCCCGGAACGATCTTGGGCAGCAACAGCCGCGAGGCGCTTATCGGCACGTTGAGACGCAAGGTTCCGGCGGGCCGGTCGCGAAAGCCGTTCACCACATCGAGCGCAGCTTCTACCTCGCCCAATGCGGGGCCGAGCCGCGCCAGCAGGCTGGCACCGGCCTCGGTCAAAGCAACGCTGCGCGTGGTGCGGTTGAAGAGCCTAACACCGAGTTGGGTTTCCAGACGGCGAATGGCTTCGCTGAGCGCCGACGCGCTGCCGGCCGTGGCGCGCGCTCCCTCGCGAAAGCCGCCGGCGCGCGCCACGGCCAGGAATGCCTGAAGATCGTTGAGGTCAGCCATTGTTCGCCATTCCGCACAAGTTGTTCCGATTATAGGCGATTATCGAAACAGCTGACATGACCTATTTCCCGATCGGCAGACAAGGAGAAGTGACCATGCCCAGCAGTGACAAATCCGGCATCGACAAATCCGGCACCTATAAACTCGGCGAGCACCCAGTCCGCCGCCTCGGCTATGGCGCCATGCAGCTTGCGGGTAAAGGCGTGTTCGGCCCACCGAAGGACCATGACGCGGCAATCGCCGTTCTGCGCGAAGCGGCGGCTCAAGGCGTGAACCACATCGACACCAGCGATTTCTATGGCCCGCATGTCACCAACAAGCTGATCCGCGAGGCGCTGGCGCCCTACCCTGACGATGTCGTCATCGTCACCAAGATCGGTGCCCGCCGCGGCAGCGATGCGTCCTGGCTGCCAGCCTATTCGCCGGAGGAACTCACGCAAGCCGTCCACGACAACCTCAGCAATCTCGGGATCGACGTGCTGGACGTGGTCAACCTGCGCATCATGTTCGATACCCACGGCCCGGCGGAGGGCTCGATCGAGGCGCCGCTGACCGCTCTCGCCGAATTGCAGCGCAAGGGCCTCGTGCGCCATATCGGCCTCAGCAACGTCACCCGAGCCCAGATAAGGGAAGGTCGCAGGATATGCGAGATCGTCTGCGTGCAGAACCAGTACAACCTGGCGCACCGGGACGATGAGGCACTGATCGATGAGCTGGCGCGCGACGGCATCGCCTATGTCCCGTTCTTTCCGCTCGGCGGCTTCAGCCCGCTGCAGTCCTCGACCTTGTCGGGCGTTGCGAAGCGGCTCGGCGCAACGCCGTTGCAGGTCGCGCTGGCATGGTTGTTGCGACGCTCACCGAACATCCTGCTGATCCCTGGCACCTCATCGGTCGAGCATCTACGGGAAAACCTTGCCGCGGCGGAGCTGGAATTAGCGGACGAGGTGCTGGCCGAGTTGGAGGGGGTGGCGAAAGCTGCCTAGGTCAGCGCCGTCATCCCACCCTCGGCTGCGGCGCGACCTCCCCGTCAAGGGAAGGTACGGCGCCGCGCCTATCCTTCGGCGTCCCATTTGCAGCGTCCCGCAGCCGTTATAGCACTCGACCCTCGGCGAGCTTGGTGCAACCTCCACCTCCCCTCGATGGGGAGGTCGGCGCGAAGCGGCCGGGTGGGGATGGAGCACCGACGCCAGCTAGTTGATGCTTGCCGTGCGCGCCGCCTCAGCCGGGCGCGCCTCGTCAGTATAAGGTATCCGATAGCCATTGGGGGCCAGCCATTCGATCGCCGCTTTTGGCTCGTCGGTCTGGATGATGGTGGCGCCGCGATCGACCCAGAAACCCCAAGCCTCGCGCGGCAGGCTGGCAGCGACCGCCAGCTCGTCGCCACGGCCGCCGGCAAGGAAGCCGCCCGGCTTGTTGACGATGGCATAAGTATCGGCCCAGAGGTGCCAGTCGCCGCGGACGGCTGTAGCCCGCATGCGCGTGCTGAACAGCGGGCCGCCATTTGCGGTCAACGTCTCGGCGCCGTTGCGCCAATTGATCAGCTCGATAGCGCGCGGCGCGAACGCCTTGTCGACCTCGCCGGCGAAGGCGGCGTCGTGCACGGCGTCATCGGCGAGGATTGGCATGAACTGGAAGCCGCCGCCCGCCTGGGCGAGCGCGGCCTTCGCGGTGTCGATACGCCCACCGCTCCACAGATTCTCCTTGACGATCACCTGATCGGCCATGCCGAGATCGCGGGCGACCGCGATCATGCCGGGCAGGTCCGTCACTTCCAGCTTGTTGTCGAGGTTGATCAGGATCCTGTCCTTGGTCGTCAGCAGCATCTCGCGCAGGGTCGACACCGGCTCGTTGGTGACGGCGCCGGTGCCCTCGATCACTAGCCGGCACTTCTTCAGCTCCGCCAGCGTATACTCCGCCACCTCGCCTTTGCAGTTCGTGGTGCGGTCGAGCCAGCTGTCATGCATGATGACGAACGCGCCGTCTTTCGAGCGCCTCACATCGACCTCGACGATCTCGGCGCCGATCGCGATCGAGCCCTCGACCGCGGCAATCGAATTCTCGGCATAAAGCGTCTTGCCGGCCTGCATGCTGCCGGCCCGATGCGCCGCGATCATCACATGGTCGCGCCACTGGTTGGCGTGTTCGAAGCGGTCGAGGATTTGGGCAGCGCGCGTCTCGCCGGCCAAGGTTTGGCTCGAGGCAGTCGCAAGCGCGGCGGACAGAAGAAGGCTCAGCCAGAGTGTTCGCATCGGGGAATCGCTCCGTTCCGGGTCGGTATCCGGTTAGTCGATGCCCATGACAGGGAGGTGAACGAAGCCGGCTAGCTGTTTGATCAAATCCGCTTGGCGAGGCGGCGGAACCAGGCCAGCGCCGGCATTTCGACGAAACGCCATGTAAGCCAGGACGTGACGATGACGGCGATCAACATTGCTATCAAAGCTGCCAAGCCAATCCATGGCGAGCCAACGCCGAAGCCGGTCACCTGATTGCCGCGCAGGCTCAAGTCGCCGAAAATGCCGAGCCCGAGCTTGCGCTCGGTCAGGCCGCCGACATTGATCATGCGGGCCTGGACGAAGATGTGAACCATGTAGATCGAATAGGAAAGCGAGCCGAGCAGCAGCATCGGGCGGCTGGAGAGCAGCGTGCTGATCAAGCCGCCCTCATGGGCGAACAGGTAGAGCGCCAGCGCAAAGACGAAGGGCGCCGCGATGCCGGCGTCGTTCGTTCCGGCGACCGAAACGAAGATGCCGATCGCCGCGATCATGGCGAGCTCGGCCAGTGTCCAGGCGATGCGCCCTGCCCCGCCGGCAAGCGTCTGTCGCGCCTCTGCAATGGAATCATGCTGAAACCAGGCAAGCAGCGCACCGAGCGAAAAGCCGTACAGGCAGCGGATGAAGCCGAAATCGAAGGACACGTCCATATGACGCGTCGAAAAGGCAAGCAGGAACAAAGGCGCGGTCACGGCGGCTGCGACGAACCATATCCAGGCGCGGCGGCCGGTCGCGAATACCACGCCGGCAAAAAGCAGATAGGTGAAGAATTCGGCCGAGATGCTCCAGCTCGGCGCATTCCAGCTCAGGTGATCCTCGACCCCCATGCCCTGCAGCAGCAGGAGATTGGCGACAAGGCTTTTGACGTCGAAGCCGCCGGTGAAGGGCGCTGCGCCGGTCCCGTGCAGCCCCGGCAGGGCGAGCCGCAGCGTCTCGAAGCCGACGAACCCGGCAAGCATCAAGAGATGCAGCGGGTAGATGCGGCCGAAGCGCACCAGCGCGAAACGGGCAAGCTCGTCCGGCTCGCTCAGCCGGCTGGCATAGGAGCTGGCAATGACGAAGCCGGACAGGACAAAGAAGAAATCGACGAACAGGTAGGAGCCGCCGATAAAGGCGCTTTGCGAGATCATCGACGTGGTCGGAAAATGGAACAATGCGACCAGCAGCGCGCAGATGCCGCGCCAGGAATCGAGCACCAGGAAGCGCTCGCTCGCCATCGTGCGGATCCTGGCCGCCGCCGGAGCGGGCGCGAGATTGAGCAAGGCGGCCTGCGTCATGGTGAGACAAATCCTGTGTTGCGGTGGCACTCCTCGAGCGCCGCTCGGTATCCGCAAGCTGTGACTGGCAAGTTGCGTGCCGGTTCTGTAGTTGTGGCTGCCCCGACGACAACCGAGGACCCCTAATGGCGAACCAAGAGATCGACCACGCCTTCACCGCCCGTTCCAAAACGGGCGCGTCGTTCGAGCCGACCTATGCCGGCGCGCTGTCGTTCATGCGGCGCAGATATACGAAGGATGTGAAGGGCGCGGACGCCGTCGTGTGGGGCATTCCCTTCGACGCCGCGGTCACCAATCGTCCCGGCGCGCGCTTCGGGCCGCAGGCGATCCGCCGCGCCTCGGCGATCCTCGACAACGATCCGCAATATCCGTTCTCGCGGGACCTGTTCGAACGGCTCGCCGTGGTCGACTACGGCGATTGCCTGCTCGACAGCGGCAACCACCAGAAGACGCCCGGTACGATCGAGCGCGAGGCGGCCAAGATCCTGAGCTCAGGCGCATTCCTTTTGACGCTCGGCGGGGATCATTTCGTCACCTGGCCGCTGCTCAAGGCCCATGCCGCGATCCACGGGCCGCTGGCGCTGGTACAGTTCGATGCGCATCAGGACACCTGGCCGGATGACGGCAGGCGCATCGATCACGGCTCCTTCGTCGCCCGCGCGGTCAAAGAAGGCGTCATCGATCCCGACCGCTCAATCCAGATCGGCATCCGCACCCATGCGCCGGACACGTTTGGCATCAAGATCCTTTACGGCCATGAGGTCGAGGAGATGCGCGCCTCCGACATTGCCTATGCGATCGTGGAGCGCACCGGCGGCAGGAAGACCTATCTGACCTTCGACATCGATTGCCTGGATCCGGCCTTCGCCCCCGGCACCGGCACGCCTGTGGCCGGCGGCCCGTCTTCGGCCAAGATGCTTTCGACGCTGCGCCAACTCGGCCAGATCGATATCGTCGGCGCCGACGTCGTCGAGGTTGCGCCGGCCTATGATCATGCCGATATTACGGCGATCGCCGGATCGATCATCGCCATGCACTATCTCGGCCTGGTGGCCGAACGGAAAGCGCGGCTCGACGACCTGAACAACGGCACTCATGCCGTACTACACAACGCTCAAGGCATATAGTTCTGGAATCGCAGGGAATTTGGCAACCGATGAAACCGAAAATCTTCATTGACGGCGAGCATGGCACGACAGGCCTGCAGATCAGGGCGCTGCTGGCCGACCGCAGCGATCTGGAGATCATCTCCATTCCCGCCGACCGCCGCAAGGAAGCCGCGGCCAGGGCCGAATTCCTCAATGCTGCCGATGTCGCGATCCTCTGCCTGCCGGATGCCGCGGCCAAGGAAAGCGTATCGCTGATCAAGAACGACTCGACCAAGGTCATCGACGCTTCGACCGCGCATCGCGTGGCCGAAGGCTGGGAATACGGCTTTGCCGAAATGGACAAGGATCAGGCCAACAAGATCGCCAGCGCAACGCGCATCGCCAATCCCGGCTGCTGGCCGCAGGGCCCCATCGCGACGCTGCGTCCGCTGGTCTCGGCCGGCCTGCTGCCTGCCGATTTCCCGGTCACCGTCAACGGCATCTCCGGCTATTCCGGCGGCGGCCGGCCGATGATCGAGGACTATCTCGGCAAGGGCGAGAACGCGCCTGAATTCCTGCCCTATGGGCTTACGCTGCAGCACAAGCATGTGCCGGAGCTCAGGACCTACGCGAAGCTGTCGCACGATCCGATCATGCAGCCCGCGGTCGGCAATTTCGCGCAAGGCATGATCACGGTGGTGCCGTTGCAGCTCGGCGGCCTCGACCGTGTGCCGAGCGGCGCCGAGCTTCATGCGGCGATCGCCGACCATTACGCGTCGATCGGCGGCGGCGTGGTCGAGGTTGCGCCCTATACGCATATGGAGCGCATGCCGGAGATCGATCCGGAGGCCTATAACGGCACCAACCGGATGAAGGTCTATGTGTTCGCCAATGACGAGCGGGCGCAGGCGCTTCTCTTGGCCGTCTACGACAATCTCGGCAAGGGCGCTTCCGGCGCTGCCGTGCAGAACCTGGACCTGATGCTGGGCATCAAACACTGAGCCACGATCGGCGAGGCGCGCCTCAGCCTCTGACGGCGATCTCGGTCGGCAGCGGATAGGCACCCTTGGTTCCGCGCCAGTGCGCGGCGGCGAAGCCGAGCACGATCAGCGCGACGCCTTGATGGGTCAGCGCCATATGCAGCGGCACCTGCATCAAAAGCGTGCCGATGCCGATCGAGGCCTGCGCCAACACCAGCAGGAACAGCAGCGCGGCGCGGCGGGCATGCGTCGTGCCGGGCTGACGCCGCCATGTGGCGATCATGTGCCAGAGCGCCACCACAAAAAGCGTGTAAGCGCCGAGCCGGTGCACGAACTGCACCGTCTTCGGGTTCTCGAAGAAATTCAGCCAGGCGGGTTTCAAGAGCAGGAGATCGGCCGGGATCACCTTGCCGTCCATCAGCGGCCAGGTGTTGTAGGAGAGGCCGGCGTGGAGGCCGGCAACCAGCCCGCCGAGATAGATCTGGATCAGTGCCAAGAGCACGATCACACCGGCAAGCCGCTGGGTCGAGCGGTCGGCGGCCGGCTCGGAGTGCGGCGCCAATCCTCGCGCGACAACCATGGTGGCGGTGAAGATTAGCGCCGCTAGCGTCAGATGCGTCGCCAGCCGGTACTGGCTGACCGAGACACGGTCGACCAGACCCGAGGCCACCATCCACCAGCCGATGGCGCCCTGCAAGCCGCCGAGCAGCAGGATGCCTAGAAGCTTCGGCCCGAGGCCGCGTTCGATGCGCCGCGTCGCCCAGAAGAACAGCAGCGGCAAGGCGAAGACCGCGCCGGCGCTGCGGGCGAGGATGCGGTGCACCCATTCCCACCAGAAGAGCGACTTGAACGCATCTATGCTCATGCCCTTGTTGAGCTCTGTATATTGGGGGATCTGCTGGTAGCGCTGGAACTCTTCCTGCCATTCGGCATCGTTGAGCGGCGGGATCACGCCGTGGATCGGCTGCCATTCGGTGATCGAAAGCCCGGAACCGGTGAGCCGGGTGGCTCCGCCGACCAGCACCAGCGCGGCCAGCACGATCAGCACGAAATAGAGCCAGCCGCGCACCAGCGCGCGGTTGTGGAGATCGCGATCGCGGGCGGCGTATCGGGCCGTGGTGGTGATGGCGGCCATGGGGTTCCCCGGCAGTTGAAATGGCGGGATTGGTGGACCATGGCCGCCCGGCTGGCAAGACCGGACAGCGCGGCACGCCGTCGCGCCGGCCTGCGGCGGTTGCGCCCGCTCCCCAATCGGCCTAAGCGAGGCGGGTCAACGGGACCGCGACATGCCCATTCGCCTGAAAAAGCTGATCGGAACCATCCTGCTGGTGGCGCTGGTCGTTATCTACGCGCTGATCGCCTCGGCCATCGCGGTCACCAGGCTCGCCGAATACGGCTCCTTGGCGCATTTCCTGTTCTTCCTGCTCAGCGGCCTGCTCTGGGTGCTGCCGGCGATGGGCATCATCAAATGGCTGATCCTGGAGCCGCCTCAGAAGGGCTGAGTGCGGCCGCGCCAAACGCTAACGTGATTCATGCGTGATTGCGCATTGGGACTAGCTTGCCGGGCTTGATCGCTTGGCAGGGAGGGCTTGCGTCATGCTAAAAGCATCGTTCGCGGGATTGATCCTGATAATCGCCTGCATGGCGGCCTCGATGGCAGCCGCCGAAACCATCAACGTGTCAGACGACCATGGCGGCAGCGTCGCCGCGTACAGCCAGCGCTGGAAGGGGCTCGCCGCGCGTGACGTCAATGTCCGCATCGTCGGCAAATGCCAGTCGGCCTGCACGGTGCTGCTCGGCTACATTCCCCGCAACCGCATCTGCGTGATGCCTGCGGCAAGCTTCGGCTTCCATCTGGTCCACCGCACCGACATGACCGCCGTTTTGTGGAATGCCTATGCTGCCGACATCCGAGGCTGGATCAACGCGCATGGCGGGCTTGCGTCGCAGTTCAAATGGATGAGCGCGCCGGACACCTACCGCTATTTCCACAAATGCTGACGCCCCTTCGGGCTAAATGGTGACGACCATCTTGCCGGCGTTGGCGAGCGGCGTCGTCACACCCGACAACATCGTGCGAATATGGGCGACGCTCTGGTAGCGGCCATTGACGGAGATGCGCGGGAGCGCATGCAGGAAACCGGCATGCTCGGCGCGCAATACGCCATGCCGGGTCGTCACCGCCGAGACATAGCCGGCCTCACGGGCGAACCCGACCTCGCGGCAGCCCACCGCGCTGGCATAGCCATAGGGGTAAGCGAAATGGCGCGGCCCGGCGCCCAGCCGTTCCATGAGGATACGGCGGACGTCGCCGATCTCGTGACGCGCTTCCGCCTCGGACAACCGCTTGAGGTTGCGGTGGTTGACGGTGTGCGCGCCGATCGTCACCAGCGGATGGGCGGCCACCTTGCGAATCTCGTCCCAGTTCATCAGGGTGCCGGGGCGGCCGGTGCCGAGCTCGATGCCGTTGGAGCGCGCCAGTTCACGCAGCGCGGCGCCCTGCTCTTCCTCCGGGACCTCTAGGGTCAACCACGCGTTCAGCCGTGCAATGGTCTGAATCTTTCGGCCGGGTGTCGAGCAATCGACGACCGTCGATCCTCTCGGGGTCTTCAGCGTCAGGTGCGAGCCGGTGTCGACGATATCCTCGACGAGGTCCCACCACAGGTCGACGGCACCGTCGATCAGGCCCGGCGCGACATAGATGGTGATCGGCGCACCGTGCTTCTCCAATACGGGCAGCGCCTCCGTCATGTTGTCGCGATAGGCATCGTCGGCGGTGATGGTGGCGAACTGGGCGCATTTGCCGCCCGCCCCGATGCGTTCGATCGCTTCATCAAGGCTAACAAAGGCATAGCCCCTTCCCTTCATGTCGGCGATCAGCTTGTCGAGGAAGGCAGGGGCGATGTTCAGATGGCGATTGACGCTGTTCGGCTTCTCGGGCGTGGCGGTCACGCGATGCAACATCAAGATGGCACCGATACCGCCGACAAACGGCTTCGCCAGCGGAGCGAGACCGGTGTAGCGGGCAACGTTCAACGCCAGCTTCCGGATTGCCTCGGCCCCGTCGATCATTCATTCACCTTTTGCGCCTAGGCTCATCCAAGGACTTGCGCCTACGCGAACCCCAGGTTGCAACCAATACGTCTTAAGGATTGAGGGATGGTTGACGCCGCCGCGTCATTTGACGGCAATCGGGTCGCCGCCAACGAAACGCCGGCGCGTGCGCCTGCCTCGATACAAGGCAGAATAACGGCGGCGGTGAGCGACGGCACCGGTCTTGCGGACTATGCGCAATTCTGCACTTCGGCGCTGTTTGCTCCGGCGCAGAGCGCGTCCTGGGTGCGCAACTGGGCGGCCGAAACCAAGGCCGATATGGCGGTCGCCGCGCTTAATGTCGACGGTCGACCGGCTCTTTCCCTGGCGCTGGAAGTGGTCCGAAACGGCCCGTTCCGCATCGCTCGTTTCGCCGGCGGACGTCATGCCAACGGCAATTTCCCCGCAACCGATCCGCGGCTTTTGTCCGCCATCGACCGCCACGCAATCCGCTCCCTGCTCTCCGCAGTCGCCAGCGCACGGCCCGACATCGACCTCGTTTCGCTGGAGCGGCTGCTGCCCGATCTCGACGGCGCCGCCAACCCGCTCGCCGCGTTGCCCAATTTTCCGAGCCCGAACCTTGCGTTGGCGGTCGATCTCGCTGGCGGCTTCGACGCGCTGCTCAGCCGCGCGAGCGGCAAGCGGAAGCGCAAGAAGCATCGCTCGCAGACGCGCAAGTTCGAGGCCGTCGGCAGCTTCCGCCGCATCGAGGCGCGAAGCCGCGAGGAGGTCGACAGCTTGCTCGACGCTTTCTTCGACATGAAGCAGGCGCGCTTCGCCAAGATGGGCATCGCCAATGTGTTCGGCGATAAAGACGTGCGCGCCTTCTTCCGGGCACTGTTTGCCGACGCGCTTGCCGAGCAGGAGCCATCTTTCCTGCTGCACGGGCTCGAGGTAGCGGGAAAACTTCGCGCCGTTACCGGCTCCAGCCGCTCAGGCAAGCGCCTCATCTGCGAGTTCGGCGCGATCGCCGAGGATGATCTCGCCTTTACCAGCCCCGGCGACTTCCTGTTCTTCGACAACATGCAGGAAGCCTGCGAGCAAGGCTTCGACGTCTACGATTTCTCGGTCGGCGACGAGCCCTACAAGCGGCTCTGGTGCGACATCGAGGTCCGGCATTTCGAGGTGCTGATGCCGCTGACGCTGAAAGGTCGCGTGCTAGCCACAGGTTTACGGCAAGGCGCGCGGGCGAAGGCCTTCATCAAGAACAATCCGACGGTCTGGACACTGACCAAGATCTTGCGCCGGAAGGCTGCCGGACAGGCCACCCCTATGGACGACGCCTGACCGTCGTCGTCAACCCGAGAATAAATCCAGCCGATATCTGCTCAGGCCGCCGATCGGCGTCCGGGCAATGGATCTCCCGGTTCACGGCCAACCGGCGTAACCAGCGTGACATCCGGATAGCCGTTCTCGATCAGCTTGACCGCCGCCTGCGTCACCTCGTCATCGGCTTCAAGCATCGACAGGAACACTTCCGTACCATCGCCGACCAGACGGCCGATGCCCTGTGCGTCGGCAGGGCCGCATTCGACAACGACGAGGTCGTAAGCCGTGGTCAGCGACTGCATGATGATCGGAAGCCGGTCGGCGGCGCGCATGGCGCGGACCGGATCGGCGGTGCCGACCGGAATGACATGCGCGTCCGAATAGAGATCGGGATGGATGACGTCGCTAAACTGCGCTTCGGAGGCCAGCAGATTGGTGATGCCGGGGAACAGTCCGCTGTCCAGCATCGGGCGCGAGGCGGCGCCCGAGGCGGTTAGATCGAGCAGGAGCACCCGCAGGCCCGCATCCGACACTTCGCGCGCCACCAGCACGGCGGTGGCGGCGGCCTCGTCGCCTTCCGGGGAGACAAAGATGGCGCGCGCGGCGCCCGAGGCAATCAGCTTTTCCGCCGCCTTCTCGACATCGATCTCGCCAAGCCTCGGCTGCCACGACCGAGGCGCTTCGGGCCGTGCCGGCTCTGGTGGGTCTACCGGCTCGGTAGGCGCTGCCTCCATGATGGCGCCCTGCCCGATCCGCTCGTCAGCGACCGACTCGTCGCCATCTTCGTCCTCGGCATCGGCGAGCGCCGGTTCGGTGCGCGCCACCGGCATCGCCACCTGTTCGATCGGCTCGAATCGGGCGCCGGCGGCCGGACGCATGGCACGGCCAGAGAACAATTCCCTCAGAAGCGTGCTGATCGCCATCAAAAGCAGCGACGCGGCGGCGGCGGCACCAGTGATCGGCCCGATCTTCGGGAAATACGGTTCGGTCGGCACCTGTGCTTTCGAAAGCAGACGGGCGTCCACCGGCAGATAGTTGCGGTCGGCGCGCGAAGCCGCCTCGCGATAGCTTGCCATATAGGATTCGAGTTGCTGGCGCTGGGCATTGGCGTCACGCTGCAGCGCATCGAGCTCCACCTGCTGCTCGCCGGCGCGGGCCGAAGCGGCTTTCAGCGTGTTGACCTCCTGGACCAGCTGGTCCTCACGAGCCTTGGCGGTCTGCGCCTGAGTCGCCAATCCCTTCAGGATCTTCTGTGCCTCGTTGCGGATCTGGCCGTTGAGATCGGCAAGCTGCGACTTCAGCGCCCGGATGCGAGGATGGTTGTCGAGCAGCGTCGTCGACAGATCGGCAATATTGGTCCTGAGTTCCACCTGCCGCTCGAGCAGGCGCTGGATCAACTCGGAAGACAGAACTTCCGGCACGCTGTCGAGCGTGCCGCCGTTCTGCAGCGCTTTGCGCACGCTGTCGGCGGTCGCCTCGGCGGCGGCGCGATTGGCGCGCACCCGTGAAAGCTCGCTCGACAGTTCGGAGAGCTGCTGGGTCGCGAGCACCGAATTGTTGCCGCCCATCAACAGGTCGGATTGCGCGCGATAGGCGGCAACCTTGGCTTCGGCATCCTTCACCCGATTCTGCAGATCGGTGATTTCCGGGCCAAGGAAGCCTGTGGCGGCGGTGTTCGATTCCATCTTCGCACTGCCCTTTGAGGCAAGGTAGGCCTGCGCAATGGCGTCCGCGACCTGGGCGGCGAGCTTTGGATCCTTCGAGGAGAACTCAACGGCAATAACGCGGGATTTTTCAACGCCGTAGACGTTGAGCTTATCGTGCATTGCCTTGAGCACGCGCTCTTCCGGCGGGATGTCGAAGGGATCGCTCTTCAGGCCGACAAGCACGAGGGCGCGACTGAGCGCCGACATCTTCAGCGCTTCGTCGAATTCCGGCAATTTTTCCAGATTGAGGTCCGAGGCAACCTTCTTGAGGATATCGGGGGACGATATGATCTGGACCTCGGTGGCCACCGCCTCCTCGTCGGATGCAGGCTTGTCGTCGTTGGTTGTGCCGGCCGGCCGCGTAAAGACCGATTCGCGCGGCCCGATCTCCAGCTTCGCCACCGCCTTATATTGCGGCGTCGCCAGCCAGGCGAAGGCAAAGGCCAGTGCGGTTACGACAAGCGTGACGAGAAGAATACGCAGCCAATTCCTCGCCAGGCTGGCGAAGAGCTGTCTCAGGTCGACATCGACATCTGCGGCCGCGGACTGAACGGACATGCATCCTGCTCCGGAACTTTGAGTCGAGGATGGACCGTAAACAACTATGGTAACTCAGCCGTTAAGATCAGGATGCGCACTTATTAGAATGCACTCAAAGAACATTAGGCGAAAGCAATAGAACAATTGGGTTTTTTGCCGACCATCTCCGCTTCCGGGCGACGTCCTTTACCGCCCATTAACCCTAACAGGATGATAACGGGCGCACTTCCTGGGGTGGCCGCCTCACCGGTGGCGAGAGCGACGAAGGTTCGTGTCCGATCATGAAAAGCACTGCTCATCTCTTTCGCGCCATGCTTGCCTTGTCGCTGCTTACCGGGTGTTCCAGCTACCGGCCGACGCCCGCCGCCTTTCATGAAGTGCTCGACCAGCCTTACAGACTCGGCGCCGGGGACCGCATCCGCGTCACTGTGTTCGAGCAGGACGGGCTGACCAACACCTACAGCGTCGACCAGTCCGGCTACATTTCCTTCCCGCTGGTTGGGGCCGTTCCGGCGCGGGGCCACACCGCCCAGCAGCTTGAAAAGGAAATCGCCGATAAATTGCGCCAGGGATATCTGCGCGATCCAGACGTCTCGGTCGAGATCGACCGGTACCGGCCGATCTTCGTCATGGGCGAAGTCGGCGCTGCGGGCCAGTATTCCTATGTGCCGGGATTGACCGTGCAGAAGGCGATCGCGATCGCCGGAGGCTTCACGCCGCGCGCCAACCAGGAAAGCGTCGACATCACCCGCGATATCAACGGCAAGGTCATGACCGGCAGGGTGCAGACATCAGATCCGCTGCTGCCCGGCGACACCGTCTACGTCCGCGAACGCCTGTTCTGAAAACCAACGTGGCGGCTCACCTCCGGATCGTCCATTGCTTCCGCTCACCTGTCGGGGGAATCTTCCGGCATGTGCGCGACCTGACCGAGGCGCAGGTCGCCGCCGGCCATTCCGTGGGCATCGTCTGCGATTCGACGACGGGCGGCGACTATGAGGAGCGGCTGTTCGGAGCGATGAAAGAGCGCCTGGCGCTCGGCATCCATCGCACGCCGATGCAGCGTCATATCGGACCGGGCGACATCGCCGCGGCCTGGCGCACCTATCGGATCATCAAGGAATTGCGGCCGGACGTGCTGCACGGGCATGGCGCCAAGGGTGGCGCCTATGCCCGTCTGTTCGGCTCACTGTTGCGGGTTTCAAGGTCTCGCGTGGCCCGCCTTTATTCGCCGCATGGCGGCTCGCTGCACTATGACGAAACGACAGCCACCGGAAAGCTGTTCTTCGCGCTGGAGCGCTTCATGGCCCGCTTCAGCGACTGCCTTCTGTTCGTTTCCGATTATGAGCGGAAAACCTATCGCCGGAAGGTCGGCGAGCCGCCCATCCCCAACAGGCTTGTCTATAACGGCCTGCGGGCCGTCGAGTTCGAACCGGTGGCGCCGGCGGCCGATGCCGCCGATCTCATATACATCGGCATGATGCGCGATCTCAAAGGCCCGGACATCTTCATCGATGCGCTGGCGCGGGCCGGCAGGGAGCTCGGCCGCCGGTTAAGCGCGGTGATGGTCGGCGCCGGCGACGACCTGCCACGCTACCACGCTCAGGTGGAGCGACTCGGACTGAAGGGCCATGTCCGCTTCCTGCCGCCGATGCCGGCCAGAGAAGCCTTCGCCCTGGCCGAGCTGATCGTCGTCCCGTCCCGCGCGGAAGCAATGCCCTATATCGTGCTCGAGGCGCTGGCAGCCGGCATGCCGATGATTGCCACCGCCGTGGGCGGCATTCCCGAGATCTTCGGCGAAGACTCCCCTGCCCTGATCCGGCCCGATGCTCGCCAACTTGCCGACAGGCTCAGAACGGCTCTCGACGATCGCGGCGCCTACCGCAAGCTGATGCCGCAAAACCCCGAGTTGAAGGCGCGATTCGGGGCCGACGTGATGGCGGCCGAGATCGAGAAAGCTTACTTCGCCGCGCTAAAGCTTTAGAATCTACTAATCTAGCAATACGGGCGAAAAGTCGCCGCAAGCAACAACACGCATTCAAAGCCACCTGTTGTTTCAAGGCTTTCTTAGCTCTCTTTTGCTATTCACTCGCGCGAAGCTCGCGGACAATCCCCATGAACGAGATCGACCCCGCGCACCGCTTTTCCATGGAGGCGGTGCGCAAATTCGACGGCCCGGCCGAAGGTCAAGTGCCCGGCATCAATGACGTGGCGCGACAGGTCGCCTCGCAGTACCGGCGCGATACGATGTCGCCGATCATGGTCAGCGGCGTGCTGCGCATGGTCGAATTCGCCGTGCTCTTCCTGTCAGGCATTTGCCTCTATTTCTACTATGTCGGCTTTTTCAACTATCTCGCCTGGCAATATCCGCTGACGATCGCGGCAGCTTCGTTCCTGGCGGTGGTGCTGCTCGACGTCAGCGACAGCTACCAGATCGCGGCGCTGATGCGCCCCCTCGCCAATTTCGGCCGCGTCCTGCTCGTCTGGGCCGGCACCTTCGCGCTGATGGCTCTCACGGCCTTCGCCATGAAGGCCTCGGAGGACTATTCGCGCCTCCTGTTCGGCAGTTGGTTCGTGGTCGGATTCGTGCTGATCTTCGGGCTCAGACTGGTGATGTCCAGGCTGATCAGGCGCTGGGCGCGCGACGGGCGCATGGAGCGCCGCGCGGTCATCGTCGGCGGCGGCAAGTCGGCCGAAATGCTGATCCGCTCGGTCGAGAAGCAGCCCTATAACGATATACGCATCTGCGGCATCTTCGACGATCGCGGCGACAAGCGTTCGCCGCCGATCGTCGCCGGCTACCCGAAGCTCGGCACCATTTCCGAACTGATCGAGTTCGCCCGCATCGCCCGCATCGACATGCTGATCGTGTCGCTGCCGCTGACGGCCGAATCGCGCGTGCTGCAGCTTCTGAAGAAGCTCTGGGTTCTGCCGGTCGACATCCGGCTCTCGGCGCATTCCAACGCGCTGCAGTTCCGCCCGCGCGCCTATTCCTACATCGGCTCGGTGCCGATGCTCGACATCTTCGACAAGCCGATCAACGACTGGGACTCGGTCGCCAAGCGCAGCTTCGACATCATCTTCTCGCTGGTCGGCATCATCGTCTTCTCGCCGGTGATGCTCGCCACCGCGATCGCCATCAAGCTCGACAGCAAGGGTCCGGTGCTGTTCAAGCAGAAGCGGCACGGCTTCAACAACGAGGTCATCGAGGTCTACAAGTTCCGGTCGATGTATACGGACAGGTCGGACCCGACCGCCAAGCAGACGGTGACCAAGAACGACCCGCGCGTCACCCACGTCGGCCGCTTCATCCGCAAGACCTCGATCGACGAGCTGCCGCAGTTCTTCAACTCGCTGTTCGGCTCGCTGTCGCTGGTCGGGCCGCGCCCACACGCGATCGCCGCCCAATCGCACAACCTGCTCTACAACGAGGTGGTCGACGGCTATTTCGCCCGCCACAAGGTCAAGCCGGGCGTCACCGGCTGGGCGCAGATCAATGGCTGGCGCGGCGAGATGGACACCAATGAAAAGATCCGCATGCGCACCGAATACGATCTCTACTACATCGAGAACTGGTCGATGCTGTTCGACCTGCGCATCCTGTTCCTGACGCCCGTCCGCCTGCTCAACACGGAAAACGCCTATTGAGCGCCATCACGCAGGAGTTGTCGGCCGGCGCGGTCAACCAGTTGCCGCCTCAGGCGGTCAACCAGTTGCCGCCTCAGGCGGTCAACGCAAAACTGATCGCGCTCATTTCGTCGGCCGCTATCGTCGTCGGCATCCTGCTTTCCGGCTTCGTCATCAGCGAGCCGGCACCCTACGAGCTCTACATGGCCGGGCTGATCGCCGTCTGGGCGCTGTTTGGCCTCAGAATATCGCGAGCGATATTGCCGCTGCTGGTGCTTTTGGTGGCGATGAATATCGGCGGCATGATCGCGATGACGCAGATGGCGGAACTCGCCAACACACCGCTCTATCTCGCGGTCTCGCTGTTTCTCGCCTTCAGCGCGGTCTTCTTCGCCTCGGTGACATCGGTCCAGCCTGACCTCTACCGACTGATCTTCATCGCCTATGTGGTGTCGGCCGTCGCGACCTCGCTGCTCGGCATCGCCGGCTACTTCCATGCCTTTCCGGGCGCGGAGATGTTCACCAAATACGACCGCGCCGCCGGCGCCTTTCAGGATCCGAACGTGTTCGGTCCGTTCCTGGTGCTGCCCGGCACCTACCTGCTCCACCTGCTGCTCACCGGCCCGGTGTCGCGCATGCCGCTTTTGGCGGTGCCGCTATTGATCATCACAGCCGGCATCTTCTTCTCCTTCTCGCGCGGCGCCTGGGGCATGTTCGCGGTGTCGGCGGTGCTGCTCACCGCATGCCTCTTCCTGCAGAGCGCCAGCGGCATGTTCCGCCTGCGAGTCGTGGTGATGACGATCGCCGCGCTCGCACTGCTGATCATCGCCGTCCTCGTCATCCTGCAGCTGCCCGGCGTGTCGGATATGTTCACCCAGCGCGCGCATCTCGAGCAGAGCTACGATACCGCGCGTCTCGGCCGCTTCGCCCGCTATACGATCGGCTTCCAGTTGGCGCTGGAGCACCCGTTCGGCATCGGCCCGCTGGTCTTCGGCACGATCTACGGCGAAGACACGCACGACATCTGGCTGAAGGCGCTGATGGACTATGGCTGGCTGGGCTTCGTCTCGTTCCTGACGCTGACGCTGTGGACGATCTGCGCCGGCTTCCGCATCCTCCTGCGCGCTCGCCCTTGGCAGCCCTATCTGCTTTGCGCCTACGTCGCCTATCTCGGCAATATCGGGCTCGGCACCTTCATCGACATCGACCACTGGCGCCATCTCTATCTGCTGCTCGGGCTGATCTGGGGCGCAATCGCGCTGGAATACCGACACCAGAGGGAATTGCGGCCGGCGCGAGCCCTTCCCGCTGCGGCACTATCATCGGCGAAATAGCCGCCG
Organism: Mesorhizobium sp. WSM3860; assembly: GCF_002294995.1. GTDB lineage: Bacteria > Pseudomonadota > Alphaproteobacteria > Rhizobiales > Rhizobiaceae > Mesorhizobium. The sequence continues at coordinate 27,465 of NZ_NSGF01000017.1, read as the reverse complement.
AATTCGGTTGACCCGCACGGGGTTATCACGATACATCGCCACCCGGTCCGGAGTGTAGCGCAGCCCGGTAGCGCACTTGACTGGGGGTCAAGGGGTCGTCGGTTCGAATCCGGCCACTCCGACCATTTCGCCTTGAGACTTGGCCTCCAGAAGTCCCCTCCAATCCCTACTGGCACACGTCGACCCATTTGGCGTCGACAAGTTCGGCCATCCGCTGCGGCGCAATCCGCACCGCCGCGTTGGTCGCGCCGGCGGCCGGCACGACCTCGTCGAAGGCCCGCAGGGTCATATCGCAAAAGACCGGCAGCGGCGCCGGCAGGCCGAAGGGGCAGACGCCGCCCGGCGGATGGCTGGTCGCGGCAAGCACCTGCTCGCCATCGAGCATGCGCGGCTTGCCGCCGAGCGTGTCCTTGCATTTGCGGTTGTCGAGCCTGGCAGTGCCGCTGGTCACGACCAGCATAGTTTGGTCGCCGACGCGTAGGCAGATCGTCTTGGCGATCTGCGCCGGCAGCACGCCATGGGCGTCGGCCGCCAGGGCCACCGTCGCCGAGCTCGCTTCGGTGACCAGCACCTCGATGTCGGGTGCATGTTCGGCAAAGAAGGCGCGGACCGATTCCAAGCTCATGAGCGAAACCTCAATCAGGCATGTGGCCAGTCTATGCCGCCGAATCGTGGCAGCGGCCGGGATTGCCACATGGCGCGCTGGCAGTTGGCAAGGGCCAGGGGACAATGGAAGGCGCAAAAAAGCCCGCCAGGGCGGGCCATGGCGGGCGTTTTTCGCGGACGCTTCGGCGTCTCTATTGCTGTGTGGGCCGATTCTCTTCGGTCGGCATCATGATCAATTCCTCTTCCGGCACTTGCAGCGCGGAGGCGATACGCCTGAGCTTGGCGGGGTCGGCATCCTTGCCGTCCTCGATGTCGACGATCTCGCCCACGGCCAGGCCGCAGGTCAAGGAAAGTTCCTCGATCGTATATCCCCTCGTTTCGCGGACGGCTTTCAGCGGATTGAGGCCGGACGCGGCAATGATGTCGTTAGAAACAGCGTTTCTTGCGGTGTTGGGCATGGCAACTCCTTGGGATGAAACAACACAGATGAAATGTGGCGTTGCCTGAGACGGGCGGGAGAATGGCCGTTAACGGATGATTTGCCAAGAGGCCGTTTTGGCCGTCACGCCTTCGTGACCGTGTTATCGGCTGGGGGCCGAAGCCGCAGGCCACCGACATGTAAGGTGGCGCGAGGCCCAATCAAGATCTTTTGAAGCGCTGAAGGCCGCACCCGCCGGCATTTTGCCCACTCCGGTTCGTTAGCTCTCTGTCGCTGGCCGGAAGGCGGGCGACGCCAGCCCCTTTTGAAGAGGATCGGATTCCATGAAACTGAAGCTATTCGCTATCGTATTCGGCACGATTTCAGGCCTTGCGGGCGCCGCGCAGGCGGACACCATGCGCGTGCGCGGCACAGTGGTCGACCTCGCCGGTACGACGCTGACCGTGAAAGCTCGCGACGGCAAGAGCGATACGATCATCCTTTCTCCGGACTGGATGATCTCAGGGGTCGCCAAGGCGTCCGCCGCCGATATCAAACAGGGCGATTTCCTCGGCATCGCATCGGTCTCCAAAGCCGACGGCGGCAGCGGCGCGCTGGAAGTCGTGATCTTCCCGGCGGCGTTAAAGGGAACCGGAGAAGGCGACCGCGATTGGGATTTGCAGCCCAATAGCCGAATGACCAACGGCACTGTCGCCGACGTGACCGAGGTCAGCGGCAGGACGGTGACGCTCACCTACAGCAATGGCCAGAAGAAGGAGATCGCGATCCCGCAATCGACGCCGATCGTGAAATTCGCGCCCGCCACGCCGGCGGATCTCAAGCCAGGCATGACGGTGTTCGTCAGCGCCGAGCGCGGCAGCGACGGCAAGCTCGTTTCGCGCCGGGTAGTGGTCGGCAATCATGGCGTCGCGCCGCCGATGTGAGGCGCGCGACTGACGCATCGGCTCGAAAAGCATGATAGCCGAGCCGTCCTTGCGCGTCCGCAAGGGCCCGCGGCGCGATCGTGGTTCAGCCAGAAACAATCCAGAAACAAAAATCTACAGTCCGGAAAAATTGTCGAAAAAATCCAGGAGGATAGTGCCGATCGCGAGGCTTGGGTCACCGATTTGGTCCGGTGAACTCCGGAACGCCCGCGTAAAAGGAAACGAAATCATGAAGAAGTCCCTCCTCTCCGCGCTCGGGCTGGCTCTGGCCCTGGCGTTCACCATGCCGATCCTCGGCACGACCAGCGCCGATGCGGCCCCGGTGGTAAAGCACCACCACCACAAGCATCATCGCCGGCACCATCACCACCACCACCATCATCATCACCACCATAAGAAGGTGGTTGAGAAGAAGGCCTGATCCCTTCCCACTTGCCGATGGGAAGACAGGCCTTCATTGTATTGATCGCGCAGGTCTTCCCATCGGAATTTTTCGCTTCGGTGGGCCATGCCTCTCCTTCGGGCACCCGCTGTCCCACTGATGAGCGCGCAGCCGCATTCGATCCTTTTCAGGCGCTCCCGACCTCTCGCCTTCATCAGACTGGCCCCAACGAGGCGTTAGGGCTGGCAGACGCGGCACCTACGGCAAGCAACCTGAACGCTGACATCTTCAAAGCAATACCCGCCACGCGAGAAAAATCGCGCGGGACGTGAACCTTTCCATCGGAGGCCGCACCAAGCGGTCATGGGCGCCACGAAGGCGCTCCTCAACCGGACCGGGACGCCAGAAAGCGATCCCAGCAACCAATGGAAGGAAATGCTCACATGACCAACTTCAAGCGCATCTCGCTCGCCGCCGCCGTCGTCGTCTCGACTTTCGGCTCGGTTTCCGCGCCAGCCTTTGCCGGCACCCATCCGACCGGTGACGGCGGCGCGGTCTGCAAAGGCTCCGGCTCCTGTCTGGTGCTGCAGCTCGACTGCAAGGGCACCTACACCGACGCCACCGATAAGAACGGCACCGTCTACGGCAAGTGCAGCCAGGTTATGAAGGTCGATCCGAAGAGCCGGATCAAGCTCGCCAACTGATCGAAGCCGAAGCCCATTCCTTCCCGATTTGATCCGGATGGGCTCTCTTGCTGACGGAAAATGGCGGCCGGCGCGAATGGTCGCCATTTCTGTTTCGCAATCAGCGCCGGCTGATCAGAAGGCCGGCAAGCAGGCCGACCACGACCAGCCCGACTGCGGCCACGGTGGCCGGATGGTCGCGCGCGGTATGCTCGAGCGCCCTGCCCCGGCGCCTGATTGCCGGCAGCGCCTCGTGAAAGCGGTCGGCGAGCTGCGAATAATAGTCGGACGCCGCCTCGCGGCCGTCCTCGTAATAGGTGTCGCCGCGTTTGGCCAAGGCTTTCCTGACATCATCCAGTTGGCGCGAGAGCGCCGCGACCTGCCTGTCCAGATCGAGATCGGAAAGGGTCGAAAACCATGCCATGCCTGATGTCCTTCTTTGCAGAGAAGGGCTAACGCATGGATGCGACAGCAGTTCCGGCTGTCAGGGACGCCGGCCGTTCGAACGCGGGAGCGGCAACCGCAGCTCAACGCACCTGGTCGAGCAGGCGCTTGCACTCCAAAAGGTCGAAGAGCGCCTCCTGCAGCAAGGCCCGGTTGTCGCGCGACAATTTCGAGGAGTCCGGCTGCACGGGACCTTCGTCGTCGCCCTTGCCGAGACCGAAGAAACGGCGGCTGGGCTTCACCTTGGGCTGACCGACCAGCGCATCCTCGTCGCCGCGCGGCTGGGCAGCCGCGGTCAGCGGCACCTGCTCGGCCTGGCGGCGTTGCGCGATCGCCTCGACGGCTGCCATGTCGCCATTGCCGATCGCAACCAGGAAATGGTTGCCGTTCTCGCGCAACAGCTTCTGCACGCCTTTGATCGTATAGCCCTGATCATAGAGCATGTGCCGGATGCCCTTGATCAGCTCAACGTCCTGCGGCCGGTAGTAACGGCGGCCGCCACCACGCTTCATCGGCTTGATCTGGTTGAAACGCGTTTCCCAGAAACGCAGCACGTGCTGCGGCAGGTCGAGATCTTCCGCGACTTCGCTGATGGTGCGGAAAGCATCGGGGCTCTTGTCCATGGGCGAATCCTCACGCTGGTCCGCAATCCGGAGTTGATCCGAATCGTACCTTATTTCAGCGGTTTATGAAGCGTAATTCAAGCCCAGCGTCAAAGGAGCCGCGGTTTTCAACCGGCATTCGAGGCCTACTTGACGCCCTTGGCCTTGCTGTTCTGGTGCGAACGCAAGATGCGGTTCTTCAGCACGTTCGAGGATTTGAAGGTCATCACGCGGCGCGGCAGGATCGGCACTTCCTCGCCGGTTTTGGGATTGCGGCCGATGCGCTCGTTCTTGGAGCGGACATGGAAAGTCGCAAAGGAAGAGAGCTTCACCGTCTCGCCACGAACGATGGCTTCGCAAATCTCATCCAGGACGGCCTCGACCAGCTCGGCCGATTCAGTTCGCGATAAACCAACCTTGCGGTAAACGGCTTCGGCTAGGTCGGCACGCGTCAGTGTCTTTCCCCCCATGCGACCGTCCCATCAGCTCAAAAACATAAATCGATACAGGCAGCGGCAGAGCCTAAGTAATTGATCCGGCAAGGTCAAGGACCGAACCCCCGCGTTCGGCACTTACCAGCGGAGCAACACCGCGCCCCAGGTAAAACCCCCGCCCATCGCCTCGAGCAGAACAAGGTCGCCCTTCTTGATGCGGCCGTCGGCGACGGCCACCGACAAAGCGAGCGGCACGGAGGCAGCCGAGGTATTACCGTGCAAATCGACGGTGACCACGACTTTCTCTTCGGCTATCCCGAGCTTCTTGGCGGAAGCGTCAATGATCCGTTTATTGGCCTGATGCGGCACGAACCAATCGAGGTCTTCCGCGGTGATGCCGGCCTCGGCGAAAGTTGCCTCGATGACGTCGGTGATCATGCCGACCGCGTGCTTGAACACCTCGCGGCCTTCCATCCTGAGATGGCCGACCGTTCCGGTGGTGGACGGCCCGCCGTCGACGAAGAGTTTTTCCTTGTGGACGCCGTCCGAGCGCAGGCTGGCGGCCAGCACACCGCGATCGGCGATGCCGCCCGTCCCGTCCTGCGCTTCCAGCACAACGGCGCCAGCGCCGTCGCCGAAAAGCACGCAGGTCGAGCGGTCGCTCCAGTCGAGGATGCGCGAGAAGGTTTCGGAGCCGATCACCAGCGCGCGTTTTGCCAACCCGCCGCGGATATAGAGATCGGCCGTGGCGACGGCATAGACGAAGCCGGAACACACGGCCTGCATGTCGAAGGCAAAGCCGTGACGCATGCCGAGCCGGTTCTGGATCTCAACAGCGGTCGCGGGAAAAGTATTGTTGGGCGTCGACGTCGCCAGCACGATCAGATCGATATCGGCAGGCGTCAGGCCGCCGCTGTCGAGCGCGGCGCGCGCCGCCGCCTCGCCCAGCGAGGCCGTCGTCTCGTCGTCGGCCGCGACGTGGCGCTGCCGGATGCCGGTGCGCTGAACGATCCACTCGTCGGAGGTCTCGACCATGCCTTCGAAATCGGCATTCTTCATGATGCGGCGGGGCAGCGCGGCACCGTTGCCGCGCACGACTGATCTGATCAAGGTTCGTTCCTATTCCTCGGCGTCGACGACGACGCCGGATTTCCTGTTTGCCTGGGCAGTCGGATTGCGCGCATGAAACAGATCGAGATCGGCCTCGATCCGGTCAAGCAGATTGTTGCGCACCATGTCGTAGCCGAGCTCGATCGCCGCCGCAAAGCCATCCGAATCGGCACCGCCATGGCTCTTCACCACAATGCCGTTCAGGCCCAGGAAGACGCCGCCATTGGAGCGGCCGACATCCATCTTCTCGCGCAGCCGGTCGAAGGCGCCTTTGGCAAAGACGTAACCGATCCTGGCCATCAGCGTGCGGCTCATGGCGGCCCGCAAATAGCCGGCGATCTGCCTTGCCGTGCCCTCGGCGGTCTTCAGCGCGATGTTGCCGGCAAAGCCTTCGGTGACGACCACGTCGACCGTGCCCTTGCCGATATCGTCGCCCTCGACGAAGCCGCGATAGTTCATCGAGGCCATGTTGGCCTCGCGCAGCATGCGCCCGGCCTCCTTGACCTCCTCCTGGCCCTTGATCTCCTCGACGCCGACATTGAGCAGGCCGACGCTCGGCCGCTCGATGCCGAACACCGAACGCGCCATTCCGGTGCCGAGGATGGCGAAGTCGACGAGCTGATGCGCATCCGCGCCGATGGTGGCGCCGACGTCGAGCACCACGCTCTCGCCGCGCGTCGTCGGCCAAAGCGCTGCGATCGCCGGGCGGTCGATGGTGGCCATGGTGCGCAGGCAGAATTTCGACATCGCCATCAGCGCGCCGGTGTTGCCGGCTGAGATGCAGGCCTGCGCGGCGCCGTTCTTCACCGCCTCGACCGCCTTCCACATCGACGATTTCCAGCGGCCATGGCGCAGCGCCTGGCTCGGCTTGTCGTCCATCCTGACAGCGATCTCGCAATGGACGAACTCGCTCACCTCGGCGAGCTTGGGGAACTTGGCCAGTTCGGGGCGCACGGCGTCCTCGCTGCCATAGATGACGAAACGGATGTCAGGGCGGCGGATGGCGACCGTCATCAGCGCGGGGATGACGACGCCTGGTCCGTGATCCCCGCCCATGGCATCGATGGAAATCCTGATCACGCGGTGTTTTTCTCACGGTTTGCCTGGCTAGCGGCGGGCGCCTGCCGAGGTAAGGGGGCTCGCGAAGGTTCGGCGAAAATAGCGGTTTTGGGCTGCCGCACAACCAACTTTTCCAAAATCCAGGCCGCGTTCAGGATTTTCCGAGCAGCGAACGCAGCTTTTTCTGGAATTCGCTTTCCTCGGGCTGATCGTCACCCGCAGCCTCGAGCGAGGCGCCGGGCTTGCGCGGATAAGGGTCGATCGCGAGGCCGAAAAACTGCTCGGCGAGCGCCCCGACATCGATGGTGTCGCCGGAAAAAGTCTCCGGGCTGTCGGGCCCGTCGGCGTCGAGGACGATCTCGCCGCCGCCGTCGAAGCCTTCGCGCCCGAGTTTCGACTGCTCCGGCAAGAACAGCGCCTCGACAGGCTCGTCGATGTGAGCCGCGACCGGCTCGAGGGTGACAATACAGGCCTGGGTGATGTCGGCTTCGACACGGCCGCTGACCTTTACACCGTTGCGTTTCCAGGACGCCACCAAGAGCTCGGCTCGGTAGCTCTCGACGGAAAGCAGGTCATATTCGGCGGCAAGTGCTGCGCGCTGCCGTTCGTCGGCCTCGATCGCGACCGGCAAACCCTTCTGCGGCAGGCGGGCGACATTGGCGACAAAGGATACGGGGCTCTGCGGTTCGGCGTGCTTCATTCTCGCCTCCTTCAGGTGGCTCCGGCGGCCGGGAACGCAACGGTTCCGGCCATGATCGATTCGGTCGGCTGAGCGGCAAGCTGCCCGGACGCCGCGCAAACATAGCTCGCCAGCAGCGACGCCTCAGACCATTCGCCGGCATCGGGCCTGACATTGCGGGCGAGCGCCGCGGCAAGCGCCGCGCCGTCGTCGTCCCGCAAGGCCTCGTCGTAAGCCGCGGTGCGGCCATAGAACATCTTTGCCAGCTTCTTCATGCGCTTCGGCACGCCGACATCGCTGATGCCGAGTTCCCTCAGCGAATGGTCGACATCGAGGAAGAACTCGTCGATCAGCACCTGAGCGACCTCGGCCGCGGCCCCGCCCTCCCCGCGCAGCCGGCGCTGGATCAGGTACATATGCAGCGACAGCATCTCGAAGCGGCCAAGCGGCGTATCCGGCACATTCCAGTCGGAATAAAACACCGTTTGCCGCGCCGCCGCCACGATTTGTGCGTAGAGCGCCTCGGTGATGGCGCGGTTGGCGTGACGTTCGCGACCAAAAAGGCGCTGGAACATTGAGGGTGGTCTCCCGGGGACCTTTTGTTTGATTTGGCCTTGTTGCATCGGCATGCAAGCTGGTTTACCGGTTTTGCGGCCCAGCGCAAGCTGCGGGGATGTGATGGAGAATTGTTGTTGGGTGCGCTGAAATTCAAGTCGTTTTTCATGCCTGTGCCGGCGGGCGTGGCCTCTCTGCTGGTGGCGGTATCCGCGCTTTCCGCCTGCAATTCGTCCAAGATGTTCGGTGATCTGCATCCGAGCGAGACGCTGACGAAAGGCTACGTCATCGACCAGGCGGCGATCGACTCGGTGCCGGTCGGATCGAGTCGCGAGCAGGTGCTTCTTGCGCTGGGCACGCCGTCGACGACGGCGACCTTCGACAACGAGGCGTTCTACTACATCTCGCAGACGCGCAAGCGCTACGTCGCATTCGACAACCCGCACATCGTCGACCAGCACGTGCTGGCGGTCTATTTCGGCGCCGACGGCCGCGTCACCCAGATCGCCAATTACGGTCTGAAGGACGGCAAGGTCTTCGACTTCATCTCGAGGACGACGCCGACGGGCGGCAAGGACCAGAACTTCCTCAGCCAGATCATCAACGGCGCCAGCAAGCTGGCGCCCGGCATCCCGGGCGGCGGCACGCCCTGAGTTCGCTGTCAGCGACGTCCACGGACCAAGACCCGCCGAATCGCTTCGGCGGGTTTTTTGTTACGCCGAAACCGCTAAGTCGAAAAACAAAACCCGCGGGATCGCTCCCGCGGGCTCACTTGGTCCAGAAAGAACGCCTGGCTCAGCCGTGAGCGAGCACGGCCAGGAGCAGCAGCGCAACGATGTTGGTGATCTTGATCGCCGGGTTGACGGCCGGGCCGGCAGTGTCCTTGTAGGGGTCGCCGACGGTGTCGCCGGTGACTGAGGCCTTATGCGCCTCGGAGCCCTTCAGGTGCTTGACGCCGTCCTTGTCGGTAAAGCCGTCCTCGAACGACTTCTTGGCGTTGTCCCAGGCGCCGCCGCCGGAGGTCATCGAGACGGCGACGAAGAGGCCGTTGACGATGACGCCGAGCAGCGAGGCGCCAAGGGCCGCAAAGGCCGAGGCCTTCGAGCCCGAGATCAGGAGCACGCCGAAATAGACGACGAGCGGCGCCAGCACCGGCAGCAGCGACGGGATGATCATTTCCCGGATCGCTGCCCGGGTCAGCAGGTCGACGGCGCGCGCATAGTTCGGTTTCGAGGTTCCGGCCATGATGCCCTTGTCCTCGCGGAACTGCTTGCGCACCTCCTCGACGATCGAGCCCGCCGCGCGGCCGACGGCCGTCATGGCGATGCCGCCGAACAGATACGGAATCAGGCCGCCGAAGATCAGGCCGGCAACGACATACGGGTTGGAGAGGTCGAAGGAGATCTCGCCCATGCCCTGGAAGTAAGGGTATTTGTCGCCATTGGCGGCAAAGAACCTGAGGTCGTTCGAATAGGCCGCGAACAGCACCAGCGCGCCGAGGCCGGCGGAGCCGATGGCATAGCCCTTGGTCACGGCCTTGGTGGTGTTGCCGACCGCGTCGAGCGCGTCGGTGGAGTGGCGCACTTCCTTGGGCAGGCCCGACATTTCGGCGATGCCGCCGGCATTGTCGGTGACCGGGCCGAAGGCGTCGAGCGCCACGATCATGCCGGCGAGCCCGAGCATGGTGGTAACGGCGATTGCCGTTCCGAAGAGACCGCCAAGCTGGTAGGTGGCGATGATGCCGCCGACGATGACGATGGCCGGAAGCGCCGTCGATTCCAGCGAGACGGCGAGGCCCTGGATGACATTGGTGCCGTGGCCGGTAACCGACGCCTGGGCGATCGAATTCACCGGGCGCTTGTTGGTGCCGGTGTAGTATTCGGTGATCACCACGATGAGGCCGGTCACCAGAAGACCGATCAGACCGCAGATGAACAGGTTCTTGCCGGTGATGGCGATCCCGGCGACGGTGCCGACCTCACCCCAACCGAGCGTCGCCGAAGTGGCGACGGCCAGGCCCACGATCGACAGCAGGCCGGTGACGATCAGGCCCTTGTAGAGGGCGCCCATGATCGAGCCGTTGGAGCCCAGCTTGACGAAGAAGGTGCCGACGATCGAGGTCAGGATGCAGGCGCCGCAGATGGCGAGCGGATAGAGCATCGCTGCGCCCAAGACTGCGGTGCCGCCAAAGAAGATGGCGGCCAGAACCATGGTGGCGACGACCGTCACCGCATAGGTCTCGAACAGGTCGGCGGCCATGCCGGCGCAGTCGCCGACATTGTCGCCGACATTGTCGGCGATGGTGGCCGGATTGCGCGGATCGTCCTCCGGAATGCCGGCTTCCACCTTGCCGACGAGGTCGCCGCCGACGTCGGCGCCCTTGGTGAAGATGCCGCCGCCGAGACGGGCGAAGATCGAGATCAGCGAGGCGCCGAAGCCGAGCGAGACCAGCGCGTCGATAACGACGCGGTCGTTGGGCTGCAGGCCCATCGGGCCGGTCAGGATGAGGTAGTAGATCGAGACGCCGAGCAGCGCCAGGCCCGCCACCAGCAGGCCGGTGATGGCGCCGGACTTGAAGGCGATGTCGAGGCCGGCGGCGAGGCTGTTGGAAGCGGCCTGCGCGGTGCGGACATTGGCGCGCACCGAGACATGCATGCCGATGAAGCCGGCAGCGCCCGAAAGCACCGCGCCGATCAGGAAGCCGATCGCGGAAGTGATGGAGAGCAGCCACCAGGCGAGAAGAAGCACGACGATGCCGACGACGGCGATGGTCGTGTACTGGCGCGCCAGATAGGCCTGGGCGCCTTCGCGAATGGCGGCGGAGATTTCCTGCATGCGCTGGTTGCCCTGATCGGCCGCAAGCACCGATCGTGTCGCCCAGATGGCGTACAGGACTGACAACAAGCCGCAGGCGATGACGGCGGTAATGATGGTCATTGCCGGATTTTCCTCGATTGATGGCCCAGAAGAACCCCTCCCTGGGCCGTTGGGACGGAGATGAACGCCGCACGCGGAATCCACCCCTTGGCTAGGGTGTATGCGAAACAGGGCTCGGAACGTCAAGATATTGTTCGGTTTTTGCCCGGCTTTCGCCAGAAAGACGATTGCCGCGGCTCACCGGCAGCGGCCGCCGTGCATTCAGATCGACTGCGCGGCGGCACGGCGATCGATGCCGCTAGATTCGCTGCCGGTGCCATCCGGCGCGCTGCGCAGCGCTCGATGCAAACAGCGGTAATGTCAGTTGGCGCGGCGCAAGCCCGGCAGCTTCAAGGTGCCGAGCGCCAGGAAACAGAGCACAACGACCGGGAACACGATCCAGTTCAGCATGGTCCAGCCCCAGGCATTGTAGACCGCGCCCGACATCAGCGAAGCGAAGGCGACGGAGCCGAACAGGACGAAATCGTGGAAGCCCTGCACCTTGCCTTTTTCGGACGGATGGTAGCTCGCCGCGACCATGGCGGTCGCGCCGATGAAACCGAAATTCCAACCGAGGCCGAGCAGGATCAGCGCCGTCCAGAACTGCCATAGCGCAAGGCCTGAGAGCGCCACCACTGCGCAGCCGACGAGCAGCACCAGGCCGATGGCGACGATGCGCTCGGCGCCGAAGCGATGGATCAGCGAACCGGTGAAGAAGCTCGGCCCGAACATCGCCATAACGTGCCAGGAGATGCCAAGCGTCGCATCGTCGGTTGAAAGACCGCAGCCGACCATGGCGAGCGGCGCGCCGGTCATGACGAAGCTCATCAGCGCATAGCTGCCGACGGCACAAAACAGCGCCGCGACGAAACGCGGTTGGGTTGCGATCTCGGCCAGCGGACGTGCGTCGCTTGCGGCGGCTTCGGTGGCGCTGCTCGTCCGCCTGGACGTATGCAGGAACGAAAGGATAATCGCACCTATGGCGGCCAGCACCAGGATCGAGGCGAAGGATCCGGCAAACATCACCGGCGCCAGAAGCTCGCGGGTGTAGATGACGATCTGAGGGCCGAGGATGGCGGTGACGATGCCGCCAGCCAGCACGAAGGAAATGGCGCGCGCCTTGAATTGCGGCGGCGCGTTGTCGGCGGCGGCGAAGCGGAACTGCTGCACGAAGGCGCCGCCGACACCGATCACGCCCAGGCCAAAGGCGAACAGCCAGAAGCTCGCCTGAAAGAGCGCGAGCGTCGCGATCAGGCCGCCGAGGGCGGTGACGATGGTGCCGGTCATGAAGCCGCCGCGATGGCCGAGCCGGCGGATGATGCCGGCCGCCGGCAGGGCGCCGAGCGCAACGCCGAGGTTGAAGCCGGTGACCGGCGCCGTCGCAAGCGATTTGTCGGGGCCGAGCAGGTACTGGCCGGCAAGCGCGCCGAGCGAAATGGCGATCGGCGCGGCGGAGCCGACGATCGCCTGCGCGGCCGCGAGAAGCACTGCCGTGCGTCGGGCCTCCCTGCCGGCGTCAGCGACGACTGCCGTGGCGGTCACGATGCATCCTTGCCGCGGCCCTCGCCACGCACCCGGCGCGAGACACGGTCGAGCAGGGCGTTGACCAGCTTCGGCTCGTCCTCCTCGTAGAAGGCCTTGGCGATGTCGACATATTCCGACACGATCACGGCCACCGGCACGTCCTCGCGCTTCATCAGCTCATAGACGCCGGCGCGCAGGATGGCGCGCAGCGTCGAGTCCAGCCGCGACAGCGGCCAGTCGTCGGTCAGCGCCTGGCGGATGATCGGATCGATGGTCTTCTGGTTCTCGACGACACCGGTCAGGATGGCGCGGAACCATTGCGCGTCGGCTTCGCGATAGAGCGCGCCGTCGACTTCCTTGCCGAGGCGGAAGGCCTCGTATTCGGCGGTGATCTCGAAAACACCGCTGCCGGCCACGTCCATCTGATAGAGCGCCTGGACGGCGGCAAGACGGGCGGCACCGCGCTTGTTGGCGTGGCGCACCGCACCGGTCTCGGCAGGATCGCTCACGATTGGGCTCCGAATTTCTCTTTGAGCGCGATCATGGTCAGCGCCGCGCGGGCGGCAAAACCGCCCTTGTCGCCTTCGGTGCGCTTGGCCCGCATCCAGGCCTGGGCGTCGTTCTCGGTGGTCAGGATGCCGTTGCCGATGCAGACCGCTTCCTGCACGGAGAGGTCCATCAGCGCACGGCTCGATTCATTGGCGACGATATCGAAATGATAGGTGTCGCCACGGATGATGGTGCCGAGCGCGACGAAGCCGTCATAATGTACGCCGCCCTCGCCGGCACCGTCCAGCGCGAAGGTGATGACGGCCGGTATTTCGAGCGAGCCAGGAACAGTCACGACGTCATAAGTGGCGCCGGCCTCGTCCAGCGCGCTGGTCGCGCCTTCGAGCAGCGCGTCGGCGAGGTCGTCGTGGAAACGCGCCTCGACGATGAGCAGATGCGCCTTCGCCTGCGGACGAATGAACGCTTTGCCGTGTTGGGATATGCCTGCCATAAAAGTCTCCGGGGGGTTGCCGGTGACTTAGGCCGAAGCCGGTTTGATCGCAAGCACAAGATTGCCGCCCGACACAGGTCCAGCATCTCCCGACGACAGATCCGGATCCCAAGCAGCACGATCTTCCGGGCTTCTTCAGCTAGCAGGCGAAGCCTCGAGGATCGAGATCGATGCTCGAGTGCCGATCACCCGCTCAAACACCCCTTCAGACGACAGAAGCCGCATCAGGCGATAGAGCGAAAATCCGAAACCCAGCCTCATGGCTTGCTGCGACGGGTTGGTCATGGATTTCCCTCCGACCAAGAGAAAGCTTACGAGGGGCGTGAGCAGAAGGGAAGCTGAGGCGCCGGCGCGACCTGGCGCCTTTCAGCGATCCGCGCCGCCTCGCCGGAACCCCTCGGCTGCGCTCATAGCCCCTCTTTTGCCGCCTCCGCCAGACGCGCGGCATAACGGGCCATGGTATCGATCTCGATGTTGACGCGATCGCCAGCCTTGCGCTCGCCCCAGGTGGTGACGCTCAGCGAATGCTGGATCAGCAGCACATCGAAGCGCGTAGCTGCCACCTTGTTGACGGTCAGCGACGTGCCGTCGAGCGCGACGGAGCCTTTCGGCGCGATGAACTTCGCCAGGTGGCGCGGCGCTTCCAGCGTGAACCGCACAGCGTCGCCCTCTTCCCTGCGCTCGACGATTTCCGCCGCGCCGTCGACATGGCCGGAGACGATATGGCCGCCGAGCTCGTCGCCGATCTTCAGCGCGCGTTCGAGATTAATCCTGGTGCCGGATTTCCAGCCGGATGCAGTGGTCAGCCTGAGCGCCTCCTCCCAGGCCTCGACCTCGAACCAGCGCGCGTTCGAGCCGTTCTCGGGCAGCGCCGTCACGGTCAGGCAGACGCCGCCGCAGGAAATCGAAGCGCCGATCGCGATCGTTTCGGGGTCGTAGGCCGTGTCGATGCGGAGACTGACGCCTTCGCTGAGCGGCTTCACCGAAGCGACAGTGCCGACGTCCGTAACAATTCCTGTAAACATCAGAGCGAGTCTTCCAGTTGAACCATGATCTTATCCAAAAACCGGTTCCCACTTTTTGGGATCATGGTCTTACCCACTCGGCATAGCTGTCCTCGCCGAAGCGCATCTCACGCAATTTGCGGAAACCCGGCGGGATATGGGCAGCGTCGATCGGCGAGGCGATACCGTCCTCGCCGATCGCCTCCGGTCCCTGGAATAGGACGATGCGGTCAACGAGGTCTTCCGCCAGGAAGGCCTCGGCCACCTTGGCGCCGCCTTCGACCAGCACGCTCGCCATGCCGAGCGCTGCAATATCCTCGAGCAGTTCCGGCAGGGCTACTTCGCTCTCGTAGGTTTCGGTGCCGATGAAGTGCACGCCTGCGCGTTCGAGCGCAGCCCGCCGCTGCGGGTCGGCCTCGGCGCATGCGGCGACATAGAGCGGCACACGATCGACCCCGGAAACAAGCTTCGACGACTCCGGCAGCCGGATCTGGCGATCGAGGATGATGCGAGCCGGGGAGCGGTTCTCCAACCCCGGGAGGCGTACGGTCAGCGCCGGGTCGTCCTCCAACGCCGTGCCGATGCCGACCAGGATAGCGTCGGCCTCCGCGCGCATAAGATAGACTTCGCGCCTGGCGATCTCGCCCGTGATGGTGATCTGGCCGGCGCCTTTGCGGCCGATCCTGCCGTCACTCGAAAGCGCAAGCTTCAGCGTCACTTCGGGACGTTTCTTCAAAGATCGAATCAAATAGCCGGCCATCTGCTCGGCGGCCTCGGTGGCAAGCACCTTCTCCACGACCTCAATGCCGGCGGCGCGCAGGATGGCGTAGCCCTTGCCGGAAACGCGCGGATCGGGATCGCTCGCCGCGCCGACGACGCGCGCAACGCCGGCATTGACCAGCGCCGTGGCGCAAGGCGGCGTGCGGCCGTGATGAGCGCAGGGCTCAAGTGTCACATAGGCGGTGGCGCCGCGGGCCAGTTCGCCGGCTTCGGCCAGCGCCTCGGTCTCGGCGTGCGGCCGGCCGCCGACAGCAGTGACACCGGTGCCGACGATCATCGGGCCGGCGCCGACATCGCGCACGATGATGGTGCCGACGGAAGGGTTGGTCGCGGTGCGGCCGGCATTGCGGCGCGACAGCCTGATGGCCGCCGCCATGAAGCGGCGATCAAGGGCTGCTTGCTCGGCCTCGCCCAATTGAGCTTTCGCCATGATCAGCCGGCGTCCTCTTCGGTCTTTTCTTCGTCGCCCTTCAGTTCGCCCAGCAATTCGTGGAAATCCTTGGCTTCACGGAAATTGCGATAGACCGAAGCGAAGCGGACATAGGCGACGTCGTCGAGCGATTTCAGCGCCTCCATGACGAGCCGACCGACCTCGCCGGAGGCGACTTCCGTCTCGCCGGAGCTTTCGAGCTGGCGCACGATGCCGGTCACGGCGCGATCGATCCGCTCGGGATCGACATTGCGCTTGCGGACCGCGATCTCGACCGAGCGCAGCAGCTTGTCGCGGTCGAACGGCACCTTGCGGCCGGACTTCTTGATGACGACGAGATCGCGCAGCTGCACGCGCTCGAAAGTGGTGAAGCGGCCGCCGCAATCCGGACAGACGCGGCGCCTGCGGATCGCCGCGCCATCCTCGGCGGGACGCGAATCCTTCACCTGCGTATCTTCGGACTGGCAATAGGGGCAGCGCATGGAGAGCCTTGGGTTCGCGATTCAAAACATCATCCCGAAAAGTTGCAGACTTTCGGAGATCATGCTTCAAAAACAAAATCTTAGAGCGAGATCGCGATTCAAGGAAGCGTCATCTCGCTCTGGTGAGCGGAAAGGCTTAGAGCCTTTCATGCCTCAGAGATAGCGAGGCGCGAGAAAGATTGCCAGCGCCCTGCCCCGGCGTGCCCGGTCGGTTCAGGGCGCGACGTCCTTGGTTGGGAATCCGCAGGACGCGCCGAGGTTGCGGTAGGCCTTGGTGAAGCCGTCCATCGGAATGCTGGCGACGGTCTGCTTGCCAAAAACAACATCCAGCGAGGTGACTTTGCGCATGGCGCGCAGCAGAGCGAGACTTGTCTTCGCCTGGTTGTCGACCGTCCAGCTGGGACGACCGCCGACGGCATTCGAATAGACTTTCGCGGAAACCTTGATGCCGGGGTCGCCGAAGGTCGCCGCGATGTCCTTGCCGGTCGGCAGGTCCTTGTTGTCGATAGTGATCATGATGGCGGGATAGGCATCGGGCGGCAACGCGTCGCCGGTCGAGATCGACAGGGTGAGCGTGCCCGCATTGCCGATGCCGTCGACGAAAGCCGCGGAGGCCGCGCAGGTCTTGTGCGCATCCTGCCCGGTGTCGAGCGTGTCGATGATCGTGGTCCACCTGCCGAAGGTGTTTGTGGCCGGCAAACTCGAATCCGGCTGTGCCTGCTCCTGCGCGACCGCGCCGGACACGGCGAAACCGGCCAGCGAGCCGAACAGGGCCACGGCGGCAAGATGGAAAATGCGCATCATCAAGTCTCCAGTTCGGGGCGCCGTTCAACCAGGACGGCGCGCTGCCGGCGGATAAAAGATGACGCGCGGCTTCCGGTCAACCGAGATAAGGATAGAGCGGGAAGCGATCCGTCAGCGCCGTGACCTTGGCCTTGACCGCGGCCTCGACGGCTGCATTGCCCTCGTCGGAATTCGCCGCCTTCAGCCCGTCCAGCACCTCGGCGATCAGCTTGCCGATCTCGCGGAATTCGGCCTGGCCGAAGCCGCGCGTGGTGCCGGCCGGCGTGCCGAGACGAACGCCGGAGGTGACGAACGGCTTTTCGGGGTCGAAGGGGATGCCGTTCTTGTTGCAGGTGATGTTGGCCCGGCCGAGGGCCGCCTCGGCGCGCTTGCCGGTGGCGTTCTTCGGGCGCAGGTCGACCAGCATCAGATGGTTGTCGGTGCCGCCCGACACGATGTCGAGACCGGTTTCCTGCAGGCTGGAAGCCAGCGCTTTGGCGTTGGCGAGGATGCTCTCGGCATAGGTCTTGAAGCTCGGCTTCAGCGCCTCGCCGAGCGCCACCGCCTTGGCGGCGACGACGTGCATCAGCGGGCCGCCCTGGAGGCCGGGGAAGACCGCCGAGTTCATCTTCTTGGCGATCTCCTCGTCGTTGCAGAGGATCATGCCGCCGCGCGGCCCGCGCAGCGACTTGTGCGTGGTGGTGGTCACGACATGAGCATAAGGCAGCGGCGACGGGTGCACGCCGCCGGCGACCAGACCGGCGATATGGGCCATGTCGACCATGAGATAGGCGCCGATCGAATCGGCAATCTCGCGGAAACGCTTCCAGTCCCAGATGCGCGAATAGGCGGTGCCGCCGGCCAGGATCAGCTTCGGCTTCGTCTCGCGCGCCGTCTTCTCGATCGCGTCCATGTCGAGCAGATGGTCGTCCTTGCGCACGCCGTAGGAGACGACCTTGAACCATTTGCCGCTCATGTTGACCGGCGAGCCATGCGTGAGATGGCCGCCGGAATTCAAATCGAGGCCCATGAACGTGTCGCCGGGCTGCAGAAGCGCCAGGAAGACGGCCTGGTTCATCTGGCTGCCGGAGTTCGGCTGGACATTGGCGAAGTTGCAGCCGAAAAGCTTCTTGGCGCGCTCGATGGCCAGTTCCTCGGCCACGTCGACGAACTGGCAGCCGCCGTAGTAGCGCTTGCCCGGATAACCCTCGGCATATTTGTTGGTCATGATCGACCCCTGCGCCTCGAGCACGGCGCGGGACACGATGTTTTCCGAGGCAATCAGTTCGATCTCATGGCGCTGGCGGCCAAGCTCGTTGCGGATGGCGCCGAAAATTTCCGGATCGGCGTCGGCAAGCGTGGTCTCGAAGAAGGATTCGAATTTGTTGGAGGCTGCCGCGGCATTTGACATGGCTTGCTTTCCCTTGGGGCCGGAGGTCTGCGAGGTCGCCGCGCCATTAACACAGTTGATTGGAGCCCGCCACGTTTGCGGCGCGAAATTTGCTGGCCGGATTGCGCCAAGCAAGTCGGCTGAACGCTATTTCCTGTCGCGCCGGCTTTTGAGCAGCGCTTCGGTCAAAGTGATCTCGGAAAGCAGCGCCCGCATCGTGTGGTCGTTGATTTGGCGGCTGCGGAACATGGCGCGCACGGCGGCGCGCTCCGCCTCGACGCCGGCGTGCCTGAGTTCAAGCTCCAGCCGCCCAGATTCGCGCGCCTCGGCGTGCGCCTCTTCGGCCTCGTCGGAAGCCGCGATGCGGCGCCGATAGCCGGCAACGATGCTGTCGGCGACCGCGAGCCGGGCCTCGGCCGCCTCGCCTTCGCCGCCCTCGCTGGCGAGGCTCTCGATCTTGGCGATGGCGGCGTTGGCGGCGCCGACACGCGCGCGCCGCTCCTCGGCCGCACCCGGATCCTCGCCCGGCTCGACCAGCCCGCGGGCGATCCTCGGCAAGGCAAGGCTGGCGATGACCAGCGAGCAGATGATGACGCCGGCGGCGAGGAAGATCACCACGTCTCGCGCTGGAAAGGGCGAGCCATCCTGCAGTGCGAGCGGCAGCGACAGGATGCCGGCAAGCGTGATCGCGCCGCGCACGCCGGCCACCGATCCGGCCAGCCTGACGCGGAAACCGAAGAGCTCCGCCTTGCGCTTGCCGAGCCGCGCGGCGATCATCGACGCCATGTCGCCGACCCAGATCCAGAGGAAGCGCAGGCCGATCACGCAGAGCGTCAAAATGAGCACGGTCAGCGCCGGCTCGAACAGCCAGTACCGGCTGGTGAGTTCCGGCGGGACCCTGCGGATGACGTCAGGAAGCTGCAGGCCGAGCAGGATGAAGAGAGCGCCGTTGAAGACGAAGGTCAGCGTCGACCATAGCGACATCGCCTGGATCCGCGCCGAGACCGACAGAAAGCGGAAAATGCCGGAGGTGCCCGTAAGCAGACCGGCTGTGACCGCGGCCAGGATGCCGGAAGCGCCGACATGCTCGGCGCTGAGATAGGCGACGAAGGGCAGCAGAACCATCACCAGCACCTGCGCCCCCGCCGGCGTGCCGCCGATGCGGCCAAGCACCTGCAGCGCCTTGGCGGCGACGAACAACGCCGCAATGCCCGCGAGGATGCCGGCCGCCACGGCGTAAAGAAAGCTCAACGAGGCGTCGGCGAAAGAAAAGCTGCCCGTCAGCGCCGCCGCGACAGCAAAGCGGAACATGACCAGGCCGGAGGCATCATTGAGCAGGGATTCGCCTTCCAATATGTGCATCAGCCGTGCCGGAACGACATTGCGGTCGACGATCGAGGACACGGCAACGGCATCGGTCGGTGACAGCACGGCGGCTAAGGCGAAGGCGACCGCCAGCGGGATGCTTGGCACCAGCCAGTGCAGGGCATAGCCGAAGCCGACGATGGTGAAGAAGACCAGTCCGATGGCGAGATCGAGGATCGGCCCGCGCAGCTCGATCAGCTCCCGTTTCGGCGCCGCGAAGGCATCGCCGAACAGAAGCGGCGGAATGAACACCAGCAGGAAGAGTTCCGGATCGATCTCGACATGCAGTCCCTTGGCCGGCCAGGCAAGCGCGGCGCCGATCGCAATCTGCAGCACGGGGAGCGGCACCCGCACCAGCCGTACGAGAGCGCCGGAAAGCGCCACGAAAGCGAGCACGACGAGAATGAACACGGCGACGTCCATGATGCGATTCCGGCTGTTCGCGCTTTTAAGTCTCAATTCGACGCATGCGGTTCTGCCAAAGCCGCTGCGCACTTTTGGGCGACAGGCAAACAAAAAAGCCGCTCCAAGAGCGGCTTTTTCGCGATTTATGTCAATCGCTTACAGCGCAGAAGTAATCTGCAGCTCGCTGTTGCCGTCGAGGCCGTAAATGTCGTCGCGGAACTGCACGACGCCGGGTCCGGTCGACCATGCCGACAGATAGAGGAAGTGGACCGGCACCGGGTTGACGACCTGAACCGGCGTATTCTCGCCAGTCTTGATCGTCGCCTCGAAATGCTGGCGGTCCCAGCCTGGCGTGTCGCGCAGGATCCAGGTGACGAGGTCGCGCACATTCTGGACGCGCACGCAGCCGGAGGAATCGAAGCGCATCAGCTTGCCGAACAGGCTCTGCTGCGGCGTGTCGTGCATGTAGACGCCGTCCGGGCTCGGGAAGTTGATCTTGACCGAGGCCATGGCGTTGCCGGCGCCGGGATCCTGGCGAAAGCGGTACTTCGCGGCATCGTCCGTCGACCAGTCGACGGTCATCGGATCGACCTCGCTGCCGTCAGGCGCGAACAGCCGGATGTGGCTGTCCTTGAGGTAGTTCGGGTCCTTCCGCATCAGCGGAATGATATCCTTGCGTACGATCGAGACCGGCGCGTTCCAGTAAGGATTGACGATGATCTCGTTGATCTTGGAATTCACGATCGGCGTCTGGCGGTCGATCTTGCCGACGATCGCGGTGTGGCGCAGCACGACGCGGTCATGCTCGACGGCTTCCACCTGCGCCGCCGGAATATCGACCAGCACATAGCGGTCGCCGAGCGTGCCCGCCTTCTCGCGCAGCCGCTGCAGATTGGTCTGCAGTTGGCCGAGGCGGATCGGCGCCGGCACGTTCATCGCCGTATAGGTGTATTTGCCCATGGAGCCGTCGGCCGGCAGGCCGTGACGGAGCTGGAAGCGCTTGACCGCCGAGTCGACATAGGAATCGAACGCCGTCGAAATGCCGGCGCTCTGCGACAGGTCGCCAGAGGCCATCAGCCGCTTGCGCAGCGGCACGACATCCGGATCGTCGACGCCGAGCTGCAATTTCTTGGTCGCCGGAACCTGCTCCCAGCCGCCCTGGCTGACAATGCCCTGGTACTGGGCCACCGCCTGCTCGGTGAAGGCTACGGTCTGCAGGCTGAAGATCGGCAGCGTCGAGGCAACCTTGCCGGTCTCGCTGGCACGGGCGTCGAACTGGTCGTCCCAATTGCCGCGGGTCGAGGATTTCAGGATGTCGCCGATCACATCCTGCGCGCTGGCATGGCCGGCGACGACGGCGGCGGCGAGCGCGGAGGCTCCGGTCAGGAAGAAACGGCGGCTGGTTCTCATGGACGTTCCAGACATTTTAGCTGTATCTAATCTCGCTCAGTTCGCTCTGCTGGCGGGTCGCCCGCACTCTAGGGTCGGCAATCTTAACAATTAGCCAACCATGTCCCGCACGCTCGGCCGCCAGAAACGCGCGGCCGCAGCGCCGGGTCCAATGAGCGCAGGGCCACGGCCGCAGCATCACCCGCATTCTCGCTTTCACTGCGATTATGGCGGCAACGTGACCTTGGCCCGCGATTTGCCCCCGGCGAGATGATCAAAAATGGGACCGAGGCTTTTTGGCATCGCCGGCAGCGGCGGGTTCACCAGATGCCCGCCGTGACCCTCGGTTTGCGCCTATTTCACCCGGTTCGGGCAGAGGGCTTTGAACTGCTCCAGCGTGTAGTCGTAGCCCGAGGTCCCGACCCATCCAGCATCACGTTGTCGTCAGTGCCGGTGATCTGATAGTCCGTCGGGCTTCCGGCGGGAGTGCGCCCCCAGAGCTTCCACGCGCTCTGCTCGGCGGTCAAGCGCCCTGCTGCCGCCCCGCTTTCGCAAAGGAAAAGAACCGGCACCTTCCAGCACCGGCCCCATTGCTCATTTCCCCCGCGCCGCGCTCCTTCGGCGCGGCCTCGTTGTCTCAAATTTCGAATGCGCTTACATCCGGTAAGCGATCGTGTCGTTCCAGAAGCGATCCAGACGCTGGAGCGCGCGGTTCATCTGCTTGAACTCGTCGGTGTTGATGCCGCCGACCGCCTCGATCGAGCCGACATGACGCTCGTATAGGCCGGCGACGACCTCGGCCACCTCGTTGCCCTTCGGCGTCAGCGAGACGCGGACCGAGCGGCGGTCGATGCGCGAGCGCTGGTGGTTGATGAAGCCAAGGTCGACCAGCTTCTTCAGATTATAAGAGACGTTCGAGCCGAGATAATAACCGCGCGAGCGCAGCTCGCCGGCGGTCAGTTCCGAATTGCCGATGTTGAACAGCAGCAGCGCCTGGATGGCGTTGATGTCGGAGCGGCCGTTGCGGTCGAACTCGTCCTTGATCACGTCAAGCAGACGGCGATGCAGACGCTCCACCAGCTGCAGCGATTCCATGTACAGCGAACGGATCGCCTCGCGGCGATCGTCGGAAACGTTGGCGGTCTTCGCCGCCGGACGCGAATTGATCATTGTCTTTGCCTCTCGTTTGTCGCCCGGTGATTTTTTGTTCTTCACCTTGATCGCGACACTATCGAATACTCATAAAATTCGACTTAAACGCCAGGGCTAACAAGAGCTTACCGGTAAGAGGTTTCGAAAGAGGCTTAACGAACGGTCATGCGAGCAAGAACAATTAACCTAAAGATTTAGCCAACGGTTTTGCGGCGGTCGCCGACCCCGTATCTAGGTTCCTGACGCCGCCCGGCAAGCTATTGCCTGAGCTGGCGCTTCTGCAGCCAGATGACCACGCGGAAGACGATGTAGAGCAGCGCCACGCAGGCATGCGAGACGACGATCAGCAGCCGGTGGCCGAAGAGATTGGGAAAGCCGGCATACATGACGGTCTCGGTGGCCGCACAGATGAACCAGATCACCGGCCCCCAGGAGGCAAGCATCCAAAGGCCCGCGGCGGCGAAAGGAAAGAAAACGGCAAGCGTGGCTGCGGCCACCTGCCAGTGCACCGGCATCAAATCGAAGCGCCAGAGCTCGCCCGGATAGATGCCGATCAGCCGGACCCAGTAGAGGACGCCGAACAGCAGGCAGTAGCCGGCAATGACCCGTTGGAACCAGGCGAAGATGATCTCGGTGGTCGAGGGCTGCAGCACCACACGCCTGGAGGTGACCTCGCTCACAGCTCGAGCTCCCCGGCCCCGAGCGGCGCGAAATACGCGTCGACATCGGCCGCGCTCACCGCATCGAGGCTGGCGGGCCACCATGCCGGCTTCGAACCCTTGTCGATGATGGCAGCGCGGATGCCTTCATAAAAGTCGTGGCCGGCCAGCATGCGGTTGAGGATGCGGAACTCCATCTTCATGCACTCGTCCATCGACAGCGTCGACCCGGCGCTGATCTCGCGCCAGGCGACGTTGAGGCTGGTCGGCGAACGGGTCCTGATCGTCGCCAGCGTCTTGGCGGCGAAAGCGTCGGTGGCGGATGCCCGTTCCAGGCTGGCAACGAGATCGGCGAGCGAGGGCTGCGAAAAATGGCGGACGATCGATTCCAGATCCTGCGGCTCGGTCTCGCGTTTTGCGGGTATGAAGAAATCGCGCAACTCCGCGTTCGCGTCGCCGCTTGTCGCCAGTTCGTCAAGCAGCCCTGCCTGGTCCTCGGCCTTGATCGCGTGGGTGGCGAGGCCCGACCACAGTGCATCTCCATAGCGGATGCGGTTTCCCGTCAGCCCCAGATACATGCCGAAGCTGCCGCCGAGATCGGGCAGCAAATGGCTGGCGCCGACATCGGGGAAGAAGCCGATGCCGACTTCCGGCATGGCGAATTGCGCGTTCTCGGTCAGCACGCGATGTGAGCCGTGGAAGGAAATACCGACGCCGCCACCCATGACTATGCCGTCGATCAGCGCAACATAGGGTTTGCTGAAGCGGGCGATGCGGGCATTGAGCCGGTACTCGTCGGCGAAGAAGTCGACAGGCGGCTTGCCGGCGCGGCCCGCCTCGTAAATGTGCAGAATATCGCCGCCGGCGGAAAATGCCCTGCCCTCAGCCTTGACGACGACGACGGCGACGCCGGCATCGCCCTCCCAGGCGTCAAGCGCCCTGCCGAGCGCCTTGACCATGCGATGGGTGACGGCATTGAGTGCCTGCGGCCGCGTCAGTGTGACGACGCCCGCCTTGCCTAAACGCTCGAAGCGAATCTCGTCGCCTCCGTCAAAATCCATCGCCAGAGAATCCTCCTCTCCGCCCTTCCAAGGGGGATTGAAGTGCTAAAGGCGGCATAGGGATGCGTCAATGGCAGCATCGCCGCGCTGGCGGCCAGCCGCTTCCGGTGTTAGGTAACCGGCAAAGTGTTGCGCCCACGCGGCGCGACAGATTTCGAGCTAATCGCCATGGCTGGGTTTTCTCGTCTCGTTGCTGGATTGGCAGGTCTCCTTTTTCTGGGAGTTGCGCCGGCCGCCGCCGAGGTAGCCTCCGAACTCTACCTGGCGCAGACGATCGTGACCGGCACCGGCGAGCCGAACCGCGAGATCGGCTTCAAGGATTGCCTGGACAAGGTGCTGGTCAAGGTTTCAGGCGATCAGCGGCTGACGCAGAAGCCGGAGATGCTGGCGCTGCGCAACAAGGCAGCCGACTTCGTCCAATTCTTCCGCTACCGTGACCGGCTGGAAGGCGTCCCGATCCATGACGAGCAAGGCACACATGACCGGCCACACGATCTCACCTGCCTCTACAAGCCCACCGTAGTCGACAAGCTCCTGGCGCAGCTCGGCAGCAAGCCGTGGCGCGGCGAGCGGCCGCTGATCGCCGTCTTCATAGCGGCCGAGCAAGGGGCGCGGCATTTCGTGCTGACGGCCGACGAGGATCGCGGCGAGTCAATGCGCTTGTCCTTTGCCAACGCCACGGCGCCGCTCTCGATGCATGTCAGCTTTCCAAGTGCTGACCAGCTCGCCGGCCTCGACGACAAGGCGCTGCGCACTGCCGATATGGCAAAGCTCGACCGGCTCGCCCGGCAGGCGGGTGCCGACCGGGCGCTCGCCGGCAGCATCTTGTGGAGCGACAAGGAACTGGGCTGGATCGCCGACTGGCGGCTGGCCGAACACGGCAAGACCTATCAGTGGCAGGTGCGCGGCGTCAGCTTCGACGAGGCTTTTCGCGTGGCTGTGAAGGGCGCGGCACAGATTTTGTCGGGAAATGGACAGCCGTAAACGCCGGCGCGGCCCCTCATCGGCCTGCCGGCACCTTCTCCCCGTGAAAGACGGGGAGAAGGGAAGTGCTCCAGCGCCGGCGATCCCCTCCCCGTTCTTCACGGGGAAAGGACAAGGGTGAGGGGCAGCGCCGACATAGCAAGGAACTGGCACAATCGTGTCGCATTGGTGAGCGGCAGGTGCGCATGGTAAAAGCCGGGACGACAAGAGAGTTTTGGCGATGAACAAGTTCACCCCCGCAAAGCCTGCCGGCGCCCGCAGCGTCGACGAGATCACAGGCAGCCGCAGGCTGCGGCGCATGCGCAAGGCCGACTGGTCGCGCCGGTTGGTGCAGGAAAACCAGCTCTCGGTGAACGATCTGATCTGGCCGATCTTCGTCGTCGACGGGGAAAATGTGCGCGAGGCGATCGCCGCCATGCCGGACGTCTACCGTCTGTCGGTCGACCTCGCGGTGAAGGAAGCGGAGCGCGCCGCCAAGCTCGGCATCCCGGCGATCGCGACTTTCCCCAATATCGAGCTTTCGCTGCGCGACCAGACGGGCTCGCATATCCTCGATCCCGACAATGTCATCAATCGGGCCACTCGCGCCATCAAGGACGCGGTGCCGGAAATCGGCATCATTACCGACGCGGCGCTCGATCCGTTCACCAGCCATGGCCATGACGGCATCCTGCGCGACGGCATCATCGTCAATGACGAAACCGTCGAGCAGGTCACGGCCGCCGCCGTCATCCAGGCAGCCGCCGGCGCGGACATCATCGCGCCGTCCGACATGATGGATGGACGCATCGGTGCGATCCGCGACGCGCTGGACGCCAATGGCTTCCAGGAGGTGGCGATCATGTCCTACGCGACGAAGTTCGCCTCCGCCTTCTACGGCCCCTATCGCGAGGCGGTGGGCACCGCCGGCCTGCTCAAGGGCGACAAGAAGACCTATTACATCGACCACGCCAATTCCGACGAAGCCGTGCGCGAGGCCGAGCAGGATCTGGCCGAAGGCGCCGACATGCTGATGGTGAAGCCGGGGTTGCCCTATCTCGACATCATCCGCCGGCTGAAGGACGAGTTCCAGATGCCGACCTTCGCCTACCAGGTGTCGGGCGAATATTCGATGATCAAGGCGGCCAGCGCCAATGGCTGGATCGACGGCGAAAAGGCGATGCTGGAATCGCTTCTCGCGCTCAAGCGAGCCGGCTGCGACGGTGTCCTCACCTATTTCGCGCCGACCGTAGCGGAGATGCTGAGGGGCTAGGCCCAGGCGCCATTTTAAATTCTCGCTGCGTCACTGGGCGCCCCCCGACGAGTTGATTGCTCGCCGGAAAATGCCGCTTGCATTTTGCAATCGGTTAAGCTACTTCATAACTGCTTGCGAATTACAATCGGTTTACGAGGGCATCATGTCCAAGCTGCGCGTCAACGCTTTCACCCTGTCGCTGGACGGCTACGGCGCAGGCCCCGATCAGACTCTCGAAAACCCGCTCGGCGTCGGCGGCGAAGGACTGCATAAATGGATGATCGGCACGCGCACCTTTCGCGAGATGGTGATCGGCAAAGATGGTGGCACCACCGGCGTCGATGACGGCTTCGCGGCGCGCAGCTTCGAGAATGTCGGCGCCTGGATCCTCGGCCGCAACATGTTCGGGCCGATCCGCGGCGAATGGCCGGACGAGAGCTGGAAAGGCTGGTGGGGCGATAATCCGCCCTATCACGTGCCGGTCTTCGTGCTCACCCATCACAAGCGAGCGCCGATCGTCATGGAAGGCGGCACGACGTTTTACTTCGTCACCGACGGCATCCATTCGGCGCTCGAACAGGCCAAGGCGGCCGCCAAGGACAAGGATGTGCGGGTCGGCGGCGGCGTCGCCACGATCCGGCAATATCTGAAGGAAAACCTGATGGACGAGATGCATCTCGCGATCGCGCCGATCCTGCTCGGCTCCGGCGAGCAGCTTTTCGCCGGACTGGACATGCTGAAGCTCGGCTACCGCTGCACCAGCCAGGTCGCGACGGCCGATGCGACGCATGTGATGATCGGGCGGGCGTGAACTTGGCGATTGGCCAAACCGGTGAAACGGCCCTTTCTCCCCGTCACTATACGGGGAGAAATGCCCGGCAGGGCAATGAGGGGCAGCGCTGCCGGTTGAAGACTAGAGCGGGATGAATTTGGATTGAATCGAAGGGATTCCCAAGGGTCTGCAAATCAGATTCAAGATGCTGGCTGGGAA
>NZ_NSGF01000016.1 GCF_002294995.1 Mesorhizobium sp. WSM3860 | reverse complement strand
CTCCCAGCCAGCATCTTGAATCTGATTTGCAGACCCTTGGGAATCCCTTCGATTCAATCCAAATTCATCCCGCTCTAGGATGACGAGGCAATGGTTGCTGCCTTCTCAAGCGCTTAGGCCGCGTCCTTCCCCATCGCAATGAAATACGGGTTGGCGAAATCCGTGTCGGTGGCCTGGTTGCGTTTGCCGTATAGGAGCGGCTGGCCGTCCAGCGTGCGGGTCATGCCACCGGCGGCGCGCAGCACAGCGTCGCCAGCGGCCGTGTCCCATTCCATGGTGCGGCCGAAGCGCGGATAGACGTCGGCCTCGGCGGCGGCGAGCAGGCAGAATTTCAGCGATGAGCCTATCGAGACGATTTCGGTGGCGCCGAGATCGCGGATGAAGGCTTCCGTTTCCGGCGTGTTGTGCGAGCGGCTGGCGACGACGGCGAGCGGCGTGCCGCCTGCCCGCACGGTGATCGGCCGACGGCCGGCGATACGATAGTCGCCGTCAACGTCGATCGCTTCCGCCGTCCCCGGCCGACCGGAGAAGAAACGTCCTGTGCAAGGCGCGAAGACGACGCCGACTTCCGGCACGCCGTGGCGCACAAGCGCGATGTTGACGGTGAAATCGGTGCGGCGGTTGACGAATTCCTTGGTGCCGTCGAGCGGATCGACGAGGAAGAAGGCGCCGTCGAGGTCGGGCGCGGCAATACCCGCCGCAATCTCCTCCTCGGCCACGCAAGGGATGTCCGGATAAGCGGTGCGCAGGCCGGCCAGGATGATCTTTTCGCTTTCGCGATCGGCTTCCGTCACCGGCGAGGAGTCGGACTTGCGATCGACGGCGCAGCCTTCGTGGAAGACGCGCATCACCGCGCGGCCGGCGTCGAGCGCCAGGCGCTCGAACACGCCAAGCATTGCCGCGTCGTCAGATGCCGCCGCCATCGTCATACTGCTCTTCGGCAACGTCGCGCTCTGTCAGCCAGTGTTCCAGGGCCTCCGCCATCTCCTCAGGCGTCCTGCCGAGAGTCTTGAGGCGGATCTCGGGGTTCTCCGGCGTCTCGTAGGGAGAATCGACGCCGGTGAAGTTCTTGATCTCGCCGCTCAAGGCGCGGGCGTAAAGACCCTTCGGGTCGCGGCGGGCGCATTCCTCGAAGGGTGTGTCGACGAACACCTCTACGAATTCGCCCTCGCCCATCAGCTCGCGCGCCATGCGCCGCTCGGCGCTGAAGGGCGAGATGAACGAGACGATGACGATCAGACCCGCATCGGCCATCAGCTTGGCCACCTCGGCGACGCGGCGGATGTTTTCGACGCGATCCGCGTCGGTGAAGCCGAGATCGCGATTGAGGCCGTGGCGGACATTGTCGCCGTCGAGAATGTAGGTGTGGCGGCCGGACGCGAACAGCTTCCTCTCGAAGAGATTTGCGATGGTCGACTTGCCGGAGCCGGACAGACCGGTGAACCAGAACACCGCCGGGCGCTGGTTCTTCAGGTCGGAGCGGCCGCGCTTGCCGACGTCGAGCGATTGCCAATGGATGTTTTCGGCGCGGCGCAGCGAATGCAGGATCATGCCGGCGCCGACGGTGGCGTTGCTGATGCGGTCGATCAGGATGAAGGCGCCGGTCGTGCGGTTCTCGGCGAAGGGATCGAAGGCGATCGGCGCCCGGGTCGACAGGTTGCACACCCCGACTTCGTTGAGGTCGAGGGACTTCGCCGCCTCATGCGCGAAATCGTTGACGTTGACGCGGTATTTCAGATCGGTGACGGTCGCGCTCACCTGATCGGTTTCGGTGCGCAGGATATAGGACCGGCCGGGCAGCAGGGCCTGCTCGTCGAACCAGACCAGGTTGGCGGCGAACTGGTCGGCGACCTGCGGGCGCGCGGCCGGCGATACCAGCAGGTTGCCGCGCGAAACCTCGACCTCGTCCTCGAGGACGAGCGTGATGGCCTGGCCGGCCACAGCCTGCTCAAGGTCGCCGCCATGCGCGACGATGCGCTTGACCCGGGAGGCCCTGCCCGACTTGGCGACCACGACCTCGTCGCCTTTGGAAACGGAACCGGATGCAATGGTTCCGGCAAAGCCGCGAAAATCGAGGTTGGGACGGTTCACATATTGGACAGGAAAGCGAAACGGCAATTCGATCGCCGCCTCTTCGACTGATACGGTTTCCAGATGCTCGATCAGCGACGGCCCGGAATACCAGGGCGTGCGCTCCGAGCGGCTGGTAACATTGTCGCCGAAGCGGGCCGACATCGGAATCGGCACGATACTGGTGAAGCCCAGGCTTTGCGCGAAGTCGCCGTAGTCGGCGACGATCCGGTCGAACACGGTCTTGTCGAAGCCGACGAGGTCGATCTTGTTGACGGCAAGAACGATGTGGCGGATGCCGAGCAGCGAGGCGATGATCGAATGGCGCCGGGTCTGGCGCAGCACGCCCTGGCGTGCATCGATGAGCACGATGGCGAGGTCGGCCGTCGAGGCGCCCGTCGCCATGTTGCGCGTGTATTGCTCATGGCCGGGCGTGTCGGCGACGATGAACTTGCGCTTCGGCGTGGCGAAGAAGCGGTAGGCGACGTCGATGGTGATGCCCTGCTCGCGCTCGGCCTCCAGGCCGTCGACGAGCAGCGCGAAGTCGATGTCGTCGCCGGTGGTGCCGTGCTTGCGAGAGTCGTTCTCCAACGCGGCGAGCTGATCCTCGAAAATCTGCTTGGTGTCGGAAAGCAGCCGGCCGATCAGCGTCGACTTGCCGTCGTCGACCGAGCCGCAAGTGAGAAAGCGCAGCAGCGATTTCTTCTCCTGCGCGGCCATGTAGTCGCGGATCGAGTCGGTCGGGGCGAGGCTCTTGGCCAGGATGTGGCGCATGCTCAGAAATACCCCTCGCGCTTCTTCTTTTCCATGGAACCTGCCTCGTCGCGGTCGATGAGGCGGCCCTGGCGCTCGGAGGTGCGGGCGGTCAGCATCTCGCCGACGATGGCTTCGAGCGTGTCGGCATCCGATTCGATGGCGCCCGTCAGCGGATAGCAGCCCAGCGTGCGGAAGCGCACGAGACGGTTCTCGATCTTCTCGCCGGGGCGCAGTTGCATGCGGTCATCGTCCTTCATGATGAGCATGCCGTCGCGTTCGACGACCGGCCGCTCCTTGGCGAAATAGAGCGGCACGATCGGGATGCTCTCCTGCAAAATATACTGCCAGATGTCGAGCTCGGTCCAGTTGGACAGGGGAAAGACGCGGATCGATTCACCCGGCGCGATCCGGGTGTTGAAAATCTTCCACATTTCCGGCCGCTGGCTCTTGGGGTCCCAGGCATGCTGGGCATTGCGGAAGGAAAAGATGCGCTCCTTGGCGCGCGACTTCTCCTCGTCGCGGCGGGCGCCGCCGAAAGCCGCGTCGAAGCCGTATTTGTCGAGCGCTTGGCGCAGCGCCACCGTCTTCATGACGTGGGTGTGGGTGTTCGAGCCGTGATCGAAGGGGTTGATGCCCTCGCGCACGCCGTCTTCGTTGACATGAACAAGCAGGTCGAAGCCGAGCTTCTGCGCCATCTGATCGCGAAAAGCGATCATCTCGCGGAACTTCCAGGTCGTGTCGACATGCAGGAAGGGAAATGGCGGCTTGGCGGGATAGAAGGCCTTCATCGCCAGATGCATCAGCACGGAGGAATCCTTGCCGACCGAATAGAGCATCACCGGCTTGGCAAAAGAGGCCGCAACCTCACGGAAGACGTGGATGGATTCGGCCTCGAGCCGCTGCAGATGGGTGAGCGCGATATTCATAAGTATTGAGCGTTCTTTCGTGCCGGCCAGGGCTTGCAGCAGGCGATTGGCGCGGTTTGCTAAAACAGCCCGTCAAGCCCTGGACACTTGTCGCGGGCGTTCTAGCAGATCGCCATCGCCCATAACAATGCAAGACCCGCGCCGGGCACAGCGCTTTGGGAATGAATTTTTCAAGTGAGCTTGATAAGTCGGAAAAATCTCCCAGACAAGCCGAGCAATTGAAAGGGGCGAACAAGCCTATTTGCTTCGATCGGCTAGGTTGACTTCCAAGAGCTTTCGTCCACGCCGCCGATTTTTGGCTGGACATCCTTCGGTCGCTCTATCGGAGATCGGAGCCAGCCGGTATACCGGCGCGGGAACGGGGCGAAGCGCGGTAGAACGGGATCGGCCAAGGGCCATTGTTCGGCATCCCGGCGGGTCTGCGCACAACCTGGAAGATTGCGAAGCAAGGCATTGAACCCGTTTACATCGCTTCGGCGCCATCTCACGCCGACACAGATCAACATCTATTTCTCGATCGTCTGCTTCTTCTCGCCGCCGGTGCTGGGATCGGTGGTCAGCTTCGTTTTCAACGGCGGCGCGCTCTGGTCCGTGTTTCTGCTCGCCATGAAGCGGCGGCAGTTCAACATCGACCGGCCGATGCTTGCCATGACAGTGGCGATCTATGCCTATTGCGCGGCCATTGTCCTTGCTTCGATCGTCAACGGCATGCTGGTCGCGGATCTGCGGTTGTTCCTGCCGCTGATCACTTTTCTCTTCTTTCCGATCTCCTATTCGACCTGGAGCATCACGGAAAAGACCGTGCTTGTCCGCATCGTCGTGCTGGCGAGCGCCGCGGCATGTTTCGGCGCGCTGCTGCTCGCCGTCGTTCAGTACTACTGGATCGGCACCAGGGCCGAAGGCGGTGCCGGGAACGCAATCGTGTTCGCGACAGTGACCTGCCTTGCCGCGGCGATGAGCCTCGCTGGCGCGCTGTCGGGCATCGAGAAGCGCTGGAAGCTGCTAACCCTCGCTGCGCTTGCGGGCAGTTTGGCGGTGCTTTATTCGGGTTCCCGCATCATCTGGCTGGCGCTGCTGCTTGCGGGCATCGCCGTGCTCTCGATCAACCGGCGCCGGCTTAGCGGGTTGAAACTCGCGCGCCTCGCGCTGATTGCCGGCGGCGCCTGCCTGCTGCTCGCCGCGATCGCGTTTCCGGTCATTGAAGATCGCGCTGACTTCCTTTTCAGCGACTTGGATGCGCTCACCACCAAGAACGACCATACGACGGCGCTTGGACTGCGGGTGGCGATGTGGGAGATCGGCACGAAGGCTTTTCACGAGGCTCCGATTTTCGGACATGGCATTACAGGCAGCCGGGCGCTGATGAAGCAGGGCTTTCACGATCAATTCGGCATGGACGCAGGCTACAACCATTACCATAACGGCTTTCTGACCGCGGCGGTGCAGGCCGGTTTGTTAGGGGCGTTGGCCTTGGCGGCGATCTTCGTCGTCGCGGCCCGGAACGCGGCAAGGGCGCTGCGCCTCAGCGCCGGCCCGGCGGAACGGTTCGGCGCAACGATGATCATCGTCACCGTCGTCACCTATCTCATGGGCGGGCTGACCGGTATCCTGGTCGGCCAGGACCTTCTCGATTCGACGCTGATGGTGTTCCTGGTTTCGGGAACCTATCTGGCTTGCGGACGAACGGTACCGCCGACCGGCAAGAGCGCCGCCATTCCTTCGGCCGCCGGCCGGCGAACATGAAGGTCCTGGTCACCGGGGCGACGGGGCTGATCGGACGCCAGGTGACCGGCCGGCTGCGTCAGGCCGGGTTCGACATACGCATTGCGTCCCGCCGGCCAGAACGACTGCAGGCTGCGGGCGAGGTTTTTGCGCTGCCCGGCGCCGATGCGCCGGACGACGCCTTCCTGGCACTGATGCGCGAGGTGAGCCATGTCGCCCACTGCGCGGCGCTGAACAGCGACCGGAACGCCAGCGACGCCGACTACAGGGCCGCCAATGCGACGCTGACCGCGCGGCTGGCCAAAGCGGCGGCCGCACGTGGCGGCGGGCGCTTCATCTATCTTTCCTCGATCCGGGCCGTGGCCGGTCCCGGCTTCAGCGGCACGATCAACGAGGCGATGCCCCCTGCCCCGCAATGCGCCTATGGCCGCTCCAAACGCGAAGGCGAGATCAGGATGATCGAGGCTTACGCCGGACGCCCGGATGCCACGGCACTGCGCCTGCCGCCCGTCTATGGCGAGGGCATGAGGGGCAACATGGCGTCGCTGATGCGGCTGGCCGACACCGCCCTGCCGCTGCCGGCCGGTGCGCTGGCGGGCCTGCGTTCGCTGATCGCGTCCGACGCGGCGGCGGGCGCCGTGCTGCACCTTCTCAACCGTCCGGGACCGCTCCACCCGGCCTATGTCGCGGGCAACGCCGCGCCTCTTGCGACGTCCGAAATCATCGCCGCGTTCCGGCGTGGTTTCGGCCGTCCGCCGCGGCTTTTTCCCATGCACGCGATGCCGCTCCGGCTGGCGGCAAGGCTGCTCGGCAGGCAGGCATCATGGCAAGCCTTGACCGCGACCCAGATCTGCGATCCGTCGCTGTTGGCCTCGGAAGGTTGGTTGCCGGAAACCGATACGCTCGGCCGGCTTGAGGAACTGGCGCGAAAGAAGGCCGCTCAGGCCCGGTAGAATGTCCCCAGCAATATTCTGAGGTCGAGGCCGATCGAAGCGGCCTTCATATAGGCAGCGTCGGTCTCGGCGCAGAGTTTCGGGTCGGACATGTCGATGCCCTTGATCTGCGCGAGCCCGGTGATGCCCGGAAGCGCCGAGAGCACGCCGAGCCGCTGCCGGTATCCGATCAGCTCCGTTTGCGTCGGCAGGCATGGACGGGGACCGACGAGGCTCATCTCGCCCCTGAGCACGTTCCAGAGCTGCGGCAGCTCGTCGATCTTGGTCGCGCGCAGCACCTTGCCCACCGCGGTGACCGAGCCGGCAGGCGCCTCGTGCGTGGGCAAGGACGGGGTGTTGCGATGCATCGTGCGCAGCTTGTGGCAGGAAAAGACAGCGCCGCCCCGCCCGACGCGCGGCTGCGAAAAGATGGCCGGCCCGGGCGAGGTCGCCCTGACCGCCAGCATGGCGATCAGCACAACAGGCGACGTAACCGCCAGCATGACGGCCGCGATAGTCAGGTCGAAAGCCCGCTTTGCCGTCACGGCTCAGATCCGCCGCCAAAGGAAGGCAAGGTAGAGGCCGAGCGTCCCCATCAGGGTCTGCCGGTAGACGCCGCTTTTGCCGAGCAGGCTGAAGCGCCTGAGAGCACCGCCCTTGCGCGCCCTGATGAACAGGCGAAGGCAACGTGCTGCATCGCGCGTGACGAGGTCGCGGTTGACGGCAAGGCCTCTGAGATTGCTGTCCGTCCAGGTGGCGAACTGGCCCTGGAACAGACGCCCGACCCTCGAAAGCCTTGCCTTCCAGGAGACGTTGGCGCCGACCAGGTTCGCCCCGTGCTGCCGGTATCTGACCAGCGGCCGCGGCTCGTAGCGGACCTTTCCGCCGACGGCGGTGACGACGAGATAGGCCCACCAGTCATGGCTGACGAATTCGGTTCTTGCCGAGGCCTTCGCCAGAAGGTCGCGCGCCGCGCGGTTGAAGAGCATGGTGTTGCCGCCGGCGATGCTCTGCACCAGGGCGTTGCGGAAGGAAGGCGGGCGGCGGAACAGCGGCGAATGGCCGGCCGGGACGCCGGTCTCGGAAATGGTCGCCGTGCGCGAGCAGAACAGGAGCGGCATTGCCATATCCTCTTTCTCCATCCAGCGAATGGCGCTCTCCAGCCGGTCCGGCTCCCAGACATCGTCCTGGTCGCAAAAGGCGTAGTAATCGGCATCGACGCGCGGCTCGATGATCATCGAGCGGAAGTTGGCGGCGAAGCCGTTTCGCGGGCCCTGCACCACGGTGAGGGAACCCTTGTTCCAGCGGGGCCGCCACGCCTCGAGGATCGCGAGCGTGGCGTCCGTCGAGCCGTCGTCGGAAACCCAGAGATCGACATGGGGCCATGATTGCGCGAGCAAGGATTGCAACTGCTCGCCGATATAGGCGGCGCCATCCCTCGTGCCCATGAGAACGGCCACGCGCTGATCTTTTCCGGTCACGGCTTCAGAACCCGCAGGGCATTCGAACAGGCTTCAATAGCCGATCGCGGGAGGGCGGGCACAGGCTAACCGATCTGTCCGGCCGCTTTCGGCACCGCCCGCTCGGGCGCGCCGCCAATGCCTTCCCCTGCCCGGTCGAGCCCGGCCAGGATCGCGAGCGCCGCGGCCTTGTCCTGGTCGCGTATCGCGGCCACCAGCGCCGGCAGCGCGGCCTCGATCCTCGGCCATTCCACGACAGCGGTCCTGAGGCCGAAGATCTTGGCGATGTCGAGCTTGACGACCTCCTCGCTTTCGCCATGCAGCGCCTCGTGCAGCTTCTCGCCGGGCCTGATGCCGGTGAAGCGGATCGGAATGTCTGTATACGGGCTTTTGCCGGCCATGCGGATCATGGTTTCGGCGACTTCGAGGATCGGCACGGGCTTGCCCATGTCGAGCATGTAGATGGCGTAGTCGTCCCTGCCCTGGCGCCGCTCGGCATCGGCGGCCGACATGATGACGAGATCGACCGCCTCGGCCACCGTCATGAAATAGCGCGTCATGCGCCGGTCGGTGATGGTGACAGGCCCGCCGGCCTCGATTTGCGCCTGGAAGATGGTCGCCACCGAGCCGTTAGAGCCGAAGACGTTGCCGAAGCGCACGGCGATGAACTTGGTGCCGGGACGACGCACAGCTGCGACGCCGGCATGGTGGCCGTTCAGCCCGCCGGCAGGGAAAGGCGATGGCGCGGCGTGCGTTTCATGCAGCGAGGAGACGATCTGCTCGGCCGCGCGCTTGGTAGCACCGAGCACCGAACTCGGGTCGACGGCCTTGTCGCTGGAAATCAGCAGGAACTGCGGCACCCCGCATTCGGCCGCGACCTCGGCGCAGGCGAGCGTGCCGAAGACATTGGTCTCGATCGCCGCTTCCCAGTTCTCTTCCAGCAGCGGTACGTGCTTCAGAGCCGCGGCGTGGAAGACGATCGCGGGTTTGAACTCGCTGACGAGGCGCATCATGTGGGGCCGGTCGGTGACATCGACGATGCGGCTGGCCAGCCGGTCGCGGTCTTTCTCGTCGATGAGCTGATCGAGCTGGAAGATGCCGAACTCGGAATTGTCGGCCACCAGCACCGCCTCGGCGCCGAGCTCCAGCGCGCGCTTGACCAGCACACGGCCGATAGAGCCGGCCCCGCCGGTGACCAGCACGCGCTTGCCGCCGAGGAAGGCGCCGATGCGCGCGATGTCGGTGGCGACCGCCGAACGGCGCATGATGGTTTCCATCTCGACGGCATCGAGAACCAGCTTGCCGCCCTGGCCCAGTTCCGAAAGACCGGAGAACTGGACGACGGCGATGCCGCTGTGGCGGGCGACGCGCACCAGTTCGGCATAGTCCTCGATCTCGCGCTCGACGCCCTTGCCGAAGATCAGGAGGTCGAGGTTTTCCGTGCCCTTGACATACTCTTCCAGCACCTCGACCAGACGCGGCCGCAGCGCCACGACCGGAACGCCCTGGATCTGGGTGCCGAGCGGCGCGTTGGCCTCCGTCGCCATGATGCCGGCAATGGCATATTCGGCCGGCATGGCCGTGCGGGTGAAGCGGACGATCACGTCGGCCTCGCTCAGCCGGCCGATGAACAGCGCCTGCTTGGTCGAGGCATCGCCGGCGGAGCGGCGCAGGATGCGCCAGGACGCGCCGTCGCGCAGGAAGCGATAGTAGAGCCTGGGTGCCGAAATGATGGTGAAGGAGACCAGGAAGAAGACGATGAACTGGCGCTCGTTGAGACCCGCGACCGGCTGGAAAAAGGCGCGGAAGGCAATCGAGGCCAGATAGAGAACCACCGTCAGGCTGCCGCAGCCCTTCAGGATGTTGAAGAAGTCGGGCGTTGAGGCAAAGCGCCAGACGGTGCTGTAGAGGCCGCTGGAGCGAAACAGGAGATGGGCGGCGAGCACGATGAGCGCCCAGCAGGCCAGCCCGCCCCAGGAGAACGCATCGAAGGAAAGCCGCGACTGCGAGAGCGTGAGGCTGAGCGCCACCGCGATCAGGACCATGACGAGGTCCTGGACCATGATGATGGCGCGCCGCATCTTCGGTGTGATGCCCGATACGGCTTCTACATAGGCGGTCATTGGGTAGTACTGAACTCCAGGCGCGGGAATACTATCAGAACGGCGCGGGACAGAACACCGTCCACCGCCACTCCAGATTGCAAATCCCCAACCCCGTCACCGGTTATGGCATTAGCGCGGAGTTGGAGGGAGAGCTAGGGGTTTTTTTGGGGGAACGCGAGAGGGTCGCGATCGATATCCTGGACAACAGTACTGCGTGGCCGGAATAACTTAGCTTAGGGATGCCTGCGTCCTTTGCCGCTGCCATTTATCGCAGCTTCATTTCCTATTCCATTTGTCCTAGTCCGCGACCCGAGCTTTAACTGCGTCCCAAATGCCCAATTCTGCGGCCACATCGGCGCAAATTGTAGATATCGCAATCAGATCCTCCTCATCCAAAACATGACGTTTGGAGCGCGCATGCCCAGACCTGATAGGTTGACTTGGCGTTCCAGCATCCCAGTTACCGAGGATTCGGCGTAACTGTGCCAGGGGATCGACAACTAAATCCTCGTACTTCACCAGCACATGATTTCCGCGATCTTCGAGTACGCGTTCAGCGAGGTAGCGCCACAGCATGGCACGTCTGGTGGCCAAATTCTCAGTCTCCGCGATCGAACGCAGTTCCGCGCTGCGGGCTGGCGAAATCCATGGATCATTTGCATTTCCAACCGGTCGTACACTGGTGTCTGCGTTAAGCAAATGCGGGAAGCTGGCCTTCCAAGACGCTATAGTGTCGATTGGATTGCGAACGCACACCGCGATGCGAGCCTCGGGCAGAACACGGCGGATACGTGGCAAACTGGAAAGAAAGGCAAATGTGTTCTTCGCAGCAAGCGTAAACTCCTCATTGTCCACCTGGGGGATGTAGGTTGCAAGCTCGTCGCGCAATGCCGTGTCGTTGATGACACTTCCGTTCCATACCTTGTTGGTTATAGGCTGCCCTTCAGCAACTAATCTGCGGATTCGCCGCAAATGGGTGGCAAGACCCCAGGCGGGTCCCTGCCCTAGCAGACTGGTCACCAATTCTGGCGTTTCGTTCAACGCCATGGCATTACTCAAACCGTCAACGAGTTGGCAAAGATAGCTGGTGCCGCTCCTGGAAATTCCTGTTATCAGCAAGGTGTTGGGCTGAAAATTCTTTCTGTCGCCAGTACCTCTTCTCGACCCAAGAATCCCTGACCACTCAGAGTTGGACTCAATCACCTTACGGACTTCAGCAGAATCGCCAGCATAATACTTCAATTCGGCAACTAACTTTGGTTCCTCCCGCAAAACCGCCGGCCAATGATAATGTGATAGTCGAACATCTGGAAACAGTGATAGCGGCATCAGATGCGTTGGATGGTTTTGTCTAAAATCCATCACTTGTGGTTTGATACCGAGGTTTTGAAGGGCGACGGCAAGGCCGAGCTGATCACTCCACAGGCGCCTATCCGGAAGATTGTCCGCCAATCTTATTACGGCACTCAGGCGCTCCCATTCATCGGCAAGTTTCTTCGCAAACGAACTCTCAGCAACCATCACTCCGCTATTAAAAAATGGCAACGTATACTGAGAGGTTGCAGTCATTGGATATCGATCATCCGGAACATCTACACCGCAAACCGCATATATCCTCTTCCATACCTCGACATCATTCTCAAAGGGCGCGGCATCGGCTAACTTAATTCGTATACGATCCTTTCCTGGATGACTAAAATCCGGTTCACCCAGACACAAAATGTCAGAGTCTAAAAATGCTATAATGGGACGAGCCACCGGCACACGCAGACAACTTATCTTATTAGCATGAGAAAATTCCCTGCCCCAAGCATTG
This sequence comes from Mesorhizobium sp. WSM3860, assembly GCF_002294995.1. GTDB lineage: Bacteria > Pseudomonadota > Alphaproteobacteria > Rhizobiales > Rhizobiaceae > Mesorhizobium. The sequence continues at coordinate 129,898 of NZ_NSGF01000016.1, read as the reverse complement.
GCGATCGACTGCCGCCGGACTCCTAAGAGCTTCAACTGTCGTTTCGTCTCGGCACTTAGTTCACCCCACACCTCCGTCGGTCCTGGAACGCAAGCAATCAGTTCTATCGCATTTCCGCACCACCGGCGGAGCGACGCGGCGAGCAACAATGACTTAATTTCCCACTCACCGGCCTGACAGACGAATACGACCGAGACGTTCTCATAATTTTGCGTTCCCGCTTGCGCCTCCGGGCGCGTTTCTGAGAAGCTTTGACGAGAGCGAAGCCGTTTAAAAAAAGTTTCGAGCATCTTAGCTATGCTTTTGCACCAGATTCGTGCCCAGCCGAAACTGTCAACATAGGGTCAATGTTAAAAAAGCCTGTGCCAATCATATTCGGCTCCGCCGCGACACGAAAAAGTTCCGCATCTATAATTCTATGCATAACAAAGCCATCTCCGGCCACAGAACCAGTCACTCCACAATTTACAGCATACGCACCGGGAAGAAATCCACACCCGAACTCGTACCGAACACGGCGAGTTGAACCTCTTGATACCGATTTTATTTGTAGACCGATATCGCTCTTGGAATTGGCCCCCCCCAATCCGGTGCCACTCAACGTCTTAACAAACATCCCAAATCCGACATTGTTGGCATCGACCGAGAAGCTAACAAAATACTCAAAAATGTAACGCTTCCCCAGTTGCAGCACGTTCACTCGCTCGCCGGACATGGTCAAAATGCGAGCATCTTCGATGCGAGCACCCCGCTCCTCCAAATACACCGTCGATTGCGGAGTCAGTGCCGGATCGAAGTAATCGGCGTATTTCAGAACTCCTGTTGTCCCGTCCTGGTGACGCTCGATACGCTCTCCGCTTGCGACTTCGTCAACTCCCGCTTCAGTCCCCGATCCTCCGGAGATTGCAGCCGTATTGGGTTCTTGATTTTGGTCGGACGCCCTCAGGATCCCTGCCGCCTCGAGTATACCCGTTCGGATCTCGCTGGCGGCCTCTGGGCTCGCATTGACTAGGCGCTGATACTGCGCCACTATCGTTTTAGGTCGGCCCTGCAGAATGAGTTCTCCTGCATCCATTAGAATGGCCCTCGAGCACAGTTGCACGATGGTCTGGGCCCCGTGGCTCACGAACAGGATAGTGCCGCCGTTATCCTTGATCTGCTCGATACGAGCAAAGCATTTTCGCTGAAAGGCTTCGTCGCCCACTGCAAGCGCTTCATCCACGACCAAGATGTCCGGGTCGACATTGATCGCCGTAGCAAATGCCAGCCGCACATACATGCCCGACGAATAGGTCTTGACCGGCTGGTCGATGAAGGAGCCAATGTCGGCAAAGCGCGCGATATCGTCGAAACGCCACTCCATCTCCTTGCGGGGGACACCAAGGATTGAGGCGTTGAGGAAAACGTTCTCTCGACCGGTGAACTCCGGATTGAAGCCAGCGCCGAGCTCCAGTAAAGCGGCGATGCGGCCATTGACCTCGACAGAGCCGCTGGTCGGCTGTAGCGTACCGCAGATGATCTGCAACAGCGTCGACTTCCCGGAACCGTTGCGGCCGATAATGCCGACCGTCTCGCCACGTCCGATCTCCAAGGAGACACCCGATAGAGCCGCGAAATCGCGAAAATAGCGGCGGGGCGGGCGGCCAATCAGGCGCTCAAGACGCGGCACCACCATCTGCTTGAAACGATCCTCCGGCCGCTCGAACATGACGTAATGTTTCGAGACGTCGCGCACGCGGATGGCAACGCCCGAACCCCGGACGCCGGCCCTATCAGAGGACATCGGCAAAGCCCCTGCGGGTCTTCTGGAAGAATTGATAACCAAGCAACGCAACTGCGATCGCCGCAAGGGAATAATAACCCAGCGCCGGCCAATTCGGCAGCACGCCAAAGAGAACCACGTTGCGGAAACTCTCGACCGGGATTGCAAGAGGGTTGAGCGAAAGCCAAGGCTGCAGCCAAGAAGGCAGAGCAGTCCTCTGGAAGAAAACCGGAGAGAGAAACATCGTCGCCGTCACCAACGGCGACACGATCTGGCTCATATCGCGGAAGTAGACACCGATTGACGCCAACGTCCACGCTGCACCGAGTACCATCACGACAAACGGCGCGAACACCACAGGTGCCAGAAACACCGTAAGCGGAACACTACCGAAAACCACATAGGCGAAGACCAGCAGCACCACCAGACTAACAGCCGCATGAAACAACGCCGCGCCTGCCGAAACCACCGGCAGCATCTGTATCGGGAAGACGATCTTTTTAACGTAGTTGGCGTTACCCACGATCAACCCTGGCGCCATTGAAATCACTTCCGCGAAAAACTGAAAGACGATCAACCCGCAAAACAGGATAACGGCAAACTCGCCAGTTGAATGCGAGGCGCTTTGCTGGTCCGGTGTCGTCCAGCGCGACTTCATAACAACTCCAAAAACAAACGTGTAAACAGCCAACATGAACAGAGGATTGAGCAACGACCAAAAAAGCCCAAGTGTTGAGCCTCGGTAGCGGCCAGCAATCTCGCGGCGGATCAGTGATAGCACCAATACCATAATACTATTCATTTTTTCTTGGCTACTAGAAATGTACCTGACGCCAATTCGAATTGTTTGCCTTCGTTCAGCTCGCGGACAAACGGTTTCGTCATGTCTTTAACCTCAAAACGGATAAGGTCATGCACCGTCAATTTCTCGAAGGAACTCCTTGTTTCTCCTGACAATCCGTTCGCCCATGAATTAAGAAACCAGCTAGCGACCCAAACTGGGTGGAAATAGAAGGGTACTGTATGGCTTATAACTTCTACGTCTTCCTTAAAGAGATTGCGAAGCCCATCCTTCGTCATGTTGTAGTAATGATGAGGATACCCGTGGTATGGTTGCAAAAATGGCACGTGGACGAACATTTCGCCGCCGGGTTTAAGCACTCGCGTCATTTCACGCGCCGCTGAAAACGGATCCCTCACGTGTTCCAATACGGCGTTCGAAATTACATAGTCGAACGAGTTGTCTCTAAAAGGTATCTTCTCCACAACAGCAAGAACATCAGTCGTTGCATATGGAACAATTTCCAGATTTACGACGTTTTCATAATACACCGGCCTAAAGCCGGCACCGGCATCCAAGAAAAGCTTGTCTCTGTTCTTTTCGATTCTATTCTTGACGGACTCTACGTAATCGTGCTGAGATACCGAGTCCGTGGGTACCACCCCAGCAATTTCAGCTAGCTCATCCGGCAAACAACTATAACCACCGTTGGAAAGTCGATCCGGGGTACCTTCCCATTGCAGCAAGTCAGCTAAGCGGGGCATCTTCTTATTTCCAGCATTTAAGATCGCACCGGTCCGGATAACTCGCCTGCCCTCGGTGTGTCCGATAATCTCGAAATGGTAACGCCCACTTGAAAGCCGCCCCTCTCGTACAGCTGCGGCCACATCTGGATTGGCTTGAAGATAACCTTCCTCGTCAAAATTCTCAAAAGTGATTGGCGTTGAAGTCTCTAGCATCTTCTCTTCCCAACTATCGCACTATAGCACTGGAACTTCGTTATCGACTGACGAGTATCCTCGGATGTCCCTCCCACCGAGAATGACACTAGACGAGGTGAAGCCCTGGCTGCGTGCGATCAGGCAAAACACCCTCTCTATCGCATGCGCTAGCGTCCCATCTTGCTGACCGTCCTCCTGTTCGAAAGAGAGACTTGTTTCGGGAATATCCTTCAACGGTTCCAAAGCTCGCGGCGCGAACCAAAACATCGAACCGGCGAAGAAGCCCAGCTCCAAATCCTGCTCGAAGTCCAACGCAGTCATCTCATTTAGCAACCGGCGCATCGTTTCACGATTGGCGCCCCAGAAACGATCATTGGTAAGGTAGTAGCGATGCGGGCCCACTATGCCGGTCCTGCCGGACCTCACCAGATCTATGGATCTCAAGGCTGTCAGAGAGTCGCCAGCAACCGATTGATATAGCCGATCCCTCCAGAAGGACCCGTTAGCACTGTAAGTGCTCTTCTTGGAATGCAGCTTTAAGACGACATCATATCGGTCCAGCACACCGCTGCGATAGATCGAAACGAACGGACCAATATCGCGACCTCGATTCTCTGAACAATAGACAGAAACGCTTTGAGCCAACTCGGAAAAATTCGAAAATATCTCTGTGACACCCCCTTCAAACGGCGTTGTGACATGAAGGTCGAACGGCAAAACGATATTCTTCAAAAGGAGGCATATTTCGGGAATCATTTCAGCGTAATATAGATGCAAGACTACCGCGACGGTCACCTCTCCAACATTTGGCTGGCGCCAGCGCGCAAGTTTGAACGACGGGACAGGCCCACTATCCGGCTTAAGAGCGGAAAGGCTGTCGGCTCCTCGGGCATATCGTAGACGGTTACGGCTAACCATTTCCTGGATTGCACCAAGGCGACCTGGCTCGCAAAGTTCGTCGACGAACGAGAGATCGATCTCGTGCGGGTTGTCCCTCAACACCTCAAACTTCACGTAACCTAGCTGACGCGCGACAAACTCCGCCAAGTGGTGCACTGGGTTAAACTTCTGCGCTGAAGAGTTGGTATTGGACACGACAGACCTGGCGGCTGCGTGTACTCCTTTCCTGTCATGGTCCCAGTAATCGTTAGCCCTTCCGATCTCTACAAGCTTCGGCCTGATCAAGGTCGTGACTTTATTATTGTTTTGCTTTATCCCGACAGACAATCCGAGTTCAAACCTTACGATCGTGTCAAATTTGGAGTTCGTTGGTTCTATGCTTGCAAGAAAAGCCTGGAACCAGCCCGCTTCCAGAACATTTGATCCTAACAGCATCAAGTATGATTGAATATGCCACGAGAATTGTAGCGACTCAGTCGCCCCAACCACATCGTAGCTACCGATTAACTCCGACATTCTTCTCAGAGTCCCCCGGAAGGTATCGCGTGACAAGATCGCAAAGCTGGAGTTTACGAGTAAAGCGCCTCTAACCTGCCAATTCTCAAGCGCAAACGTCAATCCGACACGATAACTGTAAAAATCATATCCGAAATTTGGCCGAGTTATCACCGTTAGGTTGGGGAGACCCTTGACCAGATTGGATTCGATTTTACTGGTCGTAACCAGAACCGTGTGGTCGAATGCTTCCGAAAGGCAGGCCAGCAAGTCTAAAAAATTTGCCTCGACAGAGCTATTTGGGTCAAAATGAGCTACGATAGCCACTTTATCCATGGTAGCTGCTCACCTTCTTATGCCAACGGCGGTAGACGTATCGGGCGGCAGAATGCAACAGTGGCCACCTACGTAAGACAGTTGACGTTCTTACAGCCATCTGGCTAGGAGGGGCGATGATTGCGAGCGCCTCTTTTGGCAAAGAGGCGCCTGGACCTTCTTGATGTTCCGTTTGCGCAATGATCTCGTCGAACAAGCGGGACCGAGCAGCATCGATTCCAACGGGCTCGCTGCCTTCATCAAAATGCTTCCCGCGAAGCGTCTCCTCCAAATATGAGAGCCCCCATCGCTGGTCGGGCTCTAGATAGCAGCCTTCGCCCCACTCATTCCAAGCGTTGATGAAGATAAAGCGGTTGTCTGGATTTGGGTGGTCTTGCCGAGCTTGGAAACGCAAAAAACGAAGCCACTCGCCGTAAAGTTTAGGCGTTGAGTTGATAACTATGGTTGGGTTGTTCTGTCGGCGAGCCGTATTGTCCCACCCTGGAATAATCCCCCTGAACATAGCGAAGGATGGTCTCGGGCGGTTGGCGCTTTGGGCGATCATCTTGCGATAATCAACTATGCCGCCAGAGAAGTTCGGATTCGTCATGGAAGGAAATTCAGTGGGATGATTTTGTGGCCCATTGAACTTATGAGGCGGGAATTCTACGAGAGAATCGGCTTCAACTTCCTCTGGTGTAGTTATGTCGTAAAAATCCACCACACTAATATGGATACCCGGGAATCCATGGGCGGCGACACGATCTCGCCATATCGAAAACCAACGCTTGGGGTCGGGTATGTCCTTCGCCCGATAGACCACTAACAGTGGATTCCCGTTGATTTTGATGTACCTGTCGTCCCTGAAGTAGTTGACCATTCCATCAATGAATTTTTCAGCATCCCCCTCAGCATATTTCTGGCGAAGCAAGATGTTTTTCGTATCGCCGTCCCACGCGCGTGTCCAATTTTCGTTGGCCCAACATAGACAAAACTTGAAATCTATGTCGCTCTCCATAAAGATATCAACAGGCTTTTCCAGGATTCTTCTGCCGCTGAACCAATAATGATAGAAGCAGAACCCATGCAATCCATAGAGTTTTGCTATTTCTACCTGCTCACTCATTACCCCAGAGTGAGTGAGGTCATAGTATCCGAGCTCGCGGGGTATCTTTGGCTGGTTATGGCCGATAAAGTTTGGAGTCGCGCGAGCCACATTAGCCCACTCAGTAAAACCCGGCCCCCACCATTCAGAATTCTCGGCGACGCGGTGGAATTGAGGAAGGTAAAATGCAATAAGCTTCGTTTCGTCGCTAACTACGCTTACTGATTGTTGACTCTCTGGTTCTTTCGAAAGAGCTTGGTAGGACGGCGAATTAACGTCTGCTCCTAATACAAATTTCGGAGACTCATTGGACTGGATTTCAAGCGCCCGCTTTTCCGCCTCGAGAGCTTTTATCTGGTGACTTTTCTCATTAATGAGGCTTTGCGCCGTTACAAGTTTTCGCGATATATTTCTCGTCTCTTGTTTTAAGCACTGCAATTCAGCTCGTTCACTCACCCGTGTTTCCGCTTGAGCTCTAGCGTCTAGAATTTTTTGCTCGTACTCCGGCGTAAGCTTGGTAACCTGGGCGTCACGCTGTTCAGCCAATTGCTTTTGTGCAACCCTATCTTGATTTAGCAATCTAAGACGCGCATCAATTTCGGGAAAGAACGCTTCCCCGAAAATTGGTGACATGGCGTCGAACTCGGCCTTGATGCGATCAAGGTTTTCGAGCACAACTGCGTCAGCTTCGTCGGATTTCAGGACTGTTAAAGCCGCATAGGCATCTTTGACCCAATCTACAATCCGCGGATCGGCTTGGAGCAAGTCCGCACTTGCGGCAAAATGTCGATGATCCGCCGAGAAATGCTCAGCGAGTAGCGTCTTCCACTCCGTTGGGGGGCGTGGCCAGTCGATGCCAAGAGAATTTGTAATCCCCTGGATACCCCGCCGCCAATCGTCGAGCAAACCTTCATAGGACAAGAAGATGCGTGGCTGTCCCCGCGTCGCGCGCTCGGCATCCAGTTCATGGCGAAGCCAAAGAAGAGAACTGAAGCCTGCCGTAAATCCGTCCCGGTTCTTCAGTGAGGCAATCACGGCCAGCGGATTGCGCGAGACCAGCGTGTAGCGAACATCGATATGCATTCGTTCGAGAACTTCCGCATAGAGCGGCACGAAGCGCGAAATACGGGGCTCCTTCAGGACGAAAAGCGAGGCACTGCCATATTCCTCGTCGATTACCCTAGCGATCTCGGCCTTGTAGAATTGCAGGCGCGCAGTCCCAAGGTCATTGACGTCGAACGAGCGCCAATCGTCCCAGCTGCTGCCGACCTCGGCCAGCATCTGGTCGTGCAGTTCGATCAGGCGTTGCGGCTCCCAATGTCCGGCGGGATTTGACGGATTAGCCCCCAGCAAATTCTTCGGCAGTTCCGCGCCAAGCAGGCTGATTGCCCTCGTCAGCGCGCTCGTCCCGGAGCGGTGCATGCCGAGCACCATGATGCAGGTGCGCTTTGCCGGCTTGGCCTTCGCTGACTTGGTATTTGCCGGCTTGGCGCCTGCGCGCTTCTTCGGCGCGACTTGATCGGCCGGCTGCGGCTTCGCGCCGTGCAATTGCTCAGGGGACGGATTTTCGTTCATGCACTCAATGCCCGTCTCGTCTCGCCACCTCTCAACCGGCGCACAACCCTCTCCGTCGACTCCCGCCACTGCGGGGCCCGCCACTCAAACACGTCCTCAAACCTCACGCTCGACAGCCGCGAGTTGGCCGGGCGCCTGGCCCTGGTCGGATAATCCGCCGTGGCGATGTCGCGCACCATCGCATACGGGCCACCAAACGCCCTGCTTGTGTCGAGGATGTGGCGGGCGAAGCCGCTCCAGTTGGTCTCGCCTTCGCCCGCCAGATGGTAGACGCCGAAGGCGGCGAAATTCCCGTCGGCCTGCAGCCTTGCCGCCGCATGCAGGATCGCGTCGGCGATGTCGAGCGCCGATGTCGGATTGCCCCATTGATCGGCGACGACCGAAATCTCGTCGCGGTCGGCGGCAAGCCTCAGCATCGTCTTGACGAAGTTCCTGCCGAAGGGGCTGTAGACCCAGGCCGTGCGCAGGATGAGGTGGCGCGGGTTGGCGGCCGCCACGGCTTCTTCGCCGGTGAGCTTGGAGGCGCCGTAGACGCCGAGCGGGGCGGTCGCGTCGGTCTCGACATAGGCGCCGTGCTTGGCGCCGTCGAAGACATAGTCGGTCGACAGATGGATGACGGGAACGCCGAGCCTTGCTGCCGCCTCGGCCACCTTGCCGGCGCCGGTGGCGTTCACGGTGATGGCCAGATCCTTCTCGTCCTCGGCCTGGTCGACATTCGTATAGGCCGCGGCGGAAACGATGATGTCGGGCCGCGCTGCCTCAAGCGCCGGAAACACCGTGTCGGGGCGCGCCAGGTCGAGCGCGGGGCGGCCGACGGCGAGGACTTGGACATCGTCACGGCCCCGCGCCGCCTCGATCAGGCTGGCGGCAACCTGGCCCTCGCGTCCAGTGACGGCAAGCCTCACGCGGCGCCCTCCCTGCTCTCGGCCTTCCCGTTTCCGACCCTCCTGACCGGGCTGTTTTCGATCGCCGCGTTTTCCGTCGGGCCGTTCTCGATTGGGCCGTTTTCCATTGGACCCTGGCCCAGCCGCTCGCCATTGTAGCGCTGCTCGCGGATCGGGCCCCACCACCATTTGTTGTCGAGATACCAGTCGACCGTCCTCGCCAGTCCGCTGTCGAAATTCTCGCGCGGCTCCCAGCCGAGCTCGCGCGCGATCTTGGAGGCGTCGATCGCGTAGCGGCGGTCGTGACCGGGGCGGTCGGTGACGAAGGTGATGAGCTCGCGATAGCTCCTGCCGCCGGCGCGCGGTCTCTTATCGTCGAGCAGATCGCAAATCGCCTCGACGACGCCGAGATTGGTGCGCTCGGAATTGCCGCCGACATTATAGCTCTCGCCCGGCCGCCCTTTCGTGGCGACCACTTCCAGCGCGCGGGCGTGATCCTCGACGAACAGCCAGTCGCGCACATTGGCGCCGGCGCCGTAGACCGGAAGCGGCTTCTCGTCGAGCGCGTTGAGGATGACCAGCGGGATCAGCTTTTCGGGGAAATGGTAAGGGCCGTAATTGTTCGAGCAGTTGGAAAGCACCACCGGCAGGCCGTAGGTCTCATGCCAGGCGCGCACCAGATGGTCGGAAGCGGCTTTGGACGCCGAATAGGGTGAGGACGGCGCATAGGGCGTCTCCTCGACGAACATGCCGCCGTCGAAGGGCAGGTCGCCGAACACCTCGTCGGTCGAGACATGATGGAAGCGGAAGCCGGCCTTGCGCTCCCCGGACAGCCCGCGCCAGTAGTCGAGCGCGGCGTTCAGGATGCGGTAGGTGCCGACGATGTTGGTCTCGATGAAGGCGCCGGGACCGTCGATCGAACGGTCGACATGGCTCTCGGCGGCCAGGTTCATGACGATGTCGATGTCGTCGCGGCGCAAAATGTCAAGCACCGCTCGCTCGTCGCAGATATCGGCCTGCTCGAAACGGTAGTTATGCGCATTCTCGATCGGCCTGAGCGAAGCGAGGTTGCCGGCATAGGTCAGCTTGTCGAGATTGGTGACGCGGTAGCCCGGGTTGGCGCAGAGATGCCGGCAGACGGCCGAGCCGATAAAGCCGGCGCCACCGGTGACCAGGAAATTCATGCCGCCCTCTCTCTCACGCAAACACCTCCGCCGTGGCGAGCGAAGGCGCCTTGCGGTCCTTGTCCGAAAGCTGGAATCCGCCTGGGATCGCCGGCCATTCGATGCCGATTTCGGGATCGTCGAAGCGGATCGACCGGTCATGCTCGGGCGAATAGGTGTCGGTCACCTTGTACAGCACCTCGGTGTGCGGCACGAGCGTGACGAAGCCGTGCGCAAACCCTTTCGGCACCAGGATCTGGTTGCCCTTCTCAGCCGATATTTCCAGTGCCACCCATTTGCCGAAGGTCGCCGAGGAACGGCGGATGTCGACCGCGACATCGAAGACGCTGCCGCTTATGACGCGCAGCAGCTTGGCTTGCGCGCGCGGCGCAAGCTGGTAGTGCAGTCCGCGCAGCACGCCGGCGGCCGCGGAATAGGAATGGTTGTCCTGCACGAAGGCGAGATCGATGCCGGCCTCGGCGAAACGCCCGGCATTCCAGGTCTCGGCGAAAAAACCGCGCGCATCGCCGTGCCGCTTGGGCACGATCTCCAGCACGCCGTCGAGGCCGAGCGGCCTGACCTCAAGCAAACCGTTCCTCCGTCAGGTCGGCGACCCGCTTGCGCAGATAGGCAGCGTACTCATTCATGCCCAGGCGCCCCGCGCGCTCCAGAACCTTTTCAGCGTCGAGCCAACCCTGCTCCAGCGCGATCTCCTCCGGGCACGCGATCTTGATGCCTTGGCGATGCTCGATCGTGCGCACGAAAGACGATGCTTCGAGCAGGCTGTCATGCGTGCCGGTGTCGAGCCAGGCGTAGCCCCTTCCGAGGCGGCGGACATGCAACTCACCACGCTCGAGATAGACATTGTTGACCGCCGTGATCTCCAGCTCGCCGCGCGCCGAAGGGCGGATCGTGGAAGCAATGTCGACGACATCATTGTCGTAGAAATAGAGACCGGTCACGGCCCAGTTGGACTTCGGCTTTTGCGGCTTCTCCTCGATCGTCACAGCCTTGCCGGTGACCTTGTCGAAGGAGACCACGCCATAACGCTCCGGATCGTCGACATAGTAGGCGAAGACCGAGGCGCCGCCATCACGCGTCGCCGCCTCGCGGCAGAGTTGCGACAGGCCGCCGCCAAAATAGATGTTGTCGCCGAGGATCATCGACACACTGTCCCTCCCGATGAAGTCGCGGCCGATGATGAAAGCCTCGGCAAGACCATTCGGCTGAGGCTGCTCGGCATAGGAAAGCTCCACACCGAATTCGGAACCGTCGCCCAGCAGAGCTTGGAAGACCGGCAAGTCACGCGGAGTTGAAATGACCAGAATCTGGCGAATTCCCGCAAGCATCAGCACGCTCAGCGGGTAGTAGATCATCGGCTTGTCGTAGATCGGAAGGATTTGCTTAGAAACCGCTAATGTTAGGGGATAGAGGCGTGTTCCGCTGCCGCCGGCAAGGATAATTCCTTTCAACAAGCTCTCCTTGAACTACCGCGGCCCCCGCCTCGACGCCAAGTTGCCCGTGCTTATGTTTCGGGCACTGCCTTGTCAATTGTCGGCTTGATTTCTTCCCGACGCTATTTCACTGCTTTCTACATCCGGCATGCGGCGATTTCGAGCGAAATCCGGATGTGCCGCAAAAAGGGCCGGCCGGCGTCAGGCGCCCACCGGCCCTTGTCATTTTGGTCGCGATCAGGAGCGCTTGAGCAGCGCCCAGACCGCCGGCACCAGGCTCGCGGCCAGCGCCACCTTGATCAGGTCGCCGGCGATGAACGGCGCGACGCCGAACTGCCAGGACTTTTCCGGTCCGATGAGCGCCGCCAGCCAGGCAAAGCCCATCGCCATCATGACGATCTCGGCGGCAAGCATGGCGCCGAACAGCTTGAAGGGATCGCGGTCCCAGCCGCGGTCGGCGGCCCAGCCGGCGATCGCCGCCATCACCACGAAGCCGGCGAGGTAGCCGCCGGTGGAGCCCAGCATATAGGCGATGCCGAGGCCCTTTTCCGGCGTGCCCTGGAACACCGGCAAACCGAAAGCGCCCTCGACGAGGTAGAGAAGGAGCGTCGCGACGGCGAGACGCATGCCGAATGCCGAGGCGATCAGCAGCACGGCGAGCGTCTGCAGCGAGATGTCGACCGGGCCTAGCACCACTTTCGTCTTCGCCGACAGGGTGAGCAGGAGGGTTCCTGCGAGCGCCAGAAAGAGCTGGCTCGCAAGCCGGGCCGCGCCCTGGTCGGGCAGAGCGAGAGAAACGAGCGGGCGCATCGTGGTTGCAGTTGCCATGGTCTTCCCCATCGTGGCTGATTTGCTGGCTTTAATGCGCGTCGCGGAGAAACGAGTTCAGGCGGCGCGCTCTAAGATTTCGTCCTGATGCGTATCGTCCTCCCAACACCGCTGCGCAGTTTTGGGCGACATGCATTGATTTTCCTATATTGGCTTCCGCAGGATGCGGCAATCATTTTGCCGCGCGAGCAGCAGGACCCGGCATGACGCTTGAATTCGACACACGCTTCGATCCTGCCTATGGCAAGGCGGTCACGGTCGCGCCGGAGGTCCAGCGCGTCACAGCCAGGAACCCGAGCCCGTTCACCTTCCACGGCACCAACAGCTACCTCGTCGGCCGCGACACGCTGGCAGTGATCGATCCAGGACCGGACGACGATGAGCATCTCGAAACACTGCTCACGGCGATCGACGGCAGGCCGGTCGGCCATATCTTTGTCAGCCACACCCACCGCGATCATTCACCGCTCGCGGCGCGGCTGAAACAACGCACGGGCGCTCCCGTGCTCGCCGAAGGCCCGCATCGGCCGGCGCGGCGGCTGCGCATCGGCGAGATCAATCCGCTCGATGCCAGCGCCGATTTGGGCTTCGTGCCCGACATTGCGCTGGCGGACGGCAGCCTTACCCATGGCGACGGCTGGGCGATCCGCACCGTGCTGACGCCAGGGCATACCGCCAACCACGCGGCATTTGCGCTGGAGGGCACAGGTATCCTGTTTTCGGCCGACCATGTCATGGCCTGGGCCACATCCATCGTGGCCCCGCCCGACGGGGCGATGGCCGACTATATGAAATCGCTCGACAGGCTGATCGAGCGCGACGACCGTCTGCTGTTGCCCGGCCATGGCGGACCGGTGACCGCGCCGCGCAGCTTCATGCGCGGGCTGAAGGCGCATCGCAAGATGCGCGAGCGGGCAATCCTGGAACGCATCCTGAGCGGCGACCGCACCATCAAGGAGATGGTCGCGGCGATCTATCGCGACACCGACCCGCGGCTGCACGGCGCAGCCGGCCTTTCGGTTCTCGCGCATCTCGAGGACCTGGTGGCCCGCGGTCTCGTCGCCACCGAGGGCGACCCGGCGATCGACGGCATTTTCCGGCCTGCCGGTTAACTCACTCGGCCGGTGCCGCGCCGACCTGGCCGGCGACCTCCTGATCGAGCTCGGCGAGGAAATCGGTGATACGGGCGGCATTGTCGCCCAAGTCATAACGCCCGTAGCGCGAGGCCGAACGCATATCGACGACGACCGAATCGCCGTCGTCGGCGACGCGGATGGCCACATCTGCCGGCAGGCCGAGCACGAAGCCCCTGGCGACCGCGGTGATCGTCGCCTCGCTCTGGCCGTTGATGTCGGGATAGGGCGCGGTCAGTTGCCAATCCCGCCGGTCGAGCACGGTCTCGACCGCGTCGACCACGGTTTCGAAGGGCAGGTTGTAGCTGCGCCCGGAGACCAGCGGATAAGCTTCCGCCTGCAGGCTCTGCTCGCCGGGCGTCGGCGGCGACAGCGCGTTCATGTCGCTTGTCCGGTCGCTGGTGTCGAGCGCCGGCGGGTCGTCGACGTCGGTCGAAATGTCGCGCAGCGGCGGATAGATGGTCGCCCAATACGCGGCGATGCCGAAAGGGGCAAGCACCAGCACCGCCAGCAGCGCGCCGGCGCTGAGATCGCGGCCGCCGCGGTCGCCGAAATTCCACAGCCTCGACAGTGCGAGCCCGGCCAGCAGCAGCGCGAGAGCCGCAAGCAGCGCAACGAGCGCCAGCACCCACAGGAAAGGCGGGGTGTCGACAAGGTCGAGCCGGTAGCCGGCAACGACGGTCAGCAAAAGGACGAGCGAGAATGCCCCGATCCGCCGCGACCAGCCGGCCGCCCTCGACGTCTGCCGTTCAGCAATTGTAGCCATCGTCTGCCGCATTACCCCAGTCCGCATCGAGACTTAGAGGTTTTTGCGCCAGCCTTGAAGCCGAAAGATTTAACAATCCTCAATCCGTCGGCAGCCGATACTCCTTGAATTGCTGGCGCAAGGTGGTCTTCTGGATCTTGCCCGTCGCCGTGTGGGGAATCTCGCCGACGAAGGCGACGTCGTCGGGCATCCACCACTTGGCCACCTTGCCGCTCATGAAGGTCAGGATATCGCTCTTGCTCGGCTCCTTGCCCGGCTTGCGCACGACCACCAGCAGCGGCCGCTCGCCCCATTTGGAGTGCGGCACGCCGATGGCCGCTGCCTCCGCCACATCGGGATGGCCGACGGCCAGGTTCTCGAGATCGATGGTGGAGATCCACTCGCCGCCCGATTTGATGACATCCTTGGCGCGGTCGGTGACCTGCATATAGCCGCTGGCGTCGATATGGGCGACGTCGCCGGTGTCGAACCAGCCGTCGGCGTCGAACTGCTCGGCGCCGACGCCGCCGTAATAGGCGCGCGCGATCGCAGGGCCGCGAACTTTCAGGCGCCCGAAGGTCTTGCCGTCCCAGGGCAGCGCGTTGTTCTCGTCGTCGGTCACCTTCATTTCAACGCCGAAGGGCGGGTGGCCCTGCTTGCCCTGGATATCGAGCCTGGCATCGCCGGTCAGCCCTTCGTATTCCGGCTTCATGGTGCACAAAGTGCCGAGCGGCGACATTTCGGTCATGCCCCAGGCATGCACCACCTGAACCTCGTATTTGTCCTGGAACTTGGCGGTGATGGCGCGCGGGCAGGACGAACCGCCGATGACGACCTTGTTGAGATACGGCAGCTTCTTGCCTGTCTCCTCGAGATACTGCAGCAGCATCATCCATACCGTCGGCACAGCGGCGCTGAAAGTTACCTTTTCGGTGTCGAGCAATTCGTAGATCGAGGCGCCATCCATCTTGCAGCCTGGCATCACCAGCTTGGCGCCGATCATCGGCGCGGCCTGGCCGAGCCCCCAGGCATTGGCATGGAACATCGGCACCACGGGCAGGACGACGTCGCGCGTCGAAACGCCCATGGCATCGGGCATGGCGGCCATCATGGCGTGCAGCACGTTCGAGCGATGGCTGTAGACGACGCCCTTCGGATCGCCGGTCGTGCCCGAGGTGTAGCACATGCCGGCGGCGGTGTTCTCGTCGAATGTCTTCCAGGCGAAGGCGCCGTCCGCCTCGGCAAGCCATTCCTCATAGGCGACAGCGTTGGGCAACGAGGTTTGCGGCATATGCGCCCGGTCGGTCAGGACGATCACCTGCCTGAGCGACCTGACCTGGCTGGCGATCTTTTCCAGCAGCGGCACGAAGGTCAGGTCGACGAAGATCGCCTTGTCCCCGGCGTCGTTCATGATCCAGGCGATCTGTTCGGGAAACAGGCGCGGATTGAGCGTGTGGTAGATCGCGCCGATTCCCATGATGCCGTACCAGGCCTCGATGTGGCGGGCGGTGTTCCAGGCAAGCGTTGCGATGCGGTCGCCGAGCCCGAAGCCGTCACGCTCCAGCCGCTGCGCTACTTTGAGCGCCCGATGACGGATGTCGGCAAACGTGGCGCGCACGATCGGGCCTTCGATCGAACGCGATACGATCTCGCGCCCGCCGTGCTGGCGTTCGGCGTGATCGATCAGCTTATAGCAGAGCAGCGGCCATTCCTGCATCAGTCCGAGCATCTCGGCTCCTCCCATTTTTCGCGCTTTCGCGTCATTGTTTCCCGCATTGTGGAATGATCCGGCGGATTGTCCAGCCACCATCAGTCTAAGGCGGTCGGATGGGCGGAACGACCCGCGAGACCCGCCATAATCCGGCCATCCTCGCCGTTAAGATTCATTAATGGGCTGGGTGAGATTGGCGAATGGAGAGATTCGCATGGACGTGCAGCTCGATGAAAAAGCCCTCGAAAGCACGCTTGCCGAAAGTCTGGACGATCTGACGCCGGACTCCAAAACCGTTTCCGACGATGAATTTGCCGAAGTCGTCGGCGGCGCGCTGGAGGCCGTCGGCGGAACGCTGCTGTTCAAGATGTGCGTCGAGAACGATGGCGAAGGCCAGTATGTCGCCGCCGCAAGCGTTGGCGACGGCGGTAACCGCCAGTTCCTGCTGCTCACGCTGCCGACCGCCGGCGGCGCGCTGAAGGTCGAGACAGCGGCGAGAAGCAGCAATCCGGTCGCCGGCATCGCTGCCGCCTATGCCGGCCTCATGGACGCATTCAAGGCCGCCGCCTGACTGGCGCCGACGGTTAGAACATTATTTCGCCTGCACGCGATTTTGCGTCATGGCGCTGCCTTGCGCGAGGCGTCGGGCCGACCCAGCTTTGCCGGACGAGAGCGGTTCCGAACGGAAAACCGCCACGAACCTTCCTCAAACTGCGAAGGAGACCCGTCTTGGACAAGCGCGCCAACCCCGCCCCCGGCTTTCAGCGCAACCCCGACAAGGTGATAACGATCGAGCCTTATCGCGGCGCCGTCACGGTCAGCGCCGGCGATGTCGTCATCGCAAGGTCGACCCGGGCCAGGCTCTTGTCCGAACCGCCCTACCCAGCGGTTTTCTCCATCCCGTTCGACGATATCGACTTCGGCAAGCTCGCCAGGACCGAGCATTCGACGCATTGTCCCTACAAGGGCGACGCGAGCTATTGGAGCGTGCTGCCGGCTGGCGACAGCGGCAGGGACGCGATGTGGGCCTATGAGCAGCCTTTCGACGAGATGGTCGAGATCCGCGATCATGGCGCGTTCTATACGAGCAAGGTGACGGTCGACACTAAGCCGGAGTGATCGACAGCGGCGAAAAAGCGTCGCGGAGATCCGAGGTAGCTGAGCCTCCCAACCGTCGTCATCCTAAGGCCAAGCAGGAGCGTAGCTCCGTTGCGGACCCTGGGCTTCATGCCGCGAACTCTCGCGAAGAGTAAGGGCGGCGCAAGCCAGAGTTCGCTCTGCACCCTTGCAACGTTCGGATGTAACGGCACGGATCCCTTGGGTCTGCGCTGCGTCGCTTCGCCCCTTGCTTCGCCGGAGGATGACGCGCGATAGGCGTCTCGGCCAACCTCCGGGGGTTGCGACCTGCCGAATGCGCTACAACTCCCGGTCCTTCCGCCGAGGATCAATCCGTGGTGCCGTCGTTGCCGACGTCGTCGGCCTCGTCCAGCCGAACGAAGGTCATGCCCTTCTGCCGCAGGGCGAGCAGCCCCTGGACGACACCCTCGCCCGCGGCATGCGTCGGCTGGTTGATGTGAGCGATGATGACGTCGCCATCCTTGGCAGCGGCGATGCGCCGGGCGGTTTCTTTGGCGCCGAGCAGCGAGCCGCCGTCGCCATTGACGGAAAAGCCCGCGATCTTGAAGCCCAGCTTGCGGATCATGGCGATCGCCGACGGGCTGTATTCGGCGGTGGCGCCGCGAAACCATTTCGGCGCCGGGCCGCCGGCGCTAGCGAGCGCCGCGGCACCCGACTCGACCTCGGCCTGAACGGCATCGGGACTGCCGGCGCTGCTGATGCCGTAGATCTTGCGCGGCGTGTCGACCGCCGGGATGTGGCGGCCGCCATGATTTTCCAGCTCGAACAGATCAGGATGCGCGCGCATGATGCCGACAGCGGCGGCGTTGCGCTTCAGCCAGATGCCGGTGACGAAGATAGTCGCGGGAATCCTGTTTTCGACCAGGGCCGAAAGAATGCGCGTATCAGTCTTCCCGCCGCAGGCGTCCAGCGTAAGAGCGACACGGCCACCGCCGCCTTGCGGCTTCAGATGCAACGTCGGTTCGACCAGCGTCCCGGCATTGCCGGCCGAGACCACGACAAGCGACAGCGCGATTGCGCAAAGAGATTTTTGAAGCAAACCCGTCATTCCCATGCCCGGCCCGTCAAGCCGCTCAACCGCAAGACGGCGTCAACAAGACGGGCTTCTAGGCGAAAATCGGAACGGTTCGCATCCGAAAAGCAACCGCGCGACAATTTGCGTGGACCGGTTGTTTCTATGCATGGAGTAGCTGCAGAACCTCAACACGCCTTTAGCAGACATGCGCTAGACCGCCTGCTCCAGCGCCACGTCGGTGCGCGCCAAAAGTTCGCGCACCGCCTCGACCACGCAATCCACTTCAAGGCGCCAGACACAGCATGCCTTGCTCGAATCGGTCCGACGGCACAGGTCGCCGCCGACGCAATCGCAGGGCATGGAGGGGCGCAACGAGATGCTGGGGACGCCGACCGGGCCCCATCGAACCGGATTGGTCCGGCCGAACAGACCAACGACCGGAGTGCCGGCCGCGGCCGCCATATGCATCGGGCCACTCTCATTGCCGACGAATAGCCTGGCCTCCTTGAGCAGCGCCAGCAGCGTTTCGAGCGAGAGCGCGCCGACCAGATTGACGACCGGCGTTCTCGCTGCCGCCATGATCTTGTCCGCCGCCTCGTTCTCGTCAGGGCCGCCGATCAGAACGGCGTCCAGACCGGTTTCGGACGATATCCGTTCGATCGCGGCCGCGAAGCGCTCCGGTTGCCAGCGACGCCCGGAGAAGCTCGCCCCCGCATGCACCGCCAGGAAGGCATTTGGCCGCAAATGATGCTTGCTCAGCAAGGCGAGCGCTTGCGTCGTTTCGAAGGGCAGCGGGCGGATGGCCGGCGCCCTGACGCGCAGGTCGACGCCGAGCACCTCGAGCGGCGACAAATAGCGGAAGAGATAATGCTTTTCGCCGAATCCGAACGGCTTCATCCTGACATTGGCTGGCTGGCGCTCAAGCCAGCGCAGAGGTCGTTCCGTCGGATAGTGGCCGACACGAATTGGGGCACGGACCAACCCGGACACCAGCCGCGAAGTCTTCGAATCGGTGATGTCGATGACCATGTCGAAGCGGTGCCGCCGCAACGTTCGCACAGCCCGAACAAGCTCGCGCCCACGCTGGAGCGGCGTGCCGCGCATGCGGGCGCGGCTGAACGAAACGACCTCCGCTGCGATGCCATGCGCTGTAAGAAATCCGGCGAATCCGCCATCGCACAGGAACACGATCCTCACGCCTGGATATTCGAGCTGCAGGTTCTTCGCCAACACAGAGGCGAGCACGATGTCGCCCATGAACTTGGTCTGCAGGATCAGGATCGACCGGAAAGAGGTGGGGGAAATCTGCAACATCTGTTTCACGCCCCGAGTAATTCGGAACCAGATACTGCCCAGGAACGATGTCCAGATTGAGAACCAGCGCGCGCACGTTCGCGTGAGTTTCCATACGAAATCGTAAGATGGAGGGCGCTGTTCAAGCGCTTCCCTTCGCGGCCTCCACGGCCGCCTGGGCCGCAGCCAGCCGGGCAATCGGTACACGGTAAGGCGAGCATGACACATAGTCGAGGCCGACCTCTTCGCAGAAGCGGATCGAGGCCGGGTCGCCGCCATGCTCGCCGCAAATGCCGAGCTTGATGTCGGGTCGTGTTCCCTTGCCCTTTTCCGCCGCAATCCGCACCAGTTCGCCGACACCGTCGATGTCCAGCGAAACGAACGGATCCTGTTCGATGATACCTTTCTGCCGATAGGTTTCAAGGAAGGAGGCCGCATCGTCGCGCGAGATGCCGAAAGTCGTCTGGGTCAGGTCGTTGGTGCCGAAGGAGAAGAACTCGGCCGCTTCGGCAATGACATGAGCGCGGATCGCCGCGCGCGGCAGCTCGATCATGGTGCCAGTCAGATAGTCGATCTTGGTGCCGGTCTCCTGCATGACGCTTTGCGCTACGGCATCGATGCGCGCCTTGACGTATTGCAGCTCCTTCACCAGGCCGACCAGCGGCACCATGATTTCGGGCACCACCAGCGCGCCGGCCTTGTGGCCGGCCTCGACCGCCGCCTCGAAGATGGCGCGTGCCTGCATCTCGGCGATCTCGGGATAAGAGACCGCAAGCCGGCAGCCGCGATGCCCGAGCATCGGATTGAACTCATGCAGCGCCTCGGTACGCTGCCTGAGCTTGTCCGCCGACACATTCATGGCGGTCGCGACCTCGGCGAGCTCGGCGTCGGTCTTGGGCAGGAATTCGTGCAACGGCGGGTCGAGCAGGCGGATCGTCACCGGCAAGCCCGCCATGATCTCGAACAGCTCGAGGAAATCCGAACGCTGCATCGGCAGCAGCTTGTCGAGCGCCGAGCGCCTGTCCTTCTCGGTGTCGGCCAGGATCATCTCGCGCATGGCGACGATGCGGTCGCCTTCGAAGAACATGTGCTCGGTGCGGCAAAGGCCAATGCCTTCAGCGCCGAAGGAGCGCGCCATGCGCGCGTCGAGCGGCGTCTCGGCATTGGTGCGCACCTTCATGCGGCGCGCGGCATCGGCCCATTCCATGATGGCGGCGAAGTCGCCGGACAGCTCCGGCTGCAGCATGGCGACGGCGCCCTTCAGCACCTGGCCGTTGCCGCCGTCGATCGTGATGATGTCGCCCTTGCGGAAGGTCTGGCCCATCGAGATCAGCGTGCCGGCCTTGTAGTCGACACGCAGCGAGCCGGCGCCCGAGACGCAGGGCTTGCCCATGCCGCGCGCCACCACGGCGGCATGACTGGTCATACCGCCGCGCGTGGTGAGGATGCCTTCGGCGGCATGCATGCCGTGGATGTCCTCTGGGCTGGTCTCGACGCGCACGAGAATGACCTTGCGGCCTTGCGCCTTGGCATCCTCGGCCTCACCCGAGGAGAAGACGATCTCGCCGGTGGCCGCGCCCGGCGAGGCCGGCAGGCCGACGCCGATCACGTCACGCGCCGCCTTGGGGTCGATGGTCGGGTGCAGGAGCTGGTCGAGCGAGGCCGGATCGATGCGGGCAACTGCCTCCTCCTTCGTGATCAGCCCGTCTTTCGCCATCTCGACGGCTATCCTGAGCGCCGCCTTGGCGGTGCGCTTGCCGGAGCGGGTCTGCAGCATCCACAATTTGCCGCGCTCGATGGTGAATTCGAGGTCCTGCATGTCGCGGTAGTGCGTCTCCAGCCGGTCGGAAATATCGACGAAGGCCTGGAAGGCTTCCGGCATCAGTTTCTGCAGCGAGGGCTTGTCGGAGCCGGCAGCGATGCGCGCGGCCTCGGTAATGTTCTGCGGCGTGCGGATGCCGGCCACCACGTCCTCGCCCTGCGCATTGACCAGGAATTCGCCATAGAGCTGCTTTTCGCCGGTCGAGGGATTGCGGGTAAAGGCGACGCCGGTGGCGGAGGTGTCGCCCATGTTGCCGAACACCATGGCCTGGACGTTGACCGCCGTGCCCCAGCTTTCCGGGATGTCGTGCAGGCGACGGTAGGTGATGGCGCGGTTGTTCATCCAGCTCGAAAACACGGCGCCGATGGCGCCCCAGAGCTGCTCGCGCGGTTCCTGCGGGAACGGCTTGCCGAGCTCCTCCTCGACCTTGGCCTTGTAGAGCGCGATCACGCCCTGCCATTCGATGGCCGTCAGCTCGGTGTCGAGCTCATGGCCGAGGCTCGCCTTCTGGTCCTCGAGAATTTCCTCGAAAACCTCGTGGTCGAGGCCCATGACGACGTCGGAATACATCTGGATGAAGCGGCGGTAACTGTCATAGGCAAAGCGGGCATCGCCGGAATCGGCGGCAAGCGCCTCGACCGTCTCGTCGTTGAGGCCGAGATTGAGCACGGTATCCATCATGCCTGGCATCGAAGCGCGGGCGCCGGAGCGCACCGAGACCAGCAACAGCTTCGACGGATCGCCGAAACGGCGGCCGGTGAGCCTGCCGATATGGTCGAGCGCCGCAAGGACATCCGCTTCAAGCGCTGTCGGATAGGTGCGGCCGTTGGCGTAATAGGCGTTGCAGACTTCGGTGGTGATGGTGAAGCCCGGCGGGACCGGCAGGCCGAGGCTGCACATCTCGGCAAGGTTGGCGCCCTTGCCGCCGAGCAGGTTGCGATCGCCGGCTCGGCCTTCAGCGGCACCGTCGCCGAAGGTGTAAACCCACTTGGTCATGCATGCCCTCCAGGTCCCTTGGAAGTAGACAACACCCGGACCAAGGCCCGGTTCCCCGCCCTTCCGATCCGAGCGATAAGATGCTGCAGTGCGAAAGGCAAGCGCCGGCAAAGCAAGCGCCCGGCACTACAATCGATTAAGCAAAAGCTGCGTCAAAAAGACTTGCCGGTGAGGGTTACGCGATTTAGAACACAACAAGAACAGAGTGGAGTAGCGCGATGAAACTCGACGGAAAACTCGACTATTTGGAACTGCCGGCCACCGGCGGCACGCTGGACAGCGTCAAGTCCTTCTACAGCGCGGCGTTTTCCTGGTCGTTCACCGACTACGGGCCGACCTATTCCGCTTTTGCCGAGGGGCTCGACGGCGGCTTCCAGGCCGATGGGGGCGAGGCGCCCGCCCGACCGCTGCCCGTGCTTTATTCCGAAAACCTGGAGGAGACGCTGGAGGCGGTTGAGAATGCCGGAGGCAGCATCGTCAAGCCGATCTTTTCCTTCCCCGGCGGCAGGCGGTTCCACTTCGTCGACCCCGCCGGCAACGAGTTGGCCGTGTGGGGCGAGTAGCCCGCAATTTCCAGTCGCCGGATTGATCGGCCCTTGCCCCGTTCGCAGACGTCATGTTCACGTGCTGCCGGCACTGGCCGAACACGTTGCGTATAATCCGGCGGAATTGTTCCACTTCGGGTACGGTTTCGGGTACGGTGAAGGCCGCAGGAGGGCAGGATCGGGCCTATCTTTCCCGAAAGGCGCGTTGGAACGAGTCCACCAGTGGCTTGGTCAGATAACTCAGAAACGTTCGCTCGCCGGTTGAAATGAAGGTTTCGACCGGCATGCCTGGGTAGATCTGCTCGGGCTTGACCTGCGGCGGCAGCTTATCAGCCATCTTAAGCCGCACGGTGTAATAGGGCTGTCCAGTGCTGGGAGTGATCAGCCGGTCCGCCGAAATGTAGAACACCTTTCCCGGCACTTTTGGTGTTGTCCGTGCGTTGAGGGCTGTGAACATCATGTTCGCGCCTTGGCCGAGCCGGATAGAATCGATCTCTTCAGGCTTGATCTTTGCCTCGACGATAAGTTCATTCGTCGGCAGAAGCTCCATTGCAGCCTCGCCAGCACGGATGACGCTGCCTTCGGAATTGTAGAGCGAGCGGACGATGATGCCGTCCACCGGGGCACGAATGGTCGTCCGCACCAGGACCGACCGAGCGGCGTTGATTTGTTCCTCAAGATCGGCCACCTCCACCCGGGCTTTGTTCAGTTCCGTGACGGCATCCTCGACCCGGGTGGTTGTTAGTCTCTCAATCTGTTGGCGCGCTTCCACGATCTGGGTCGCCGAGCTGGCGATTTGCGCCTCCAGCGATCCCTCCTGACCTACCAACTCGGCGGTGCTACGCAGAAGATCGGTGTATTCAGAACGATTTGTCAGTCCCTTTTCCAGCAAGTGCTTTTTGCGTTCCGTCTCGGCATTGACGATCGCGAGCTGGTTTTCCGCAGCATTCTTTTGCGCCCTCAAGCCGGCAACAGCTTGCTGAAGGGCTGCCACCCGTTCCCTCAGGATCTGCTGATCTGCGGCATAGCGCGCTAGCCGAGCCTGGAACTCCTTGGTTTGTTCTGCAAAGACGTCACTGAATTCGGACGCGTCTGAGTAGGCGTCTAAATCGCGCGGCAGGACGATTTTCTCCAAGCCGTCCCGTTCTGCCTCGAGCCGCGCGATCTCGGCTTTTTGTGCGACCCACTGTTTGAGGACTCGGTTGAGCTGCGACTGCGCCACCGTTGGATCGAGCACGATCAGGGCCTGGCCTCGCAAGACTCTGTCACCTTCTCGGGCCTTGACGCTGCTGACCACGCCACCTTCGAGATGCTGGATCATGACGTTTTGTCCAGCTGCTGCAACCACTCCTGGCGCGATCGTTGCTCCGGCAATCGGCGCCATTGCGCCCCAGAATCCGAAGGCAAGCAAGAAAACGGACACGCTTGCATACCCCGCCAGCGTGATCCGATCTGTGCGTGTATCGACGTTGCGCTGCCAGCGATACGTCCTGGCGCCGATGGTCTGGCTAGTCATTAGCGACCTTTATCTCCCCGCGAGCAGATGAGGGGAAAGGCACCACTCCTTCGCGCGACTGAGAGGCTGCGGGCCGCCCCGCTTGGCTCCGTCGCTCGACAAGTCTATCGAGCACGCCCTTGGTCAAACCGTAGATCTCGACCTGGCCATTGCGTAGCATCAATATGCGATCGCATTTGGAAGCGAGAGAGGGCCGATGGGTTATGACGAGCACGGTCGTTTTTCGTGAACGCGCCCCGGTAATCGCACGCTCGAGCGCGGCTTCGCCGCTGGAATCGAGATTTGCATTGGGCTCGTCCAGAACCAGCACCTTGGGATCGCCGTAGAAGGCCCGAGCAAGCCCGATGCGTTGACGCTCGCCACCCGAAAGGCGAACGCCGGTCGGGCCGATCAGCGTCGAGTAGCCATCCTTCTGACCCAGGATGAGCTCATGCACTTGGGCCCGCTGGGCTGCTTGGACCAACTTCTCGCTGGGCGCATCCGGTTCGAATCGCGCGATATTCTGGGCGATGGTTCCCGGGAAGAGTTCCACATCTTGCGGCAGATAACCAATATGGCGGCCGAGTTCTTCCGGATCCCAGTTCCGAATATCGCCGCCGTCGATCCGGATCGCCCCCGAGCGGGGTTCGATCGCACCGACGATGAGGCGCGCCAGAGTCGATTTTCCAGCCTGGCTTGGCCCCACAATCGCGACTGTTTCGCCGGCGGCGACCTCAAAGGTCAAGCGTTTTATCAGCGGCAGCGAGCCGTCGGCCGCGCCTGGAAGATGGTAGACTATTTGCTCCACGCTTAACGCTCCTTGAGGAGCCGGCAATGCTACGTTTTCCTGGTTGTCGGGTCCGGATCGGAGAGCCGAAAGCCTCTTCCACGCAAGATTGGCGTCGATGATCTGCCGCCAAGTCCCAATGATCTGATCAAGAGGTTGCAAAGCGCGCGCCGAAATCATCGAGGACGCAAATATCATGCCGGCGGTCATCTCGTTGTGCAGAACCAGATAAGCGCCGACCCCCAATATCGCGATCTGCAGTGTCGACCGAGTAGCGCGCGATACCCCGCCATAGAATGAATTGATGCGAGCGAGCCCATCCGAGGCGTGCAGAGAGCCGGAAAAACGGGTCCCCCAGACCTCTATAACGTTGGACACCATGCCAAGAGCGCGAACGGTTTCAAAGTTTCGGGCGAAGGCCTGCGCCGAATTCATTGAGGCATTGAGACTTTCCGCCGCCTCCTTGCCAGGTCGCGAGCTCGCGACCTGGTTCAGCATGGCGATGGCGACCATGAGAACCGCCCCGACGACCGTCACAAGGAAGAGCAACGGATGGATGAAATAGAGCAGGCCCACGAAGATTGGCCCGAAGGGAAGGTCGAAGAGAAAGAAAATGGTTCTCGAAGCGATGAAACCTCGCAGGGTGGCCAAGTCGCGCAGGGCTTGGACATCGCCGAGGCCAGCGCGGGGGCCGCTCATTGCAGCGAGAAAAGACGATGTGCCCAAAGAGACATCCAGTCGCGCCGCGAGCCGGCTTGCATATACACCCCGCACGACTTCGAGCACTCCGAAGAGCAAGAGCGACGAAACCGCTAGCAATGTCAGGTAGGTGAGAGTGTCCAAATTGGCCGCGGGCAAAACCCGATCATATACCTGCAGCATGTAGAGAGGCAGAATTAGCACCAGGGTGTTCATCACCGCGGAGAACAGGCCCATTTCGACCACGCTCTTCGATAGCACCCTTCTATTCGTGTAAGTGGGCATCCCCGAAATCGTCTCTTTTGGATAAGCGATCATTTTAGACAATCTTTATATATCATGCCAAGCAGCCGCGCTATCGGTTGCGACCTTTTGACCAAGGAAGTGCTGAAACGAAGCCTGAGCCTCACGTCATGGTCCCGCTTGTGGAAACAAGTTATCCACAGGGAATCCAGTTTGGCTGGGGCGCCAGGATTCGAACCTGGGAATGTCGGTACCAAAAACCGATGCCTTACCACTTGGCGACGCCCCAGCAGCCGGGTGGTGCCCGCTGCGCGCGGCCTTATAGGACGAGCCGGTCGAAAGCTCAATGCTTGCACCGGCGCCATCCAAGGTAATCTTGCCGCATGTCTCGCGTCGGCGGATTGCCGCCGCGTTTCGGGCGTAATCCAAAGGGCGGCGTGAAACTCTTGCTGCTACATGTCTCCAATCATAGCATCGCCGCCGCAGTAACCCGACCGCCGCTAATGGTGTTCGCCGCCATCGGCCTGATCAGTCCGGAATTGGTGATGGCACCGCCGATTGCAAAGGCCGGCGCATGTGCTTCCGCGGTCGATGCGGCCGACCGTTTATTGGCACCTTGATCCGCCGCCATTTTGATCGCTGGAACATGGCACGGCGGGTGGCGCGCACGCCCTCGCCGTGCCATGGTCCAATCGCGTGAGCGATCAGACGACGAACACGTCGTGATACGTCAGGGCCGCCCCGGGCTCCAGGTGGGCGATTTCCACCTGCGGGGTCGATCTCGAGCCGTCGGGATCATAGGACAGAACGCCCGTGCTCCGATTGTAGAGCAGGTGATCGTTGCTGCTGGTGGCGTGTTCTCGCAACTCGAAATACGACGAGTTCACCTGCGTCGGGCTGGACAAGGAACCGGCGCCGAGCTGGGTGAAGACGGCATTGTCGAGATAGAGCGCGTCATGGGCCGCGTCGAAATCGGTGAGTGTGTCGACATTGCCGGGGCCATAGGCGGTGTCAAACACGAAGTTGTCCTCACCGGCGCCACCGGTCAGCACGTCTTTTCCACCCAGGCCCCGCAGTGTGTCGTTGCCAGCCAAGGCATCAAAGGTATCGGCCGCGCCAGTGCCGACAAATGCATCGTTCCCGGTTGTCCCGTGGGTCGGGTCGGTCGGCACGGTCGGAGATGGCGATGTCGGGTCGGTCGGCAGGGTTGGCGTTGACGGTGTCGGGTCGGAACCGTCATGGGCCGCATGCCAGGCCGCCTTGGCGTGGGCCCAATAGTCGCGGGCCGCCTGCCCTTGAAGGACCGTCCAGCCGGCGGGCGGCATTGGATAATCCGCCGGCAGCGGCGTGTCGGAGAGGTTGAGATAGTAATTGCCGTGCGACTCGACCGTCTTGTCCCAGGCCCGCTGCACCCGCTCCCAGCCGTTGTGGTTAACGTCGGTGATCGCCACCACGGAGTCGATAAAGTGCAGGCTGGGTACGATATCGTCAGC
The DNA here is from genome assembly GCF_002294995.1 of Mesorhizobium sp. WSM3860. Taxonomy (GTDB): domain Bacteria; phylum Pseudomonadota; class Alphaproteobacteria; order Rhizobiales; family Rhizobiaceae; genus Mesorhizobium. Next base: position 102,581 of record NZ_NSGF01000016.1, on the reverse strand, counting down.
GCCTGTGCCCTTGTCGAGTTTGAATGGCGAACCGTGGGTCATCTCGCCTTTGCGAAGGTACTCTCCCATGCCTAGAAGCATGCCATCCATGGTGACCGAGTTGTTAGACCCATCCACGTCACCGTCACCAAGGCTCACTCCGGAAAATACGTGGTCGAACAGGGAATCCCGGATGGTGCCGCCGATGACATCGTCGTCCTCGACCGCGTCGTCGCGTGAGTAGCCGACATAGCTATCCTCGATAAGGAAGGTGCCAGTACCGCCGACACGGATGCCATCCCAGGGCTTGGTGATCGTCCAGTCGTCGATGACAAAGCTGTGGGCTGAATTCACCCGGACTGCGGCGGAATTGACGTAAACGTCCTCCCAGGCGCCGGTTTGGGAGACCGTGCCGTTGATCGTGCCGCCCGAAACCACGAGGTTGTCGCCGGGGTTGACGACCGCGAAGGGATACAGGTTCGTGGAGCTTCCCTGATTGGCGACGATCCACGAGGCATTGCTGGCATCGATAGTGGTGTCGGAGGGGAGACCGGATGCTTTATATTGGCGGTAGCCGTAGTCACCGCTTAAGACAATGGTATTCGTATCGGCCATGCTTGGCCACCTTTCACACCCCCACCCTTTTTGCCCATCATACGCCTGAAGCCCGAATGGCTTGGACCTACAGAGCCCACCTTAGCGGTATGGTGCAAATCACAAAATTTAAAGAAAAGTGTCAAAATGTAAAAATATGTCCCTCGCGGAAATTGGGTGACGCAGCGATTTCAGCGTGGCTTCGCTTCAGCGGTCTCAACGCGACTTTCACGTCCTTTGCCACCCTCCGAAAACCCAACGGCCTCGCAGGAGCAGTGCATGAGCGGAGATGGTGCGCAGGAGTTCCGTCGTCGCAAAACTATCCTCGAAGACCATCAAATCCGTCCGTGAGTTATGGGGTAATGACGCACGCCTTGATATCAAACGCCCTGCAATGAATGCGGCCGATATTTGCGTCACCCCGACGTCACGATCTCTCAATATGAAGTGGAAGTCCGATCCCTCGACCGTCTCGCCATATTTGGCAATGTCCAAGCAGTGGGACGCAAACCATGAAGCTTAGTGTCTCAGTTCGAAATTTTCGAAATGCTTATTGCATTTCAATATCGGCCCGACCTCCTATATGCTGCGCGCAAAAGCACGGGAGAAAGGGTGTGTCCCGAGAGCGTGACGTGCTTATGTGGCGCGAAGCCGGGAAACTTGCGTTATCTGGCGACTATGAAGGATGGCTTGCCATCGAATGGGAGCTTCGTAGCAGAGGATTCTCACGCGCCAAGCTGCTGTTTGATAACGACCGGGTCCGAAAAAAATTGGATGAGATCTGTAAGAAGGCACAGGAACAACGCGCCGACGCCAAACGGACCTAGAGACCAGAAACGCCTCGCCTTCGAAAGAATCCCAGCCAACCTTCTCTTTCTTTGCGATGAGTTGCATTTCTCCAACCCTGGTTCGCGCCAGGAGGCGAAAGCGCCGGCCTAAACCTTTTCCGCCGACAGGCGTTGTTTGTTCCAGACGGACCGAGCGACCGCCAGCGGAGAGGATCACCCGATGTATTTCATGGCACTGGCCACCGACTACGACGGCACGCTGGCGCATGACGGACTGGTCACCGCCAGCACGCTGTCGGCGCTGAAGAAGCTGAAGAAGTCCGGCCGCAAGCTCATCCTGGTCACCGGCCGCGAACTGCCCGATCTCAAAGAGGTGTTCCCGGAGCTCGGGCTGTTCGACAAGGTGGTGGCCGAAAACGGCGCGCTGATCTACACGCCGGCGAGCGAAGAAGAGCGAACGATCTCGCTTTCGCCTTCCGCCGATTTCGTCGACAGACTGAAGAAGCGCGGCGTCAAGCCGCTCTCGGTCGGCCGCTCGATCGTTGCCACCTGGGAGCCGCACCAGGCCACCGTGCTCGACGTCATCAAGGAGCTCGGCCTTGAGCTGGAGATCATCTTCAACAAGGGCGCGGTGATGATCCTGCCCTCAGGCATCAACAAGGCCACCGGACTGGCGGCTGCGCTCAAGGACCTCAGGCTGTCGCCGCATAATGTGGTGGGTGTCGGCGATGCCGAGAACGACCACGCCTTCCTCAGGGCTTCGGGCTGCAGCGTCGCCGTCGCCAACGCACTGCCCGCCGTGAAGGAAACCGCCGATCTGGTCACGAAGGAGGCGCGCGGCAAAGGTGTCGAAGAACTGATCGGCAAGCTGATAAAGCAGGATCATTTGATTGCTCGAAAGCGCTTGCGCGGTGTCCTGTTGGGAACTGCCAACGGCAAGAAGGTCTATCTGTCGCCCATCGAGACCGTTCTGATCGCTGGAAGCTCCGGTATCGGCAAGTCGACGTTGGCTACAGCGCTCACCGAGCGGCTTGCCGAAAAAGGATTGCAGTTCTGCATTTTCGATCCCGAGGGCGACTATGACGGATTGGAGGGCGCCGTTCCGTTGGGCGATGGCTCGACTACACCCAGCAAGGAGCAATTGCTGGAGCTGATCGAAAAGCCTAGCACCAATATCGTGGTCAACGGGCTGGCGCTGAAGGTCGACGAGCGGCCCGACTTCTTTGCCGAATTGCTGCCAGGGCTCGGCAGCGTCCGCTACCGCACGGCAAGGCCGCACTGGCTGATCATCGACGAGGCGCATCACCTTCTGCCCAAGCGCCGCGAGGACACGCGCGCAGTGCTGTCGCTCGAGCTCCCGGGTACGGTGCTGATCACCGTGCATCCGGAAGCGATCTCGACCGGTGTCCTGCGCCTGGTGACGGCGGTCATCGCGCTCGGTCCGAAGGCGAAGGGCGTGATCAAGACCTTCTGCAAGGAGGCCGGGCTGGAGGCACCCAAGAGCATTCCTTCGCCGAAGGGTGACCGGGTCCTGCTGTGGCGGCCGCAGGACGGCAAGAAGCCGTTCACCGTCAAGGCGATCGAACCCGACCAATCGCTCAAGCGGCACAGCCGCAAATATGCCGAAGGCGAGCTCGACGAGGCAGGCAGTTTCTATTTCACGGGACCGGAAAAGGCGATGAACCTCAGAGCCCACAATCTGATCATTTTCGCCCAAATGGCGGAAGGCATCGACGACAAGACCTGGGAATATCACCTGCGCGCAGGCGACTATTCCAAATGGTTCCGCCAACAGATCAGGGACAAGGAACTCGCCCGCGAGACGGCAGACGCCGAGAAGGACAAGCGTCTATCGCCCGAGGAAAGCCGCAAGCGCGTGCTGGAGGCCGTGCGCCGCCGCTACACGGCGCCAGCGACGGCACCGGAGACGTAAACGCAGTCGGTCTGAGCCGCCGTCAACTCGCCTCGCGCATCGCCTCAGCGGCCTGCAGATCGACCGAGACCAGCTGGCTGACGCCCTGCTCGGCCATGGTGACGCCGAACAGGCGATCCATGCGGGCCATGGTGATCGGGTTGTGGGTGATGATGACGAAGCGCGTCTCCGTCGTCTTCGACATCTCGTCCATCAGATTGCAGAAGCGCTCGACATTGTGGTCGTCGAGCGGGGCGTCGACCTCGTCGAGCACGCAGATCGGCGCCGGATTGGTGAGGAAGACCGCGAAGATCAGCGACATGGCGGTCAGCGCCTGCTCGCCGCCGGAGAGCAGCGTCATGGTCTGCGGCTTCTTGCCCGGCGGGCGGGCGAGGATTTCGAGCCCTGCTTCCAACGGATCTTCCGACTCGATCAGCTGCAGTTCGGCCGTGCCGCCACCGAAAAGATGCGAGAACAGGCGCTGGAAGTGGCCGTTGACCACCTCGAAGGCCGACAGCAGGCGTTCGCGGCCCTCGCGGTTGAGGTTCTGGATCGCCTGGCGCAGTTTTCTGATCGCCTCGATGATGTCCTCGCGCTCGGAAACGATGATTTCCAGGCGGTCCGACAGCTCCTTCTGTTCTTCCTCGGCGCGCAGATTGACGGCCCCGAGCCGCTCGCGCTCGATCTTCAGCCGGTCGAGCTGGCGCTCGACCTCGGCCATGTCCGGCATCGGATCGTCGGCTTCGAGCCCGGTATGCTTGATGACGAGATGCGGCGGCGTGTTCAGCGCTTCCTGGATGCGCGTCTCGACCTCGGCGCGGCGTTCGTCGGCCGCGGTCAGCCGCTCCTCGGCGCGGACGCGGGTCTCGCGCGCTTCGGCCAGCGACTGGATCGCCGCGGTCGCCGCCTTGTCCAGCTCGGCCTGCTTGGTCTCCGCTTCCTGCAGGCGATCGCCGGCGGCATGGCGCAGCGCCTCGGCCTCGGAAAGCTGACTCAAGAGGGCGCGTCGCTTGGCGTCGATCTCGTCGGGCGCGTCGGCCAGCCTCTCGCGCTCAGCTTCGGCCTCAGCCTTGCGCTCGCCAAGCGCGGCGATCTGCGCCGAGGCGTTTTCGGCCCGCTCCAGCCAGTTCTTGCGCTCGAGACCGATGGCATCGAGCCGGCGCATGCGCGCCTCGGCCTCGCGGCGTAGCCCTTCATGCACGGCGCGTGCGTCGGCGAGCGTGGCGCGGTCGCGCGCGACATTGGCGGAGGCCTGTTCGAGCTGGAGCTGCAGGTCGCCGAGATCGGGCGCGTCCCTCAGCATCTCCTCGGCTTCGAGGAAGGCGGCTTGCGTCTCCTCATGGCTGTCGACGATGCGCGCGCGCGCCTCCTCGAGCGCAGCGCGCCGGCTTGCCAGCTCGCCGCCGGCCTTCTCCGCCTCGGCCAGCGCGTTGCGGGCGGCATCCAGGGAGTGCTGCGCGTCGCGGCCGGCCTGGCGCGCATTGCGCTCGGCCTCGCTTGCCTGGCGCATCGCCTGCTCGGCGCGCGCCAGCGCCTCCTCGGCCTCGCGTACGACGCGGGTCGCCTGCACGGCCTCGGCATCGAGCTCGGCCAGGCGGTTCTTCTGCGCCAGTCGCTGCGCGGCGGCGGTCGGGGCATCGGCGCTTGCCGTCAAGCCGTCCCAGCGCCAGAGCGCGCCGTCGCGGCTGACCAGCCGCTGGCCGGGCGCGAGCTGCGCTTGAAGGCGACGCCCATCGGCGGAGTCGATGATGCCGATCTGCGCCAAGCGGCGGGCAAGCTGCGCCGGCGCGCGCACAACGGTTGCCAGGTTCTTCACGCCTTCGGGCAGCGCCGCATCGCCGGGCTGCACCGCGCTCTCGCCCCAATGCACCGGCGCGCTGCGGTCGAGCGGCACGCCGAGGTCCTCGCCGAGCGCGGCGCCAAGTGCCGTCTCGTAGCCGCGCTCGACGCTGATCTGCTCCAACACCGATGGGAAAAGGTCGCCACTGGCGGCATTGAGGATCTTGGCCAGCGTGCGCGCTTCCGTCTCCATACGCTGCAATTCGGCCTTGGCATCCTGCAAAGGCGGGCGAGCGGCGCTTTCGGCGGCGCGGGCTTCGGCGACCGCCTGCTCGGCGGCGATGGCGCCCAGCTCGCTCTCTTCCAGCCGGGCAAGCGCGTCCTCGACCAGCAGCCGCTTCTCGGCGGGATCGGGCAGGCCGGAAATGCGCGCCACAATATCGGAGAGCTCGCGATCGACCTCGGCAAGCTGGCGAGCGAAGCGGTCGCGGCGTTCGGCGGTCTCACGCAACGTGCGCTCGATCTGGTGGCGCGAGGCGGCCGCCTCGGCGCGTTCGGCAGTCAGCGCGGCAAGTCTGGCTTCGCTCTGCGAGAGTGTCGCGCCGGCCTGCTCGAAGGCGGCGCGGGTGGTGGCTTCGCGCTCCGCAGCACCTGCGTTTTCGGAATTGAGCTCGGCTTCCTCGGTGCGGAGACGCTCGAGAATGTCGGCATTGTCGCGCACCATCCGCTCCTCGCGGGCGATGTCGGCGTCGAGCTGCTGCAGGCGGCGCTCGAGCTCCGCCTGGCGCGAGCGGATGCGGCCGGCCTCCTCTTCGATCTGCGTCTTGGCGATAGACAGCCGCTGGAAGGCCGCCGCTGCTGCGGCTTCGGCGTCGCGCAGGTCGGGCAGGCGGTGGGCGGCGATGCCCTGCTCCCTGGCGGCAGCCATCTGCGCGGCAGCTCGGTCGCCGACCAGCGTGGTGGCTACGGCAAGTGCGGAACGCGCCTCACCTTCCTGGGTTTTGGCCAGCGTCCAGCGCAGATGCAGAAGCGTCGCCTCGGCCTTGCGGATGTCGGCCGACAGGTTCTTGAAGCGCGAGGCCTGGCGCGCTTGGCGCTTCAGGCTGTCGATCTGGCTTTCCAGTTCCCCGACGACATCGTCCAGCCGTTCGAGGTTCTGTTCGGCCGCCTTCAGCCGAAGCTCCGCCTCGTGGCGGCGCGTATGCAGGCCGGAGATACCGGCGGCTTCTTCGAGCAGCGCGCGGCGAGCCTGGGGCTTGGCCTGGATCAGCTCGCCAATGCGGCCCTGGCCGACCATCGATGGCGAGCGTGCGCCGGTCGACTGATCGGCGAACAGCAGCTGCACGTCCTTGGCGCGCGCTTCCTTGCCGTTGATGCGGTAGAGCGAGCCCGCCTCGCGTTCGATGCGGCGCGACACCTGCAATTCATCGGCGTCGTTGAAGGCGGCGGGCGCCGTGCGGTCCGTATTGTCGAGGAAAAGCGTGACTTCGGCGGTGTTGCGCGCCGGCCGCGTACCGGAGCCGGAAAAGATGACGTCGTCCATGCCGGACGCGCGCATGTTCTTGTAGGAGCTTTCGCCCATCACCCAGCGCAGCGCCTCGACAAGGTTGGACTTGCCGCAGCCGTTCGGCCCGACAATGCCGGTCAGCCCGCGTTCGATGACGAACTCGCCGGGCTCGACGAAGGACTTGAAACCGAGTAGGCGAAGGCGCGAAAACTTCATTCGCGCCGCCCCGCGAAGGCCAACATGCCGAAGCCAAGCAGCTTCTGCGGGACCTGGACGTCAGAGCAGAGGGTCGATGATGGCCGACATTTCCTCAATCGACATCGCCCCTTTGTAGGTCTTTCCGTTGATGAAGAAGGTGGGCGTCGAGTCGACCTTGAACTCGTCCGCTCCGCGTTTCTGGACTGCTCTCACATCGTCCAGAAGCTTCTGGTCCGTCAAGCAGGCCTCAAAGGACTCCTGTGTAAAACCGGCGAGCTTGGAAATCTGCAGCAGCGCTTCCTTGGTGTTGCTGACGCCGACCCAGCTCGGCTGCTGCTTGAACAACACGTCCACCATGGCGAAATAGTTGTCCTTGGCGCAGCGCGCCAGCATGAAACCGGCCTCGGCGCTCGGGTCGAAGGGGAATTCGCGCAGGATGTAGCGCACCTTGCCGGTGTCGATGTATTTCGACTTCAACTCAGGAAAGGTTGTGTCGTTGAAATGCGCGCAATGCGGGCAGGTCATCGAGGCATATTCGACGATGGTGACCTTGGCGTCGTCCTTGCCAAGCTGCTTGTCGGGCAAGGCGCCGGGCTTCAGCAATTCCGCCATGTCGACGGTGCCCTGCGCTTCCGGCACCTGAGCGGCCGCGGGCGTGGCGGGCTTGGCTGGCGTCGACGGGTTGGCGGGCTTCACATCGGCCGCCTTTGCCTCCTCGCCCGAGTCGCTGCATGCGGCAAGCAGCGCCACAGCCGGAACGGCGGCCAGCGTGGTCAAAAGGTTTCTGCGGGACAAAGAGCGGTTCATGCGAATCACCTGATATCGGTTGGATTTTGCAATGCAAGGGCTAGAAAAGGCGAGAGTTGGCGCGAATTAAGGCATCGGCATCCCCAATCCAATCGCCAAATTTTTCGGGCGCGATCACGAATATGCGATATTGACGACAATTTTGCAGCGCGCTCCACGTCTTTTCCGGAAACCGCCGGAACTTTCGGGAGACATGCTCAGGGCTTTTTTTGTCCGAGGATGGTCGCTCCGAGCCGCTCCAGCGAGGCGCGCAGGCCATCGTCCTCGATCTTGCCGACGGTTCGCGCCAGCTTCGATTTCTCGGCCTCGCTGAGCGGTCTCGGTTGCGGTTTCGGCCGCGCTTTCGCCGAAAGGACCGGCTTCTGCAGGATCTTGATGCGGCCGATGGCGTTGAAGCCCAGAAAGGCGTTGACGCGGTTGATGACCTCGCCGGCCTCATGCTGCAGGTGCAGCGCCGCCATGCCTTCGCAGGCAATGATCAGCACCGCCGGCTCGAACGGATCGTCCTCATGCAGGCGGCGCGGCCACTGGATCTTTTCCGGGCGCGAATGGCTGGCCAGGCGCGGCCCGGCGATCTCTTCCCAGGACTGCACCAGCCCGATCGAGATGCCGGCGCGCTTCCTCAGCACCGGATCGAGGATCTCGGTCGCGAGATCGCTTACCGGAACGGGATTGCCGAAGGGCCTTTTCCCTGCCATTTGCGTTCTCCGATCCTAAATCAACCCGATCAATGGCACCGCAACACCAGACCCGCAAGGCCGCAGCCGAGAAGTCCATATCCGGAGATAGCAGCGTCGCCGTCCGCCTGCTTGCCTGGTACGACGCGCATCACCGTGACCTGCCCTGGCGCGTGACGCCGAGTGCGTTCGCGCGCGGGACAAGGCCTGATCCCTATCGGGTCTGGCTCTCCGAGGTGATGCTGCAGCAGACCACGGTCGAGGCGGTAAAGGCCTATTTCCGCACCTTCCTGGAGAAATGGCCGAGCATCGAGGCGCTGGCCGCCGCGCCCGCCGAGGACGTCATGAAGGCCTGGGCCGGGCTTGGTTATTATTCAAGGGCACGCAATCTCAAAGCCTGCGCCGATCTCGTGGCGCAGCGGGGCGGCCGCTTTCCCGACACCGAAGCCGGTTTGAAGCAATTGCCGGGGATCGGCGCCTACACGGCGGCCGCCATCGCGGCGATCGCCTTCGACCGGCCAGCCGCCGTCGTCGACGGCAATGTCGAACGCGTGGTCTCGCGGCTCTATTCGGTGGAGACGCCGCTCAGCGAGGCCAAGCCGGAAATCCGCGCGCTGGTCGAGAAGCTTGTGCCACAGACAAGGCCCGGCGATTTCGCCCAGGCGATGATGGACCTCGGCGCGACGATCTGCACGCCGCGGCGGCCGCGCTGCATGCTGTGCCCGCTGCGCGAGGATTGCAGCGCGATCCTCTCAGGCGATCCGGAGCGCTTTCCAGTCCGCGAGCCCAAGGACGACAAGCCGCTCAGGCGCGGTGCTGCCTTTGTCGCCCAGCGCGATGACGGCGCCGTCCTGCTGCGCAAACGGCCCGACAAGGGACTGCTCGGCGGCATGACCGAGGTGCCGACCACGGCGTGGACGGCGCGGGCCGACGGCGCTACGACGGCGGACGCAGCGCCCTTTGCGGCCGACTGGCGGCGCGCCGGGCGGATCGGCCATATCTTCACGCATTTCGCGCTCGAACTCGACGTCTTCCATGCCCACATCAGGGGTGATGCGCCCAACGGGCATTTCTGGTCGCTGGCCCACGAAATTTCCGGAGAAGCGCTGCCCACCGTCATGAAAAAGGTAATCGAGGCAGCGATACCGGGCGCAACCAGAAAGCAAGCCCCGCAGCGCCCGCGTTGAAAGGACCGCAATGACTGAAATCCGCCACATCGTGTTCGATATCGGCAAGGTGCTGATCCACTACGATCCGGACCTTCCGTTCAGCCGGCTGATCCCGGATGGCGAGGCGCGGAAGTGGTTCTTCGACAATGTCTGCACCAGCGCCTGGAACATCGAGCAGGATCGCGGCCGCACCTGGGAAGAGGCCGAGGCGCTGCTGATCGCCGAACACCCCCATCACGCCGAGAACATCCGCAATTTCCGCCGCTGCTGGCACGAGATGGTGCCGCATGCCTATGACGACAGCGTCGCCATCATGGTCGGCCTGATCGACAGCGGCCGCGATGTGACCATGCTGACCAATTTCGCCGCCGACACTTTCGCCGAAGCGCGCCGGCGCTTTGATTTTCTCAACCGGCCGCGCGGCGTCACCGTCTCGGGCGAGATCGGCCTGATCAAGCCGGACCAAGCCATCTACGACCGTCACGTCGCATCATTTGACCTGGAGCCCGCCGCCACGCTGTTCATCGACGACAGCCAGAAGAATGTCGATGGCGCCAAGGCGGCCGGCTGGCAGGCGGTGCTGTTCACCGACGCCAAGGCGCTTAAAGCAGACCTTGAGTGGCTTGGGATTGCGGCTTGATCTAAGTCGCGATGGGAAAACTTGTTCTAACCTTTAATCCAGACTGGTCGATGCTCGATACCAATGTCGAGCGTGGCCATTTTCGGGGACATGGCGCGACATATTTCCCGGTCAAGGAACTCGGCAACTTTCTCGCGTCACTGCAGGCCTATCCGCTTCAACGCACGGAACTGACACTAAAATCGCCCGGCGTGATTGCGATCTCTGTCTTCCCGGCCGACGGCGTCGGTCACCTATTCGTCCAAATCGAAGTCGCCGACGACGTCGAAGCCCGTGATCTTACCCGCGTTCGACTCCGGACCGATTATTCGCGCCTTTCCGGCTTCGCCAACCAGCTTTCACTGATGGCAAAGGGTGAGATCACTGAAATCTTTCTCGAAGAAGACAAGACCTTAGCTGGGTAATCAGCATACGGAGGCACCGACGCCAAGGCGCTTAAAGCGGACCTTGAGCGGCTCGGGATTGCGGCCTGATCTGAATCGCTTGCGGCTATCCGCTAAGGATTTGATTCAAGCAGATCGGGGCGGATCACGCCCCTGCCCGCTCCATGCCGAGGCGCGCAATGCGGCGCAATTCGTCGATCGGGGTGAGGCCGCCGCTGCGCTCATAGTGCCAGAAGGTCCAGCCGTTGCAGGCATCGAGGCCCTGCACTTCGGCGCCGATCTTGTGGATCGAGCCGGCGCTGTCGCCGATGGCCAGCGTGCCGTCGGCGCGCACCTTGGCGACCCAGCGCTTCTTGGCGTCGTACAGCGTGGCGCCCGGCGCCAACAGGCCGGTGTCGATCAGGCTGATAAAGGCGACGCGCGGCTCGGCGCGCTTGCCCGAGAGCACGGTGAGATCGGCGCCCTCCAGCGGACGAACGGCCGCAATACGCTCGTTGGCGGCGTCGATATAGGCCTGCTCGCGCTCGATGCCGACAAAGTGGCGGCCGAGGCGCTTGGCGACCGCACCCGTGGTGCCCGAGCCGAAGAAGGGATCGAGCACGACATCGCCCGGCTTGGTCGAGGCCATCATGATGCGGGCCAGCAGCGCTTCCGGCTTCTGCGTCGGATGCAGCTTGTTGCCGTTCTCGTCCTTCAGGCGCTCGGCGCCGGTGCAGATCGGGAACAGCCAGTCCGAGCGCATCTGCAAATCGTCATTCGAGGCCTTCAGCGCTTCGTAGTTGAAGGTGTAGCCCTTGCCCTTCTGGTCGCGTGAGGCCCAGATCATCGTCTCATGCGCGTTCTGGAAGCGGCGGCCGCGGAAGTTCGGCATCGGGTTGGTCTTGCGCCAGACGACGTCGTTCAGGATCCAGAAGCCGAGGTCCTGCATGCGGGCGCCGACGCGGAAGATGTTATGGTAGGAGCCAATGACCCAGATGGTGCCGTTGGGCTTCAGCACGCGCCGCGCGGCAAGCAGCCAGGCGCGGGTGAAGGCGTCATAGGCCTCAAAGCTCTCGAACCGGTCCCAGTCGTCGTCGACGGCGTCGACCTTGGACTGGTCGGGCCGATGCAGGTCGCCGTCGAGTTGCAGGTTGTAAGGCGGATCGGCGAAGATGACGTCGATCGACTTTTCCGGCAGCCTGTCAAGGGCTGCGACGCAGTCGCCTTTGAGGATCGCGTCCAGCCATTCGGACTGCTGGGGAGCGTGGGAAAGCTCGTCGAGAAGACGCACGGCAGACATCAAAACACCCAAAGCACGCGTTACGGTTTACTGGCGGTTATGGTTACCGATCAGCGTAAACATTCGGTGAAGGTCGGGCGAGAGCCCTGCGCCAGCGATTTGCGAACACCGGCCCATTGGTGTATGCCGCGCCGCCTAGAGCCGGAAGATTTCAGGTCTGTTCGACGTGAAATCTGAATTCCGGCTCTAAATCAAAGAAATAGAGCATGATGTCGTCCGAAAACCGCTCCACACTTTTCGGCATCATGCTCTAAGCCAGTCAGGCCATGTTCCCCTCCCCACGTTCCGGATTGCCATGCCCCAGCCAGACCTTGTCATCTTTGATTGCGACGGCGTGCTCGTCGATTCTGAAATCATCGCCGCGCGCGTCGAGGCCGAGCTTCTGACGTCGGCCGGATACGAGATTTCGGCGGAGGAGCTTGCCGAGACCTACGCCGGGCTGACCTTCAAGGACATCCTGATGCGGGTCGAGGAGAAATCTCACCTTCCCTTTCAGGCCTCGCTGATTGACCGCGCGGAGGAACTCGTCGATCGCAAGCTGCGCAGCGACGTGCGCATCATCGAGGGCGCACGCGAGGCGGTGGCGTCGATGAGCGCGCCGCGCGCCGTCTGCTCCAATTCACGCACGGAACGCGTCGAGTTCATGCTGGAGAAGGTGCGCCTGCTGCCGTTCTTCGCCGGCCGCATCTTCTCCGGGCTGGATATTCCCAGCAAGAAGACCAAGCCGGCGCCGGACGTGTTCCTCTGTGCCGCCGAACAGCTCGGCGCCAACCCGAAGAACACCTTCGTCATCGAGGATTCCGTGCACGGCGTCACCGGCGCCAGGACGGCGGGCATGCGCGTCATCGGCTTCACCGGCGCCGGGCACAGCTACCCCGGCCATGCCGACGCGCTGACCGAGGCCGGCGCCGAAACCGTCATCCGCCGCTTCGCGGAACTCGGCAGCACGATCGCGGCGCTCTCGGAGTGGTCGGAAGACGCTTAACCGCCGAAGCGCGATTGGCGGCGAACCAGATCAGTTTGTCGCCGCCGCGGCGACGCGCTTCTTCCTCTTGGCCTTGGACTTGTCCGTCGCAGCAGGCGCGTTCTCGTCATAGCCGGCATAGGCTTGGTAGTCGCGGGCCGTCGGCTCCGGTACCACGACATTGGTGTCGGTGAAGACGAACTGCGTGGCGGCCGACGGGTCGGTAACCTGCACCTGATACTGATGAAGTTGCGAATAGAGCACGTCAGGCCCATGTTGGACCGCGATGCGGATCGGCATGGTCAGGGTACCGGGCGCGAAGAGCGGCCCCGGCACGACCTTACCGGCCACCGCGATCTTCATTGTCAGCTGGCCGTTTTCGTGAGTGCAGTCGCGTGTCACGTCGGTGATCGAGGCCTGGTATATGATCTTGGCGGGATCGCGATTGGCGTCGACGGGTTGACCGTTGGGACCGGTCTGTGCGGCTGCGGCTGCCTCGGCTTCAGCGTCCGCCGCAGCATCGACTTTCTTTTTCTTCGTCTTGGCGGCGGCGCCCTTGGCATAGGTATTGAAGAAGGCGGTGCCGTCGCGCAGCGTCACCTTCGGGCAATAGGCGCGCAACTGGCTGGCAAGCACCTTGGGGTCCTGCGGCGGTGGCGGCGCGGTCGGGTCCTTCTTGCTGAAGCCGAAGTTCAAAATGCCATTGTCGCTCGATTGGCAGCCTGCGGCGGCAAGCATAAAGCCGGTGAGCGCCAGACCCGCGACAACACGGCGGTTGACCGAATAAAACCTCATGAACTGCACTTCCCTCTCACAAAGCCGGTGACGTATATCAACGCCGCGGCGAAAATGCGACTGAGCCGGCTCGGAAAATTAACCAATTTGCCGTGGATGACGCGGCCGGCAGCAATGGGTTCTTGACGATGCAATATGTGAGTACCCGCGGGGAAGCGCCCGTGCTTGGATTTTCGGACGCGGTGCTGGCCGGACTGGCGCGCGATGGCGGGCTTTACCTGCCGCGCGAATGGCCGCAGTTCTCGTCCGCCGATATTCGCGCCATGCGCGGTCTCGCCTATCCCGACCTTGCCATTCGCGTCTTGACGCCCTTCCTCGGCGGCGAGATCGCCGCATCCGTCTTCGAACGGCTGGTGCGTGAAGCCTACGCGACTTTCCGGCACGATGCGGTCTGCCCGCTGGTGCAGACGGGGAAAAACACCTTCATCCTCGAGCTCTTCCACGGCCCGACGCTGGCCTTCAAGGACGTGGCGATGCAGCTGCTCGCGCGGCTGATGGACCATGTGCTGGCCGAACGGGGCAACCGCGCGACAATCGTCGGGGCCACCTCCGGCGACACCGGGGGCGCGGCAATAGACGCCTTCGCCGGCCGCGACCGCACTGACATCTTCATCCTTTTTCCCAACGGCAAGGTCTCGCCGGTGCAGCAGCGGCAGATGACGACGTCGAGCGCGGCGAACGTCCATGCGCTGTCGATCGAAGGCAATTTCGACGATTGCCAGGGCCTGGTGAAGGACATGTTCAACGACCACGGCTTCCGCGACAGGGTGTCGCTGTCGGGCGTCAATTCGATCAACTGGGCCCGCATCATGGCCCAGATCGTCTATTACTTCTCCTCGGCGCTGTCGCTCGGCGCGCCCGACCGGCCGGTGTCCTTCACCGTGCCGACCGGCAATTTCGGCGATATTTTCGCGGGTTATGCCGCCAAGCGAATGGGGCTACCGGTCGAGCGGCTGATCATCGCAACAAACGACAACGACATATTGGCGCGCACGCTTGCAAGCGGCGAATACCGCACCAAGGGTGTGTTCGCCACCACCTCGCCGTCGATGGATATCCAGGTGTCGTCGAACTTCGAACGCCTGCTGTTCGAGGCGGCGGGCCGGGATGCCGCGACGGTCAGGCGCTACATGAACGGGCTGAAGCAATCGGGCGCCTTCACCATCGAGGCCGGCGAAATGGCGCGGATCCGCGCCGAGTTCGACGCCGGCCGCGCCGGCGTCGACGAGGTCGCGGCAACCATCCGCCAGACACTTGAAGCGACCAGCTATCTGCTCGATCCGCACACGGCGGCCGCCGTGCACGTCGCGGCCGCCCATATGTCGGGCGCCGTGCCCATGGTGGTGCTCGGCACCGCGCATCCGGCCAAATTCCCGGCCGCCGTCGAGGCCGCCAGCGGCGTTACGCCAGCGCTGCCCGCTTGGCTCGCCGGCTTGATGACAGCCGACGAAAAGTACACCATACTTCCATCCGAGCTGAAAATGGTGGAAGAATACGTGAGCCGCCACACGCGGGCGGCCCGTTAGGGAGTAGTTGCCATATGGGTGTTGAGGTAAGCCGTCTGTCGAACGGCCTGACGGTCGCCACCGAAACCCTTCCAAGCCTCGAATCCGTTGCCCTTGGCGCCTGGGTCAAGTCGGGCGCACGCAATGAGCGCGATGAAGAGCACGGCATGGCCCATCTGCTCGAGCACATGGCTTTCAAGGGAACGAAAAGGCGCAGCGCCTTCGAGATCGCCTCGGAAATCGAGAATGTCGGCGGCGAGATCAACGCCGCCACCAGCGTCGAGACGACCTCCTACTACGCCAGGGTGCTTTCCGGCGACGTGCCGCTGGCAGTCGATATCTTGGCCGACATCCTGCAGGAATCGGAGTTCGATCCGGAGGAACTGGAGCGCGAGCAGCATGTGATCCTGCAGGAGATCGGCGCCGCGCACGACACGCCCGATGACATCGTCTTCGACCGTTTCACCGAAACCGCCTTCCGCCACCAGACCATCGGCCGCTCGATCCTCGGCACGCCGGAGACGGTAAAATCCTTCACCTCCAGGCAGCTGCACGATTTCATCGAACGGCAATATGGCGCCGAGCGCATGGTGGTCGTGGCCGCCGGCGACATCAAGCACGACAATTTCGTGCGCGAGGTGGAAAAGCAGCTTGGCGGCTTCCGCGCCAAGGCCACCAGCAATATCCCGCAATATGCGCAATATGTCGGCGGCGACTTCCGCGAGGACCGCGACCTGATGGACGCGCAGATCGTGCTCGGCTTCGAGGGCCGCGCCTACCATGTGCGCGACTTCTACGCCTCGCAGGTGCTGTCGATGATCCTGGGCGGCGGCATGTCGTCGAGGCTGTTCCAGGAAGTGCGCGAGAAGCGCGGCCTGTGCTACTCGGTCTACGCCTTCCACTGGGGCTTTTCCGACACCGGCATTTTCGGTGTGCATGCGGCCACCGGCCAGAGCGATATCGCCAAGCTGGTGCCGGTCATCATCGACGAATTGCAGAAGGCCGGTGAAAGAATCCAGCAGGATGAGCTCGATCGCGCACGCGCGCAATATCGGGCCGGTCTCATCATGTCGGCCGAGAGCCCGGCAAGCCGCGCCTCGCAAATCGCCAGGCAGTTGCTCCTGTTCGGGCGGCCGATCGCCAAGGAGGAGCTGATGGAGCGGCTGGCGGCGCTGACCGTCGAGCGACTGACCGATCTCTCCTCGCGGCTGTTCTCGACCAAGCCGACGCTGACGGCGGTCGGCCCCGTGGGCACGCTGGCGCCCTACGAGGCGATCCTCGAATCGCTTGCGGGCCCGCAGACGACGGCTCGCAGGCTCGCCGTCTAACCTCCGTTCCAAAGTCGTGTTCGCGCTTCCTTTCTTTCGCCGCGACCTGCCGGCACTGAAGGGCGAAAAGGTCACGCTGCGCGTGCCTTTGACCAACGACTACCGCGAATGGTCGACGCTGCGCGGCGAAAGCCGCGCCTTCCTGGAGCCATGGGAGCCGCGCTGGCAGCCTGAC
This sequence comes from Mesorhizobium sp. WSM3860, assembly GCF_002294995.1. Taxonomy (GTDB): domain Bacteria; phylum Pseudomonadota; class Alphaproteobacteria; order Rhizobiales; family Rhizobiaceae; genus Mesorhizobium. The sequence goes on along the minus strand of NZ_NSGF01000016.1, from coordinate 86,102 downwards.
GAGCTCGACCGCACTGCCTGGCGGCTGCGCATCGGCCGCTACCGCGAGGACTATGCGCAAGGCACGGCCATCGCCTTCTTCATCTTCGAGAAGTCGAGCGGCAAGCTCGCCGGAGGCATCACGCTCGGCAACATCCGCCATGGCGTCGCGCAAAGCGGCCACATCGGCTACTGGATCGGCGAGCGCTTCGGCGGCCGTGGACTGATGACCGACGCGGTCAAGGTGGTGTCGCGTTTTGCCTTCGATACGCTGCGGTTGCACCGGATCGAGGCTGCATGTATTCCCGACAACGCACGGTCGATCCGCGTGCTTGAAAAAGCCGGATTCCGGCGCGAAGGACTTCTGCGATCCTACCTCAGGATCAACGGCATCTGGCAGGATCACTACCTCTACGCCCGGATCGCGGACGATCCGCCGGGTGATGGAACGAAGGGCTGATATGTGACGACTTTTTCGCGAATCGCGTCGCTGTTCGCCCTCATCTTGGCGCTCTTCGTCACGTTTTCAGCGGTTGCGCCGGCATTGGCCGTCGAGCCGATCAAGATTGCCCGCGACGACAAGGCGCTCGACCTTTCGGGCGCCGTCGAGATCTACCGGAACCAGGGCGAGAATTTCCAGGTCTCGACCGCGCCCGGCCCGGACGGCATCGTGCGGCGCATCGAGGTCGAGGCCAATGACGCGCGCTCGACCGGCGACTGGGCGGTGTTCGCGCTCGCCAACACCACCGACCAGCAGCTCGACAGGCTGATCGTCGCGCCGCATTTCCGCCTGGTGAATTCCGGCATCTTCTGGCCCGATCTCGGCTCGACGCGCATCGCGGCGATCACGCCCAGCGAAGGTTTCGCGCTCGACCGCCAGACCAGCCCCGACGCCGACGTGTTCCGGGTGACGCTGAACCCCGGAACGGTCGTCACCTTCATCGCCGAGCTCGCCTCGCCCAAGCTGCCGCAAGTGTATCTGTGGGATCCGGAATCCTACAAGGACTCGGTCAATTCATACACGCTGTTCCGCGGCATCGTCATCGGCATCGCCGGGCTCTTGGCGCTGTTCCTGACCATCCTGTTCGTCGTCAAGGGAACCTCGATGTTCCCGGCCACCGCCGCGCTTGCCTGGGCGGTGCTCGCCTATATCTGCGTCGATTTCGGCTTCCTCAACAAGGTCATCGAAATCTCGCCCGGCAATGAGCAGATGTGGCGGGCCGGCACCGAGGTGGCGCTGGCGGGGACCTTCGTGGTGTTCCTGTTCGCCTATCTGAACCTCAACCGATGGCACGGCCATTTCAGCTATGGCGCGCTGGTCTGGATCCTCGGGCTTTTGCTGATTGCCGGCGTGGCCATAGTCGATCCGGCGGTCGCCGCCGGCATCGCCCGCATCTCGTTTGCCGCGACGGCGCTCACCGGCCTCGGCCTCATCATCTTCCTCGGTATTCGCGGCTATGACCGCGCGATCATGCTGGTGCCGAGTTGGGTGATGGTGCTCCTCTGGCTATGCGGCTCGTGGATGGCGATCACCGGCATGCTGGACAACGACATTGCCCAGCCGGCGCTCGGCGGCGGCCTGATCCTGATCATCCTGTTGATCGGCTTCACCGTGATGCAGCACGCTTTTGCCGGCGGCGCGCTGCACCAGGGCCTGTTTTCCGACCTGGAACGCCAGGCGCTTGCAGTCGCCGGCTCGGGCGACATCGTGTGGGACTGGGACGTGCTGCGCGACCGCGTGGTGACGAAGCCCGACATCAGCCTGCAGCTCGGCCTTGCCCCCAACAGCCTTTCGGGCGCGGCCCGCAACTGGCTGCCGGTGCTGCATGCCGACGACCGCGACACCTTCCGCACCACGCTGGACGTGGTGCTGGAGCACCGCCGCGGCCGCGTGGCCCAGAATTTCCGCCTGCGCGGCGCCGATGGACATTATCATTGGTTCTCGCTGCGCGCCCGTCCCGTGATCGGGTCGGATGGCGAAGTGATCCGCTGCGTCGGCACCATGGTCGACGTGACAGAGCAGAAGAAATCCGAGGAAAGGCTGCTGCACGACGCCGTGCACGACAACCTGACCGGCCTGCCCAACCGCGAGCTGTTCATGAACCGGCTGGAGGCGATCATCTCGATCGCCCGCACCGAGGACAAGGTGCGCCCGACCGTCTTCGTCATCGACATCGACCGTTTCAAGCAGGTCAATGACGGGCTCGGCATTTCGGCCGGCGACACCATCCTGCTGACCATCGCGCGCCGGCTGCACCGGCTTTTGAAGCCCAAGGATTCGCTGTCGCGCTTTGCCGGCGACCAGTTCGCGCTGATGCTGCTGTCGGAACAGGATCCGGCCCGCATCGCCGCCATGGCCGATGCTATCAAGCATGCGATCAACAATCCGATCACGTTTGCCAAGCGCGAGATCGTGCTCACCGCCTCGATCGGCCTGATCACCTGGACGACGGCGCAAACCTCGTCGGAGGACATGGTCAAGGACGCCGAGCTTGCCATGCATCAGGCCAAGCGTTTCGGCGGCGACAGGATCGAGCCGTTCCGGCCGGCCTTCCGCACCGTCGGCACCGACAGGCTGCAGTTCGAGTCGGACCTTCGCCGCGCCATCGAGCGGCGCGAATTCACAATTGCCTACCAGCCGATCGTGCGGCTGGAGGACGGAAGCGTCGCCGGCTTCGAGGCGCTGCTCAGATGGGATCATCCGCGGCGCGGGATGATCCCGCCGGGAGACTTCATCCCGGTGGCTGAGAATTGCGGCCTGATCGTGCAGCTCGGCCTGTTCGCCATGCAGCAGGCGGCCGAGGATCTCGCGGCCTGGCAGAAGCAGATCGGCGACGCGCCGCTGTCGGTTTCGGTCAACCTCTCGAGCCGGCAGCTTATCCGCCGCGACCTGGTCAGCGACGTGCGCTCCGTCATTGCGCGCGCCAATTTGAAGCCACGCTGCTTCCGGCTCGAACTCACCGAATCGCTGGTGATGGACAATCCCGAGCAGACCGCGCATGTGCTGACCAAGCTCAAGCAACTCGGCATCGGACTGTCGCTCGATGATTTCGGCACCGGCTATTCATCGCTCTCCTATCTGACGCGCTTCCCGTTCGACACGATCAAGATCGACAAGAGCTTCGTCGACGACGCCACGCCGAAACGTGCGGTGCTGCTCAAATCCATGGTCAACATGGCACATGAGCTCGGCCTGTCGGTCGTCGCCGAAGGCATCTCCGACGAGAGCGACGCGCTGGAGCTGCGCCAGATGGGCTGTGAATATGTCCAGAGCTTCATGTTCGGCGCGCCGATACCCGGCGACCAGGTGCTGAAGACGTTGCGGGAGCAGTACCCGCTCACGCAGGCTTAGAGGGCCTCTGCGTCGGCCCTACGGCTCAAGCGTGGCCGGCGGCGGCGCTCAAATGGGCGAGATCGATGCCGATCGAGGCAAGGATGCGGTCGTATTTGCGCTCGATGTCGGCATCGAACAGCAGCTCCGGCGTCGCCGGGCAGGTCAGCCAGCCATTCTCGGCGATCTCGCTTTCGAGCTGGCCTGCGCCCCAGCCGGAATAGCCGAGCGCCATCAGCGCATGACGCGGCCCGCGACCCGTCGAGATGGCGCGCAGAATATCGACCGTGGCGGTCAGGCAGATGTCGTCGGAGACGTTGAGCGAGGATTCGACGCGATAGTCGCCGGAATGCAGCACGAAGCCGCGGCTGCGATCGACGGGCCCGCCATTGCGCACGACGAAGTCGCGGGCATGCGCGGGCAAGCGGATTGCTTCCTGCTCGTTCACGATGCCAAGCTGCACCAGAAGGTCCGGGAACAGCATCTGCTGCGTCTGATTGATGATCAGGCCCATGGCGCCCTCGTCGCTGTGGGCGCAGATATAGATGACCGAGCGCGTAAAGCGGTCGTCCTTCATGCCGGGCATGGCAATCAGGAACTGATCGTCGAGAAAGCCGCGTCCGGCCGCCTTCTTTTTGTGACGCAACAAGTCCATGGAGCTGAGCGTAACCCGTTTCCGCGGCGCCGAAAAGATGGTCAAGCTGCCCGATGTCACGCAAATATGATACCGGCAGGAACATGAAATCATTGCGCGGCCAAGAACGGGCGATCAAATCACCGTCATGCGATACCTGAACATTGTGGCGCTCGGCGCCGTCGTCGGCCTGGCAGCGGGCCAGCCGGCCGAGGCATCGTCCTCGGCCTGGTACAACAGCGAAGGCGGCAAGGTGCGGCTGGTGACCAGCGGCAAGCCGGACGAGGCGGGCAAGATCCACGGCGTGCTCGACATCGCGCTGAAGCCAGGCTGGAAAACCTATTGGCGCGATCCCGGCGACGCCGGTGTGCCGCCGCAGATCGACATCTCGGCCAGCACCAATATCGCCGATGCAAAGCTGTCGTTCCCGCCGCCGCAGCGCCACGACGACGGCTACGGCAAATGGGCCGGCTACGACCGTCCCGTATCGCTGCCGGTGACCTTCACGCTATCGGCGCCCGACCAGTCGGCGACGATCGATGCCAACGTCTTTCTCGGCATATGCGAGACGATCTGTATTCCGGTGCAGACGCGGCTCAGCCTCGATCCTGCTTCCGATCCCGACAACGCCACCGACGCGGCGCTGGTGAAGACGGCGCTTGCAACGCTCCCTGGCCCGGCGCGATCTGATTTCGGCATCCGCGTGCTGCCCGGCGATCACGAGACGCTCATCGTCGAGGCGCATTCGCCCGGCGATGCGGATTCCGTCGACTTCTTCATCGCGGGGGAGCGCGACTATATGTTCGGCGCTCCGGTGCGCAGCGAAAAGGACGGCAAGCTTGTTTTCACCGTGCCGATCCTCGACCGGCCGTCGGCGACGCCCGCAGACGGCGGGCTCTATTACACGCTGACAAGCGCCGAAGGTGCGGTGGACGGATTGCTGCCTTTCCCTTGAGCCGGTTCATCGTGGAGCCGCAATTCCGGACAGAAAACCGCCGGCCACTTGTCCTAGAATTGCTCTGAACGGTTGCGGGAAGTCGCCCAGTCCGATACGCACAGATCCTTCCCAATCTCCCAAGCGAGGACCTCATGACCATTTCGGTTGGCGAAAAACTGCCGGAAGCGACTTTCAAGGTGATGACCGCCGACGGCGCCAAGCCGATGACCGGCGCCGAGATTTTCGCCGGCAAGAAGGTCGTGCTGTTTGGTGTTCCCGGCGCCTTCACGCCGACCTGCAGCAACAACCATCTGCCGGGCTATCTCGAGAACCACGACGCCATCGTGGCTCGCGGCGTCGACACTATCGCGGTCGTCTCGGTCAACGACGTCCATGTCATGGGCGCCTGGGCGCGCTTCACCGGTGGCGAAGGTAAGATCCTCTTTCTCGCCGACGGCAGCGGAGACTTCGCCAAGTCGGTCGGACTCGACAACGACCTTTCGGCGAACGGCATGGGGCTGCGCTCGAAGCGCTTTTCGATGATCGTCGATGACAGCAAGGTCGTGGCGCTCAATGTCGAAGCCAAGCCGGGCGTTGACGAGAGCGGGGCGGCCAAGATCCTCGAGCAGCTCTGATGCTCGACATCGTCTGGCGCGCCATCGCGATCGGCATCGGCGCCACGGTCTTCATGGACGTCTGGGCGATTATCCTCAACAAGGCGTTCGGGCTGCCGCGGCCGAATTGGGGCTTGGTCGGCCGCTGGGTCCGACATCTGCCCGAGAAGGTCTTCCATGACGATATCAGTCAGGCCGCGCCCTATACGCATGAAAAGGCGCTGGGCTGGGCATTCCACTATCTCGTCGGAATTCTCTACGGCGTGATCCTGGTCATGCTGGCGGGAACGGGCTGGCTGGCGGCGCCGACCTTCCTGCCGGCCTTCATCTTCGGCATCGTCACGGTCGGCGCCGGCTGGTTCCTGCTGGCGCCAGGCATGGGCGCCGGCTGGGCAGCATCCAGGACGCCCAACCCGATGCTGGTGCGAGCGCTGAACCTCGTCTCGCACACGGTGTTCGCCCTCGGTCTCTTCTCCACGGCGCTGGCGATCCGCTAGAGAACGTCGGGCGCGTCAATAGCTCTGGGTCGAGCGTCGGGGCGCGGGCTTCCTGGCCGGAGCGCCTTCCGGCTTCGACGCAACCCCCACCGGTGCCGGCCTTGCCTGCTTCGGCTTGAACGGCGCCATGCCTTGCCTTGCCAGTTCGTCGGCGCGCTCGTTCTCCGGGTGGCCGGCATGGCCCTTCACCCAGTGCCAGATAACCTTGTGGCGCCTGTTGGCCGCGTCGAGCGCCTGCCAGAGCTCACCGTTCTTGACCGGCTTCCTCTCGCCGGTCTTCCAGCCATTCTTCTTCCAGCCATGGATCCATTTGGAAATGCCGTCCATGACGTATTTGCTGTCGGTATAGAGATCGACCGTGCAGGGCTCCTTCAGCGCATCGAGCGCGCTGATGGCGGCAAGCAGCTCCATGCGGTTGTTGGTGGTCTCGGCCTCGCCGCCCGACAGCTCCTTGGTGACGCCGTTGTAGCGCAGTACCGCGCCCCAGCCGCCCGGCCCGGGGTTGCCCGAGCAGGCGCCGTCGGTGAAGATCTCGATTTGCTTGTTCATGTCAGTCCGTATTCGGATGGAGACCTGATCGCCCGGTGGAAGCGCATGCGGCGGATATATTCGGTCGGATCGCGCTTCATCACCAGCCCGCCGTTGGGAATGGTCAGCCAATCATAGAGCCTGGTCAGCATGAAGCGGAGCGCCGAGCCGCGCGCCAGCATCGGCAGCGCCGCTTTTTCCTCGCCCTCGAGCGGCCGCACCGACTGGTAGCCGGCAAGCAGCGCGGCCCCTTTGGTGAGGTTGAAGGAAAAGTCCTTCTCGAAGCACCAGGCGTTGAGGCAGGTGGCGACATCATAGGCATAGAGGTCGTCGCAGGCGAAATAGAAATCGATCAGCCCCGACAGCTTCTCGCCAAGGAAGAAGACATTGTCCGGGAAGAGATCCGCATGGATAATGCCTTGCGGCAAGGCGGCCGGCCAGTTGCGCTCAAAATCGAGGAAGTCCGCGTCGACTTCGGCCGCCAGCCCCTGCTCGACCTCGTCGGCGCGGTCGCGCGACGCCACCCAGAGCTTGCGCCAGCCGTCGATGGCAAGCGCGTTCGGCCGCTTCATCGGGAAATCCCGCCCGGCGAGATGGAGCGCGGCCAACGCCTTGCCGACCTCGCCGCAATGCGCTGCCGTCGGGCGCCTCAGCGACAGGCCCTCGAGGAAGGTGATGATGACGGCCGGCCGGCCGGCGAGCGTGCCGATGACGGTTCCGTCATGCGCGGTGACCGGAAGCGGGCAGGATATGCCTTTTCGCGCGAGATGGCCCATCAGGCCGAGGAAAAAGGGCAGATCAGCCTTGTCGACCCGCTTCTCGTAGAGCGTCAATATGTAGGAACCGGTGGATGCATGGACGAGAAAATTCGAGTTCTCGGTCCCTTCGGCGATGCCCTTGTAGGACAGCAGCTCACCCACCGGATAGGCTTTCAGAAACGCGCTGAGCTCGTTTTCGTTGACGTCGGTATAGACGGCCATCTGGGTTTACGCGGCTCCGTTGACGAAGGCCATGTCGGCCGCCGTCAGTTCGACATCGCGCAACACCCGCATCACCGGAAAATCCTCCGTTTCCGTGGCCGTGATGGCCAGATCGATGGTGACGTCGAAGCGCTGCCGGAACGCGTCGATGATCTCGTCGACGATGATTTCCGGCGCCGAGGCGCCGGCCGACAGGCCGAGCGTCGAAATCCTGCCGATCTCATCCCACGGAATTTCGGAGGCTCGCTGCACGAGAAGCGACATCATAGCGCCCGCGCGCTCCGCCACTTCGACAAGACGCCGCGAGTTGGACGAGTTCGGCGCGCCGACGACGAGGAAGAGGTCGGCGCCGGCGGCCGTCTCCTTCACCGCCTCCTGGCGGTTGGTGGTGGCGTAGCAGATCGATTCGGCGGCCGGGGCGTGAAGCTCGGGGAAACGCTCCTGCAGCGCCCGGATGATGCCGGCGGTATCCTCGACCGACAGCGTCGTCTGGGTGACGAAGCCAAGCGCCGCCGGGTCCGCCGGCACGAAGGTTGCTGCATCCGCCTCGGTCTCGATCAGGGTGACGGCACCTTCCGGCAACTGGCCCATGGTGCCGATCACTTCCGGATGGCCGGCATGGCCGATCAGGAGCACGTGGCGGCCGAGCCGCTGGTGCCGCATCGCCTGCTTGTGCACCTTCGACACCAGCGGACAGGTGGCATCCAGGTAGAACAGGTTGCGCGCCTCAGCGTCGGCCGGCACCGATTTCGGCACGCCATGCGCGGAAAAGACGACCGGCGACTGACGATGCTCGGGCGGGATCTCGGACAGTTCCTCGATGAACACCGCGCCCAGGCTCTGCAGCCCCTCGACGACATAGCGGTTGTGCACGATCTCATGGCGGACATAGACCGGCGCGCCGTATTTCTTCAGCGCCAGCACGACGATCTGAATGGCGCGGTCGACGCCGGCGCAGAAGCCGCGCGGCTGGCAAAGCCTGATCGTCAGCGGTGGCTTTTTTTCAATCATCAAAACGGGCCGGTTCGGTAGGAAAGCTGAAGGCGAAATGAGGCGTGCACCCCTGCCCTGTCAAGAGCGGCGCTCACTCCTCCTTCGCCGGCCGCCGAAGCCTGAGGATCAGCACGGCGGCAAGGGCGGCGGCAAGGCCATACCAGGTGACGGCATACTGCAAATGGTTGTTCGGCAAATCGATGATGGTGACGCCGCCGACCGGCAGGCCGCCGGGATTCGGCGTCTTGTCGGCATCGATGAAGAACGGCACCACCGCGGCTCCTGCCGGCAGGCCCGCGCTCGAGGCCATGACGTCGCGGTCCTTCCAGTAGAAGATGTTCTTGGCGACGTCGTTGTCGGGCAGCATCATGGAGGGTTTTTCGGGCAGCGGATTGCGGGCAAGGCCGGTCACCGTCACCGTGCCGGCGACTTCGCCCTGCTTGCGCTTGGCCGGATCCTTGAGATCGTAAGGGACGAAGCCGCGGTTGACGAGCACGAAGCGGCCGTCGTCGAGCCGCAGGGGCGTGTAGACATTGAAGCCGGTGTCGCCTTCCCAAGTGGCGAAGAAATGCCGTTCGCCCTGGTGCAGGAAAGCGCCGGTCACCGTCACCGGCGTGTAGTCGACATCGTGTGTGGCGGCGAATTCTTTCTCGACATCGGTCAGTGGCAAAGGTGCCGCATGGGTACGCTTGTCGATTGTCTCGAGCAGCCCTTCCTTCCAGTGCAGGCGCTGAACCTGCCACGTGCCGAGCCCCAGAAGAATGGCGAACAGGACAAGACCGAGCCCAAGCAGCAATGCCGAGCGCGGCCGCGAAGCGCCGGCAGTCGAAGAGGTCGCATCGCTCATTGGCCGCTGTCCAGCCTGCCTTCCGCGGCCTTCTTGGAATATTGCAGGGTGATCAGCACGCCCTTGATCAGGCGCAGCGCCGTCAGGCTCAGCACCAGCGCCAGCGGTATCCACAAAATGAAATGCAGCCAGAGCGGCGGGCTCAGCGTCACTTCCATCCAGAGCGCCAAGCCGACGACGATGAAGCCGATGATGAGGATGACGAAGACCGCCGGGCCGTCGCCGGCATCGGCAAAGGAATAGTCGAGGCCGCAATTGTAGCAGCGCCTGCCGACGGTGAGGAAGCCGGAGAACAGCTTGCCCTCGCCGCAGCGCGGGCAATGGCCGCGCAGCCCGGCCGAGATCGGGTCGACGGGTGGCCATATCGCCTTGTCTTCGCTCATGTCCGCACCGTAGACCCGTTCGGTCAAAAAGATAAGGCGGCCACGTCGCCGCAGCCGCCTCGTGAACTCAATCCCGTATTAGTGGGCTATCCCGTGTTAGTGGGCTTCGATCACCGCCCCGCTCGAGGCCCAGACATAGATCGCGGTGAACAGGAACAGCCAGACCACGTCGACGAAATGCCAGTACCAGGCGGCCGCCTCGAAGCCGAAATGCTGCTTCGCGGTGAAATCGCCCCGCATCGCCCGAATCAGGCAGACGAGCAGGAAGATGGTGCCGATAATGACGTGGAAGCCGTGGAAGCCCGTCGCCATGAAGAAGGTGGCGCCGTAGATCGAGTCCTTGAAGCCGAACGGAGCGTGCATGTACTCGTAGGCCTGCACCATGGTGAACAGCATGCCGAGGCCGACGGTCAGGACCAGGCCGTTGATCAGGCCCTTACGGTCGCCGTGCAGCAGCGAGTGGTGCGCCCAGGTCACCGTCGTGCCCGACAGAAGCAGGATGATGGTGTTGTAGAGCGGCAAGTGGAAGGGATCGAGAACTTCCAGGCCCTTCGGCGGCCAAACGCCGCCCGTGAAGGTGGTGCGGGCATATTGCGCGGCCTCGCCCGGGAATAGGCTGGCGTCGAAGAAGGCCCAGAACCAGGCGACGAAGAACATCACCTCGGAGGCGATGAACATGATCATGCCGTAGCGCAGGTGCAGCGACACGACGCGCGTGTGGTGGCCCTCATGCGCTTCCTTGATGGTGTCCGACCACCAGGCGAACATCGTGTAGAGCACGATGATCAGGCCGATGAAAAACAGCCACGGATTGGCGATGTTGTGGCCGAAGACCGGGAAGCTGCCGGCCTTCAGATACTGCATCAGGCAAACGCCGCCGATGGCCGTGACCAGCGCGCCGATCGAGCCCAGGAAAGGCCAGGGGCTGGGATTGACGAGATGGTAGTCGTGGTTCGGTTTTGCGTGCGCGTCTGCCATATCAACCCCCGAGGCTTGCTTCGGAATCTGGAACTTTGTTGCTGCTGCCAGCGGCCGGCGCGACCGGCTGTTTCTTTTCGACCGGGAACATGGTGTAGGACAGGGTGATGGTCTTCAAGTCCTTCAGCTCCGGCACGTTGACGATGTCTGGATCGACATAGAACACGACCGGCATGTCCAGCGTCTCGCCGGGCTTCAACGTCGTGTCGGTGAAGCAGAAGCACTCCACCTTGTTGAAATAGGCGCCGGCCATTTCGGGCTGCACGTTGAAGGAGGCGCGGCCGGTGATCGGGCGATCGAATTTGTTGGTGGCGGTGTAATGCGCCTGCGTGGTCTCGCCGATCTTGATCGTCACCGAGCGGGTAACGGGCTCGAACTGCCACGGAATGCCGTTGGTGTTGGCATCGAAGCGGATCGTGATGTCACGGTCGAGCACGCGGCCGGCATATTGCTTCTCGGCGCGCTGCGTCGTGCCGCCATAGCCGGTGACCTGGCAGAACATCTTGTAGAGCGGGACCGCCGCATAGGCCATGCCGACCATGCCGGTGAAGAAGGCAAGGCAGACCGCCACGACGATGCGGTTGCTGTTCTTCCCGATGGGTCCGGTCTCGCCGCCGCTCATCGCTGCCTCACATCAAATTCGTCGGTATCAGGCCGGAGGCATGGTGGCCGAAGCGCACGATGGTGGCGATGTAGAAGATGATGACGAGCGCTGCCAGCGCTACGCCTATGGCAACGGAGCGACTGCGCCGCGCCTTCCGCTGGCGTTCGGTCAAGGTGACCAGTTCAAGGTTGTTGTCGGCCACGATCATACTCCCCCCATGACGAGGGCACGCCCGACCACGCTGTCGACGAGATAGGCGGCAAAGATTGCGAAGAGATAGAGCAGCGAATAGCCGAACAGCGCCTTGGCCGGCTTCATCGCGCGGTCGGCATCGCTCATGCCCAGCACCTTCCAGGCATACCAGACAAAGCCCAGGCCGAGCAGAACGGAAACCGCGCCATAAGCGGCGGTGGTGTAGCCGAGCAGCCATGGCAACACGCCGACCGGCGCCAGGATCAGCGCGTAGGCAAAGATCTGGCGGCGGGTCGAGGCGTGTCCGGCGACGTTCGGCATCATCGGGATGCCGGCGCGGGCGTAGTCGTCCGACTTGAACAGCGCCAGCGCCCAGAAATGCGGCGGCGTCCATAGGAATATGATCAGGAAAAGAATCAGGCTTTCGAGGCTGACCGATCCGGTCACCGCCGCCCAGCCGATCACCGGCGGGATGGCGCCGGCGGCGCCGCCGATGACGATGTTCTGCGGCGTCCAGCGCTTCAGCCACATCGTGTAGATGACGGCGTAAAAGAAGATGGTGAAGGCAAGAAGCGCTGCCGACAGCCAGTTGATCAGCACGCCGAGCGTCATCACCGACAGCGCGGAGAGCACGAGGCCGAAGCTCAGCGCCTCACCCGGCGTGACCCGCCCGGCCGGCACCGGACGACTCGCGGTCCTGGTCATCACCGCGTCGATATCGGCGTCGTACCACATGTTGAGCGCGCCCGAGGCGCCGGCGCCGATGGCAATCGCCAGAATGGCAATCACCGCCAGCAGCGGATTGATGGCGACCGGAGCCGCGACCATGCCGACAAAGGCCGTGAAGACGACCAGCGACATCACGCGCGGCTTGAGGAGGGCGAAGAAATCGCCCGCGGTGGCTTCCGACATGCGAAAGCCAACTTCCTCCATCAATTTGTGGTCGGCAAGGGCCATGCGTACTTAAAGTCCATCATTCCGTTGGCCAAGACCGCCGGGCGAGCCGGCGGCCCTGTAAGCGGCCTTACTTGATCTTCGGCAGCTGTTCCCACTGGTGGAACGGCGGCGGCGACGGCAGCTGCCATTCAAGCGTGGTGGCACCCTCGCCCCACGGATTGGCGCCCGCGACGCGCTTCTTCTGGAAGGCCTCGAACACGCCATAGAGGAAGATCGCAACGCCGACGGCTGCGATGTAGGAGCCGTAGGAGGAGATCATGTTCCAGCCGGCAAACGCGTCCGGATAGTCGACAGTGCGGCGCGGCATGCCGGCGAGGCCCAGGAAGTGCTGCGGGAAGAAGATCAGGTTGACGCCGACGAACGTGACCCAGAAATGGGTGTTGGCGATCACCGGCGAGTACATGTAGCCGGTCATCTTCGGGAACCAGTAGTACCAGCCGGCGAAGATGGCGAACACCGCGCCCAGCGACAGCACGTAGTGGAAGTGGGCGATCACGAAATAGGTATCGTGCAGCGAGCGGTCGAGGCCGGCATTTGCCAGCTGAACGCCGGTGACGCCCCCGATCGTGAACAGGAAGATGAAGCCAAGCGCCCACAGCATCGGCGGCTTGAACGAGATTGAGCCGCCCCACATCGTGGCGATCCAGGAGAAGATCTTCACGCCCGTCGGCACCGCGATGACCATGGTGGCGAACACGAAATAGCGCTGCGTATCGAGCGACAGGCCGGTCGTGTACATGTGGTGCGCCCAGACGATGAAGCCGACGGCGCCGATCGCGACCATGGCGTAGGCCATGCCGAGATAGCCGAAGACCGGCTTCTTCGAGAAGGTCGAGACAATGTGGCTGACGATGCCGAAGCCCGGCAGGATCAGGATGTACACCTCGGGATGGCCGAAGAACCAGAACAGGTGCTGGAAGAGCAGCGGGTCGCCGCCCTGGTCCGGCACGAAGAAGGCGGTGCCGAAGTTGCGATCGGTGAGCAGCATGGTGATGGCGCCCGCCAGAACCGGCAGCGACAAGAGCAGCAGGAAGGCCGTGATCAGCACCGCCCAGGCGAACAGCGGCATCTTGTGCATGGTCATGCCAGGCGCGCGCATGTTGAAGATGGTGGTGATGAAATTGATCGCGCCGAGGATCGACGAGGCGCCGGCGATGTGGAGAGACAGAATCGCAAGGTCCATCGCGGGGCCCGGCTGGCCGGATGTCGAGAGCGGCGGATAGATCGTCCAGCCACCGCCGACGCCGAAGGCGCCGGGCGCGCTCGGTACGAACATCGAGCCGAGCAGCAGGAGGAAGGCCGGCGGCAGCAGCCAGAAGGAGATGTTGTTCATGCGCGGGAAGGCCATGTCCGGCGCGCCGATCATGATCGGCACCATCCAGTTGGCGAAGCCGCCGATCAGCGCCGGCATCACCATGAAGAAGATCATGATCAGGCCGTGCGCGGCGCCGAAGGCATTGTACATGCTCTTGCCGCCGTCGATGGCGGCGTCACCCTGCATGCCGTAGACCATCTGCGCCAGACCGCTGAAGATCTGGATGCCCGGCTCCTGCAGCTCCATGCGGATGGCGACCGAAAGCGCGCCGCCGACGATGCCGGCCATGATCGCGAAGATCAGGTAGAGCGTGCCAATGTCCTTGTGGTTGGTCGAGTAGACCCAGCGGACCCAGCCATGCGGCCTGTGGTCGTGGTGGTCGTGAGCTGCAGCCTCTGCCATATTCCGCTCCGTTCCCTAATTCTTGCTAACCCGCGGCGTCAGTTGCCGGCGGCCGCTACCTTGTTAGTACCATCGACCTCTGCCATCAGCGCCTTGTTGGCGGCGGGCACGTCGGTCTTGGCCGTCTCCAGCCAGGTCTTGAACTGCGCGTCGGACACGACGCGGACCGCGATCGGCATAAAGGCGTGATCCTTGCCGCAGAGCTGCGAGCACTGGCCGTAATAGAGGCCTTCCTTCTCCGCCTTGAACCAGGTCTCGTTGGTGCGGCCGGGCACGGCGTCCATCTTGATGCCGAAGGACGGCACGGCGAAGGAGTGGATGACGTCGGTGGCGGTGATCAGCACGCGGGTCATGGTGTTGACCGGCACGACCAGCTCATTGTCGACGGCGAGCAGGCGCGGATAGAGATTGCGGTCTTCCTTGCCGGCCTTGGCGCGGTCACCGTCCTGAAGGATCGCCGAGTTGAAGGAGAAGCTCTTGTCGGCCTGGTATTCGTAGTCCCAATTCCACTGGTTGCCGGTCGCCTTCACGGTCAGCTTGGCCTCTTCCGGCGGGGTATACTGCGCGGTGAGCAGCTGGAACGAGGGGATGGCGATGAGCAGCAGCACGATGACCGGGCCGACGGTCCAGATCACCTCGATCAGCGTGTTGTGGCTGGTCCTGGAAGGAACCGGGTTGGCGCTCGCGCGGAACCGCAGGATGACATAGGCGAGCAGGACCAGCACCAGTAGGGTGATGACCACGATGAATACGAAGGTGTAGTTTCCGAACCATTCGATCTGCCGCATCATGTCGGTCGCAGGCGCCTGGAAGGCGGTTTCCCATGGCCGCGGCTGATCCGCATAGGCGGATGCGCTGGAGAGGAGCGCGCCCGCGGCCGCAGCACCTGCCAGAAGCCTGGCGCTTGCCATGAATTTTCTCATCGCCCTCTCGTCTCCCACTTCCTGCAATCGGATCGCACCAATAACGAACGACGCCGGGATGGGGAATCCCGGTCTGTCCCTAAGGTGGTTCAAACCATACTCTATTTCCCTCCGCAAGGAAGGAGCGGGCGAAACCGTGCGGCATTTTTGCGCGCAGCCCGAAGGGCATCCCCGACCATCGCCGCACCGCGCGCCGGGCGGTCGCAATTCGGGCGAATTTGCTCTGGAAAAGCGCGCAATTGCCGGTATCTGGGCGGGCCGGCGACGGTCTCGTCCTTTACTTGGCCTTGGCGCAGCTTAAAGTGCCGTGATTCGCAATGGAGCCGTTATGACTTCCTGGCTTTCGAGACCCTTGGCGAAGGTTATCTTCCTTGCCGCCTTGCTTGGCGCCAGCGTGGCGAACGCCGCGCCGCCGCAGACCGCAGCGCCGCCCAGCGGCACGGTCAAGTCGACGCATGGCGCGTGGTCGATCATCTGCGACACGCCGGCCGGCGCGACCTCCGAGCAATGCGTGATGATGCAGAACGTCGTCGCCGAGGACCGTCCGGAGATGGGGCTTTCCGTCGTGGTGTTGCGCACCGCCGACAACAAGGCGGAGATCCTGCGGGTGCTGGCACCGCTCGGCGTGCTCTTGCCCAACGGGCTTGGCCTCAATATCGACGGCAAGGACATCGGCCGCGCCTATTTCGTGCGCTGCTTCCAGGACGGCTGCTATGCCGAAGTGATCCTCGAGAAGCCGTTGCTCGACACGCTGAAGAACGGCACGTCTGCCACCTTCATCGTCTTCCAGACGCCGGAGGAAGGCATCGGCATTCCCGTCGATCTGAAGGGATTCGCCGAGGGCTTCGCCGCCCTGCCCTAAGTCCAGCGGCGGCAATGCGGCCGCCAGTCGGCCCGCGGCGATGACGATCGCGTATGAAGGCCGGCGATTGTCTTGACCTCACTTCGCCCCTACATCGGGGGAATGCGAAACCGCCAGCGGACGGCCCTGCCATGAACAGCCTGATCGGCCAATTCGACATTTCCGACGACCGCGTCAAAGAGATCGTCGCCGATACCATCAAGGGCGCCGACGACGGCGAACTGTTCCTCGAATACAGCGAGAACGAAGCGCTGATGTTCGACAACGGCCGGCTGAAGACAGCCAATTTCAACACCGACCAGGGTTTCGGGCTGCGCGCCGTCGCCGGCGAGGCAAGCGGCTATGCCCATTCGAGCGACCTGTCGGAAGCCTCGCTGCTGCGCGCGGCCGATGCCGTCTCCGCGGTCAAGGGTGGCTATTCCGGAACGCTTGCCGCAGCCCCCGCCCGCACCAATCGCCACCTCTACGGCGACGAGAATCCGATCCCCTCGCCGAGTTTCGAGGCCAAGGCGAAGCTGTTGCAGGAGGTCGACGTCTGGCTGCGCGCCGCCGATCCGCGCGTGCGCCAGGTGACGGCTTCGCTCGCCGCCTCGTGGCAGCATGTCGAAATCGTGCGTGGCGACGGCCAGGTGGTGCGCGATATCCGCCCGCTGGTCAGGATGAACGTCTCGGTGGTGGTCGGCGATGGCGACCGCCAGGAGAGCGGCTCCTACGGCATGGGCGGCCGCAAGAGCTTTGGCGAGTTCCTCACCGAGGAGAGTTGGAAGCACGCCGCGCGCGAGGCACTGCGGCAGGCGCTGGTCAATCTCGAGGCCGTTCCGGCGCCCGCAGGCACCTTCGACATCGTGCTTTCCAGCGGCTGGCCCGGCGTGATGCTGCACGAAGCGGTCGGCCACGGACTGGAAGGCGACTTCAACCGTAAGAAAACATCCGCCTTCGCCGGCCTGATGGGTAGCCAAGTTGCGGCAAAGGGCGTCACCGTCGTCGATGACGGCACGATCGCCGAGCGGCGCGGCTCGCTTACCGTGGACGACGAAGGCACGCCTTCGGCGCGCAACGTGCTGATCGAGGACGGCAAGCTGGTCGGCTACATGCAAGACCGTCAGAATGCGCGGCTGATGGGCATGAAGGCGACCGGCAACGGCCGCCGTGAAGGCTATGCCCACCAGCCGATGCCGCGCATGACCAACACCTACATGACCTCGGGCGACACCGCGCCGGAAGAGATCATCGCCTCGGTCAAGAACGGCATTTATGCCGTCTCCTTCGGCGGCGGCCAGGTCGACATCACGTCGGGCAAGTTCGTCTTCGGCTGCACCGAGGCCTACATGATCGAGGACGGCAAGGTGACGCAGCCGATCAAGGGCGCAATGCTGATCGGCAACGGGCCCGATGCCATGCACCGCGTCACCATGGTCGGCAACGACATGAAGCTCGACAACGGCATCGGCATGTGCGGCAAGGCCGGACAGGGCGTGCCGGTCGGGGTCGGCCAGCCGCATCTGAGGATGAACCAGATGACGGTGGGCGGCACCAGGGTTTGAGGTACAGGCGCCGCCGGCAGCAAACACGATCGTGTTAGCAGATTATTAATTGTTCAATTGCCTGGGCCGGCGTTTCCGACTTAACCTGTCAGCAGTCTTCTCGTTGCGGTGGTGTTGGCAGTGCTGCGTTCCCCTGGCGTCCTGACCTCTTCGTTCCTCCTTGGCCTTTTCTCATTGATCGGGGTGACGTCGCTGTGCGTCGACACGGTGGCGGCACAGTCGACATTGTTCAAACGGCCATCGAGTCCACCGACGATAAAGCCAAACGCGGTCGACCTGCGCTCCGCATCAGTTGGAGGACGTACCAGCGTCCCATACGGCTGGATCGATTTCTGCCACCGCCGGCCGAAAGAGTGCAAAGTGCCTGCCCTGCAGCCGGCGAACGTCAAGCTGACCGCGCAGAACATGCGAACCCTGAAGCGCATAAACCAGAAGGCGAACCGGGCCATCAAGCCCGTCAGCAACTATGACCACTGGGGCACGATGATGGACCACTGGGACTATCCGGTGGACGGCAAGGGCGACTGCAAGATCTACGCGCTCTACAAGCGCAAGCTTCTCATGGAAGCGGGATTTCCCCGCCAGGCGCTGCTGATGACGGTCGTGCGCGATCTGAAAAATGAAGGCCACACGATCCTGACCGTGAAGACCGACAAGGGCGATCTCGTGCTCGACAATCTGGTCGACGAAGTCCGGCCCTGGAACGCGACCGGCTATTATTTCCTGAAGCGCCAGTCGCAGCAGAACCCGAATATCTGGGTGTCGATCAATCAGCGCGGCGGCACGCCGAAAACCTGACGGATGCCGCCAGGCTGACAGACCGAGCGGCCTGGACAGCCGAGGCTACAAACCGGCGCCCCTGCCTTGCAAGTTCATGGCCGAAAAATCGGCTCGCAAAGGTAAGGCGCAGGCTCGACCGAGCCGGTCTACTGCTTGCAGGCCGGCTCGCCCTTCTGTCCGCAAGACAGCTTCTTCCTGGGCTGCGGCTTCTCCTGCGGGAGACGCCGCTCTTGCATCTGCGGCCTCGGCTGCGAACGGAATTCCGGGCGTGGCTCCGATCTCTGCGGCCGGAGCACCTGCTCGTTGGGCCTTTCCTGCCTGAACTGGCGCTGCGCTTTCTCGTTCGGCCTGTTGACCTTGAAGTTGCGCTGGACGGTGACCTCCCGGCCGGCGGAACCTTCTTCGTTCTGCAGCCGCCGCAACGTCCTGCGCCTGTCGTTCCCGCTGGCCGAGCCCTGATTTTCATCGGAGAGCACGTCGGGATTGTTCTTTCTGAGCCGCTCGCGCACGCTCGGCCGGTTCTCGGCCGGCATCCGGTTGACGGCAGGCAGCTTGCGGACCTTCCGGCCCTTTTTGTCTTCGGCAGCCGAACCTTGATCTTTCGGTGCGACAACCGACTGGCCTGCGGACAAATCCTTGCGCGTCAGCTTCCTCGGCTTGCCACCATTCCGTTCGGATAATGCCTTGGGATTGTTCTGCCTGAACTTCTCCTGCGCGCTCGGCCCGTTGTCGGCCGGCATGCCGTTCACGGCCGGCAGGTTGCGGAGCTTCTTGCCCCTCTTCCGATCCGTGTCCTGCTTCCCTGTCCGGTCGGGACCGTCATTTCCCGTCGCCTCTCGGTTGCCGCCTGAGACGCCTTGCCTGCCGGGTTGCTTCTTCAACTTGTTGCCGGGCAAGTTCTGGCCGTCGAGCGCCGGCCTGCCGTTGACCAGCGGCAGCCTCTTGCCGTCGGCTCCGGGCAAGGCGTGATCGGTTGAGAGCTTGCCGGTTCTGGACGAGGTCTCCGGCTGCGGGCTAGCGGTGCCAGGCTGCTGGCGCTGGATAACACGCTGACCAGGCTTCGGCGGCAAGGCGCCCTGTTGCTGATTGGATGGGGCCCGACGGAACATGGCCGCCCTCTTCTGCAGAAGCGGCGGCAGTGGGACCTTGGCCTCCAGCGCATCGGCGCGGCCGCCAACGGCGCCTTCCCTCGTCTTCTGGACTGTGCGGCGGTCAACACCGGGCCTCGGCCGCGCGGCCCGATTGATGGTCTCGTTTTTGATCGTCGTGTTGATGGTGTTGATGACGGTCGTGTTGTGGATGTTGTTGAAGATGATGGCGTTCGGCGGCGGCACGATGTGGCGCGGCGGGTTGACGAATACGGGTATCGGCACGAATACCGGCGTCGGCAGGACGAACACGTCGATCGGCGGCGGAGGTGGCGCAAGCACGATGAAATCCGGCGGGGGCGGCGGCAGGAAGATCACCGTGATCGGCGGCGGCGGTTCGAAGTCGAAATCGGGATCGTCGAAATAGAGCACCGGACGGTCGACATAGATGACTTCCTCTTCCGGCGGCGGCGGCAAATCATACTCATAGACGGTGAACTCCTCCGGCGGCTCCAGGGCAGCATCGAAATGTTCGAGACGGCGGCGCGCGTCCCAGGCATGCGGGCCACGCGGATAGCGCCGCAGATAAGACCAGTAGGCTTCCGGCGTGTCCTGCAGCCAGGTCTCGCGCCAGGTGATCGCCTCGCGCCGCGCAGCAATGATAGCGCGCACGCGCTCAGCCATCGGATCATGTGGATAGGCGACGAGGAAATCCTCGTAGCCGCGCATCGTGTCGCGGTCGAGAGCCGCGACATAAGCGTCACGAGCGTTGAAATCCCGGATCGCCCTGGTCCGGTTGGACCGGGATTCTGAAACCTTGGGCGCGGGCGAGTCCGCAGCACGGTCGAAGAAGACGAAAGGCGTGGTGATCTTCGAGGCATTCCACGGCACTTCCGCGCCTTGCGTCATCTCGTTGACGCGCAGTCGCGTGCGGTCGAACACCTCGTCAAGCGACAACCCGCCTTCGCGTATCATCTCGGCGAGCGCCTGGGCATAGGCGCCGTAGGGGCCCTTGCCTTCCAGCGCGACCGTTCCCGGGGCCGCGTTGAACGCAATCAGCATGTTCGGGTCGGGATCGACCAGCACGAGACCACCGGCCAGGGGCTGGCTCATCTCCGGGAAGGCATTGGGCCGCGCCGCGTCGAGCACGACGATGTTTACCTTGGCCGGCAATCCGGCCAACGACCTGGTGACATCGGAGAGCCGCATCGCCTGCAGCGGCACGTCGGCGGGACTGGCGATCTGGGCATCGACAGGAAGGAAGTAGTTCTCCCCCTCGAACTGCACGCCATGGCCGGCAAGATAGACGAAGACGACCGCGTCGGGACCGGCGGCGGAAACCTTGCCAAGGAAATCGCGCAGCGCGCCGCGCAGCGAGTCCTGATCGACATCGCGCGCGCCGACCACGTCAAAACCGGCTGCCTGCAAGGTCTGCGCGATCAGGCCGGCGTCATTGGCGGCAGTCGCGAGCTCGCCGGACTGATAGGCGCCGTTGCCGATAACGAAGGCGAGGCGTTTTTGCTCTTGCGCGAGCGCGCCCGTCGCGGACGCGGCGCCAAAAGCGATGAGAACCACGATCAGGCTGAGGAATCTTACAAGCGTCTGCATGGCAATGCGCTGTCCGTTATCCGCCATCCGCCATCCGCTTAGTTTAGGTAACGTCGAAACGGCAGGAATGCTTCCCTAACAGCGTAAAATTAAGACCCCGCAAGAAGGCGGCTTCAGGGCGCAAATTCGTCGGAAAAAGAGAGGTTTTCCGAACATTTCTTGCGAACGGGCTGTCGCGGATCACCGCCGCCGCTTCGGCTTCTCCAGCAGCGCGACGGCCTCGACATGCGGCGACCATAGGAACTGGTCGATCGGCGTCACGCTCTTCAGATGATAGCCGCCGTCGATAAGGATGCGCAGATCCCGCGCCAGCGTCGCCGGATTGCAGGAGACAGCCGCGACCAGCGGCACGTCGGAGCGGGCGATCTGCTTAGACTGATCCTCCGCGCCGGCGCGCGGCGGATCGAAGACCAGGCCGTCGAAGCCGTTCAACTCCTTGAAGGTCAGCGGCCTGCGGAAGAGGTCGCGACGCTCGCTGGTCACCCGCTTCAAGCCGCCGGCGAAGCGGAAGGCACGGTCGAGCGCGGCCAGGGCCGGCGCGTCTCCCTCCACGGCATGGACCTCCGACTTCGCTGCGAGCCTGAGCGCGAAGCTGCCGCAGCCGGCGAACAGGTCGGCGACCTTCTTGGCCCGCGACAGGTGCTGGCAGACGAGACCGGCCATCGTCTGTTCGGCGGCCTCCGTTGCCTGCAGGAAGGCGCCGGGCGGCAGGGCGACGACGACCGAGCCGAACTGCACCACCGGCTTCTTCGGCTCGACGATCACCTCGCCGTCGATGGAAAGCCTCGCCAAGCCCGCGGCCATCACGAAGTTCGAGGCGATGCGGCGCTGGTTTTCGCCAAACTTGCCCGCGTCATGGACGGCGACATCGAGGCCGGACGCCGTGGCGGTGACGGCCATGTGGAAGGCTTTCGGCGTGGCGCAGACCAGTCCTGCCAGCCTTCGCAAAGGATCGAGCGCATCAACGATCGCCGGCAGCGAGATCGGGCATTCCTCGATAGGGATGATCTCGGAGGAGAGCGCGCGCACGAAGCCGAGCAGCATGCCGGCCTCGGTGCGCCGAGCGCTGAAGACGACGCGGCGGCGCGTCTGCGGCGCGCAAGGCACCAGAGCGTCGATCTCGCAAGCAATGGCCTTGGCCTTCAGCGCCTGCACCACCCGTTCGCGCTTCCACCGCCGGTAGCCGTCGGCCTCGAAATGCTGCAACGCGCAGCCGCCGCATTCGGTGAAATGTCGGCAGGGCGGATCAACCCGGAGCGGTGAAGCGTCAACCACCGACATCAGCGTCGCGCGGTCCTTCTGGCGCGCGGCGGTGACCGTCTCGCCAGGCAGCGTGAACGGGATGAAGACTTCACCGCCATCGGCACCGGCGATGCCGTCGCCCTGCGAACCGAGCCTTGCGATGGTGAAGCGCGCGCTCATTGCGATGCCGCGTCCTTGATCGCGGCGAGCAGGAACTCGCGGTTGCCGTCGCCGCCCTCGATCGGCGATGGATGCAGCCCGAGCACGCGCCACCCCGGCATGCCGGCAAGCCAGTCGCGCAATCCGGCGGCGATGCGCTCGGCATCGCTCGGGTCCTTGAGCAGTCCGCCCTTGCCGATCGCCTCGCGTCCGGCCTCGAATTGCGGCTTGACCAGAAGAAGCGCCCTGGCGCCCTCGCCAGCCAGCGTAAGCGCCGGCGGCAGCGCCAGCTTCAGCGAGATGAAGCTGACATCGCAGACCAGGAAATCCGGAACGCGGCCGCCAAGATCTGCGGCGGTCAGGTCCCGCGCATTCAGCCCTTCAATGACCGTGACCCGCCGATCGGTGGCAATGTCCAGGTGCATCTGGCCGTGGCCGACATCGATCGCCGTGACATGGGCAGCGCCACGCTCGAGCAGCACCTGGGTGAAGCCGCCGGTCGAGGCGCCGATATCGAGCGCCTCGCCACACGCGGGGTCGAGGCCGAAATGGTCGAGGCCGGCAATCAGCTTCAGCGCCGCGCGCGACACATAGGCCTGCGCCGGATCGTCGACGGCAAGGACGCAGTGCGGCGCGACGGGCTGGCCCGGCTTGCGGACGACGGCGCCGTCGACAGTGACGGTGCCGCGCTCGATCGCGTCACGGGCGCGAGAACGGCTGGCGAACAGGCCACGTGCGACGAGCAGTTCGTCAAGACGTGGGCGCGCGCTGGCGGGCAAAGAGGAACTCATCGGCCTTCATTGGCGAAAGCCGGCGGCGAAGGCAATGGCAGCCCCGTTGAATATGGCGCGGGGCACGGCAGAATGCCGATGCCGAACGTCCGCTCACCCGGCCGAGGAGAAGCCATGCTGAAGGGAACCTGCCATTGCGGTGCCGCGCACTGGACGCTGGAAGGCGATCCGGGATCGATTACCGCCTGCAACTGCACGCTTTGCCGCCGCTACGGCACGCTCTGGGCCTATGACTATGTCGACGAGCGTATCCGCATCGCAGGTCCGATGAGTTCCTACACGCGCGTCGAGGTGGCCGAGCCCGCGCTGGAAATCCTGTTCTGTCCGAAATGCGCCTGCGTGCTCGCCTGGCGCGGCTTGCGCTCCGGCTCCGGCGGCCGCACTCGCATCGCCGTCAATGTCAGGCTGGCCGCGCCGGAGGCGGTCGCCGACCTGCCGATCGATCATTTCGACGGCCTCGAAACGTTCGACGACCTGCCGCGCGATGGCCGCTGCGTGCGCGATATGTGGTTTTAGAAAATAGTGCGTGAGACCGGGCGCTCGACCGCCGGCATCAGTCCGTCATTGTTCGAGGCCTGCTCGCGCGGCTCAGCCGGAGTTGGCGCGGTTGGCGCGGCTTCCGGCAGCACCACCAGCTGGGGAGCCTGCTTGTAGGAGAAGCCGCCGCGGATGTTGCCCATCTTGCTGGCGACGATGTCCATCACCGCCTTTTCGAGGTTGCGGTCGTAACGCGTTCCGGCTGCCACCGGCGCGGCCATGGCACTCAGCAAGGCCATGCCGCAAAGGAACGACTTCATCGTTATTATCCCCTGCCTAGGACCAAGGTCTTAGCAGGGCGCCATTGAAAATCGGCCAAAAGACAAGGTAAGCGAACCGCCAAATGAAAACGTTAACAAACAGTTGCAGCAGGAAGCCGGCAAACTGCTTCGGAGAGCTGAGATTTCGATTCAGGCGCGCTGCGCCTGCATGCCATGGCCGAGCGCGGCGAAGACCGTGCGCACGATGCCGGCCGTGTCGAGGCCTGCGTCGGCATACATCTTCTCCGGCTTGGCGTGATCGGTGAACTCGTCCGGCAAGACCAGCGGGCGCACCTTGAGGCCGCTTTCCAACAGGCCTTCATGGGCAAGCAAATGCAGCACCTGGCTGGCAAAGCCGCCGACCGCGCCCTCCTCGACCGTCACGAGAACCTCATGCGAGCGCGCGAGGCGGCGGATGAGATCCTCGTCCAGCGGCTTGGCGAAGCGGGCGTCGGCAACGGTGGTCGAAAGGCCTGCGGCGCCGAGCTCCTCGGCGGCCAGCAGGCAATCCTGCAGCCGCGTGCCGAAGGACAGAAGCGCCACCTTGGTGCCTTCCTTGAGAATGCGGCCCTTGCCGATCTCGAGCACAGAGCCGCGCTCCGGCATGTCGACGCCGACACCGTTGCCGCGCGGATAGCGGAAGGCGATCGGGCCGCCGTCGTAGTCGGCTGCCGTGCGCACCATGTGGCGAAGCTCCGCCTCATCGGCGGCGGCCATGACGACGAAGCCAGGCAGCGAGGCGAGGAAGGTCGTGTCGAAGGCGCCGCAGTGCGTGGCGCCGTCGGCGCCGACGAAGCCGGCGCGGTCGATCGGGAAGCGCACCGGCAGTTTCTGGATCGCCACGTCGTGCACCACCTGGTCATAGGCGCGCTGCAGGAAAGTCGAATAGATGGCGGCGAAGGGCTTGTAGCCTTCGGTGGCGAGGCCGGCGGCGAAGGTCACCGCGTGCTGCTCGGCAATGCCGACATCGAAGGTTCGGGCCGGAAAAACCTCGCCGAAGAGGTCGAGGCCGGTGCCGCTCGGCATGGCGGCGGTGATCGCGACGATTCGTTCGTCCTCGCGCGCCTCCTGGATCAGGCTCTCGGCGAAGACCTTGGTGTAGCTCGGCGCGTTGGCCGGCGCTTTCGCCTGCGCGCCGGTGATGACGTCGAACTTGTTGACGCCGTGATACTTGTCAGCGGCGGCCTCCGCCGGCGCGTAGCCCTTGCCCTTCTGGGTAACGACATGGATCAGAATGGGACCGTCGCCATTATCGCGGACGTTCTTCAGCACCGGGATCAGGTGCTCGAGATTGTGTCCATCGATCGGGCCGATGTGGAAGAATCCCATCTCCTCGAACAGCGTGCCGCCGGTGACGTAACCGCGCGCGTGCTCGACGGCGCGGGTGATGGCGTTGTCGGCGCGCTTGCCGAGGTAGGAGGTCAGCTTCTTGCCGAAATCGCGCAGGCCGAGATAGGTCTTGCCGGAGGCA
Organism: Mesorhizobium sp. WSM3860; assembly: GCF_002294995.1. Taxonomy (GTDB): domain Bacteria; phylum Pseudomonadota; class Alphaproteobacteria; order Rhizobiales; family Rhizobiaceae; genus Mesorhizobium. The sequence continues at coordinate 60,667 of NZ_NSGF01000016.1, read as the reverse complement.
AGCCTCGCCAGATAAGCGCTCATCGCGCCGGTCGGCGGGGCGATCGACATGTCGTTGTCGTTGAGGATGACGATCAGGCGGGCATTGAGCGCGCCGGCATTGTTCATCGCCTCATAGGCCATCCCGGCGGACATGGCGCCGTCGCCGATGACGGCGATGACATTGTTGCGGCCGCCCGAAAGGTCGCGGCCCATCGCCATGCCCAGGCCAGCCGAAATCGAGGTCGAGGAATGCGCGGCGCCGAAGGGGTCGTATTCGCTCTCTGCGCGCCGGGTGAAGCCGGAGAGACCGCCTTCCTGGCGAAGCGTGCGGATGCGGTCGCGGCGGCCGGTCAGGATCTTGTGCGGATAGGCCTGGTGGCCAACGTCCCAGATCAGCCGGTCTTCCGGCGTGTTGAAGACATAGTGCAGCGCGACCGTAAGCTCGACGACGCCGAGGCCGGCACCAAGATGGCCGCCGGTGTGCGACACCGCATCGATCAGCTCGGCGCGCAGTTCGGTCGCCAGCTGCGGCAGCTCGCTTTCATCAAGCGCCCGCAAATCCGCCGGGATGCGGACTTTGTCGAGGAGCGGCGTGTCAGGCTTCGGGTTCACTCTGGGACGGCCTGTTAACTTAACCTTGGGTTAACCTTCAAATATGCGCTTTGCTATGCGCGAGATAGGCTGACGGCGCGCCAATGTAAATGCGTGTCAGTGACGCGCCTGGCGCAGGATGTCCATCCTGCGCTAACCTTCCGGCAGCGGAATGAATTCTTCCTCATCGCCAGGAACGATATCGAAGCGGCGCGTCTTCCATTCTTCCTTGGCCTGCTCGATGCGTTCTTTCGAGGACGAAACGAAATTCCACCAGATATAACGTTTGGAGCCCAGCGAGGCTCCGCCGAATAGCATGAAATGCGCGCCGCGCTCGGACGACACGACGATCTCCTCGCCCGGTTTGAACACCAAAAGCCGCTCGGCCGGGAAGCGGTCGCCGGCAATCGAAACCTCGCCCTCCAGCGTGTAGATGGCGCGTTCCTCGGCATCGGCGGGGATTTTGACGCTGGCGCCCGCCGCCAGCCGCAGATCGGCATAGAGCGTCTCCGAGGCGGTCGCTACCGGCGAGCGCAGCCCGGAAAATTCGCCGATGACGACGCGGCCACTGACGCCTTCGGCGTCGATTTCGGGCAGTTGGATCACCGACGTGTTCGCGAACACCGGGGCGATTTCTTCCTTGCTGTCCGGCAGCGCCAGCCAGGTCTGCAGGCCGGAAATCGACATCGGCGCACCGCGCAATTCCTCGGGTGTGCGCTCGGAATGAACGATGCCGCGGCCGGCGGTCATCAAATTCACGTCGCCCGGCGCGATCACCATTTCGGTGCCGAGCGAGTCGCGATGCCTGATCTTGCCGTCGAACAGATAGGTGACGGTGGAAAGCCCGATATGTGGATGCGGGCGCACGTCGATCGCATGGCCGGCGCGCAGAATGGCCGGACCCATGCGGTCGAAGAAGATGAACGGACCTACCAGCCTGCGCTTTGCCGTCGGCAAGGCGCGGCGAACCTCGAAGCCGCCGATGTCCTTGGCGTTGGGAATGACCATCAACTCGATCTGGTCGCAGGCGAAGGCGTCGCCGGCCTCGGGATCGTTGCCCGGAAAAAAGCTCATGACCGGCGTCAGGCGAAGCGGAGCGCGGATCGGGCCTTCGCCTTGGCGGCCTCTTCCTCGCGGTTGCGCGGATGCTGGGTGGTTTCGAGGCTGTCGAGCAGCTCGCGCGCGGCGGCGGCTATCGCCTCGACGGCGTGATTGAAGGCATGCTCGTTCCGCTTGGCCGGCTTGGTCGCGCCGCTCAGCTTGCGCACGAACTGCAGCGCCGCGTCATGGACCTCGTCGTCGGTCGCCGGCGGATCGAAGTTGAACAGCGTCTTGATGTTTCGGCACATGCTTTAACTCCTTACCTGCTTTCTGCCCGAACCGGTCTGAAATTGTGCACCGAGTTGTGTTGAGATTCAGGTCAGGCCGAGCCGAAAATGGCGGGTTCCGAGAACCGGAGCGGAGCGTATTTGAAGTACGTGAGCACCGGAAGCGCAGGAAGCCGCCTTTTGCAGGCCGGCCTCACCTGGATATCCTTCATTCGGCGTCGAGCGGCTCCGTTCCCACCGGCTTGCCGTCGCGCGAAAGCCTGATCTTCTCGACCTTGTCCTCGGCCGCCTTGAGCAAGCGGTCGCAATGGGCCTTCAGCGCCTCGCCGCGCTCGTAGATCTTGATCGACTGGTCGAGCGGAACGTCGCCGCGCTCCAGATCATCGACGATCTTCTCCAGCGCGTCCAGCGCCTGTTCGAAGCTCATCGCCTTGACGTCTTGGTTAGCTTCATCAGCCATCATTCATCCCTTCATCAGCCGCCCGACATGGGCGGCGACCGAAAATGCCAGTCCTTGCAGATCGTAGCCGCCCTCCAGCAGGCTGACGAGCCGGTTGCCGCTGTGGCGCCCGGCGCGCTCCATCAGCTGGCCGGTCGCCCAGTCGAAATCATCCTCGGTCAGGTTGATCTCGGCCAGCGGGTCGCGATGGTGCGCATCGAAACCGGCGGAAATGATGATCAGATCCGGCCTGAAGGCGTCGATCGACGGCAGCACGCGCGACAGGAAGGCGTCGCGGAACGTGTCGCTGCCGGTGCTCGGCGCAAGCGGCGCGTTGACGATGTTGCCGGCGCCGGTCTCGCTCTTGGCACCGGTGCCCGGATAGAGCGGCATCTGGTGGGTCGAGCAATAGAGCACCGACGGATCGTCCCAGAAAATGTCTTGCGTGCCGTTGCCGTGATGAACGTCCCAATCGACGATGGCGACGCGCTCGGCCTGATGCTTCTCCTGCGCATGGCGGGCGGCGATCGCCGCGGTGTTGAACAGGCAAAAGCCCATCGCGGTCTTCTTTTCAGCGTGATGGCCGGGCGGACGCGCGGCAACGAAGACATTGGCGGCGCGGCGTTCGAAAACATCGTCAACGGCGGCGTTCGCCGCGCCGATCGCCGTCACCGCGGCCTGCCAGCTCTTCGGACTGGCGCTGGTGTCGGCATCGATCGAGACGATCCCCGTCTCGGGAATCGCAGCGCGGACACGGTCGACGAAATCCTCCGGATGCGCATAGAGGATCGTCGCCTCGTCGCCTTCCGGCGCCTTGACGCGGTCGAGAGCCGAAAAAGCCTCGTCGTCGAGCACGCGCTCGATGGCGCGCAAACGGTCGGGCCGCTCGGGATGGCCGGGCGGCGTGAGGTGTTCCAGGAATACCGGGTGGGTGTAAAGACGAGTGGTCATGGCGCCTAATCTAGGCACCTGTCGCGCGGATAGCCATGTTTCAGTGCCGAATGGTTGGGGAAATCGCGCCCGATCGTGTCGCTGGCGGCATTGGCTCGGCTTCCGCATCGCGATAAGGTCGCGCCGCTGCCTGGTGCCCGCAAGGCGGGAGAATCGGGAACACGGTTGAAATCCGTGGCGTGCCCAACGCTGTGAGGGGTACCGCGCCGGCAAAAGCCACTGTCCTAGACGGGAAGGCGCCGGATGCGGGTCGATCCCGAGCCAGAAGACCGGCCCGGCAGACATGGTCATCCGCATGGTCAGGCGGAGGACTGCTTATCGCAAAGGGACACGCGATGCAGGCACGAATAGCCGCCGCCGGCGGCGATGACTTTGACCAATTGGCGCGCGATGCCGTCTACCGGGCCATGTTCACCCGGCGCGACGTGCGCAGCCATTTCCTTGCCGACGATCTCGACGACAGCGTTTTGGCGCGGCTGCTCACCGCGGCACACCACGCGCCGTCGGTCGGCTACATGCAGCCCTGGAACTTCATCGTCATCCGCGACGCCACAAGGCGGCGGCAGGTGCGCGACCTTTTCCTCGCCGCCCGCGAACAGGAAATGCCCGCGATCGAGGCGGATCGGCAGGCGCTCTACTGCAAGCTGAAGCTCGAAGGCATCTGCGAAAGCGCGCTCAACCTCTGCATCACCTGCGATCGGCAGCGCTCGAAGAACTCGCCGCTCGGGCGCTGGCACAACCCGGAGATGGATCTCTACAGCACCGTCTGCGCGGTGCAGAATTTCTGGCTCGCGGCGCGGGCGGAAGGCGTCGGGGTCGGCTGGGTGAGCATCATCGAGACCGAAGCGCTGAAGCGACTGCTGTCGATCCCCGAGCACGTCACGCCGATCGCCTATCTCTGCGTCGGCCGCGTCTCGGAATTCGCGCCGCGACCGGATCTCGAAGCGCATGGCTGGGGCAAGCGCCTGCCGCTGCCCGAATTGGTGATGAGCGAGACCTTTTGCGGCGCGGGGGAGGCGCCGCTCAAATCGGCGATCGCCCTTCTTGGTTCCAGTGAAGGGGCGAAGCCGTGATCAGGCGGCCTTCGTGAATCGAGGTGCTGTGCTCAAGCAGTCCTTGGTGCGTCCCAGCGCGAGCCGCCGAAGGGGCTGAGCGCCTTGTCGCGCAGTTCCCTGAACTTGGACGAGGTTTCGGCCAGGCGCCGGTCCCATTCCGCATTGGGGACCTGGCCCTCGATGGTGGCGAAGTAGACCTGCATCAGCGAAGCGATGGCGAAGGGCTCGATGAAAGCCGCTTTGAAGGCCCAGGCGAAGACCATGGCCAGCACGAAGGCCCAGCCGGCAAGCTGGCCCGGCATGACCCAGAGGATGGCGGCGGCGGGCGCCAGCATCAAAAGGAAGATGACGAAGGACACACCCCACATGATCACCGCCAGCCACACGGCGTTCTTGACCATCAACTTGCCGTTCTGCGCGTAGAGCACGACGCCTTGCCTGGCGGTCTCGAAAGGTGAGTTGGAATTGATGCGGATGTTGTAGCCGAGGATGATCTCGTCGACATAGGTCAGCGACAGGCGGATAACGGTGTTGATGAAGCTCACCAGACCGCTCAAGCCTGGGATGGGCAGGAACGCAGCAATGCCGCCGATCAGCCCGGTGATGGCGCGGATGGCGCCTTTGACGAGCTGGTCGACGACGAAAAGGATGTTGGCCTCGGCGAAGCGCTTCGTCACCACTTCGCGCGCATAGGCGATCTGGCCCTGGCCGTCGGGAACGTCGTGCCCGTCGAGCAGATGGACCATGACGGCGATATGGCCGGCCTTGAGCACATAGAGGATGTATTCGCGGATCCAGTAAACGGCAATCGAGACCACGCCGAAGCCGACGACCCCACCCCACAAGGCAAAGGACATCGGCCCGTCCGGATCGGTCGAGATGTGGCCGACGCCGTAACCGACGCTGGCGCCGGTGCCGGTCGCCATGATGTAGGCCACCGTGATGCCGAAGTAGACGATGATTCGAAAGACGATGAACGGCCACGTCCGCATCATGATGGACACCGACCGGCCGATGCTGAAGTCCCACATGGCCCCGACCCTCCGCCTCAGAGAATTGGCGGGAGAGGATGCGCTCGCTCCTGCCAAAGTCAATGTCGCAGGGATTTTGAGCGGGGGACAATTGTTGGGGGCAGCGCGGACCCGGGTGATCGCCCGGAACGCCGCGGCCGCATGCTATTTGCTTTTCAGGCCTTCCAACAGCTGCTTGAACGCCGCCACAACCTTCTTCGATGTCGCTTCCGGATCCTTGGAATTGGCGATGCGCTGCGAGGCTTGGCTGCTGGCGCCGTTGATGAGCCGCGCCGCGGTCTCGGGATCGAGATCGGGAACGACGATGCCCTCCTCCTGCAGCTTTGACAGGTGATCGGTCATTGAAGCCGTGCAGGCGCTGGCGTTGGGCCACTGAGCCGGATCGCCGAGCACGGCCGGGCCGTCCCGGAACATGATGCGCTGGATTTCCGGCTCAAGCGCCATCTCGATATAGGTGGTGCATTCGTCGACGAAATGCTGCCAGCGAGTAGGCGCCCGCGAGGCCACCTCATTTACCCGCGCCGCCATCTCGGCGTCGATCTCGGCGATCACCGCCTGCAGCAGCCCCTTCTTGTCGCCGAAATGGTGATAGAGCGCGCCGCGCGTCAGACCCGCCGAAGCGGTGAAATCATCCATCGAGGCCTCGGCATAGCCAATGGCGCCGAAGGCTTGGCGCGCGGCCGCGATCAGCTTGGCGCGCGTCTCGGCGATCATCTCCTTGCGGGGTTTGTGCATGCCTTCTGGCCCTGTTCACATACGTCGCGTATGCCAATTGACATACGCCACGTATGAACTATATGACACTCATACGCTGCGTATGTAATTGCGGCGCCTTCCCTTGTCGAGGAAAAGCACCATGCGAAACCCCTATTCGGAAATCTTTCGGGCTCCCGGCACGAAGGGCTTCGCCGCGGCAGCCTTTATCGCCCGGCTGCCGATCGCCATGGCGCCGATCGGCATTGTGGCGATGCTGTCGCAAACGCATGGCGAGTACTGGCTGGCCGGCGCGGTCTCGGCCACATACGCCCTGGTCAACGCCTTCCTGTCGCCGCAGGTCTCGCGGATGGTCGACCGCCTCGGCCAGAGCCGCGTTGCCGTGCCGACGACGCTTGTCTCGGTGCTTGCTTTCGCGACCTTGATCGTCGCGGCCAACCAGCACTGGCCGGTATGGACCTTGTTCCTATCCGCGCTGCTTGCCGCCTTAATGCCCAGCATCCCGGCGCTGGTCAGGGCGCGCTGGACCGAGATTTTTCGCGACCGCCCCGAGCTCAACACCGCCTTCGCCTTCGAATCGGCCGCGGACGAGCTGGTCTATGTCGCCGGGGCCTCGCTGTCGGTGGGCTTGAGTGCCGCGCTGTTCCCGGAAGCCGGGATGGCGGTGAGCACCTTGCTGCTCGCCTTCGGCTCGGCGGCATTCCTGCTGCAGCGTTCGACGGAGCCGCCCATTCGGCCGGCCGAGGATGGCGCGGCCGGTTCGGCGATCCGCCTGCGGCCGGTGCAGATCATCACCTTCGCGCTGATCTTCGTCGGCGCGACCTTCGCGACCACGGAAGTCGCCACCGTTGCCATTACCGAAGAGCTCGGCCAGCCCGAAGCAGCCAGCCTCGTCATCGGCGTCTATGCACTGGGATCCTTCGTGCTCGGCATCGTCGTCGGCGCGCTCAGTCTGCGCACGCCGCTGCAGCGCCAACTTGCGATAGCGGTCGCCGTCATCGCGCTCACCACGCTGCCGCTGCTTTTTGCCGACACGGTGCCGACGCTGGCGCTTGCCGTCTTCGTCAGCGGCGTTGCGATCTCGCCGACCTTCATCACCGCCTTCGGCCTGATCGAACGCCACGTGCCGCCGGCAATGCTCACGGAAGGCGTGACATGGGTGACCACCGGGATCGGCATCGGCATGGCGCTGGGCTCCTTCGCCGCCGGCTGGATGGTCGACACTTTTGGAGCGCAGAACGGGTTCTGGGTGTCGGTGGCGGCAGGCGCAGTCGCTTTGGTCACCGTCCTCGCCGGCCAGTGTCGGCTGGCGACGCCGGACTGCGACTTGGACGGAGACGAAGCGGCTGTCCCGGCCGAATGAACCGATGCATCCGACTCTGGCTGGCTATATGTCCTGCTGTCGAACGAACTTCGCCGCCGGGAATGCGTAAAGCCCCGTCGGCGCACCATGGAGCATGACCTCCCGCTCGAAAACGAAGCCGCATTTCTCCAGCACGCGCCGCGATGCCGGATTGGCGGGACGCGCCAGTGCGATCACCCGATCGGCGCGCAAGCGGCCAAAAGCCGCGCGCAGGGTCCCCCGGACGAGTTCCGTCGCGTAGCCATGTCCCCAGGTCTCGGGATGAAGATGATAGGACAAGTTCAGCCCATCGAAATCGCTCGATGAGGTGACGCCGCCGAAGCCAATCAGCTTCTCGTTGACTTCGACCGCCCAGCGACCAAATCCGTGCCTGTCCCAATGATCGATGTCGCGAGCGAGCCTTGCGGCACTCTGTTGCGGCGTGTCCGGCGTCGGGTCGGGGCGATGCGCAACCAGTTCGGGGCGCGAGAAAAGATCGGCCAAAAACTCCAGATCCGCCGGTGTGGGTCGGCGCAGCAGCAGTCGTTCGGTCCGCTGGCTGACAGGCAATGGCGCGGCCATCGTTTGTTCTCCGCCCCCTGTCGGCCGAAATGTCAGAGAATTTCCGTCTTGGCGATGTGGATGCCGAATCCTTCGAGGCCGACATAGTGGCGCTCGCGCGAGGCGATCAGGTTGATCGAGGAAATCCCGAGATCCTTGAGGATCTGGGCGCCAAGGCCGATCTCGCGCCACTCGTTCTCGCGACGGCGCGCCTCTTCGTGATCCTCGCGGTCGCCGCTCTGTGGCCGCTTGCGCTCCTGATGGGCGACGCCGACCGAGCCTTCGCGCAGGTAGACGATGACGCCACGCTTGCGCTCGCCCATCGCCTTCATGATGTGGTCCAAGCGGTGGGTGGTGCCGAAGACGTCGCTCACGACGTCTTCCGAATGCAGCCGCACCGGCACCTCCTCGCCGTCGCGGATATCGCCGAACACGACCGCGAGATGGTGCATGGAATCCCAGGGCAGCGTGTAGGTGAAGACCTGCGCCTTGCCGCCGGGCGTCTCGATGTCGGAGCAGGCGACACGCTCGACCAGCGTTTCCTTGCGCTGGCGATAGGCGATGAGATCGGCGACCGAGACCTGCTTCAGCCCGTGCTGCTCGGCGAAAGCCTGCACCTCCGGCCCGCGCTTGACGGTGCCGTCGTCGTTGACCAGTTCGGAGATGACGCCGATCGGCGGTAGCCCGGCGAGCTTGCAGAGGTCGACCGCGGCTTCCGTATGGCCCGAGCGCATCAAGACACCGCCCTCGCGCGCGATCAGCGGGAAGATGTGGCCGGGCCGCACGAAGTCGGAGGCACCAACATTGCCGTTGGCGAGGTTACGCACGGTGAGCGTGCGGTCGTCGGCCGAAATACCCGTCGTGGTGCCGTGCTTGAAGTCGACGCTGACGGTGAAAGCCGTGGTGTGGGCGGAATCATTGTCCGCCACCATGGGCGCAAGGTTCAGCCGCCTTGCGTCCTCGCGCAGCATCGGCGTGCAGACGATGCCGGAGGTGTTGCGGACGATGAAGGCCATCTTTTCCGGCGTGCAGTGGACGGCGGCAACGATCAGGTCGCCCTCGTTCTCGCGCCCGTCATCGTCCATGACGACGACGATCTCGCCGCGCTCGAAAGCACGGATCGCTTCGACGATCTTCTTCTGGTCGTATGGCATGGACGCTCGCTTCGCTCGCAGTGAATGGTGAATAGTGAATGGTGAATGGTCAGTAGTGAGTAGTCGGTAGCGGGAAATCACTGGTTGGGCGTAACGCACACATTGTGCCTTCCCGACCATTCACTATTCACCATTCACTATTCACCACTCCCTTCCCCGTCTGTCCTCTATGCCGCAGATAATGATCCGCAATCGCGCAGGCAACCATGGCCTCGCCGATCGGCACGGCGCGGATGCCGACGCAGGGATCGTGGCGGCCCTTGGTCATGACCTCGACATCCTTGCCGTCCTTGTCGATCGATTTCCGCGGCGTCAGGATCGAGGAGGTCGGCTTGACGGCGAAGCGGGCGACGATCGCCTGGCCGGTCGAGATGCCGCCGAGGATGCCGCCGGCATTGTTGGACAAAAACACCGGCTTGCCGTCATTGCCGATCCGCATCTCGTCGGCATTCTCTTCGCCGGTGATGCGGGCGGCTTCGAAGCCGTTGCCGATCTCGACGCCCTTGACGGCGTTGATAGACATCAGACCGGAGGCGATGTCCTGGTCGAGCTTGGCATAGATCGGCGCGCCGAGGCCCGCCGGAACACCTTCGGCGACGATCTCGATCACCGCGCCGACCGAGGAGCCGGCCTTGCGGATGCCGTCGAGATAGGCGGCAAAGACCGGAACCGAGGCCGGGTCGGGGGTGAAAAACGGGTTTTCCGCATCGCCGATGAAATTCCAGTTCCAATTGGCGCGATCGATTGACTTTTCGCCCATCGAGACCAGCGCGCCGCGCACCACCATGCCCGGAACCACCTTGCGTGCCAGCGCGCCCGCCGCCACCCGCGCTGCGGTCTCGCGCGCCGAGGAGCGGCCGCCGCCGCGATGGTCGCGCAACCCGTATTTGACCTGATAGGTGTAATCGGCATGTCCCGGCCGGTACTGGCGGGCGATCTCGCCGTAATCTTTGGAGCGCTGATCGACATTCTCGATCAGCATCGAGATAGGCGTGCCGGTGGAGATCATCGTCTCGCCGTCCTCGTCGAGGACGAAGCCGGAGAGGATCTTGACCTCGTCCGGCTCGCGGCGCTGGGTGACGAAGCGCGACTGGCCCGGGCGGCGCCGGTCGAGCTCGGCCTGGATGTCCTCGCGCTTGAAGCGGATGCCGGGCGGGCAGCCGTCGACAACGCAGCCAAGCGCGGCGCCATGGCTTTCACCCCAGGTGGTGACGCGGAAAAGATGGCCGAAGGTGTTGTGAGACATGGAAAAACGCCCTGCCCGGCGGCGGAGCCGGTTCGCCGGTTCAAGCGTGCCTTCTATTGGCGTTTTCCACAGCGGTCAAACGATGATCGGATGCATCAATCTGTGATCCGGAGGATTTAGTTTTGACACATTCGGTTGGTTTCTGCTCTCTTCCATCCGCCGTTGAGGATCCGCCGTTGCTCATGCCGGCGCAATGACCAAAGAGGACGACGATGCGTACCCTGATTGGCGCCGCCTGCGCCATGTTGCTCATTTCCACCGCCGCCGCGTTCGCCGGCCAGACCGAAGGCCTGATCAAGAAGGTCGACAAGGACACGCTGACGCTGACGCTGGATGACGGAAAGTCCTATAAGCTCAACGCCGAAACCGATCTCGACGCGCTAAAGCCCGGCATGGATATCGTCATCGCCTACGACGTGACCAATGGCGAGAATGTCGTGACCGATATGCAGCTGCCGGACAGCGACTAGAATCATCTACGCCGCGAGGTCTAGCCGAGGACGCAGTGCGAGGGCCGAGGACGCCTTGGCATTGGCCCGAGCCCCAAACGCTTGGTCATTCTGGAGCGAAGCCAGGAGCGCAGCGACGCAGTGCAGACCCCAGGATGACGACGTTCGAGGCCTTTGGCCGACCCCAACACACGACCTAAAACGCAGGCCCTACAGCCACTCCAGGCTGCGGCCCTCGAGCCGGAGCAGGCGGTCCTGCGGCATCTCGAGACTGGCCGCTTCCTTCTTGGACATGCCTTCGACGATGCGAAACAGGCAACGCATGACGCCGCCATGGGTGACGCAGACCGTCTGCCGTTGAAGCGCGTCGACCCACGGCCTGATCCGTTCGAGCAGCGTCTCGTAGCTTTCCGCACCCTCGCCGGGCGGCTGGAAATCCCATTTGGCGTGCCGGCGCCCGTCGGTCGAACCCGGAAGCCTGGACTCGAGCTCGGCAAAGGTGAAACCCTGCCAGTCACCGAAGCTCATTTCGACAAGCCGAGGATCGGTGCGGTAGGCGAACGGATCGAGCCCCATCGCGGCGCGCATCAGCTCCATCGTCTCGCGCGTGCGCCGCATCGGGCTGGCGACAAAGTCGAAATCCGCAGGATCTCTGACGAACTCAGCCAGCCGGCGACCGTTCCGGGTCGCCTGCGCGCGGCCGAGCGCGTTGATGTCGGTGTCTGCCTGCCCCTGCAGCCGACGCTCGGCGTTCCACTGCGTCTGGCCGTGGCGGGCGATGTAGACGAGCGGATACATCAGGTCTCCGGAGGTCGGGCCAGGGCCTGGACGGATAGATAGGCGGAGAGAACTAGTCCTTGACGGTCGAGATGTCGGGCGCGTCGACTGCCTTCATGCCGACGACATGGTAGCCGGAATCGACGTGATGGACCTCGCCGGTCACGCCGCGCGACAGGTCCGACAGGAAATAGACGCCGGAATCGCCGACCTCTTCCTGCGTCACCGTCTGCTTGAGCGGCGCGTTGTACTCGTTCCATTTGAGGATATAGCGGAAGTCGCCAATGCCGGAGGCGGCAAGGGTCTTGATCGGGCCGGCCGAGATGGCGTTGACGCGGATCTTCTTGGCGCCGAGGTCGACGGCGAGATAGCGAACGCTGGCCTCGAGCGCCGCCTTGGCGACGCCCATGACGTTATAGTGCGGCATAACCTTCTCGGCGCCGTAATAGGTCAGCGTCAGCAGCGAGCCACCTTCGCTCATCAGCGGCTCGGCGCGCTTGGCGATGGTGGTGAAGGAAAACACCGAAATATCCATGGTGCGCAGGAAATTGTCGCGCGTCGTCTCGACATAGCGGCCGGTGAGCTCGTCCTTGTCGGAGAAGGCGATGGCATGGACGAGGAAGTCGAGCTTGCCCCAATGCTTGGCGATGTCGGCAAAGACCGCGTCCAGGCTTTCCGGATCGGTCACGTCGCAATGGCCAGCGACATGCGCGTTGAGTTCCGCCGCCAGCGGCTCGACGCGCTTTTTGAACGCCTCGCCCTGATAGGTCAGCGCGATTTCGGCGCCGTGATCGACGCAAGCCTTGGCGATGCCGAAAGCGATCGACCGATTGTTCGCGACGCCAAGGATGAGGCCCCGCTTACCGGCCATCAGGCCCTGTCCACCCGCCATGTGCGCAATTCTCCGCAAGAATGTCTGCTTTGTGGAGCCCTATCGCACAGGCACAGGGCCCCTTCAAGCGTCGAAAACAGACTGGCTTGAGGAGAAAACCGCTTCGATCAGCCTTTCCGCCGGCGCATCAGGGCTTCGAGATCGGCGTCTCCACCCTCCGGCAGCATCAGCCGCACATGGGCGTAGAGGTCGCCGTGGCCGCCTACTTTTTCCGGCAGACCCCTGCCCTTCAGGCGCAACACCTTGTCCGAGCTCGACCATGCAGGAACGTTGACCGCGAGCCTGCCGGTCGGCGTCTCGACGGCCACCTTGGCGCCGAGCACCGCGTCGGCGAGTTCCACAGGCAGGTCGACATGCAGGTCGCGGCCCTCGATGCGATAGCGCGGATGGCGGCGAATGTGGATCTTGACCAGTGCGTCGCCCGGCTCGCCGGGCCCCTGCTCGCCCTGACCCTTCAGGCGGATGGTCTGGCCCTCCTCGACATAGGCGGGAAGCTTGACCGCCATCTTGCGACCGTCAGGGAACATCGCCGTCACCTTCTCCGCGGTGGCGGCCTCTTCGACGGTGATGTCCAGCGTGACATTGAGGTCAGGCGCCTGGACCGGCTGGCGACGGTCGCCACGGCCTGGACCGCGCGCACCCGAAAAGGCCTCGCCGAAGATCTGGCTGAAGATATCGCTGTTGCCGTCGAAAGGATCGCCGCCCGGACGACCGCTGCGGAATTCGAAATGCGCCCCGCCAGGGCCCTGCTGACGGCGGAACCCGGCAAACGGATCGCCGCCGGCCGCGCCCTCGAAGCCCTGGAATCTCGGCTTTCCGTCGGCGTCGATCTCGCCGCGATCGTAAGCTGCGCGGCGCTTCTCGTCGCCGACGATCTCATAGGCCTGATTGGCGGCGGCAAAACGCTCTTTCGCCTTCGGATCATTCGGATTCTGGTCCGGATGATGCTGCTTGGCGAGCTTGCGGTACGCCGATTTTATTTCCTTGGCCGAGGCGTTCTTGGCAACGCCCAGCACCTCATAGGGGTCGCGCATGCTTCCTGCCTGAAAAAGAGATTGGGTCCACAGTCGCCCTCTATATGCGCTCGCATAGGAAGAAATTCCAGTGGCGCAAGTTGCCTGGAGAGTGAAATTAGAGCGCCTTGAACTCCTGCATGCGCCAGCCTCCGGCGCTGGCCATGCAGAGTTCGCCCTGGTACATGGCGACGCCGTCGAAACTTTCCCGCGTCGCGTTGAAGCGGCGGCAGGTCAAGTCGCCATCCTTGAGTTCCACCAGCTCGGTGATCGAGCCGCGCGAGCCGGTGCCGGCATTGGCCCATGGCACTGCCTGGCCGCCGAGCTCCTGGACGTCGGCGGAAGACACCGCATTGCCGATCGTGGTCTGGTCCGAGTCGTTGTCGCTGGTTGCCGGCATGGCGGGCGAGGACGGCGCGCTGGAGGTGATGATCGAGCGGTCAACCTCCGCCTTCTCGAGGCTGAAGCCGCCGGCGCCACAGGCCGCGAGCGGAAGCGCCAATGTCAGCAACGCAGCCTTGGCGCTGGCCGAAGCAATAACGCTCCATTGCCCGCTGTCAAAAGCTTGCGCGATACGCGACAATCGGCGAACTCCTCCCGCAACGTTAAAAATTTGGAAAACTATGAACGAAAGCGAGTTAACAAGCGGTGACTTCGCCGGGGCTTTGGAGCCGTTCCGGCTGTTTGCCGAGTGGCTGGACGACGCTGTCAAGAGCGAGATCAACGATCCCAACGGCGTTGCGTTGGCAACCGTCGATGCCGATGGCATGCCGGATGTGCGGATGGTGCTGCTCAAGGGGTTCGACGAAAGGGGGTTTGTCTTCTACACGAATTTCGAGAGCGCCAAGGGCCGCGAGATTCTTGGCAGCATGAAGGCGGCGATGTGCTTCCACTGGAAATCGCTGCGCCGCCAGGTGCGCGTGCGCGGGCCGGTGGAGATCGTCAGCGACGCCGAGGCCGACGCCTATTATGCGACGCGGCCGCGCGGCAGCCGCATCGGCGCCTGGGCCTCGAAACAGTCGCGGCCGCTGGAAGGCCGCTTTGCGCTGGAGAAGGCGGTGGCCGAGTACACGGCGCGCTATGCGATCGGCGAAATCCCGCGGCCGAAACACTGGTCGGGCTTCCGCATCCTGCCGCAGACGATCGAGTTCTGGCACGACCGTCCGTTCCGGCTGCATGACCGCATCGTGTTCTCGAGAAACGACGCCGGCGGCTGGGACAAGGCGCGGCTCTACCCCTGAGATCGCCGAGAGTGGAGATTTTCAGCCTTTCTTGCGGGCCATGAAGGCGGTCAACGCTGCGCGCGCCTCGTCGGACTTCAGTCGCTCGCCAAAATACTCACTTTCGACCTTGATGCGGGCGACGAGTTCCTCGCGCGGCTCACGCATCAGGTCGCGGGCAATTTTGAGCGCCTGCGGCGGCTTGGCGGCGATCTCGGCGGCCGCAGCCAGCACCGCACCCTCCAGCGCGTCTTCCGCGACCACATCGTAGATCAGGCCGGCGGCCTTGGCGCGCTCAGCCGAAAAACCTTCGCCGAGACCGAGCAGCGCGAAGGCGCCCTGGCGGCCGAGGATCTGTTGTGCCAGCAGGCTGGAGCCGGCTTCCGGCACGAGGCCGAGGTCGACGAAGGGGGTGCGAAAGAGCGTGCGCGGCGTGGCGAAGGTCAGGTCGCAATGCAAATTGAGCGTGGTGCCGATGCCAACCGCGATGCCGTCGACACCCGATACCATCGGCTTCTCCGCCTTGGCCAGCGCCATCAGGAAATCCCACACCTCGTTGCCGCCCTCGCCGCCGGTGGCGATCACCAGGAAATCCGCAAGGTCGTTGCCGGAAGAAAAGGCGCCGGGCACGCCAAGGAAGACATGGGCGCGAACCGCCGGGTCGGCGTCGCCTTCAGAAAGGGCGGCCGACATTTTCGCGTACATGGCACGTGTCAGCGCGTTCTTCTTGTCCGGCCGATTCATGCGGATGATCTGCACGGCACCGCGGCGCTCGATGAGGATATGGTCGGTCACGATGGGTTCCTTCGGCTGACTGGCTCTTCAGGCGATCAGCGCCTTGCCGGCGGCGGCGAGACTTTCGGCGCCGTCGATGACGCGCTCCTTGAGCGCGCGTGTCTCGCCGAGGAGGTTTTCGGCAAAGAAGCGGCAAAGCGGGACGCGGCGGCGGTCGACGAGGCCCCCTTGCGCCAGATAGGCGCCGCCGGCGGCGAGCGAGATCAGGCGCAGATAGGGCGTGGCGCCGGCCATCGCGGCATCGGCCTTGCCGTCGGCCATCAGCCTTTGCAAGAAGCGCGTCGCCTCGTCGAGATCGGCAAGCGCGCGGTCGAGATTGTCGGCGGTGCGGCCAAAACCCTCGATGTTGGAGGTGCGCACCGCATCGGCCATCGCTTTCAATTCGCCGATGTAGCGATGCATATGCTCGCCGCCGCCGAGCGGCAGTTTTCGCGAGACGAGGTCGATCGCCTGGATGCCGTTGGTGCCTTCATAGATCGGCGCGATGCGGGCGTCGCGATAGAGCGCCGCCGCGCCTGTCTCTTCGATGAAGCCCATGCCGCCATGCACCTGGACACCCAGCGAAGCGACCTCGACGCCGACATCGGTCGAAAAGGCTTTCGCCAGCGGCGTCAAAAGATTGGCGCGGTCGCGCCAGT
Organism: Mesorhizobium sp. WSM3860; assembly: GCF_002294995.1. Lineage (GTDB taxonomy): Bacteria > Pseudomonadota > Alphaproteobacteria > Rhizobiales > Rhizobiaceae > Mesorhizobium. Next base: position 44,490 of record NZ_NSGF01000016.1, on the reverse strand, counting down.
TCGCGCCGGCCTCGCCCTCGGCGACACGTGCACGGTCGATGGCGTGCGCACAGGAATAGGCGATAGCCCGCGCGATCTGGGTCAGCGCCCGCATGGTCAAGAGATTGCGCTGCACGTCCGGGTGATGGACGATCGGCGCCATGCCGGACCCGGCATAGTCCGAGGCCTTCCCCTGCCTGCGCTCATTGGCATAGGCGATCGCCTTCTGCGTTGCCGTCTCGGCCACCGCAACGCCCTGCATGCCGACGGCGAGGCGAGCGTTGTTCATCATCGTGAACATGCAGGCCAGCCCTTTGTTTTCCTCGCCGACCAGCCAACCGATGGCGCCGGGCGTAATGCCCTCAAACCCGTCGCCATAGATCATGGTGCAGGTCGGCGAGGCATGGATGCCGAGCTTGTGCTCGAGGCCGGAACAGAAGACATCGTTGCGGGCGCCGAGCGAGCCGTCGTCATTGACCAGAAATTTCGGCACCAGGAAGAGCGAGATGCCGCGCGTGCCGGCCGGCGCATCGGGCAGCCGCGCCAGCACCAGATGGACGATGTTGTCGGTGAAATCGTGCTCGCCATAGGTGATGAAAATCTTCTGGCCGAAGATGCGGTAGGTGCCGTCGCCGGCGGGCTCGGCGCGCGTGCGCAGCGCCGCAAGATCCGAGCCGGCCTGCGGCTCGGTCAGGTTCATCGTGCCCATCCACTCGCCGGAGACGAGCTTGGCGAGATACTTCGCCTTGAGCTCCTCCGACGCATGCTTGTCGAGGGCTTCCACCGCGCCCATGGTCAGCGTCGGACCGATGCCGAAGGCCATGGCGGCGGAGTTCCACATTTCGAGCGCGGCGACGGCCAGCATCGTCGGCAGGCCCTGGCCGCCATATTCGGCCGGCCCGGACAGCGCGTTCCAGCCGCCTTCGATCCAGCGCTGGTACAGCTCCTTCCAGCCGGGCGGCGTGGTGACAGAAGCTCCCTTCAACACCGCGCCACGCTCGTCGCCGATCTTGTGGAGCGGCGCCACCTCCTCGCTGGCGAAACGGCCGGCCTCGGCCAGGATCGCGTCGACCAGGTCCTCGCCGAGATCGCCGAAGGTGCCGGCATCCAGCGCGGGCTTCAGGCCGGCCACATGCTTCAGCGTGAAGGCGATGTCCTCGACCGGTGCGCGATACATGTTTGCTGCTTCTCCTCCAGTGCGGCCAACCGTAGTCGCGTGGCCGAAGCAAGGCCATCCATTCTTGGGTTGGCCTGTCCCTTCTTTTTACGTAAACGTCAAACTTTGTCACGCGGATTTTGCAAGCGTAGAACTTCGTCATCCACGGGCGGAAAGACGCGTAGCGTATTATCTGCCGTTGGCAGACCAGAGAGATATCGTGCACCGGGAAACCATGCTTGCCAGACCTGACGCCTATCGCTGCATCGAACGCGGTCTCCCATGGGCCGGCCTACTGGACGAACCGCGGCATATTGTGCTCGCCGCAATGCTCGCTGGCGCATCACGAGAAGCGCGCCGCCGAAGGCTCGCTGCCGCAGGAGTCGGCGCCCGATCCGTTCAAGGTTCAGTCGCTGTTCCGGCGCTGAACACCTCGCGGTTTGAAAGCACTTCCTTAACCATAGCGGTCCAGGATGGTCCTCTGGTCAGTGGGGACACCCTGATTGAAAAAGCCGGCGCGCCCTCTTCGCCGCCTGGCGCTTCTCGCGGCTGCGATGGTGCTGGGCACGGCGGCAAAGGCCTCGGATTTCTCCGAGCCGTGGAAGAATGCCGACCGCGCGCTGGTGATCGACGCCTACGAATATAATTCCATCGACTGGGCTGAGCTTGCCACCGACAAACGCATCGTCGGCTTCATCAACAAGGCGTCCGACGGGCTGCCGCCGCCCTATTTCTGCTTCGGCGACGAGACCGAGGTGAAGCTCTGCAAGGCGCTGTGGAAGCGCCATGCGGTGACGCGCGAGCTTTTCCAGACGCGCAAGGTGGTGGCCAAAACGCTCGGCCTGAAATGGGGCGCCTATCACCTCGCCCGCCCCGGCAATCCGGTCGAGCAGGCCAACAATTTCGTCGATTTCGCCGAGCCGGCGCCGGACGATCTCATTGCTCTCGACATCGAGGGCATCGATCCCACGCAATGGATGTCGCTCGAGGACGCGGAAGAATTCGTCCGCCAGGTTCACCGCCGCCTCGGCCGCTTCCCAGTGCTCTATTCGAACGGCAAGACCGCCCAGTACATCGCCGACAACCGCTACACCTACCGGCTGCTGTCGCGGCTGCCGCTCTGGTATGCGCGCTACAAGCCCGACATCGACGTGCATTTCCCGATGGGCAACTGGCAGGGTTACGCGCTTTGGCAGTTCTCGGCAAAGGCGAACTGCGGACGCTTCAGCTGCCCCTATCGCGTGCCGGGCACGCCCAACGACATCGACGTCAGCGTCGCGCCGTTGAAAGCCGATGAGTTGCGCCAGCAATGGGCGTTCGGCGGGCTGGTCGACGTGCCGGCGGATTACCTCGCCTCGATCCCGGTGCCGATCCCGCGCGAAGCGGGCCTCGCCGGCAAGGTCACCATCACCTATGCCGATGTGGCGACACCGCCGACCATCGAGGAAATTGTCGCGGTGCTCGGCGCGCGCTGGGTGAAATTCCGCGATGGATTCCGCATGCCGGTGGTCAAGACCGTGCCGCAGCGGCCGAGCTTCGGCATCGTGCAATATGTCGCCTGGAAACGGGCCGGACAGCGCACGCCCGAACAGCTCGACGCCGCCTTCGCGGCCGCCGATCCGGTCAGCACCGCATCGACGACGCTCGACCACCGCAGGCAGTAGTCGACGGCAGCGTCAACGATGATTACCCAAGCTGGCATACATGCCAGTGGTGCGAAACTGTGTAGGCGTGATGCCGTAGCAGCGGCGAAACACCTTTGAAAAGTAGTTCGGGTCGTCGAAACCGCACAGAACAGCGACTTCCTTGACCGGCAGGAAATCGGCCTTGGTCAGCAACTTGGCGGCGCGCTGCAGCCGCTGCTGCAGGACGAATTCGGCCGGCGGCAATCCTTCGCTCTCGGCGAAGCAGCGCGAGAAATGGGCGCGGCTGAGGCCGCTGATTTCGACCAGTTCCGCCACCGGCAGCGGCTTGTCGAGATTGACGTTTATGTGATCGATGACCGGCTGCATGGCGCTCTGCTTTTCGGCGAAGGCGTGCGAGCCGAAGACATCGTCGTAAAGCGCCATCGCCGCCTCATAGGCGATCGCCGACGCCGCGCCCGGCGAGGCGGCGCCCTTGATGAGGCGCAGGCTGCAATCGGCAAGGTGATCGATGGTCGCCGGCTGCAGCCGGAGCACGGGGCCTGAGACGCTGAGGATCGACTTGTGGACGCGCAGCGCCTCCTCGCCGTTCATCGAGATCCAGAAATATTCCCAGCGGTCGCCCTTGGCCAGCCAGTAGCGATGGTTGTGCGGCACCAGCACCAGCAGCGTATCGTTCGCCTGCAGGCGGTAATTGCGGCTTTCATAGCGCAATTGCCCGGTGCCGCTGATCGTATGCTGGAGCACCGTGAACGGGGTCTGGCCGCGCTTGCGCCCGTCCCAGTCGTAAGTCTCATCCTCGCGCACCTCGTAGCCGGTGCTGGTCGGCATGGCATGCAGGCGCTGGCGCCCGCGCGGGAGCGAGATCGTGCGCATCAGCTTTCCATTGGCGATCAGGTCGTGCAGCACAAAATTACCCTCGAAAGCATAATCCTTCTCTGGCCGCGCCGGCGAATAAGCGCATAATCCGGCTCACTCAAGAACGGGAAGACCCGCGGTCGAGGAGCGGACGGGAGGAGAAAGAGCCGGATTTCCGGCTCCAAATGGCGAGCGCGCCAGCCGGCGCACGGCCATATCCTCCCTTGCTGCTCCTTGCCTAACATTCGATCGGATCGAGGTGAAGGTGATGAGCTTCAAAATCGCTATTATCGGCGCCGGCAGTGTCGGATTCACCAAGAAGCTGTTCACCGATATTCTCTGCGTGCCCGAATTCAAGGACATCGAGTTCGCGCTGACCGACATCAGCGAGCACAATCTCGGAATGATCAAGGCGATCCTCGACAGGATCGTGGAAGCAAACGGGCTGCCGACCAAAGTGACGGCGACGACCGACCGCCGCAAGGCGCTGGAAGGCGCGCGCTACATCATCAGCTGCGTGCGCGTCGGCGGCCTCGAAGCCTATGCCGACGACATCCGCATCCCGCTGAAATACGGCATCGACCAGTGCGTCGGCGATACGATCTGCGCGGGCGGCATCCTTTACGGCCAGCGCAACATCCCGGTGATCCTCGACTTCTGCAAGGACATCCGCGAGGTCGCCGAGACCGACGCCAAGTTCCTCAACTACGCCAACCCGATGGCGATGAACACCTGGGCCGCGATCGAATACGGCGAGGTCGACACGGTCGGGCTCTGCCACGGCGTGCAGCACGGCGCCGAACAGATCGCCGAGGTGCTCGGCACGAAGTCCCCCAGGGAGCTCGACTATGTCTGCTCCGGCATCAACCACCAGACCTGGTTCATCGAGCTGCGGCTGAACGGCCGGCCGATCGGCAAGGACGAGTTGGTCGCCGCCTTCGAGGCGCATCCGGTCTATTCGAAGCAGGAGAAACTCCGCATCGACGTGCTGAAGCGCTTCGGCGTCTATTCGACCGAGAGCAATGGGCATTTGTCCGAATACCTGCCCTGGTACCGCAAGCGCCCCGACGAGATCACACGCTGGATCGACATGTCGGACTGGATTCACGGCGAGACCGGCGGCTATCTGCGCTACTCGACCGAGACCCGCAATTGGTTCGAAACCGAGTATCCGCAGTTCCTCGAAGCGGCGTCGAAGCCGATCGACCCGGCCAAACGCTCCAACGAGCATGCCAGCCACATTCTCGAGGCGCTGGAAACCAACCGCGTCTACCGTGGCCATTTCAACGTCAAGAACAACGGCGTTATCACCAACCTGCCGCACGACGCCATCATCGAGTCGCCGGGCTTCGTCGATCGCCTCGGCATCAACATGGCCGCCGGCATCACGCTGCCGGAGGCGTGCGCGGCCACCTGCATGTCCTCGATCAACGTCCAGCGCATGTCCGTGCATGCCGCGATCGCCGGCGACATCGATCTTTTGAAGCTTGCGGTGCTGCACGACCCGCTGGTCGGCGCGGTGTCGACGCCGGAGGAAGTCTGGCAGATGGTGGACGAGATGGTCGTCGCCCAGGCCGCTTGGCTGCCGCAATATGCCGATGCCGTGCCGGCGGCAAAGGACCGGCTGGCGAAGTCAAAGGTCAAGACCCGCGAATGGGCGGGCGCGGCGCGGCGCAACGTGCGCTCGATCGAGGAATTGCGCGCCGAAAAGGCGGCACTGAAACAGGCCGGCTGAGATTTCGGGCAGGCGGACCCGCAGGAGGCAGGCCTGCCGAAAATCGGCCGCCCAGAATCAAGATCAAGCGGCGGGCAGCAGCAGACGTCCAAAACAACTGGGAGGAGACAATGAGGAACTTACATAGAATTGGCATTGCCGCCGGACTGGCGCTCGGCGTTTCTATTCCGGCGCTCACCGCTTTCGCTTCCGAACCGACGATCCCGCCCGAGCCGGCGACATTCCCGGCCGAGGGCAAGATCCACTATGTGGCGCGCGACTCTATCCTGGAGTTCAAGGCGCTGTCCGAATATCACGAGCCGGATTGGGTGACCGAGAAATACGTCAAGACCGGCAAGCTGCCGCCGCTCAAGGACAGGCTGCCGAAGGAGCCGCTGGTCTTCAAGACCGCCAACATGCCGGACGGCATCGGCGTCTATGGTGACACGATGCGCCATGTCATCGGCGGCAGGCCGGAAGGCTGGAACTACGGCGCCGGCCAGACGCAAGGGTGGGGCGGCATCGACATCGCGCTTTCCGAGTGTCTGACACGCACCGCGCCGCTGTTCCAGGTCGATGCCAAGGACACCGAGCCGCTGCCGAACCTTGCAAAGAGCTGGGAATGGTCGAAGGACGGCCACAAGCTCACCATGCATCTCGTCGAAGGCGCCAAATGGTCGGACGGTGTGCCCTTCAACGCCGACGACGTCATGTTCTACTGGGACGACGAGGTCGTCGACCCTAACGTCTCGCCGCTCAACGGCGCGACGCCGGAAACCTTCGGCGTCGGCACGACGCTCAAGAAGATCGACGACTACACCGTCGAATGGACGTTCAAGGAAGCGTTTCCGAGGCAATATCTCTATGCGATGGCCTACGGCACCTTCTGCCCCGGCCCGGCGCACATTTTGAAGCCGCAGCATCCGAAATATTCGAAGAACACCTACGACCAGTTCAAGAACGCGTTCCCGCCGGAATACATGAACATGCCGGTGATGGGCGCCTGGGTGCCGGTCGAATACCGCCCGGACGACATCGTCGTCATGCGGCGCAACCCGTACTACTGGAAGGTGGACGAGAAGGGCAACCAACTGCCTTATCTCAACGAGCTGCAATACAAGCTCTCGACCTGGGCAGATCGCGACGTCCAGGCCGTCGCAGGCTCGGGCGACTTCTCCAATCTCGAGCAACCCGAGAACTTCGTCGCCTCGCTGAAGCGTGCGGCTGACAAGAACGCGCCGGCACGGCTTGCCTTCGGCCCGCGGCTCATCGGCTACAATCTGCGTATGAATTTTTCCGCCAATGGCTGGGGCAACCCGGACGAGCGCGGCCAAGCGATCCGCGAATTGAACCGCAACGAGGATTTCCGCAAGGCCGTGACCATGGCGATCGACCGCAAGGCGCTCGGCGACTCGCTGGTCAAGGGTCCGTTCACCGCCATCTATCCCGGCGGCTTCTCCTCCGGCACCAGCTTCTATGACCGCAAGTCGACGGTTTACTACCCGTTCGATCTTCAAGGCGCCAAGGCCGAGCTCGCCAAGGCCGGGCTCAAGGATACTGACGGCGACGGCTTCGTGAACTTCCCGGCCGGCACCGCCGGCGGCAAGAATGTCGAGATCGTGATGCTGGTCAACAATGACTATACCACCGACAAGAGCCTTGCCGAAGGCGTTGTGGCTCAGATGGAGAAGCTTGGGCTGAGGGTCGTGCTCAACGGGGTCAACGGCACGCAGCGCGACGCGATCCAATACTCCGGCCGCTTCGACTGGCTGATCCGGCGCAACGACCAGGAGCTCACCTCCGTTGTGCAGAACACGGAGCAACTCGCTCCGGTCGGTCCGAAGACCAGCTGGAACCATCGCGCGCCTGAAAGCGGCGAAGTCGATCTGATGCCGTTCGAGAAGGACCTCGTCGACATCGTGAACAAGTTCGTCACGACGCAGGACAACGAGCAGCGCACCGACCTGATGAAGAAGTTCCAGAAGATCTCGACGGAAAACGTCTACAATGTCGGGCTGACGGAATACCCCGGCGCGCTGATCGTCAACAAGCGCTTCTCCAACATCCCGCAGGGAACGCCGATCTTCATGTTCAACTGGGCCGAAGATTCGATCATCCGCGAACGCGTCTTCGTCGCAGCCGACAAACAGGCGAAATACGAGCTCTTCCCCGACGAGCTTCCCGGCAAGCCCGGAGACAAGGGGCCGATGAACTAGTTAACCTCCCTGACGAAGAGAGCTCCGGTCGCGCCAGCTGGCGCGGCCGGACAGAACCAAATCTCCGGTGGCGCCCAAGGAGCGACCGGCCAGCAAAGGAAGCTGACCATCCATGTTGCGATTTCTGCTCATGCGCATCGCCTCGGCGCTTCCCGTGCTCGCCATCTTGAGCCTCGTCACCTTCGCCATCATCCAGGCCCCGCCTGGCGACTATGCCGACTACATCAAATCGCAGCTCATCAACCAGGGCGGCGCCTCCTATGCCGAGGCGGATGCGCAGGCCCAGGCCTACCGGAAAGAACACGGTCTCGATAAGCCGCTGCCCGTTCAATATCTCAACTGGATCGGCGGCATCGTCACTCGCGGTGATTTCGGCTACAGCCTCTATTACAACAGGCCGGTGGCCGATGTGGTGGGCGAGCGCCTGCCGCGCACGCTGCTCTTGGCGCTGGTCTGCCACCTGCTCGCCTCGGTGCTGGGCATAAGCTTCGGCATTTGGGCGGCGACCCGGCAGTATTCCTGGATCGATTCGACGCTCTCAGCCATCTCTTTCCTCGGCATGACGGTGCCGCGCTTCCTGATGGCGCTGATCATCGTCTACCTGCTGGTCTTCCAGTTCAACGTGTCGGAGATCGGCTCGTTCTTCTCGCCGCAATATGGCGGTGCGCCATGGTCGTGGGCGAAATTCCTCGACCTCGTCAAGCATGTCTGGCCGGTGGTGGCGATCGCGACCTTCGGCGGCCTCGCCTACAATATGCGCGTCATGCGCGGCAACCTGCTCGATACGCTCAACGCCCAATATGTCGAGACGGCGAAGGCAAAGGGCCTGACCGGCGGCGCCGTCGTGATGCGCCATGCCGTGCCCAATGCGCTGCATCCTTTGGTCATGTATCAAGGCGTGGTGCTGCCCTATATGCTGACCGGCGAGATCGAGACGGCGATCATCTTCGCGCTGCCGACCGTCGGGCCGGCGATCGTGGGCTCGATGGCGGTGGGCGACGTCTATGTGACCGCAACCTTCATGATGGTTCTGTCGGCGACGCTGATCGTCGGCAACATCATCGCCGACATGCTGCTGGTCCTGCTCGACCCCCGCGTGCGCCAGTTCGGGGAGCGCTAGATGCTGGCCCGCGATCCCTCACCCCCGCCACCCGCCGAAGGAACCGCGCTTTCGGCCCCGCATGGCAATGAGAGCTACATCGCGCTCGTCTGGCGCCGGCTGAAGCGCTCCTGGACCGGCATGGCCGGGTTATGCCTGGTCGTGCTGCTGCTTCTCATGACCCTGTTCGCGGAATTCCTGGCGCCTCTCGACCCGAAAGCGACCGATATCGCCTTCGCACCGCCGCAGGTACCCAGCTTCCACGACAAGGACGGCAATTTCGTCGCGCGGCCGAGAATCTATGCGCTGGCCGAATCGACCGACCTCGATCCCGTGACCTTCCAGCCGATCGTCGGCCCCGATTACGACCATCCACGACTGCTCGGCTTCTTCGTTCAAGGCGCGCCTTACAGGCTTTTCGGCGTCATCCCGGCGGATCGGCATTTCTTCGGCTCGATGGACGGCCAGCCGGTGCATTTCCTCGGCACCGACAAATTCGGCCGCGATGTGCTGTCGCGCGCCATGTACGGCTCGCGCGTCTCGCTGATGATCGCGCTGACGGTCGTCTTCATCATCACCGTTATCGGCACCAGCGTCGGCATGGTGTCGGGCTATTTCGGCGGCCGGTTCGATGTCTGGATGCAGCGCTTCGTCGAACTGGTGCTCGCCTTCCCGCAACTGCCGCTTTATCTGGCGCTCACGACGCTGATCCCGGTCACCGCGCCGACCAATGTCTTTCTTGCCTTCGTCATCATTGTCATGTCGGCGCTGGGTTGGGCGCAGATGTCGCGCGAGGTGCGCGGCAAGACGCTGGCGCTGGCGCGCATCGACTATGTGCGCGCCGCCATGGCGGTTGGCGCCACCGACCGGCGCATCATCATCCAGCACATCTTTCCCAATGTGATGAGCCATGTGATCGTCGCCGTGACGCTGGCGATCCCGACGGTGGTGCTTCTGGAATCCTTCCTCGGCTTTCTCGGCTTCGCGGTGAAGCCGCCGCTGATCTCGTGGGGCCTGATGCTGCAGGACACCGCAACCTATTCAGTCATCGGCACCTATCCGTGGATCCTGTCGCCGGTCGGCTTCGTGCTGGTCACGGTCTTTGCCTTCAACGCGCTGGGCGACGGCCTGCGCGATGCCGTCGATCCCTATTGAGGTGGCCGGGATGACGACGATAGCGCTTGCAGACAATTTCGCACCGGCCGTCCGGCATGATCATGGCGGTCGCCATGATCAGCCTGTGATCGACGCCCGCAACATCGAGGTCGCCTTTAAGGTCGAGCACGGCATCGTCGAGGCCGTGAAGGACGTGTCGTTCCAGCTCTATCGCGGCGAGACGATCGCAATCGTCGGCGAATCAGGTTCCGGCAAATCGGTAACGGCGCGCACCGTCATGGGGCTCTTGTCGCGGCGGGCCACCGTATCGCCGAGATCAAGCGTCGAATATCTCGGGCAAAACATCCTGAAATTCGCCGAGACTGCCCGGCGCAAGCTGCGCGGCAACCGCATCTCGATGATCTTCCAGGAGCCGATGAGCTCGCTCAACCCGATCTATTCGGTCGGCAGCCAGATCGTCGAGGCAATCCGGGTGCATCGCAAGGTGAGCCGCAAGGAAGCCTGGGCGCGCGCGCTCGAACTTCTCAAGCATGTCCAGATCCCCGAACCGGAAGCACGCCTCAAGCAGTATCCGCACCAACTCTCCGGCGGCCAGCGGCAGCGCGTCATGATCGCCATGGCCTTGGCCAACGAGCCCGATGTGCTGATCGCCGACGAGCCGACCACCGCGCTCGACGTCACGGTCCAGGCGCAGATCCTGAACCTGATCCGCAATCTGCAGACAGAAATGCGGATGGCGGTTATTCTGATCACCCACGACCTGACCGTGGTGCGCAAGTTTTCCGACTATGTCTATGTGATGCAGCATGGCGAGATGCGCGAGCATAACGTCACCGAGCGGCTCTTCGCCGATCCGCAGCATCCCTACACAAAGCGGCTGCTCGCATCCGAACCACACGGCCGGCCGAAGCCGCTGCCCGATAAGTCCAGCACGATCCTCGAGGCAAACGGCGTGCGCGTCTGCTTCACGCTTCGGCATGGCACGTTCCTGAAGCCCAACTGGCGCGAGCTGGTCGCTGTCGACGACCTAGACCTCAAACTATGCCGCCACGAGACGCTTGGGCTGGTCGGCGAATCCGGCTCCGGCAAGACCACCTTCGGCCAGGCGCTGCTCCGGCTGTTGGAGGCCAAGCGCGGCGAGATCCGTTTCGATGGCCAGCCGATCCAGGATCTCACGCGCGCCGAGATGCGGCCGCTGCGCTCGCGCATGCAAATCGTCTTCCAGGATCCGTTCTCCTCGCTCAACCCGCGCATGACGATCGGCCAGATCATCGAGGAAGGGCTGGTCGTCAACAGGATCGGCGCGACGCGGCGCGAGCGGATCGAGCGGGTGCGTGAGGCGCTGGTCAGCGCCGGCATGCCCGGCGATATCCTGTCGCGGTTCCCGCATGAATTCTCCGGCGGCCAGCGGCAGCGCATCGCGATCGCGCGGGCCATCGCACTGGAGCCGGAATTCATCCTTCTCGACGAGCCGACATCCGCGCTCGATCTTTCCGTCCAGGCGCAGATCATCGACCTGCTGCGCAAGCTGCAGGACGAGCGCGGCCTGAGCTATCTCTTCATCTCGCACGACCTCAAGGTGGTGCGGGCGCTCTGCCACCGCGTAATCGTCATGCAGCACGGCAAGATCGTCGAACAGGGGCCCGTGGACGAGGTCCTCACCAATCCCAAGACCGCCTACACCGAACGGCTCGTCCGGGCCGCTTTCGATGTGGCGTGACCATATTCCGGAGGTTCATAGTGGCTAGAAATCCCAGGATCACCTTCATCGGCGCCGGCTCGACGGTTTTCATGAAGAACATCGTCGGCGACGTGCTGCAGCGCCCGGCGCTTTCAGGGGCGACGATCGCGCTGATGGACATCAACCCGCAGCGGCTGGAAGAGAGCGCCGTCGTCGTCAACAAGCTGATCGCGACCCTCGGCGTGAAGGCAAAGGCCGAGACCTATTCCGACCAACGCAAGGCGCTCTCCGGCGCCGACTTTGTCGTCGTCGCCTTCCAGATCGGCGGCTACGAGCCCTGCACCGTCACCGACTTCGAGGTGCCGAAGAAATATGGCCTGCGTCAGACAATCGCCGACACGCTCGGCGTCGGCGGCATCATGCGCGGCCTGAGGACCGTGCCGCATCTGTGGAGGATCTGCGAAGACATGCTCGCCGTCTGCCCCGACGCGATCATGCTGCAATACGTCAACCCAATGGCGATCAACACCTGGGCGATCGCCGCGAAATTCCCCCAAATCAAGCAGGTTGGGCTCTGCCATTCGGTGCAGGGCACGGCGATGGAGCTGGCGCACGATCTCGACCTTCCCTACGAGGAGATCCGCTACCGCGCGGCCGGCATCAACCACATGGCCTTTTATCTCAAGTTCGAGCATCGCCAGGCGGACGGCTCCTTTCGCGACCTCTATCCCGACCTTGTCCGCGCCTATCGCGAGGGCCGCGCCCCGAAGCCCGGCTGGAGCCCGCGCTGCCCGAACAAGGTGCGCTACGAGATGCTGACCCGGCTCGGCTATTTCGTCACCGAAAGCTCGGAGCATTTCGCCGAATACACGCCCTATTTCATCAAGGACGGTCGCCCCGACCTGATCGAGAAATATGGCATCCCGCTTGACGAATATCCGAAGCGTTGCATCGAGCAGATCGAGCGCTGGAAGGGCCAGGCGGAGGCCTACCGCTCGGCCGACCGGATCGAGGTCGAGCAATCCAAGGAATATGCCTCCTCGATCATGAGCTCGGTTTGGACCGGCGAGCCGTCGGTGATCTACGGCAACGTCCGCAACAACGGCTGCATCACCTCTCTGCCTTTCGATTGCGCGGCGGAAGTGCCGTGCCTGGTCGATGCTTCCGGCATCCAGCCGACCCATATCGGCGAGCTGCCGCCGCAGCTGACGGCGCTGATCCGCACCAACATCAACGTTCAGGAACTGACCGTGCGGGCGCTGATGAACGAAAGCCGCGAGCACATCTACCATGCGGCGATGATGGACCCGCATACCGCGGCCGAGCTCGATCTCGACCAGATCTGGTCGCTGGTCGACGACCTGCTTGCAGCGCATGGCGACTGGTTGCCGGCCTGGGCGCGGACAGGCAAAAGCAAGGCTGCCTGATTAGAGCAATTTCAGGAAAAGTGTGAAGCGGTTTTCCGTCCGAGATTGCGTCAAACAAAGAGATAGGACATTTCGCCGTGTCGGTGAAACGGTCAACATGTCCTATCTGCCGGTCTGCTCGCGCTCGACGGCGCGCCAGCCGATGTCGCGGCGGAAGAAACCCTGCGGCCAGTCGATACGATCGATCGCCGCGTAGGCGTTTTTCTGCGCCTCCCCGACCGTGGCGCCGGTTGCCGTGACGTTGAGCACGCGGCCGCCATTGGCGACCAGCGCGCCGCCGTTGATGGCGGTGCCCGCGTGGAAGATTTCGGTGCCGTCGCTCGCCGCCTCGTCGAGGCCGCGGATCACCGAGCCCTTTTCCGGCGTGCCGGGATAGCCCCTTGCCGCCATCACCACGGTCAGCGCCGCCTCGTCGCTCCAGCGGGCCGACATGTGCGCGAGCTGGCCGTCGACGGCGGCGTTGAGCAGGACCAGCAGGTCGTCCTTCAGCCGCATCATCAGCACCTGGCACTCGGGATCGCCGAAGCGGGTGTTGTACTCGATCAGCTTGGGGCCCTGGTCGGTGATCATCAAACCGGCGAAGAGAATGCCGGCGAAAGGCGCGCCGAGATTGGCCATGCCGCGCATGGTCGGCTCGATGATCTCGCGCATGGTGCGCTCGCTCATCTCGGGCGTCATCACCGGCGCCGGGGAATAGGCGCCCATGCCGCCGGTGTTCGGGCCGGTGTCGCCGTCGCCGACGCGCTTATGGTCCTGCGCGGTGCCGAAGGGCAGCGCGGTGGCGCCGTCGCAGAGGCAGAAGAAACTCGCCTCCTCGCCGGTCAGATATTCCTCGACGACGACCTCCGCGCCGGCGGGGCCAAACGCGCCGTCGAAACAGGCGTCGAGCGCGGCAAGCGCCTCATGCTGTGTCATGGCGATGGTGACGCCCTTGCCGGCGGCAAGCCCGTCAGCCTTGATGACGATCGGCGCGCCCGTCTTTTCGACATAGGCCTTGGCCGCGGCGAGATCGCCGAAGCGGCCATAGGCTGCGGTCGGGATGTTGAACTTGGCGCAAAGATCCTTGGTGAAGCCCTTCGAGCCTTCGAGCCGCGCCGCCGCCTTGGAGGGGCCGAAGACGCGGATGCCCCAGGCGCGCAAATCATCGGCAATGCCGGCCACCAGCGGCCCTTCCGGACCGACCACGACGAGGTCGATCTTCTTCTCCTGGCAGAAGGCGGCGACCGCGGAATGGTCGGCGACGTCCAGCTTGACCAGCTCGGCGAAACGGCCGATGCCGGGATTGCCGGGCGAAGCATAGAGCTTCGTCAGCAGCGGCGAGGCGGCGATCTTCCAGGCGAGCGCGTGTTCGCGGCCGCCCGAGCCGAGAAGAAGAACGTTCATGGCCACCTCTTGCTGATCGTCTCCCCGAACCCGCTATTGGTCCAAGGGCGACGGGTCAAGGCGTCTTGGCGTTTTGGCGGCGATTGCACACGGGAACATTGCCCACATCAAGACGCAATCAGGCGATTGCCAGTGAGGGGAACGATCTCGCCGGCCGAATCCGAAGTCCACTGAGCTCAGAGCTGCAGCGCAGCATGGTGGCGAACGGCTTCAGCGTTGCGGTGAGTTACACCAGGCCGCATGGCGACGGGAGCTATGACGGCCTGCCGCTGGTCTGCAAGCCAACTTCCGATCCGCTTCCCATGCAGCGCATTATTCTCGCCCACGACGCCGGCCTGCGCCTATCGAAGACGGCGCTCGCCTTCATCGAGACAGCGAAAGCAGGGTTCGCCAGTCACGATGTTTTCACTGGCTGAGCGACAACGCGGCCGCTTGACGGCGCCCATCGCTGCTGCCACTCCAGCACGATGGAAACCATCCAGTCGAAAGCAGCCCAGGGCCGCGTCGCTGACGCGCCGAGCGGCCATTGGGTTTACCGAGTGCTGCCGCGCTGGCTGTGGCCTTATGCGCAGCTTGCGCGCTGGGATAGGCCGATCGGCTGGCAATTGCTTTTGTGGCCCTGCTGGTGGTCGGCGGCTCTTGCGGCGAGCGCCTATCCGCGCCCGACGGATCCGCTTTTGACGCTGCTGCCGGCGCCCTGGTACCTGTTCCTGTTTTTCGTCGGCGCCGTCGCCATGCGCGGCGCCGGCTGCACGTACAACGACATCGTCGACGAAGACATCGACAACCAGGTCGAGCGCACCCGCTCGCGGCCGCTGCCGGCCGGCAAGGTGACCCGCCGCCAAGCCTGGGCGTTTCTGATCATCCAGGCGCTGGTCGGGCTCGCCGTGCTTTTGCAGTTCAACAGCTTCGCCATTCCGCTCGGCATCGCCTCGCTGGCGATTGTCGCGATCTACCCGTTCATGAAGCGCATCACCAACTGGCCGCAATTCGTGCTCGGGCTCGCCTTCTCCTGGGGCGCGCTGATGGGCTGGGCGGTCGAGTTCGGCGATCTCGATGGCCCCCCCATCATGCTCTATATCGGCTCGATCCTGTGGGTGATCGGCTACGACACGATCTACGCGCATCAGGACAAGGAAGACGACGCCATCGTCGGCGTGCGCTCGACGGCGCGGCTGTTCGGTGACAACACCAAGACCTGGCTCACCGGGCTCTATGGCGGCACGCTCGTCTGCTTCGCCATCGCCTTTGCCTCGGCTCAAGTGCCGATGCCGGCGCTGGCCGGGCTGATCGCCGCCGGCGCGCATATGGCGCGCCAGATCATCCGGCTCGACATCAACGATCCCGATCAGTGCCTGAAGCTGTTCAAGTCGAACAACCAGGTCGGCTGGCTGATCTTTCTGGGGCTGATCGGCGGGGCGTTTTGGGTGGTGCTGAAGCCGCTGTTGTAGCGGGACTCCCCCTTCTCCCTTGTGGGAGAAGGAGAGGCGCCATGCCTACTCGCGCGCGATAATCTCCTGACCGCCGATGACGAGACGCAGGCCGAGATTGCCGGTCCTGCGGCGGGCGAGGAAGCGCGGGCGGCGCATGTTGGAGACACGGCCCTTGCGGCGTTCCTGCGGCGGCAGCGCCTTGATGGCGGCGCCGAGCGATTCCTCCAGCGTGCGGGCAATGCCGTCGGCCTCGATCAGAAGCATCGGCAGGCGATAGGCGTCGGCCCAGGCGCGCCAGTCGGCGGCGACGTCGTCGAGATCGTCGGCGACCAAAAGCGGCACCGACAGCATCGGATCATTGTGCAGAAGTTCCAGCGTCACGGTGACATTGCCGTCCGGATCCTCCATGGCGCGGGCGGCGACACCGCGGAAGGCATTGGCGGGCAGCGCGATGATCGCCGGCACGCCGCTCATCTCCAGCGTGCGGCGGATGACGGCGCCGCGCTGGTCGATGGTGAAGGTTACATCGCCATAGTCGTCGCGCGTGGCATAGCTTACCATCTGCGGCAGGCGAAACGGGTCGAGACGCATGTTGCGCCCCGCCCAGACTGGCTTCAGTCCAGTGTTCATCGAATGCCTTCCTGTTTCTCCTGAGGGCCGTTTTCCGGTTCTCTCCGGGCCGGTTTTTCCGGCCTCGTTATGGGAGAAACATTAGCGCTCGCTTCTTACCGCCGCGCTTAAGAAAGTCAGTTAAATTTTGCTGATCGGAGCCGATGGTTATCGGATTGCGACCAGCCGCAAGAGTGTTGGAAGAATTAGATAACCTTACCGGGATTCATGATGCCGGCCGGGTCGAAGGCCGCCTTCACCCGGCGCATCAGATCGATCGCCATTGGCGGCGCCGTGGCGATCAGTTCATCGCGCTTCAACTGGCCGATGCCGTGCTCGGCCGAGATCGAGCCGTGGAAGGAACGCACGACATCGTGCACGGCCTTGTTCATCGGGTGGTAGAGTTCAAGGAACGGCTCGTCCTGCCAATCCACCGGGCGAGAGATGTTGTAGTGAAGATTGCCGTCGCCCATGTGGCCGAAGCAGACGACGCGGGCGCCGGGACAGACAGTCTGGACCACGCCGGCAGCCTTTTCGATGAACTCTGGAATCGAGGCGATCGGCACCGAGATGTCGTGCTTGATCGAGGCGCCCTCCGGCTTCTGGCATTCGGGCAGCGTCTCGCGGAAATTCCAGAAGGCGTCGCCCTGGGCAAGGCTTGCCGACACCACCGCATCGCCGACGATGCCCTGCGCGAGGCCGGCGGAAAGAATCTCCTCGATCAGCGCCTTGCCATCTTCTTCCGAGCGACCTGAGGAGACCTGCATCAGGGAATACCACGGCCAGTCATCCGCCAGCGGCCGGGTGATGCCTTGGCCGTGCTTTAGCGTGAAGTCGTAAGGCCTTCTGGCGATCAACTCGAAAGCCGTGAGCGAAGCGCCGGCGCGGTCCATCGCCAAAGTGAACAGCGACAGCGCTGCCTTGGGCGACGACAGGCCGGCGAAGGCAACCTCCCTGCCCTTCGGCTTGGGAAAGAGCTTCAGCACCGCGGCGGTGATGACGCCGAGTGTGCCCTCGGCGCCGACGAAGAGGTTTTTTAGATCGTAGCCGGTGTTGTCCTTCTTCAGCTTGCGCAGATCGTCGAACACTTCGCCGGTCGGCAGCACCACTTCGACGCCGAGGCAAAGCTCGCGCGCATTGCCATAGGCAAGCACGCCGGTGCCCCCGGCATTGGAAGAGAGATTGCCGCCGATCTGGCAGGAGCCTTGGGCTGCAAGCGACAGCGGGAACAGCCGGTCGGCGGCGTCGGCCACTTCCTGCAGCGTCTGCAGGACAACGCCGGCCTCGGCGGTGATCGTGTTCGACAGGACATCGATCTCTCGGATGCGGTTCAGGCGCGACAGCGAGAGCACGATGTCGCGGCCGGACTTGTCCGGCACCTGGGCGCCGACCAGCCCGGTGTTGCCGCTCTGCGGCACGACCGGCGTTCCGGTCTCGGTCGCGAGCCGCATGATGCGGCTCACTTCCTCGACGCTGCCCGGCCTCAGCACCAGCGATGTCCGGCCATGCCAGAGGCCGCGCCGCTCGGTGATGTAGGGCACGATGTCAGCCTGATCGCGCAGCGCGTATTTGTCGCCGACGATGGCAGCGAAGCGGTCGATGAGGGCGGGATCGAGGTCGAAGGGCTGGTCGTTCATGCCCAAACCTAGAGCAATTCCAGGAAAAGTGTGAAGCGGTTTTCCGTCCGGAATTGCGTCAAAACAAAGAGATAGGCTCAGTCGATCTGGTCACGCGGGGCGGCGGCGCGCGCGAGCCGGTCGTTGATCGCCTCGCCCAAGCCGTCGGCCGGGATCGGCTCGACGGCGATAGTGGCCGCGCCGCTACGGTCGAGCGCCTGCATATAGGCGAACAGATTGGTGGCGGCCTCCCGCAGATCCCCCGCCTCGGAAAGATTGCGCAGCGCCACCGCATCCTGCCAGCCTTCGGCACGCTTGCGGCCGAAGGCGAGCAGCGCCTCGCCGCTCGCGATCTTGCCGGCGTTGAGGCGCATCGAAGCGTCCGGCGCATAATGCGAGGCGAGCATGCCCGGCGCCTGGATTCCGGCAGCGCCACGCATCAGCTTTGCGCCGGCGACCGCTTCAATGTCCCGGGCAGCGATGCCGCCGGGTCGTAGCAGACGCAGCTTGCCGTCTGCGATCTTGACGATGGTCGATTCCAGGCCGACGGGCGTCGCGCCGCCATCGACCACCAGCTTGATCTTCTCGCCGAGATCGGCCGCCACGGCCTCGGCCGTCGTGGCGCTGATCCTGCCGGAAGAATTGGCGCTGGGCGCGGCGAGCGGCCGGCCTAGTCTCGCGATCAGCTCGCCACCGAAGCCTCTCGGCATGCGCAGCGCGATCGTGTCCAGCCCGGCGGTGACGAGCGGATGGATGCCGTTTTCCGTGCGCTGCGGCAGCACCAAGGTCAGCGGACCGGGCCAGAAAGCTTCCGCCAGCTTTGTTGACAACGGATCGAACGCAGCCATGCGGTTTGCCATGGCGAGATCGGCGACGTGGGCGATCAGCGGGTTGAAGCGCGGGCGACCCTTGGCCTCGAAGATACGCGCCACGGCAGCCCCATTCGTGGCGTCACCGGCCAGCCCGTAAACGGTCTCGGTCGGGATGGCGATGACATCACCGCCTTCGAGCAGCGACAGCGCGCGTTCCATCGCCTCGCCGACGGCAAGTATCTCAGCCAAATTCACCACCGATCCTGAACATGCCGGTCCCGTAATACGACATGGAAGCAGGGGCAAGGGCGGGCATTGGCGATTTATCAATCCCTAAAATGCTAAGTTTCCGCGCAAGCCGGCATCAATTCGCCGGCACTAGGGTGCGGATTTCCAGTAGCTGGGCTCGGGAGTTCTCGTGTTGCGTATGCCTTGCGTTTATGCAATTCCGGACGGAAAGCTGTTACGTCCCTTTCCTGGAATTGCTCTAGGAGCGGTCTGTGTCGGCCTCTTGGCGACTGGCGGCTTGGCACAGGCTTCGTCCATCGTCGTGCTCGGCGCTGCGACCTCGACGCCATCCGTTGTCAGGCTGGCCGCGATCGAGCCCGGCAAGGCTACACCGTCAGTTGTGGCGCTCGGCGAGCCGGTGCCAGCCGTCACCGATGAGAAAGTGGCCGCGATCCCGGAGAAATCCGGACAGAGGCACGCGCAGGCGCCGACAATCATTCGCGGCGGCATCGTCGGCGGCGCTTCGGCGACGCCCGCGGTGACTGCCACGGATCAGGAGGCCGCGACACCGGCAAACGGCACCGCGCCCGCCGGCACGCCTCCTAACGGTACGGCTGCGGCTACGCCCCCCAACGGCACGGCTCAGGCTGCCCCCAACGGCGATACCAACGCGTCCGAGAACAACCCCGCCACGACGGCAACTGCGTCCGACGGCGAGACGCAACCGGAAGCCCAACCGGAAGCTGCCCCGACGCCGCCGCGCTTCAGCAAGGCAATGTAGGCGCGACGGCCTCCCGTGCCTGACGGAGCATGCGGCTTCGGAACCGGCATCTTGGGCTGTCAGCCGACGATTTTTGAAAAGTCGGCGACCTGGTCGGTGGCGGCGCGGATGCGGGCAAGCAGAGCCAGCCGGTTGGCTCGCACGGCCTGGTCCTCATCATTCACGAGAACCCCTTCAAAGAATGAATCAACCGGTTCACGCAAAACGCTAAGCGACAGCATGGCGGCGGAAAAATCTTCGTTTTGAATCGCTTGGCCGGCTTCCTTCTCGGCCTGATTCACCGCAACAAACAGGCTCTTTTCCGCGTCTTCGCGGAACAGCGCCGGCTCAACAGTTTCGGCGACCAGCGTTTTCTTCTTCTCCTCGGCGGCCAGGATGTTGGCGGCGCGCTTGGTACCGGCGAGCAGGTTCTTGCCGTCCTCGGTGTCGAGGAACGAGCCCAGCGCCTCGACGCGGCGGACGATCTGCAGAAGGTCGTCGGACTGCGGCGTGATGACGGCGTCGATCAGATCGTACCGTGCGCCCTGGTCGCGGAGATAGACCTTGAGGCGATCATGGAAGAAGCCGAGGAGATCCGAAATTTGTGCGGCACCGCCGGCGAAGCTCGCAAAGGCCTTGGCGAAGACCGATGTCAGTCCGAGGCGAATGCGGTTCTCGATCAGGATTCTGACCACGCCGAGTGCAGCTCTTCTGAGTGCGAACGGATCCTTGCTGCCTGTCGGCTTTTCATCAATCGCCCAGAAGCCGGTCAGCGTGTCGAGCTTGTCGGCAAGCGCGACAGCAACCGACACCGGATCGGTCGGCACCCGGTCGGACGGGCCTTGCGGCTTGTAGTGCTCCTCGGCGGCCGCAGCCACCGACGGATGCTCGCCCTGCAGCAAAGCATATTTGCGGCCCATGGCGCCCTGCAATTCCGGGAACTCGCCTACGACCTCGGTCTGCAGATCTGCCTTGGCCAGCACCGCGGCGCGGGCGACGAGCGCGGTGATCTCTCCCCTTGAGGGGAAGATGTCGCCGAAGGCGACAGAGGGGGGCGTCTCGCCTGGAGCGCCGACGCTTCCTCTCAGCGCGGAAGATGTCGGCGCTTCACGCGCGGCGACCCCCTCTGGCCTGCCGGCCATCTCCCCCTCAAGGGGGGAGATCGACTTCGCCACCGTCGGCGCCAGTTCTTCCGCCAGCCGCTCGATCCGCTCGACCCGGGCGCCTTGCGTGCCAAGCTTGGCATGGAAAGTCACGTTGAGATGGTCGAGGCGGGCCATGCGCTGGTCGAGCGGCTTCTTCAGGTCGAGGTCGAATTTCGCCGCCGACTCCTGCAGAGTGCCGAGGTCGGGCAGGTCGCCCTGGTCGGTCTTCCAGAAATAGAGCGCATCGGAGAGGCGCGCCCTGACCACCTTGCCGTTGCCGTATGCGATCTCCTTGCCTCCGTCCTTCGCCTCGATATTGGCAATCAGGATGAAGCGGTCGGAAAGGTCCTCAGCCGCACCTTGCGGCCGGGTGACGAAACACTTCTGGTTGGCGCGAATGGTCAGGCGAATGACCTCGGCCGGGATGGTGAGAAAATCTTGCTCGAACTCGCCCATCAGGACGACCGGCCATTCGACCAGGCCGGCGACCTCTTCCAGCAGGCCCTCGTCCTCGACGAGATCGAGGCCGTTGGCGAAGGCGACGTTGCGGGCATCGGCCAGGATGATCTCCTTGCGCCGATCGGCATCAAGCACGACCTTGGCCGCTTCGAGCTTGCTCACATAGTCGTCGAAGCGGCGCACGGTGATCGGGCCCGGTGCGTGGAAGCGGTGGCCGTAGGTGACGTTGCCGGAGCGGATACCGTCGACCTCGAAATCGACCACCACCGGCTCCTCAGTCTCGGGGCCGAAGGTGCAGACGATCGACTGCAGTGGCCGCACCCAGCGCAGCGAGCCGGGTTTGGCCGAGGCCGGCCCCCAGCGCATCGATTTCGGCCAGGGAAAGTTCTTGATGATGCCCGGCACCAGTTCGGCGATGATCTCTTCGGCCGCCCTGCCCGGCTTCGAGATGTGAGCAACGTAGAAGTCGCCCTTCTTGGGATCGGAATGGACATGCGCCTCGGCGATCGATGAAAGGCCGGCCTTGCGCAGGAAACCCTGCACCGCCTGCTCGGGCGCCGTGGTCGAGGGACCCTTTATTTCCTCGCGAATGTCCTTCGAGCGCGCCGTCAGCCCGCGGATGTCCAGCGCCAGCCGGCGCGGCGTCCAGTATTCGCGCCCCGCCTCATAGGTGAGGCCCGCCTCGACCAAGCCGTCGGTCAGCGTCTTGCGCAGATCGCCAGCCGCCTTGCGCTGCATGCGCGCGGGGATCTCTTCCGAGCGGAGTTCTAGGAGTAGGTCAGGCATTAGTTAGCTCCTTACCCTCCCCTTGATGGGGAGGGTCGGCGCGTAGCGCCGGGGTGGGGTGGCGCGTTTCAGCCGCCAGCACCTTCGGCACCATCGCGCAGACCAAGGTGTGATTTTCGTTCTTCCACCGCCGCATAGATTGTATCGAGTACGGAATCCAGTTCGTTTTTTATCTCGTGGTTCCAGAAGCGGACGACGCGATAGCCTTGGCTCTCAAACCATCTGGTTCGGACTTCATCATGGCGCTGCTGGCCATCAAAACCATGTTGGAAGCCATCCACCTCGATGATCAGCTTCAGCCGATGTGAGATAAAGTCAGGATAGTAACCGCCAACCGACGCTTGTCGACGAAAGTGCGTTCCTTCGACCGGAATGCGCCAGAGGTGCCGCCACAGCCTGCGTTCCTCCTCGGTCATTGCCGCGCGCAGCCTTCGTGCGGACTGCAGCTTGAACCGATCAAGTTTTGGCATAGGGAAGCGCCCGTCACCCCCACCCGCCGCTTTGCGGCGACCTCCCCCATCAAGGGGGAGATAGAGGGCGCATAGCAACTCGGCTCGCGCCTGTCACCCTGCCTGCCGATCGCCAGTTCGAGCTATTTCAGGAAATTTTCAGTTCTTTGTCGGGACGACGCGAGCCCACCCGTCTTAAGAACAGACATCCCATGAACCAAACGCGGTGCTGAAGCGACCAACGCTCAGGCGGAGAACTATTGGCTGAACGACCATGAAGACGGCATCGAGAATCCTGCAGATCCTGGCACTGAGCGCCTGCTTCGCCGCCCAGATGCATGGCACATTCTCGATGCCGGGCGTGCGACAGGCACTGCGCACGATCGATGCCGCGACAGTTCAGATCACGTTGCCGATTGCAGCCGCCGCCGAGATCGCCAGCTAAGCCGCCAGACCGCCCGCCCGCGTCTGCAGGAACGCCTCCCCGCAAGCCTTGGCCAAGTTGCGCACGCGCAGAATGTAACTCTGGCGCTCGGTCACGGAAATCACGCCGCGGGCGTCAAGCAGGTTGAAGACGTGGCTTGCCTTGATGCACTGGTCGTAGGCCGGGAAGACCATGCGATGATACCCCTCCCCCTTGAGCGGAGGGTGGCCAGACGAAGTCTGGTCGGGAGGGGTCGCCCGCGACGCGCTCGACGCATTTCTGGCGGTGCCTTGTGCGAGGACCCCCTCTGTTGGCTTCGCCGACATCTCCCCCTCAAGGGGGGAGATTGGCGCGCCGGCGGCCAGCAGCGCCTTGCACTCGGCTTCGGCGTCCTCGAAATGCCGAAGCAGCATCGCCGTGTTGGCGAATTCGAAATTGTGGCGCGAATATTCCTGCTCGGCCTGCCGGAAGACGTCGCCATAGGTGACCTTCTCAGGCCCTTCGCGGCCGTTGAAGTTCAAGTCGTAGATATTGTCGACGCCCTGCACATACATGGCGAGCCGCTCGAGCCCATAGGTGAGCTCGCCGGCCACCGGCGCGCATTCGATGCCGCAAACCTGCTGGAAATAGGTGAACTGGGACACTTCCATGCCGTCGCACCAGCACTCCCATCCGAGGCCCCAGGCGCCCAGCGTCGGGCTTTCCCAGTCGTCCTCGACAAAGCGGATATCATGCAGCAGCGAATCGATGCCGATGGCTTCCAGCGAACCGAGATAGAGCTCCTGCAGGTTCGGCGGGTTCGGCTTCAGGATCACCTGATATTGATAGTAGTGCTGCAGCCGGTTCGGATTCTCGCCGTAGCGGCCGTCCTTCGGCCGGCGCGACGGCTGCACGTAAGCCGCGTTCCAGCGCAGCGGACCGAGCGCGCGCAAGGTGGTCGCCGGGTGGAAGGTGCCGGCGCCGACTTCCATGTCGTAAGGCTGCAGGATGACGCAGCCGTAAGCTGCCCAGTAGTTGTGCAAGGTCAGAATCAGCCCCTGGAAGGAGCGGCTGGGATGCATGTGGGCAGGGATCTCGACGGTCACGGCGGCCTCGGAAAGCGCTGGGAGTGGGCCTTCCCTAGTTGCCGGGCCGGCAAGCGTCAAGGCAGGGCGCCACATCGAGGAGAGGTTGAACGCTTTGCCGGCGGCTGGCCCATTGCCGGCCGCTCACGCGGGCCGTTTGCTTTGGCAAGCCGCAACGACAAAGGTGCCCGCCATGCCCGGTCAACTCATCGTCCGTCCCGTCACCCGGCAGGACTACGAGCAGTGGCTGCCGCTCTGGGATGGCTACAACGCATTCTACGGCCGCTCGGGCGAGACCGCGCTTGCCGGCGAGATCACCCAGATGACCTGGTCGCGCTTCTTCGACGCCTACGAGCCGGTGCATGCGCTGGTGGCCGAGCGCGACGGCAGGCTTATCGGCCTCGTCCACTATCTCTACCACCGCTCGACCACGGCGATCGCGCCGAACTGCTACCTGCAGGATCTTTTCACCTCGCAAGCCGCACGCGGCCAAGGCGTCGGCCGGTCGCTGATCGAAGCCGTTTACGAGCGCGCCAAAGCCGCTGGCTCGGGTCGCGTCTACTGGCTGACGCACGAGACCAACCACACCGCCATGCAGCTCTATGACAGGATCGGCGAACGCTCGGGGTTCGTCGTCTACCGCAAAATGTTTTGAGAACGTGGCGGGGCCCAAAGGGCCCCGCCTGACTACAGGCTTGTGCGCCTCAGCCCTTCGGCGGTGCCGGCGGGACCGGTTTCACTTTCGGCGTTTCCTGCGCCGTGTTGGACTCGATCGGCGGCAGGCCCTTGAGCAGCTTCTGCTGCAAGGTGGCGAGCACGTCCGGGTCCGGCTTCAGGTCGCGTGCCTGGGTCCACTGGAAGGTTGCTTCGAGCTTGCGGCCGACGCGCCAATAGGCGTCGCCCAGATGGTCGTTGAGGACCGGATCCTCGGGCTTCAGCGACACGGCACGCTCCATTTCGCGGACGGCGTCGTCGAAGCGGCCGAGGCGGTAATAGGCCCAGCCAAGCGAGTCGACGATGTAACCGTCGCTTGGCCTGAGATCCACGGCCTTCTGGATCATCGCCAGGCCTTCCTTGAGGTTCATGTTCATGTCGACCCAGGAATAGCCGAGATAGTTGAGAACCTGCGGCTGGTCGGGCTGCAGCTCCAGCGCTCTGCGGAAATTGGGCTCGGCCTTCGGCCATTCCTTCAGCCGCTCATAGGCGATACCGCGCTGGTAGAAGATGTTCCAGTTGGCGGCGGTCGGCGTCTTCAGCTGTTCGACCGCCTTGTCGTAGAGATTGGCGGCAGAACGGTAGTCCTCCTTGGAGGAGTAGACGCCGCCAAGCGCCAGGTAGCCGCGCATGTCGGTCGGATGCGCGTCGACATAACCCTTGAGGTGCGCGATGGCTTCGTCGTGATGGTCGATGTCCGCAAGGTTCAGGCCAAGCTGCAGCTCAGAAAGCTCCTTCAATGGAGAGGAGGCCGGAATGCGCCGATAGAGCGCGATTGCGCCTTCGCCGTCCTTCAGCTGCTCGGCCACGGCGGCGAGTTGCACGAGGGCGGCGTCGCTGTCCGGCTTAAGCGCCAGCGCATATTGCAGATAAAGCCTCACGAAAGGCTCGCCGCCGCCACGGTTGAGCGCTGTGGCGAGGTCGAGCAGGATTTCCGAGGCGCCGTCGGCGGGGGTAGCGACCAAGGGCTCGATCTTATCGCCCTTGCTGATCCTGTCGCGCAGCGTGGTGATCTCGAGCTTGCCAGGCGCGAAGGCTTCGGCCTGGTTCAGCACCGCCATCGCCTTTGTCTTGTCGCCCTTGCGAGCGAGGAACGAGGCATAGGCCTGGGCATTGCGCATCCAGGTCTCGGGCGCGGAGCCGCCGGCGGCGGTGTCGGCCAGGGTGGCCGCGTAAATCTCGTCGGCCTTGTCCGAAAGGCCGGCGGCGTCTGCGATGAGCGCGCGGTGGAAAGACTTGAACAGGCCGAACCAGTCCGGCCCCTTGAGTTTGTCTACCGCAGCCATCGCCTCGGAGGCATCGCCCGCGCCTTGCTTGGCCCAACCGTCCATGACGCCGGAGAGCAGCCGGTCGAGATCGGATTCGAGCGACAGCTTCAGCCAGTACTGGGCCTTGGTGTAGTCCTTCTTGTGGAAGGAATCGACGGCAAGCGCCAGACGCGAGAAGCGCTCAACATCGGGAACTTCCTTGAGCTTGTCGGCATAGACCAGCGATTCCTCGAAGCGGCCCTGCGCGACCAGCGCCAGCATCAGGCTCTGCTGCAACTCGGTGTCATTGGGGGCAAAGGCCAGCGCCTGCTTGTAATAGGCGATGGCATTGTCGAGATCGTTGTCGCTTTCGGCAATATGAGCGGCAAGATAGGCGCCCGAAAAGGACGTGATCTGGACCGGTTGGGGGTTTTCCTTCGCATGGGCAGGCAGCACCGACAGCGCCACACCCGCTAAAAATGCCAGCCTCGTCAGCCAGCGCGCACGTCCTTGCCGCATTGTATCCCTTTCAGCCAGACGCGATCCCCCCTTGGCGGACCGCCCACAGAGTCGATGTTTTCCTGACAAAGCATGGCCTTTTTGGGGTCAGGCTTCAATCCGCAGCGAATCACAATGCAATCATCGGGCTTAAAAAACACCGCGTGCGACCAAGAAGTCCGGCGTGGGAAGCCGAAGATAGCTCCGGCTGAAGATAGCTCCGGCTAGAGACGCGTATCTTGGAATCCGCTGCGGGCAACCGCGCCGCACAGGTCGGACCACTCGCAGCCCGAGCACGCCTGACGCGTCAGGCCGGAGGAAAACGCCTTCCGCATCCGCGTCAGACTGGAGGCATCCAACACGAGCCGGTCGCCGGCCCGGAGGGGCCGGCCGAGGAGCGCACCGACATCGCGCGCCGCGAGCCCGTCGCGCTCGGCGGCGCCTTCGCGCAGGCAGTGCGGCTCGGGCTCGTCCAGCATCGGGGCGCAGATGTCGTCAGGCCCGGACACGATCAGGATCGCCTCGCCCTCGCCCAGCCGCTTCACCACCTTGTCGTAGTTGGCGGTGAAGGCGGCCGAGTAGCCTTTGCCGACATAGGTCAGCAGGCAGAGCAGATGGTGGGCACGCAGCCTGACGGTCATTGCGTCTCGGACGAGCGGTCGCGCGGTTCGGCCCGATAGGTGGAGAAGAGCTTCAGCGTCGCGGCGGCCAGCGCCGACTTCAGCAGTCCGCCGACGATGAAGGGCAGGAAGCCGAAGGTGATGGCCTTCTCGGCGCCGATCATGGCGGCAAGCCAGGCCGTGCCGAGAACCAGGCACAGAAGATTGCCGATCAGCATGGCGGCGAAGGCAAGCACCACCCGATTGCCGTTCCAGCCGCGCTCGGCCAGCCAGCCGACGATCGCACCGACGATCGGGAAGGAGAAGAGATAGCCGCCGGTCGGGCCCACAAAGTGCTGCACGCCGGCCGCGCCGCCGGCCAGAACCGGGAAGCCGGCAGCACCCTCGACAAGCCAGGCCGCGATGGTGAGCGCGCCGAAGCGCCAGCCATAGAGCGCGCCGACCAGCGTCACCGCGAAGGTCTGCATGGTCACCGGAACCGGCACCATCGGCACCTCGATGTAGGACGACAGCGCCAGGAAGAGCGAGCCGAGGACGACGGCGCCGAACTGCCAGACAATGGAGCGGCTGTGAAGTTGGAGCGGGCTGAAGGAAGGCTTGCGGGTGGAAACGGCGATGTTTGTCACGGTGATGTCCTGGTTGAACTTATAGATAATTCCTGCAATCGATCTATTATCGAATCCACATTTTTGCGGAGATGGCAAGCGCTCCATCGCGCGAGGCAGGTCACAGGAGCGATGAGGCTGAGCCATTCACCGGTTATCGGGGCGCCCAAAACCGACATTTGACTGCGATGGAGCGCCGAAAGGCAGCTGTGTCTGCGCTCCCGCTAGCCGACGATGGCGAAGGCGTCGCGCGTCCTGCCGGAGGCGGTCTTGACCGGTTTCTGGCCGATCCATTGCACATGCCGGCCGAGCGTGGCGGCGGCCGATTCCGTGTTGCCTTGCCTGAGCGCGCTCAGGATCGCGCGGTGATCCTGATCGGTGCGGGTCTCCCATTCGGAGCGCCAGGCGGCGAACAGGAAACGCGCGCTTGCGGCATGCAGGTCGTCGATGGTGGAAAGCAGGCGCGGCATGTTGCAGGGCGTCAGGATCAAGCGGTGGAAGGTGCGATTGGCCTCTTCCCAGGAGCGGACATCGCGGGATTTGTCGCCCGCCTTGGTCGCCTCCTCCGCCCGGTCGAGGATCGCCGGCGTCAGATGCGGCGCGGCGTGGCGCAGCGCCAGCACTTCGAGCGCCGCGCGCATCTCGGCCACTTCCCTGACCTCGCCGAGGTCGAAAGCGGCAACGCGCACGCCGCGGCGCGGCTCGCTGATGGCCAGACCCTGCGCCTCGAGGCGGCGGAAGGCCTCGCGCACCGGCACGTGGCTGGTGCCGAATTCCGCCGCGACATAATCCTGGCGCAGCCGCGATCCGGGCTCGATCGCACCCGAAATGATGCGGTCCGCCAGTTCCTTGCTGATGCGGACGGCGATCGTGTCCTCTGTGTTGGCCATATTTTATAGATAATTTGTGCTGTGGCCGTTTGTCGAGATGGCCACAGCGGGATTCGCAGGTGCTCCTGCCCGGCGGACGCCAGGCGATGCCAAGAAAGGCCGACAGGCGCTCAGTTGACGCGGCTGATGCAGAAATCGATGACGTCGATCAGCGCCGATTTCTGCGGCGTCGCCTCCAGCGGCGCGAGCGCGTCACGGGCGATCTCGCCGAAGTGACGGGCGCGGCCGATCGTGTCGGCGATGGCGCCATGGCGGGTCATCAAGCCGATCGCCTTTTCGAGCCCGGCATCGTCGGCGACATTTTCCTCGATGGCGCGCTTCCAGAAGGTGCGCTCGGCCTTGGTGCCCCGCCGATAAGCGAGGATCACCGGCAGCGTCACCTTGCCCTCGCGGAAATCGTCGCCGACATTCTTGCCGAGATCCTTGCTGGAGCCGCCATAGTCCAGCGCGTCGTCTATGAGCTGGAAGGCAAGGCCGAGATTCATGCCATAGGAGCGCAGCGCCGCCCGGTCGGTGCGGGAAGCGAGCGCGATCACCGGACCGACCTCGGCGGCGGCCGAGAACAGGGCGGCGGTCTTGGCCTTGATGACAGCGAAATGCTCGTCCTCGGTGGTCTCCAGATTCTTGGCGGCGGCAAGCTGCATCACCTCGCCCTCGGCAATGATGGAGGCGGCGCTCGACAGGATGTCGAGAGCCTCCAGCGAGCCGACCTCGACCATCATGCGAAAAGCCTGGCCGAGCAGGAAATCGCCGACCAGCACGCTCGCCTGGTTGCCCCAGATCATGCGCGCCGTCTTCTTGCCGCGGCGAAGCGCGCTCTCGTCGACGACGTCGTCATGGAGCAGCGTCGCGGTGTGCATGAATTCGACTGCGGTGGCGAGCTTGACGTGCCCCTCGCCCGCATAGCCGAACATCTGGGCGGCAGCGAGCGTCAGCATCGGCCGCAGCCGCTTGCCGCCGGACGAGATCAGGTGGTTGGCGACCTCCGGGATCATCTCGACGTCGGACCCGGCCTTCGACAGGATCAGCTCGTTGACGCGTCCCATGTCGGCTGCCGTCAGGTCGATGAGATCCTGGATGGAAGCAGGTTCCCGCTTGCCTTCTATATTCAGAACGACACCCACCACGATCACTCCCGTCTCATTGACGCGCCCGACAACACCCTGGTCCCGGTGGGACTCTAGGTCGGCACAACCGCGCACGGCAAGAGGCGAATTGGCGCGGTTTGGCTGGCGCTGGGCTGCCTCGGCGTTTACATGAGCACCGCAACCTGCGATTTTCATTCCATGATCGAGCTTGTCCGCACTAACGACGCCGTCCTCATCTCCTTCGTCGAATCGCTCATGCGCGACGCCGGCATCGCCTGCTTCGTCGCCGACCAGAACATGAGCGTGCTCGACGGATCGATCGGCATCCTGCCCAGGCGCGTGATGGTCGATGCCGAGAAAGCCGATGCCGCGCGGCGCATCCTGAAGGATGCCGGCATCGAGAACGAGATCCGCCGTAAATAAATGGCAGCATCAACCGCCCTCGCCCAGGACACGCCGGCCCACACGGTCGACGCCTTCCATCGCGGGCGCTTCTGGCTGGTGCAGCCGCGGCAAGGCCACCGTGCCGGCATGGACGCCATGATGCTGGCTGCTGCCGTCCCATCTGGCTTTTCCGGCCGGCTCGCCGATTTCGGCGCGGGCGCTGGTGCGGCGGCGCTCGCCGTGCTGTCGCGCTGCCCTGAAGCACACGCGGTTCTGGTCGAGCGTTCCGCGGAGATGGCGGCCTTTGCCGCCGCCACGGTTGCCCACCCCGGGAACGCGCATCTCGGCGACCGCGCCTCGGTGCTTAAGGCCGACGTCACGCTTGCGGGACGGGCACGGCACGGAGCCGGACTTGCCGACAATTCGTTCGACTTCGTCGTCATGAACCCGCCCTTCAACGCGGCGCAAGACCGCGCCACGCCGGACGCGCTGCGCAGAGAAGCGCATGTCACGGAGGACGGGCTGTTCGAGCGCTGGATCAGGAGTGCGGCCGCCGTCGTCAAGCCGCGCGGCGGGCTGGCGGCGATTGCGCGGCCGGAGCAGCTTGTCGTCATCCTCGATGCGATGGAAGGCCGCTTCGGAGATGCCGAGATGCTCTGCGTCCACCCGCGCCCGGACGCGGCGGCGATCCGCATCGTTGTCAGGGCTGTGCTCGGCGCGCGCGGAAAACTGTCGATCCGGCCGCCGCTCACCTTGCACGGAGCATCCGGTAACGAGCCGACGGAGCGGACCGAGATGATCAACAACGGGCTCGCGTCGCTGTTCGGCGATTGATCAGAGGCCGGCGATGCGGCATTGCCGTTGCGCGGCGAATTCCTACATGCCGGAAGCAAGGACGAGGTTTCACCTTGCTCTAGCACCTCTTGTGGAGACAAGCTTTCGTGAAACGCTTCTTCAACCGCTTGCTGCCGAAATCCTGGCGCTCGACAGTCGTCACCATTCCGGTCATCCGGCTGCATGGCACGATCATGCCCGGCGGCGGCCAGTTCCGGCCAAGCCTGTCGCTCGCCTCGACGGCCGGGGTTATCGAGAAAGCGTTCGGCTTCGACGCGCCGGCGGTTGCGATTTCGATCAATTCGCCTGGCGGCTCGCCGGTGCAGTCGCGGCTGATCTTCAAGCGCATCCGCGACCTCGCGGCAGAGAAGGACAGGCGAGTGCTTGTCTTCGTCGAGGATGTGGCGGCCTCGGGCGGCTACATGATCGCAATCGCCGGCGACGAGATCTTCGCCGACCCTTCCTCGATCGTCGGCTCGATCGGCGTCGTCTCCGCCTCCTTCGGCTTCCCGGAGTTGATGAAGAAGATCGGCATCGAGCGGCGCGTCCACACCGCAGGCCAGAACAAGGCCGTGCTCGACCCCTTCAAGCCGGAGAAGAGGGAAGACGTCGAGCGGCTGAAGGCGCTGCAGCTCGAAGTGCATGAGACCTTCATCGATCTCGTCAAGGAACGGCGCGGTACCAAGCTCAAGGACGACCCGGAGCTATTCACCGGGCTGTTCTGGACCGCCAAGAAGGGCCTCGAGCTCGGTCTCGTCGATGCGCTGGGCGACATGCGCAGCGTGCTCAAGACCCGTTTCGGCGAAAAGACGCAGCTCAGGCTGATCACCGCGCCGCGCGGGCTTTTTGGCCGTTTCGGCCTGTTCGGATCGCGTTCTACCGTCCCCGACATCGCCGCGGCCGCGGCCAGCGGCGTTATCGATGCGGCGGAAGAGCGCGCGCTGTGGGCGCGCTTCGGGCTTTGAAAAAGCCATGATTGCGTCTAGCATGACCGCTTGACCGACCCATCCGGCCGGCCTTGCCGCGAGAAGCGCGGGAGGAGTTGTGAGATGCCGCAAATCATTTTCTTCGTTGTCGTCGGCGCTGCCGCCTATTTCGGCTATCGCGCTTTCGTACGCGAGGCCGAGCGCGTGACGGCCAAGATCCGGCGCACCGAGAAGCAGGCGGCCAACGGCACGATGGGAACGCTGGTCAAGGATCCGAAGACCGGCGAGTACCGTCTGGCCAAGGACTGAACCCCATCTCGCCAACAGCCGACATTCTGGAGGCCGAGGCCAAGTCCCGGACATGGCTTGCGCCTGCCAAGATCAACCTCGCGCTGCATGTCACCGGACGGCGCGCGGACGGTTACCACCTGCTCGACAGCCTCGCCGTGTTCACGCGCTTCGGGGACCGGCTGCAGATCGAGCCGGCCGAGCGCGACGCGTTCGCGGTCTCTGGACCCTTCGCCGCCGGCGTGCCAATCGATGGCGACAATCTGGTAATCAAAGCTCGCGACGCGTTGCGGCGGGAAGCCGGCGCGCAACAGACGCCACCAGTCGCCATCCGGCTGGAGAAGAACCTGCCGGTCGCTTCCGGCGTCGGCGGCGGCTCGAGCGACGCGGCGGCGGCGCTCAGCGGCCTTTCGCGCCTCTGGGAGCTCGACATCGAGGAGGCCGGGCTGGGGCGGATCGGGCTGACGCTCGGCGCCGATCTGCCGATGTGCCTCAAGGCAAGGCCGCTCATTGCGCGCGGCATCGGCGATGAACTGTCGCCGCTGACGGAGTTTCCGGCGCTGGCGCTGGTCCTGGTCAACCCGGGCGTGGCCGTTTCGACACCCGAAGTGTTCAAGGGGCTTTCCAAACCTGACAATGAGGCATTGCCGCCGCTGCCCGGCCGCCTCGACTTTCACAGCATTCGCAATTGGCTGGACACGACGCGGAACGATCTCCAACCTGCCGCTCGCGCCATCCAACCGGCGATCGGCGACGCGCTCAAGGCGCTAAAAAAAGCGGGAGCCGGCTTTGCCCGTATGTCGGGCTCCGGCGCTACCTGCTTCGGCCTGTTCGAGACCGGCAATGTCGCCAAGCGCGCGGCGATCGAGATCCGCGGCCGGCATCCCGGCTGGTTCGTGGCCGCGACGCGCAGCATGGAGACCGAGTGATGGCCAACGAAAGCCGCCCCTTCATCCCGGTGCGCATCGCAGTGCTGACGGTTTCCGACACGCGCAGCCTGGCCGATGACAAATCGGGGCAGATATTGGCCGACCGCATCGCGGAGGCTGGCCATATATTGACCGCTCGCGACATCGTCACCGACGACCGCGAAAAGATCCGCGAAAAAGTGCTCGCCTGGTCGAAGGATGAAACGGTGGACGTCGTCATCACCACGGGCGGCACCGGCTTCACCGGCCGCGACTTAACGCCGGAAGCGCTGGAGCCGATTTTCGAAAAGCGCATGGACGGCTTTTCGGAAGTCTTCCACCGGATTTCCTACGACAAGATCGGCACCTCGACAATCCAGAGCCGGGCGACCGGCGGCGTCGTCAACGCCACCTTCGTCTTCGTGCTGCCGGGCTCGCCCGGCGCCTGCAAGGATGCTTGGGACGGCATCATCAAGGCGCAGCTCGACTACCGGCACATGCCCTGCAACTTCGTCGAGATCATGCCGCGGCTGGACGAGCATCTCAGGCGAGGTGGCAAGCCGGAGTAGCGGCCCCCGTCCGGCTCAGCGGATGACCGGCTCGCCGTGGAAGCGGCGGCGCGACGGCCGCGAGACGCCGAAGCCGATCTCCATCATCAGTCGCGGCGTATGCGCCGGCACCGTTCCCATGTGGAAGCCGAACGGATCCTCGACGAAGCCGAGGCCGGCCTCGCCCGTCAGCGTCACAGGGCTTTCCGGACCGTAGACGTCCAGCACTTCTTCCGCGGGGTGGCCGACCAGAAGCGTGAGCTGGTGCTTGAGCGAGCGGCGCCTGTGGCTGCCGCGGACATAGACATGCGGGCCGGTGCCGGCGTCGACCGGCACCAGATAGAAGAAGAATTTCAGCATCCGCCAGTCGTCGAGATCGAAATGGTATTTGCCGAGCGAGGCGAGATTCTTGTCGGCATCCGAGGCCTTGCCGGTCGGAAAGCTCCACCAGACGCGCGTGGTGATCAGTTTCGCCTGGCCGCCGAGATAGTTCTGCGCGACGTCGAGGAGCAGCGGATCCCGCTGGATGGCAAGCGCCGCCGGGCAATCGAGAATGCGCTCGAAATAATGCCCGCTGAGCAGCGAGCGGCCGAAACGCTTCTCCGCCTCGGCATGGTCGCCCGGCATGAATTCGAGACGGCGGTCGAAATTGCCGAAACAGGGCGTGCGTTGCGCAAAAGCGGCGATCTCCTCATGGATCGCCGGCGGCAGCGTGAACCCCGAAAACAGCCCATCGGAGCGAAGGCCGGCGACCACCGCCTCGCAATCGACGCCGGCAAACATCGTCTCTCCCGCATTGTCGAGCGGGCGGACGCGTCTGGCGCCTAGCCAGTGCATGCGTCGCCCCGGCATGGTGCGCGCCAGCACGAACATCGGCAGCCAGGCCGGATTTTCGCGCAGATCTTTCAGATAGGTTGGGATGCGTACGGCGATGCGCCTGAACAGGCTGCCATTACGGGCGATCGCCTCCAGGCTGGCCGCGCCTGAATTGTCTGGAGTACCAAGGGTCATCGGGTTCCTCGTATGCATGGCGTCCAACGAAGCGCCAGCCGTCCGCTTCATCGTCACCCAATCCCGATTGTCCCGCTTCAAGAAGATGCTAATGCATCGCAATTTTTTGTGCAATGCACAATAGAACGGGCCGGCAAAAGTTTGCGCTTTTTCTCCCCTTCTTGTGAGAGAAGGAGGGCGTGCGCTCACTTCGGCGGCGCCACCCAGATTTCGGCATTCAGCCTTCTGGTAGCGAGGCCGCGCGCCAGGGCTTCGGCGCTGCGGGCGCTTTTCGCCAGCGCCGTGGCCTGGCGCTTGCTGATGACAAGCCCTTCCTCCAGAGCGCGGTTGCCGGAAAAAACCCGGACCAGAAACGGCGTGCGATTGCCGCGGGCGCGTGAAAAGCGCGCCGGCATCGTCTGCCTTGCCGTGTGAGCGACGACCTCGTCGATCCAGCCTTCGGCGAGCCGGGCGCCGGGTTCCAAAAGCAGCAGCCAGTCGCCCTTGGCCTGGCCGATGCCTGTTGCGATGCCGCCAGCCACAAAGTGGCAGCCAGCATGCTCGGCGACGCGATGCGTCTGGTCGGTCGAGCCGGTGTCGCAGATGATGACGTCGCGCACCACGCCCTCGACCGCGCCGCCGATCAGCGAGGCCAGCGTGCGGGCAAGGCCTTCTTCGTCGTTCCTGGTTTCGATGAGAACGCTGAGCATTTTAGCCGAATAGCGGAAAGCGCGGCGCTGCGCCAGTTGCGCGTTCTGAGCGAAAAAGTTCTTGCTTTGTTCTCCTTGGCAAAATAGGAATAGTTTCATGAACAGAGCGATTCGACAGCCTGCCGACAGTCCCTGGGAGAGGGCGAAAATGGAACAGATCGTGCGCGCCGACATTGCCGCTTTCGGAGCAGGCAGAGCCGAAATGGCAAATGCGATGATGGAACAGAGCGGCATGCGCGTGCGGCCGGACCGCAATCGCGGACGCTCCGCTGGCATCAACCCGTCCGGCCGCTTCGAGCCGGTCAGCCGGCATGTGTTCGACGATGGCTGGAACTCGCTGGAGGAACTGCCGCCCTTCAAGACGGAGGTGCAGGTCGAGAAGCCGCGCACCATCATCACGCGCAACGAATCGCCGGACATTTCCTTCGATCGTTCGATCAATCCCTATCGCGGCTGCGAGCATGGCTGCGTCTATTGCTTTGCCAGGCCGACGCATGCCTTCATGGGGCTGTCGCCGGGGCTCGATTTCGAATCCAAGCTCTTTGCCAAGCCGGATGCGGCGCGAATGCTGGACAGGGAATTGTCCAAGCCCGGCTACCAGCCGCGCACCATCGCCATCGGCACCAACACCGATCCCTACCAGCCGATCGAAAAGCAATACCGCATCATGCGCGAGATCCTGGAGGTGCTGGAGGCGCGCGGCCATCCGGTCGGCATCGTCACCAAGTCGGCGCTGGTGACGCGCGATATCGACATCCTGTCGCGCATGGCCGAACGCGGCCTCGCCAAGGTGGCGCTGTCGGTGACGACGCTCGACCGCATGCTGGCGAGAACCATGGAGCCGCGCGCCTCGACGCCGACTAAGCGGCTGGAAGCGATAAGGCAGCTTTCGGATGCCGGCGTCCCCGCCTCGGTGATGGTGGCGCCGATCATTCCTGGCCTCACCGATCCGGAAATGGAGCGCATCCTCGATTCGGCGCGCGCAGCAGGCGCCAGGGAGGCAGGCTATGTCGTGCTGCGTCTGCCGCTCGAGGTGGCGCCGATCTTCAAGGACTGGCTCTTGCGCCATTATCCGGACCGCTACCGGCATGTGATGTCGCTGATCCGCTCGATGCGCGACGGCAAGGACTACGATTCGGAATGGGGCAAGCGCATGAAGGGCGCCGGACCGTATGCCTGGCAGATCGGCCGGCGCTTCGAGATCGCCGCCAAGCGGCTCGGCCTCAATGCCGAACGGCGGCAGCTTCGAACCGACCAATTCGTCGCAGGCTCCGGCGTCGGCGAGCAACTGATGCTGCTGTGAAGACGATGCCGGCCGCGAAGGCCGACGCTAGCAACTCCGGAGGCAGAGTTTTGCGCCCGGATTGCGATCCCCTAACCATCTGTTTTTGATGTAACTTCGTACGGAAGGCCCGCTACGCAATCTTCCTAGAATTGCTCAAGAATCCCGTCCGGCCCAGTCCCCGGCCGTGAGACGGTGCCCTCCCGGTCCGACGCCCCATCCGACCCGGAGGGACTTGCGGAGAATCGGAGCCGATGCGAACCTCGTCGCACCATGGCTCGCGCGCGTTCCGATTCTCCGCTTCTCTTCGAATTGGTCGAGAAGCCCGACTTCTCGATTGAAACGAAGGCGATGGCTGAGGGGCTTTGGCCGGTGGCGGGCATGGATGAGGCGGGCCGCGGCCCGCTTGCAGGTCCGGTCGTAGCGGCGGCCGTGGTGCTCAACCCCGCCAACATTCCCGAAGGGCTCGACGATTCCAAGCGCCTCACCCATCTGCAGCGAGAGGCGCTGTTCCTCAAAATCCTGGGCTCGGCGCTCAGCGTCTCGATGGCCTCGATCAGCGCCGAAGGCATCGACAACAGCAACATTCTGAAAGCCAGCCTGGAAGCGATGCGCCGCGCCGCCGCCGGCCTGTCGCTGCCGCCCAAACTGGCGCTGGCGGACGGCCGCGACGTGCCGCCAGGGCTCACCTGCGAAGGCCGCGCGCTGATCAAGGGCGACCAGCGCTCGCAATCGATCGCCGCCGCCTCGATCGTCGCCAAGGTCATGCGCGACCGCATGATGTGCGGCTGCGGCGGCCATCACGAGCATTACGGCTTCGAAATGCATATGGGCTACGCGACGGTCCGCCATCGCACCGCCATCGAGGCGCATGGGCCGGTAGCGCGCTTGCACCGGGCGTCGTTCGCGCCGTTCCGGTTGGGCGGCGTTGAGATGGCGGAAGAGGACGAGAGCTTCGCCGGGTTGGAGTGAGGCGACGAAGCTCGCGACAGCTGATCTCCCCCACGAGGGGCGAGATTGCCAGCTTCAGCGCCGCGCTTTTTCAAACAACAAAAAAGCCGCCGGGTTGCCCGGGCGGCCTCATGTTAGCAACGGCAGAGCCGCTCAGTTCAGCTTGGCTTTCACGTCCTGCAGCGCCGACTGGAACAAGTCCGCGCCGGCCTTGGCATCGACCTTGGCGGCCAGCAGCGCACGGGCGGCCTCGACGGCGATGTCGACGGCGCTGGCACGCACCTCGCCGATCGCTTCGCGCTCGGCCTGGCTGATCTTCTGCTCGGCAAGCGCCGTGCGCCGGGCGACATAGTCCTCGGTCTTCTTATGCGCCTCGGAGGCAAGGAGCTCGGCCTCGCGCTTGGCGGCGGCGACGATATCGGCGGCCTCCTTCTCGGCTTCCTTGCGCTTCTGCTGATATTGGCCGAGCAGCTGCTGGGCCTCTTCGCGCAGGCGGCGCGCTTCTTCGAGCTCGCTGCTGATCTTGGCCGCACGGGAATCGAGCGACTTGGCGAGCATGCCCGGCACCTTCAGATAGATGACGGCGCCGAGGAAGATGATCAGGGCAATGGTGGCCCAGAGCGTGGCAAGTGATGTGGCGTCCATGGTGGCCTCCTCACCGAGTAGCGGATTTGACCGCGGCCGAAATCTCGGCCTTGTCGGTCTTGCCGCCAACCAGCGCCTCGACGATGGCCGACGTGGTGTCTTCGGCGATCGTGCCGACTTCCTTCATCGCCTTGGCCTTGATCGAGGCGATGCTCGCCTCGGCGTCGCCGAGCTTCTTCTCGAGTTCCGCCTCAAGCTTCTTGCGCGTGCTTTCGGCTTCGCTCTTGGCGGCGTCGCTCGCCTGCTGGCCGATCTTGTTGGCATTGGTCTTGGCTTCCGCCAATTCCTGCTCATAAGCGGCAACGGCAGCGTCCGCCTCGCCCTTCAGCCTGGCGGCGTGGTCGAGATCCTGGGTGATGCGATCGTTGCGGACATCGATGATACCGCCGATGCGCGGCATCACAACCCGCTTCAGGAACAGATAGAAAAGCCCGAAGGTGATGACGAGCCACAGGATCTGCGACGGGAAGGTCTCGGCATTGAACGGCGGGAACGTGCCATGCTCCTCGGCAGGCACGGCGGTGCCCGCATGCGTATCGCCTTCGGCCGCGGCCGGCGCGGATTCTTGCGCAAAGGCAGATGTCACGAACATCTCATTCCCCTGTTCATACGGCGGGGCCGCACCATGCGGCCCCTTTCGTCAGCGCGTGGTTCTTACCTGAAGACCAGCAGCAGCGCGATGAGGAGCGAGAAGATGCCCAGCGCTTCGGTCACGGCGAAGCCGAAGATCAGGCGGCCGAACTGGCCGTCAGCGGCCGACGGGTTGCGGAGCGCACCCGAGAGATAGCTGCCGAAGATGTTGCCGAGGCCGATGCCGGCGCCGCCCATGCCGATGCAGGCGATACCAGCGCCGATAGCAGCTGCTGCAGTTGCGTCCATTTCAAAACTCCTGTGGTTTTCGTAATCGTTGCGGTTGGTACGTTGGGTATGCTGGCGCCGGGGCGCCGGTGAAAATCGATCAGTGGCTCGGGTGCAGAGCGTCGTTCAGATACATGCAGGTCAGCACCGCGAAGACGTAGGCCTGCAGGAAGGCGACCAGCAGTTCCAGCGCCGTCAGCGCAACCGCCATGGCGAGCGGCAGGACCGAGCCGGCGATGCCGACGGCGCCGAATGCACTCAGCGTGACGACGAAGCCCGAAAACACTTTCAGCGTGATGTGGCCAGCCAGCATGTTGGCGAAAAGACGAACCGAGAGGCTGACGGGACGCGAGACGAAGGAAATGACTTCGATCGCCACCACCAGCGGCATCAGATAGCCAGGCACGCCATGCGGCACGAACAGCTTGAGGAAGCCGAGGCCGTGCTTGGCGAAGCCGTAGACGATGACGGTGCCGATGACCAGCGCAGCCAGCGTGAAGGTGACGATGATGTGGCTGGTGATGGTGAAGAAATAGGGGAACAGGCCGATGAGGTTCGCGACCAGCACGAACATGAACAGCGAAAACACCAGCGGGAAGAACTGCATGCCCTGCTTGCCCGCTGCATCGCGCAGCATGTTGCCGACGAACTCATAGGCCATTTCGGAGACCGACTGCAGGCGGCCCGGAATGAGGGAGCGGCTGGCGGTGCTCATGTAGAGGAAAGCGGAAGCGACCGCGATCGTCACGACCATGAACAGAGCGGAATTGGTGAAGGACAGGTCGTAGCCGCCGATGTGAATCGGGACGATCGGATGGATCTGGAACTGGTGGATCGGATCGACCTTGTCAGCAGCAGCCACTTTGTTTTCCCCGTCAAAGCCGCAAGCGGCTCCACTGTCTCTGTCTCGCGCCGGAACGGCGCCACTTCATTCCTTCGGATCGCGCGGCTTGCCGCCCTGC
The DNA here is from genome assembly GCF_002294995.1 of Mesorhizobium sp. WSM3860. Taxonomy (GTDB): domain Bacteria; phylum Pseudomonadota; class Alphaproteobacteria; order Rhizobiales; family Rhizobiaceae; genus Mesorhizobium. Next base: position 4,485 of record NZ_NSGF01000016.1, on the reverse strand, counting down.
CCGAACTGCGCCACCTGCCCCGACGAACGCAGGACATTGAGCACGCCGGCGCCAAAGCCCAGCAGCAAACCGACGATCAGCCCAAATGGCGCTGTTCCCGCCAAGCGGTCGATGATCCAGCCCAAACCGACACCAACCACCACGCCGGCGATGAACTCGCTGGACAGCTTCAGTGCCTGACCGTAACCGGTCGCTGCTTTCGCGTCGTCTTTCCCCTCGAGCCGGTCCGTGCGTCTTGATGCAAGCGATGCTTCAAGCTCGCGCCGGCGGCGCTCAAGTTCGTCGTCGCGGATGGTGGCTTCTGGCTGCCTGCCGCGGCCGGTTTCTCCGGTTCCGTCTGGCCTGTTTTTGTCGGCCATCGCAACCCCCCTGCCCGGGCAGACGATCACCGTCCGTCCGCTTCTAAAGTCGCCGGCAACATAGTTACCGGGTCCGCGCCCGTCAAGCCACGGGCCGAACTTCAAAGCGATGTATTTTCGCGTTTCAAATCAACGGCTTATCCAGGTGCGACATCGTGCCCGTCACGCCTGCGCGAGGACTCGGCGCGAATCCGAGCGGCAAGCCGCGCCGATCGGTGCGCGCGGCGAGCGGCAAGGAGCGTTGCCGCGGGGTGCCGATTAAGCGGCTCGGTTCGAGCCGCCCAAACGGCTCAACTCCAGCCGCCGCCATAGGTGCGATAGAAGATATGCAGGCCGATCCTGGTCATGCGCTGCATGGCGCGCGCCCAGCCCGGATGGACGTAGTTGGCGTAGTAATGCGTCGAGGATCCGACCTCGGGGATAAAAATCTTGCCGGCGGTCACTGCCATGGCGACATCCTGGGCGGTCTTATACGCGACCGGGTCGTTGATGCGCTTCTTCCTGCCGTCGCAGGCGAAGGAGAACTGGCAGCGGTTGAACCAGTTGTCGTTCTGGTAGACGACGCCGCAGATCGTCTTCGGATAGGCAGGGTTGCGGACGCGGTTGAGGATCACCTGCGCCACCGCGGCCTGGCCGCGCACCGGTTCGCTGCGCGCCTCGAAATAGATGCCCTTGGCGAGGCATTCCTGTTCCGGCTTGGAGAAGACGGCCGCCGGCAGCGGGTTCTGCATCCAGGCGTGATCGCCCTTGCCCATCGGCGGGATGAAGCGGCCGTCGTTCGGATCGTCCTGCAGCAGAGCCTCAAAGGGCGAGGCCTTGGCATAGTCGGGCGCCGACTGGGCATAGGCGGTGGCGAGGATGTCCGGCTTGTCGTTGTTGACGAGAGCGACGAGAGCCGCCGGCAAATCCGGATCGGGCTTCTTGTCCTCGCGGATGTGGAACGCCTGGGCGATCTGGATTTCCTTGCCCTTGATGCCGGGCTTGGCAAAAGTCAACTTCAGGCCGCTGTCCATCGCCGGACGCAGCAGCGACGAGGTGCGCTCGAAAATGGAGCCGGCACTGAAATTCTTCGGCGGCGCAACGGGCGACACCTGGACGAGGCGGCCCTTCTTGTCGGCGCGCACGACGCGGTCCTCATCGGGCGTAGCGCCGGCGACATTGCCCTTGCCGCGCAGCGCCACCGTGCCGACGCCAGGCAGGTCCACGCCGGAGCCGGAGATCGAGCCCGTGGCGGCCGAATCGACGAACGGCATCTCGGCAGCGTGCACCGAGCCGGCGACGGATTTTTCGACATAGGCATTCCAGCGATGGCTGGGCGACTCCAGCCCAGACACGAGGCTTGCCATGTCCTGGTAAGCGACGACGGACGGAAAGCCGACCCAGAAGCCGAGCCCCAGAACCAAAGGAGGAAGGAAGGAACGTTTATTCGCAACGGCGGCGGCGACGAGCCGCGTAAGAACGCGTCGATGCACGGAACTCTCCAGAAACGCTACTGACCCCGGAGAGCCAAAATGAAGCATTAACCTTGATGGGGGGTTAACGGCACCGATCGTGTTTTTTTCATGTTGAAGACAGGCCGGCCTCCGCCAGCTATGGAAAGCCGGCGAAAGGTCAGGCCGTGCGCAGAAAGATCGGCCATGCGATCGCCGCGCAGATCGCGGCCGCCAGCCACACGCCCGTCCATGCGAAGAGAAGCACAAGCCAGGGAATGGCGATCGGCACCAGGCAGAAGCCGACAAAGACCAGAGTGTTGGCGAGGCTGAGCGCGGTGCCGACATGGCCGGCACCGGCAAGTGTCGCAAGCTCGGTATAGGCAACGCCATGCCAGGCCGAGACGCAGATGCCGGCTATGATCATAAAAAGGGGCAGGAGCAACAGCAGCGATGGCTGCCTGGCCGCAGTGATGGCCAGGATCCATAGCACCAGGAAGGCCAGCGCGCTGAGCGCGCTGCAGAACCTCAGGAACGGCCTTCGGTTGCGGTGGCGGTCGGTGAAGCGGCCGCTCCAAACGCGCATCACCATGGCGCCCGTCTGCACGACGGCAAGGCTGGCGCTGGTCACCCATATGCCCATGCCGGCAAAGTCGTGCAGGAAGACGGAGGCAAAGGTGAGCACCGCCACCTGCGGGAAGCAGAGCAGGCCGATGGCTGCCGAGATGCGCCAGACCTCGAGCTTGCGCAGCGGCGCCGGGCCGCTCGTCACGGTGGCAGCCTGCGCGTCGCCTTGCGTCGGCGGCTCGTGCAGCCAGCGCCAGGCGAAGACGGCCGAGAGCGCGGACAGAGCCGCCAGCAGGACGAAGACAGCGGCGAAGCCGAAGCCCAAGGCTAGCGACGGCAGGACGAGCGCGCCGAGCCCGCCGCCAAGCGGCACCGCCGTCTGCCTGATGCTCATGGCGAAGCCGCGCTCGCCTTCGCCGAACCAGCCCATGATGGCGCGGCCGCTGGAGCCGTTGACGCTGCCGCCGAGCAGGCCGGCAACGAGCAGGCTCGCCGAAAGCAGCACGACACCGGGAGCACCCGTTTTCGTCGGCACGACGAGGATTGCCATGGCAAAAAGCCACATGGCCGTCGCGCCGAGCCCGGTCAGCAGCACCCGGCGGTCGCCCCAGCGGTCGGTGAGCACGCCCCAGGGCAGCTCGCTGAGCGCCACGCCAAGGCCGAGAAGGCCGAGCGCCAGTCCAAGCGCGGCATCGTCGAGATGGTAGCCCTGGCGCATCGCCACCGCGGTCGCAGGGATGCCGGAGAAGGTAGCGGAGAAGCCGGCATTGGCGGCGACGCCGATGCCGAGCACCTTCCAGCGATGGTTGGGCCCGAAAGCGGGGCCAGCCGAAGCGGCGGTGCCTGCCGCAAGCGGCTGGCAATCGTTGCGAGTGACGATGGCGGCCATGATTTTTGCATTCCCTCTGCGCCGGTCGATCGGTCTTGACCGGGCGGATGTAGCGCCATAGGTTCATCCATAAAATCAGGAAGTTTTTGACCGATAATCCTGAAAACAAGGACGATCTCATGCGACGCGTCACATTCGACCTCGACGTGCTCAGGACCTTCGTCACCGGCATGGAGCTTGGCAGTTTCGCCAAGGCGGCCGAGCGGCACGGCCGCTCGACCTCTGCCGTCAGCGCGCAGCTGAAGAAGCTGGAAGAACAGGCGGCGACGTCGATCTTCCGCAAGGCGGGGCGCGGCCTGGCGCTTACCGAAGCCGGCGAGACGATGCTCGGGTACGCGCGGCGCCTCATCGAGCTCAATGACGAGGCGGCCTCAGCTATCCGCGACGTCGAGCTGGAGGGCTGGGTGCGGCTCGGCCTGCAGGAGGACTTCGGCGAGGCCGTGCTGCCGGAGGTGCTCGGCCGCTTTGCCCGTGCGCATCCCAAGGTTCGGATCGAAGCGCGGATCGGACGCAGCCATGAACTCGCAGAGCGCGTCCTCTCAGGTAGCCTCGACCTCGCGCTGGCCTGGCACGACGGCACGACGCTGCCCTACAGCCGGCATGTCGCCGAGGTGCAGGCGCGCTGGATCGGCCCGGCGAAACCAATGCAACCCGGCCACAATGGTGAAGCGCTGCCGTTGGTGGCATTCGAGGCGCCCTGCCTGCTGCGCACCGTGGCGACCGAGACACTCGACCGCGCCGGCCTCGCCTGGCGCATGGCGTTCTCCAGTCCCAGCCTCGGCGGCATCTGGGCGGCGGTCGCGGCGGGACTTGGACTGACGATCCGCACCGATATCGGCCTGCCCGCCAATGTCAGAGCGATTCCGCCGGGAGCGCTCGGCCTGCCGGCGCTGCCGAAGATGGCGCTGCATCTGCACCAGAAGGATGCCGAGCTCGATCCGGTGGCGACGCGGCTGGCGGAGATATTGCTGCAGGCGGCGCGCGAAGCATTGCCGCAAGGTGCAGAGACGAAAGAGCTACTGAAAGTGCCTTAGGCCCTGCGCGGTTCGTCATCCACGGGCGAAGCGACGCGAAGCGGAGCGCAGACCCGAGGATCCATTCCGTTACCTCGAACGAAGGGCGCAACGGAGCAGAATTCTGCACCGCTGCAAAGCTTCAAAGTCACGGCATGGCAACTGTGTTCACGCAAATGCAGTCTTGTCGCGAATGATGGCATTGAGGACGACCAGGAGCTTCCTTG
>NZ_NSGF01000015.1 GCF_002294995.1 Mesorhizobium sp. WSM3860 | reverse complement strand
CTCCCAGCCAGCATCTTGAATCTGATTTGCAGACCCTTGGGAATCCCTTCGATTCAATCCAAATTCATCCCGCTCTAGCGCAATTCCAGGAAAGTGTGACACGATTTCCGTCAGGAATTCCGCCAAAACAAAGAGACAGGGCGGTTCGCCGTTTCCGTGAAACGGTGAAACGCTCTAATCGGAGTCGCCAGGAAACGGCCGCGCCGGTGTGCCGGTATAGGCCCACAGCCATTCTTTGGGCAGCGGTCCCTTGTTGCGGTCGCTCTCCTGCGATTGCTCCCAGGCATGTGCCAGTATGCCTACCGAGCGCGACAGCACGAAGAGGCCGCGCGTCAGCGGCGGCGGGAAGCCAAGCTCGCCATAGATGACGGCTGTGGCGCCATCGATGTTGAGCGGGATCGACTTGCCCTTGCGTGTCGCCACGTCCGTCTCGATCGCCTCGGCAATGTCGGCGAAGCGCCCGCTGACGACGCCGCGCGCGGCGAACTCACGCGTCAGTTCGATGAGGCGCGGCGCCCGCGGATCGATGGGATGGAAGCGATGGCCGAGGCCGGGCACGTAGCCCTTTTCCTCGGCGAAGAACCGGTCGAGCCGCGCACTCACCGCTTCCCCAAGGCTCGCGCCACCATCCATTGCGGCGGCGATGTCGCCATAGAAGGAAAGCGCCTGCTCGCCGGCCCCGCCATGCACGTCGCCCAGCACGTTGATGGCGGAGGCCATGGCGTTGTTGATGCCGACGCCGCAGGTCGCCGCCATGCGCGCGATCGCGATCGACGGCGCCTGCGGGCCATGGTCGACCGCGGCCCCGAGCGCAATGCCCAGCAGCGCCGCCTCATCCTCGCTTGGCAACTCGCCGCGAAGCATCAGCCAGATCATCGCCGGAAAGCTGACCCGGCCGATCAGATCCTGGATCTCGTAGCCGCGCAGCCGGATCACGCCGGGCCGCATCTCGATGATGCCGGTCCGCCACCACTCCTCGCCGCGGTCGCGGCCGGTGTTTTTCTCCCCGCTCATGCCGGCGCCCGCCCTTTGCCGCGCGCCGGCAAGCTGGCGAACACGTCGTCCATATGCGCGCCAAGACGTGGCGGAGGGCCGGCTGGCACGGGAGCCGCACCGTCGACCATAAAGCCGCCGCGCACCACCGTGAGCGGCTTGTCGATGCCCGGTATCCCCTGGAAGCGGGTCGTCATGCCGCGCTCGGTGACCTGGCGTTCCTCCAGCACTTGCGGGATCGTCAGCACCCGCCCGGCCGGCACGCCGGCGCGGTTGAGCTTTTCTTCCCAGACAGCCGCCGGAGCGACGGCAAGCGCGTCCTCGATCAGTGTTTTCAACGCGGCCCGGTTCTCTTTGCGTGTCTCGCGCTCGGCGAAGCGCGGATCCGAAGCCAACTCCGGGCGGCCGATCAAGCCGCAAAGGATCACGAACTGCTCCTGCTTGTTGGCGGCGATGTTGAGCAGGCCCTCACCGGTGCGGAAAGCGCCGGAGGGCGCGGCCGTCATGTTCTCGTTGCCCATGGCTTGCGGCTCGACGCCCGCCGTCAGATAGTTCGACACCGGCCATCCCAGCGCCGACAGCGTGCATTCGAGCATCGACACGTCGAGGAAGGCGCCCTCGCCGCTCGTCTTCTGCCGCACCAGTGCCGCGGCGACCGCAAACGCCCCGACCAATCCGCCAAGCGTGTCGGCGACCGGATAGCCGACGCGCAGCGGCGCGGTCTCCGGCGTGCCGGTGATGCTCATGATCCCCGACAGCCCCTGGATGATCTGGTCGTAGGCCGGATTGCCGCGCATCGGGCCGGTCTGGCCGAAACCTGAGATCGCACAATAGACGAGGCTGGGCCTAACCTCCTTCAGCTTCTCATGGCCGAGGCCGAGCCGATCCATGACGCCCGGCCGGAAATTCTCGACCAGCGCGTCCGACGTCGCGACGAGATCGAGAAAGCGCTCGCGGTCGGCCTGCTTCTTCAGGTCGAGCACCACCGATCGTTTGCCGGCGTTTTGCGCCAGGAAGGATGCGCCCATGCCGGCTTTGTTGAGCTCCGGCGAGGCGCCGAGCTGGCGCGCCAAATCGCCGCCCGGCGGCGCCTCGACCTTGATGACGTCGGCGCCGAGCAGCGCCAGCTGGTAGGCGCAGTAAGGACCTGCCAGCACATTGGTGAGGTCGAGGATGCGGATGCCGGAAAGCAGGTCTGTCATGATGCTTCACATCGGTCAGGCATCGCCAGGCACATGCTCTGGTCCGCGCCTGCGCCGGTGTTCGATCCAGGCCCAGATATGCGGGCCGACCAGACCGATGAAGGCGAGCGTGAGAAGCGTCAGCGAGAGCGGGTGCCTATAGAACACCGTCCAGTCGCCATTGGCGATCGTCATCGCGCGGCGGAACTGCGTCTCGGCCAGAGGCCCGAGGATCATGCCGATGATGACCGGCGCCGTCGGAAAGTCGAAGCGGCGCATCAGGAAGCCAGCCGCGCCCAGCAGGTAGAGGATGATGAGATCGATCGGCGACTGCGAGATGCCGTAGGTGCCGACGGTGGCGAACACCAGGATGCCGGCATAGAGCTGCGGCGCCGGGATCTTGAGCAAGCGCACCCACAGGCCGATCAGCGGCAGGTTGAGGATGACCAGGATGACGTTGGCGATGAACAGGCTGGCGATCAGGCCCCAGACGAGATTGGCCTGCGTCGTCAACAGCAACGGCCCGGGATTGATGCCGTAGCTCTGGAAGGCCGACAGCATGATCGCCGCCGTCGCCGAGGTCGGCAGGCCAAGCGTCAGCATCGGCACCAGCACGCCGGCAGCCGACGCGTTGTTGGCAGCCTCCGGCCCGGCGACGCCCTCGATGGCGCCGACCGTGCCGAACTCCTCCTTGTGCTTCGACAGCTTCTTCTCGATCGCATAGGAGAGAAAGGTCGGGATCTCGGCGCCGCCGGCCGGCATAGCGCCGATCGGGAAGCCGATCGCCGCGCCCCTGAGCCACGGCTTCCACGAGCGCGCCCATTCGGAAGCCGTCATGTAGAGCGAGCCCTTCAGCGGCACGATCTCGTCCTTGCCGGCATAGCGGCGCGAGGCCATGTAGAGCGTCTCGCCGACCGCAAAGAGGCCGACCGCGACGACGATGACGTCGACGCCGTCGAGCAACTCGCCCATGCCGAAGGTGAAGCGCGGCTGCCCGGTTTGCAGGTCGACGCCGATCATGCCGATGACGAAGCCGACGAACAGGCTGGTAAGCCCCCGCACAGAGGACGAGCCGAGAACCGCCGAAACGGTGATGAAAGCGAGCACCATCAGCGAGAAATATTCGGCCGGCCCGAAAGCGAGCGCGAACTTCACCACGATCGGCGCCAGGAAGGCGACGCCCAGCGTGCCGATGGTCCCGGCGACGAACGAGCCGAGCGCGGAAGTCGCAAGCGCCGCGCCCCCGCGGCCCGAACGCGCCATCCGGTTGCCCTCGAGCGCGGTGACGATGGTGGCGCTTTCGCCCGGTGTATTGAGCAGGATCGACGTCGTCGAACCGCCATACATGGCGCCGTAATAGATGCCGGCAAACAGGATGAAGGAAGCTTCCGGCGCCACCTGGTAGGTGATCGGCAAAAGCAGCGCGATGGTCAGCGCCGGCCCGAGGCCGGGCAGCACGCCGATCGCGGTTCCGAGCGTCGTGCCGAGCAGACACCACAAGAGATTGGTCGGCGTGAAGGCGACCGCAAATCCGTGCGCGAGATAACCGAGCGTGTCCATCGTCCTCAGCCCTTTCCCATGCCGAAGAGGGCGTTGATCAACGCGTTGAGCTGGTTCTCGATCAGGCCGGCCCCAATGTTGACGCCGAGTGCTCTGGCGAATCCGAAATAGGCCGCCAGCGCCAAGACCAGGCCAAGCAGCGCATCGCGCAGCGGATGCCGGCTGCCGAAGCCGAAGCAGACCAGCACGAACATGATCACCGAGGCGGCTGTGAAGCCGAGCGGCTGGATGAGCACGAGATTGGCAACGAGCCCCGCTACCACGAAACCCATCGACTTCCAGTCGGTCGGCGTCTCCTTTTCCTCGTCCGGCTGCCAGCCGCCGCGAACAGCGGCAAGGATGAGCAGCAGCGACAGGATCACCATGCCGGCCATCGTGATGTAGGGGAAGACCTTCGGGCCGACCTTGGAATAGAGCGGCGACACCGGGATCGCCAGGGTCTGCCAGGCAACGGCCCCGGCGCAGGCAAGAAGCCCGACGCCGATCAGCAATTCGGGTATGGCAAGGCGCGGCGGTGACGCCTGCTGGTCGCTGGTGCTCATGATCTCCTCCCCGGAAGGCCGGCCTCCCACTGCCGGCTTCGCCGCAGTTTCATTCCTGAACCGTTGCATGTTCGCTGTCTCGAAGGAGGCGATGCCGCGTCCTTCGAGATCAGGCAGGAGCGGATCAGGCGAGGCCGAGATCCTTGAGGATCGCGCCGATGCGGGTCGTGTCCTCGGCGACGAACTTGGCATAATCGTCGCCGGTGAGCAGAATCGGCGTCCAGTTGCGGTTTTTGCACTCGGTCGCCCAGGCCTCGCTCTTCGCCATGGTCTCGACCATCTTGATCATCGCCGCCTTGTCTTCATCGGAAACGCCGGGCGGTGCGAAGACGCCGCGCCAGTTGAACAATTCGACGTCGATGCCTGCCTCTTTCAATGTCGGCGCGTCGATGCCTTCCTGGCGCTTGTCCGACGAGATCGCCAGCAGCCTGAGCGCGCCCGCCTTCACCTGCTCGGAGAATTCGCCATAGCCGGAAATGCCGGCCGCGACCTGGTTGCCGAGCAGCGCCGATAGCGCCTCGCCGCCGCCGGCGAAAGGCACATAGGACAGGTTTGCGGCAGGCACGCCGACCGTCTTGGCGATCAGGCCGAACAGGATGTGGTCGGAACCGCCGGCCGAACCGCCGGCCACCGGAACCTTCGTCGGATCCGCCTTCAGCGCGGCGACGAAATCATTAGCCGTCTTGAACGGCGAGGCTGCCGGTACCACCAGCGCCTCGAACTCGCCGGTGAGGCGCGCGATCGGCGTCACTTCGGTGAGATTGTTGGCGGCCTTGTTGGCGATAATGGCACCAACCATGACCATGCCGGCAACCATCAGCGCATTGCCCTTGCCCTTCCACTGGTTGACGAATTGCGGCAGGCCGACCGTGCCGCCGGCGCCCCCGACATTGGTGATCTGCGAGCCCGAGATCAGCTTTTCGGAGCGCAGCACCTGATCGATTGTGCGCGCAGTCTGGTCCCAGCCGCCGCCGGGTGCCGCCGGCACGAAGATCTGGATTTGCGGGGCGTCCTGCGCGAAGGCGGGTGCGAAATGCAAGGCCGCGAAGCCGGCGGCGGTGGTCGTCAAGAATCTGCGTCTGTTCAGCATGGGATTCCTCCAAATCACGACACCTCCTCCGGTGCCTGCCAAGACGTGGCCTGAATTAAGACCCGCGTTCGAGTTCAAGCATTTGTTACCGCGTTCTGTCAACGCGAATGCCATTCTGCTGGACAGAACGCATCGGATCGGACTAAATCCGCATGTCCAGGGTCATTCCCGGATGGGCGACCACGATGAAATCGTCACCGCAATGACAGACCTTCCTCCAAGCGGGGTCCCGGCCGACGGCGTTGCCGCGCTCGACCGGGCAATCGCCATCCTCGACGCGTTCACCATCGCCGACCGGTCGCTCGGCCTCGCCGAAATCGCGGCCCGCACCGGCCTCTATAAGAGCACGATCCTCAGGTTGGCCAACTCGCTGATGCGCGGGCAATTGCTGGAGCGCCTGGAGGACGGACGCTATCGCATCGGACCGGCGACCTTCAGGCTTGGCGCGCTTTACCAGCGCTCGGTCGTGGCGATGGATATCCTGCTGCCGATCATGCGCGATCTCTCCGAGCGGAGTTGGGAAAGCGTCGCCTTCTACGTCCGCTCGGGCGACGTGCGCACCTGTCTCTACCGGGTCGAGTCCAAGCACCCGATCCGCTACACGATCCGGGAAGGTGATGTCCTGCCTTTGCTGGTGGGCTCCGGCGGCCGGGTGCTGGCCGCCTTCTCGGGAGAGCAAGGGGAGCCTTACGAGACGATCCGGAAAACCTATACTTACATTTCGATCGGTGACCGCGATCCGCAGACGGCCGGCATCTCCGCCCCTGTCTTCGGGCCGGGACGGACACTGCTCGGCGCGCTCACGCTCGCCGGTCCGAACACCCGGGTCGACGCGAACTTCCTCATGCGCATGAAGCGCCCGCTGCTCGAAGCAGCCGCGCGCGCCACCCGTGCTTTTGGCGAAGACGCATCCATGCTGGATGCGGCAGGCCTCGACATGCCGCCGAAACCCGCGACGGAGGCGCGTTTTGGCGAGGATCAGATTGGAGTATCCGGCACGCACCATGCCAACGTCGCCGAGGTTGGAGCAGGTCGACGCTCACGCGACGGTTAGCTCTTGCCAATCGCGTCCCTTGGCACCAATTTCGGCTCGAAGGGCCGTTCATCGGGTGGATGGCGGCGTGACAGGGGTTTTGCCATGACCCGCGATCAGATGCTCGCCCACCTCCGATCCGCCGACGCCGCGGCGCGCGAGGCGGCGGCGCACGGGCATCATCCTTTCGGTGCGGTGCTGGTCGGCCCCGACGACGCGATCCTGATGCGCCAAGGTAATATCGACACCGTGCATCACGCCGAAACCGAACTTGCGCGACGCGCGGCGGCCGCCTATTCGCCGGAGTTTCTCTGGACTTGCACGCTGGTCTCAACCGGCGAGCCCTGCGCTATGTGCACCGGAACGCTCTACTGGGCCAATATAGGCCGGCTGGTCTACGGCTTCGAGGAGACCAAGCTTCTGGCGCTCACCGGGGATCACGCGGCGAATCCGACGATGAGCCTTTCTTCGCGCGCAGTCCTCGACTCCGGCCAGAAAAAGATTGAGGTGTTTGGCCCTTTCCCCGAAGTCGCGGACGAGCTGCTCGCATCGCACCGCGATTTCTGGAAGCGCTGACCGGAGGCTGAGGTTGGGGACGGCGTCCGCAAGGAGACCGTGACGAGCCCGCTCCTAAGCTTCCGTCGCTCTAGGCTTCTGCTTGACTCACATATATCTCACTGGTTATACGTCAATCAATAGCCATTGAGTTATCGGTCCAGATGACGAACGCACACGATATGCTCTTCCGGACGCTTGCCGATCCGACAAGGCGCGCCATCTTCGAGCGTCTGTGCCGGCAAGGCGAGCAGACGGTCGGCGCGCTGACGGCTGAGGCCGGTGTCTCGCAGCCGGCGGTGTCGAAACATCTCGGCCTGCTCAGGCAAGCCGGACTGGTGCGCGACCGCCAGGAGGGCCGGCAGACCCACTATAGCGCGCAGCTTGGCGCGCTCGCGCCGCTGATCGACTGGACACGCGAGATGGCCGGGTTCTGGGAGAGCCGGTTCGATGATCTCGAGGATCTGCTGAAGAGGATGGATCAATGAACGATATGCCGGCCGGAACGCGCTGCGTCGTCGTCGAGCGCGAGATTCCCTATCCGCCGGAAAAGATCTGGCGGGCATTGACCCAACCGCATCTCATCGAGGAGTGGCTGATGAAGAACAACTTCAAGCCGGTCGTAGACCACCGTTTCGAACTGAGCGCGGACTGGGGCGGTGTCGAGTGCCAGGTCCAGACAGTCCAGCCAAACAAAACGCTCTCCTACACATGGGACACCAAGGATCTGGAGAGCGTCGTCACCTGGACGCTCACCCCGACCCGCGCCGGCACTCGCCTGCGCATGGAGCAGACGGGCTTCCGGACTGACCAGGAGCCGTATTTCCGGGGTGCCACCGTTGGCTGGCCCAGGTTCTTTGCGGCCTTGGAGCAGGTGCTTTCGCGGATCGATTGAAGTCTGTCGAAGATTCAAAACAGACAAGATCTGTTGAGGCGGCGCCGCGCAGGCGTGAGCAATGGAGACATGCAAATGAAGATCAAGCTGACAAGCGTCTATGTCGACGACCAGGAGAAGGCTCTTGGCTTCTATACGGACGTGCTGGGCTTCACCAAAAAAGCCGATTTCACCAATGGGCCGTTTCGCTGGCTAACGGTCGCCCCGCCCGACGATCCGGAAGGCACCGAGCTGCAGCTGGCGCTGAACGACAATCCGGCGGCCAGGACCTACCAGCAGGCCATCTTCAAGCAAGGCCAGCCGGCGCTCATGCTGTTCACCGACGACATCAAGGGCGACCATGAGCGCATCACGGCCAATGGCGGCAGCTTCGCCATGACCCCCACCGAGGTCACCGGCTCGACCATCGCGCAGCTCAACGACACCTGCGGCAATCTCATCCAGATCACGCAGCTGGCGCGCCGGTAGGGCCGACGTTTCTTTCGTTTTTGCAAAGGAGGAAGCATTGGACTGGAGCAAGTGGATCAGGCAGTTGCATCGCTGGCTGTCGATCATCTTTACCGTGACCGTCATCGCCAACTTCGTCGCCATGGCATTGGGCGAGCCGCCCGCCTGGGTGGTCTATTCGCCGCTCCTGCCGCTTTTCCTGCTGTTGTTCAGCGGCCTCTACATGTTCGTCCTGCCCTATGCCGCAAGGTGGCGCGGTGAGCCGGCGCGCGAGCGCGCCGGACCGGCCTGATGGCGAAGGCGAACGCTACGAAGGGTGGGACCAGGCCGTCGGGGGAAAAGCCCGTCCTGCTTTCGGGCGGCAACCCGCAGATCGCCAAGGGTTATGGTGACGCTCCCGTGCAGGCCTATATCGCGGCGATGCCGGGCTGGAAGAGCGAGGTAGGCCGCCGGCTCGACCAACTCATCATGCAGGCCGTTCCCGACGTGCAGAAGGCCGTCAAATGGAACTCGCCGTTTTACGGCATGGACGGCGAAGGCTGGTTTCTCGGCATTCACTGCTTCACCAATTACGTCAAGGTGGCCTTCTTTCGCGGCATGTCGCTGAAGCCGGTGCCGCCCGGCGAATCCAAGAGCAAGGACACGCGCTATTTTCACATCCATGAGGACGACCAGCTCGACGAAGCGCAATTCGTCTCCTGGGTGAAACAGGCAAGTCAATTGCCTGGCGAACGAATGTAAGCGCATTATCGATCAAGCACGGTTCGCCTGACGAGGCATCATGGCGATCCGTCTATCGGGTGTTGAAGGAGGAGACATATGGAGAAAAGCGGCGTGCAGGAAAGCAAATCTCCTTCCGAGCTGATCGATGGCCGTATCGCGGAATTGGGCGATTGGCGGGGCGAGATGCTCGGCCGGTTGCGCGCCCTGATCAAGGAGGCCGATCCGGACGTCACCGAGGAATGGAAGTGGCGCGGCGTGCCGGTCTGGGAGGACGCCGGAATGATCTGCACCGGCGAGACCTACAAGGCCGTCGTCAAGCTGACCTTCGCCAAGGGCGCGGCTCTGCCGGATCCCTCACGCCTCTTCAACTCCAGCCTCGAAGGCAAGACAAGGCGCGCCATCGATTTTCGCGAAGGCGAGGAGATCGACCAACAAGCGTTCAAGGCTCTCGTGCGTGCAGCGATGGCCCTGAACAGGTCCAAGGCCAAACGCTGATCCGAGAGGGGCGTCGGGACCGGAAGCGTAGGAACCCGCATTTGCCCTCTAGGCTGTCGCCCCTCCTGCCCACCGCTCCAGCAGGATCGTCTGCTTCTCGTGATAGGTGGTCCGCAGGATTTCGCGATAGCCGTTCTTATCTGCGACCTTGAGCGAGGCGCCGTTTTCGGGATCGATGATGCAGACGGTCCTGGCTCGCCCGAACGCCTCGTCACCCCAGGCGACGATGCGCCCGACGACTTCGCTTGCAAGCCCCTGGCCATGCGCACCCGAAGCTAAGGCCCAGCCGGCTTCCGGCACGCCTTCGATCGAGGGCTCGATCTCGCGCTTCAGATCATGGAACCCGGCCTCGCCGATGAAGCGGCCGGTCGCCTTGTCCTCGATAGCCCAGAATCCATAGCCAAGCAGCGACCACAGCCCGGCATGGCGCAGGAAGCGCATCCAGCTTTCCTCGCGGGTGCGCGGCTTGCCGCCGATGAAGCGGGTGACCCCCGGGTCCGCCCACATCGCGACATAGGTTTCGAAATCGTCGAGCCGGTGCGGCCGCAGGACCGTCCGCGCCGTCTCGAGGATCGGCACACCGGCTTCCCTTGCAACGCTCATCGCAGTCCCCTCCATCAAGGCGGCAGCGCTAGCAAACCGGTGCGTTCGGGCAAGGGCCAGGATTGCCCCGTGTCATCCTCCAGCGATTCGAAGGAACGAGCGCGGTCGACTATCGTCCACCGGCTGACATTTTCGGCGTGTCTGGGATTCTCGACTGACGATGCTACTCTTCGGGCGAAACTGATTCAGCCATGTCTCGCGGCGCCGTCTGAACACGAGGAAAGACGATGGACACCACCGACCTTTTGCTGGCGATCGCCCACCATCTTCTGGTGTTCTCGCTGGCCGGCATCATCGGAGCCGAATTTGTGCTGGTGCGCGGCGAGTTGGGGGCGACGACGCTCAAGCGCCTTGTCGGTATCGACCGCCACTACGGCCTCATCGCCGCGCTGATCGTCATCATCGGCGTCTGCCGGGTGTTCTTCGGCCTGAAGGGCTGGGAGTTCTACGTCTACAACTGGGTGTTCTGGGCAAAGATGATGGCCTTCATCATCGTCGGGCTGCTGTCGATCATCCCGACCGTGCGCTTCGTCTCCTGGAGCAGGCAGGCGAGCGGCAATCAATCCTTCTCAGTCCCGGCGGCGGAACTGGCCTCGGTGAAGAACTATGTCCGCGCCGAGGGCTTCATCTTCCTGCTCATCCCGGTGTTTGCCGCGGCGATGGCGCGCGGCTACGGTTACTAGAATAGAACCGAGGAAGAGCAGGGATCGGGCAGCAACCGGCATTCGCCAACGCAGCGTCCCCAGATGTCGACCATCTGGCATCCCGCAATCCATCCTCCGACCCAGATCTTTTCCATCCATCTTGCGGGTGATTTGTAGATAATCGCGGTTTGCCGTTTGAGTCCGATTGCAATCTGCTAGCCTGCACTAATTGTTATTCTATCCACAGCCGTCGGCGAGAGGAATTTCGCGCAGTGGCTGGAGATTCATACTCTGGGAGGAAGTCACAATGAGAAAATTTGTCGCCGCTCTGGCTGCCGCAGCGGCCGTCACGCTTTATCCGTTCGCCGCGGGCGCGCAGACCTATCCGGAACGTACCATCACCGTTGTGGTGCCGTTTGCGGCCGGCGGCCCGACCGACACGGTCACACGCCTGATCGCCGAAGCCATGTCGAAGGATCTCGGCCAGCAGGTCATTGTCGAGAATGTCGGCGGTGCCGGCGGCACGCTGGGCGCGGGCCGCGTCGCGAAGGCTGACCCGGACGGTTATACGCTGCTCCTCCACCACATCGGCATGGCGACCAGCGCGACGCTTTACAGAAAGCTTGCATACGACACGCTCAACGCCTTCGAATATATCGGCCTCGTCACCGAGGTGCCAATGACCGTCGTCGGCCGCAAGGACCTTGAGCCGACCGATCTGAAGGGACTGGTCGAGTACGCCAAGGCCAACAAGGATACGATCACCGTCGCCAATGCCGGGATCGGTGCGGCCTCGCATTTGTGCGGCATGCTGTTCATGAGCGCCATCGGTACGCCGCTGGTCACCGTGCCCTACAAGGGCACCGGCCCGGCCATGACCGATCTTCTTGGCGGCCAGGTCGACATCATGTGCGACCAGACGACCAACACCACCAAGCAGATCCAGGGCGGCACGATCAAGGCCTATGCCGTCACCTCGCCGGAACGCCTCGATGTGCTGCCGGACGTTCCGACGACGACGGAAGGCGGCCTTCCCGAGGTGCAGGTCAGCATCTGGCACGGCCTCTACGCACCAAAGGGTACGCCGGCCGAGATCACCGAACGCCTGTCGAAATCGCTGCAGGTCGCGCTGAAGGACCAGAACGTCGCCGCCCGCTTCGCCGAACTCGGCACCAAGCCGTCACCCGAAGCCGACGCGACACCGGCGGCGCTGAAGGCCAAGCTGGAAAGCGAGATCGGGCGCTGGAAGCCGATCATCGAAGCCGCCGGCCAGTACGCCGACTGAGGTTTTGGACGGGGCGCCATCAGCGCCCCGTTTTTGCTTCGGCCCCGCTTCTGCATTGAACGGCGCCCCGGGTGCGCACCTGAGAGGAAACGTGATGAAGCCTTTCGCAATCGACACGACCAACGGCATATGCGCCGCGCTGTTCATCGCCTTCGGCGCATTTTTCGCGCTGCAGTCGCTCGGCCTCGAAATCGGCACCGCCTTCCGCATGGGACCGGGCTATTTCCCGCTGGTCCTGGCGATCGTGCTGCTCCTGCTTGGCGTTGTCATCCTCGTCCAGGCAGTGCGCTTCGAGAGCGAGGCGATCGGCCACATTGCGTGGCGCGGCATGCTGCTCATCCTCCCCGCTCCGATCTTCTTCGGCCTGACGGTGCGCGGCCTCGGCTTCATCCCGTCGATCTTCCTGACGGCGCTGGTCGCATCGTTTGCCAGCGCCCGCATGAAACCGCTGACCGCGCTCGTGTTGTCGGCCGGCCTGACGCTGTTTGCCTCACTCGTCTTCAGCTACGCACTCGGCCTGCCGTTCCAGCGCTTTGGCCCGTGGCTGCCATTGTGAGGAGGTGACCTTGGAACTCCTCGCCAACTTGGCGCTCGGCTTTTCGACGGCGACATCGCTGACAAATCTCGGTTTCTGTCTGATCGGCGTCCTTCTCGGCACGCTGATCGGCGTCCTGCCCGGCATCGGCGCCACCGCAACCATCGCCATGCTCTTGCCGATTACGTTCCAGATAGGCGACCCGGTTTCCTCTCTCATCATGCTCGCCGGCATCTATTACGGCGCGCAATATGGCGGCTCCACCACCGCCATTCTCATCAATATGCCCGGCGAATCCTCGTCAGCCGTCACCGCAATCGACGGCTATCAGATGGCCAAGAACGGCCGCGCCGGAGCGGCACTCGCGATCGCGGCGATAGGCTCGTTCTTTGCCGGCACGGTGTCGACCTTCCTGGTCGCCATCTTTGCTCCGCCGCTGACGGCGATGGCGCTAGAATTCGGCGCGGCCGAGTATTTTTCGCTGATGATCGTCGGCCTCGTCTCGTCCATCGCGCTCGCCCACGGCTCGATAGTCAAGGCGCTGGCCATGGTTGTGCTCGGCCTGCTGCTCGGCATTGTCGGCACCGACATCTATACCGGCACGCCGCGCTTCACGCTCGGCATCACCCAATATGCCGACGGGCTGAATTTCGTCGCGGTGGCGGTCGGCGTCTTCGGCGTCGCCGAGATCCTGCGCAACCTCGAGAACGAGCACGAGCGCTCCGTGCTGATCCGAAGAGTCTCCGGCCTCATGCCCACCCGCGAGGATTTTCGGCGCATGGCCGCGCCCATCGTGCGCGGAACGATCATTGGTTCGGCGCTCGGCATCCTGCCGGGAGGCGGCGCGATCCTTGCAGCCTTTGCCTCCTACACGGTCGAAAAGCGCGTATCGAAAAACCCGGGGCAATTCGGCAAGGGCGCCATCGAAGGCGTCGCTGGGCCGGAATCGGCCAACAATGCCGGCGCGCAGACCTCCTTCATCCCCATGCTGACGCTTGGCATTCCGGCCAATCCGGTAATGGCGCTGATGATCGGCGCGATGATCATCCAGGGCATC
The DNA here is from genome assembly GCF_002294995.1 of Mesorhizobium sp. WSM3860. GTDB lineage: Bacteria > Pseudomonadota > Alphaproteobacteria > Rhizobiales > Rhizobiaceae > Mesorhizobium. Next base: position 129,554 of record NZ_NSGF01000015.1, on the reverse strand, counting down.
GTGCCCGGCCCCAATGTCGCGACCGAACAGCCGGAGCTGTTTTGGGGCATCATCGCCTCAATGTGGATCGGCAACCTGATGCTGATCGTCCTCAACCTGCCGCTGATAGGGCTTTGGGTGAAGCTCCTTACGATCCCCTACTACGTGCTGTTCCCGATCATCATGGCGTTCTGCTCGATCGGCGTCTACAGCGTCAACACCAATGTTTACGACCTCTACGCCGTCGCCTTCTTTGGCTTGCTCGGCTACCTCCTGACCAAGCTGCGCTGCGAACCCGCGCCACTGCTGCTCGGCTTCGTGCTCGGCCCGTTGCTTGAGGAAAACTTGCGTCGCGCCATGATTCTGTCGCGCGGCGACCCGAGCACCTTCGTGACGAGACCGATCAGCGCCAGCCTGCTCTTCATCGCGCTCGCCGTGCTCGTCATAGTCTTCCTGCCCGCCGTCAAGAAGAAGCGTGAAGAAGTGTTTGTGGAGGAGAATTAAGTCATTGAATTCAGTAGCAATTTTTCAATTTGGCGTTTTGGCCGCAGGCGCCATCGGCTGGCACTATCCGCTACACTCTGACGAGCTAACACCAATCGATCGGTCCTCAGTTTCGTCGAGCGGCGCGAGCTCGATAAGCGGCGCCGGCAGGTCGGTGGTCTTTTCCTTCGACTTGCAGATGTCGGCGATCACACAGGCCGGGCAGTCCGGCTTGCGCGCCTTGCAGACATAGCGGCCATGCAGGATCAGCCAGTGATGGGCGTGCCGCATGTATTCGGCGGGGATAACCTTCAGCAGCCCCTGCTCGACCTGTTCCGGCGTTTTGCCGGGCGCCAACCCAATCCGATTGCCGATCCGGAAGATATGCGTGTCCACCGCCATCGTGTGCTGGCCGAAGGCAACGTTGAGCACGACATTGGCGGTCTTGCGTCCCACGCCCGGCAGCTTGACCAGCTCGTCCCGATCTTCCGGCACCTTGCCGGCATGGTCGTCGATCAGCGCCTTCGAGAGCGCGATCACGTTCTTGGCCTTGTTGCGCCACAGCCCGATGGTGCGGATGTAGTCGCCGACCTTGGCCTCGCCGAGCACCAGCATCTTCTGCGGTGTATTGGCCACCGAAAACAGCGGCTTCGTCGCCTTGTTGACGCCGGCATCGGTCGCCTGCGCCGACAGCACGACGGCGATCAGCAGCGTGAAGGGATTGACATAGTCGAGCTCGCCCTTCGGCTCGGGCCGCTGCACGGAAAAACGCCGGAAAATCTCATGCACCTCGGCGGGCGTGTAGAGCGAGCGCAGCCCGCCCTTCCGGGACGGCGTCTTTGCTTTCGCACTGCCGCCTGAGGCGGAGGCAGACGGCTTTTTGACGGGGAAGGAGTTTTTGGACTTGGGCGGCGCCATTCCCTTCCTATAATATCTCCCCATGAGCGACACAAACGCCTCGTTCGAAGCCGACAAGCCGTTCTTCCAGGCCCTGCTCACGCCGCATCGCTCCCTCGGTCGGACCGGCTTTCTGATATTGATGGGCGCGCTGATTTTCGGCTGGGCGGGCACAGGCGCGATCTTCCTGAGGCATGGCGCATGGCCGGTTTTCGGTTTCTTCGGGCTGGACGTGGTCGCGGTTTACATCGCCTTCCGCGTCAATTACCGGGCGGCCCGCGCCCGCGAGGAAATATCGGTCTCGCGCACCAGCCTCGACATCCGCAAAACTGCGCCCTCGGGCCACTTCGAGGATCATCGCTTCAACCCGTTCTGGACCCGGTTTTCGATCGCCCGCCATGCCGAGATCGGCATCACCAAAATGGCCGTCGAGGCGCAAGGCGAAAGCGTTTCGATCGGGACTTTCCTGGATCCCGCCTCCCGCGAAAGCTTTGCTGCTGCCTTTTCGCGCGCACTGGCGACCGCCAGGGCGCGTTGAACAGGCACGGCGCTCCGGCGCCTTTGCGTCATCAGCAAGGTCTCCCTTACCCCGGTCAAATCTGTCTGTTCGCCGGCCGTCATCGCCCCTTCGGTTCGAAGCGAGCTCGATCTGGGTAAGGGCCGGAGGAAGGCAAGTTTCGGGTGGTGGCAAAGCGGGGGAAGACCGATATTCGCGGTCGAGCAGATATTGCCATGGGAGATATTGCCATGAACGCCCAGATGACCATGAATACCCGGATGCAACCGTCAGCGATCCTGCAGAACGACATCACGCCCCTTGGCAGCGACTACGAAATCGTGCGCCGCGCCATCGAGAAGATCAGCCTCGACTATCGCGACCAGCCCTCGCTGGAGGTTCTGGCCGAGGCGGTCGGCGAGACGCCGACGGGCCTGCAGAAACTGTTCACGCGCTGGGCCGGCCTGTCGCCCAAGGCCTTCCTGCAGGCGGTAACCCTCGACCATGCGCGCAGGCTGCTCGATTCCGGTATGCCGCTGCTGGAAACCTCGTTCGAGCTCGGCATGTCGGGCCCCGGCCGGCTGCACGACCTTTTCGTCACCCATGAGGCGATGTCGCCCGGCGACTACAAGACCCGCGGCGCCGGCCTCACCATCCGTTACGGCTACCATATCTCGCCGTTCGGCATCGCCCTGATCATGGTCACCGACCGCGGCCTTGCCGGCCTCGCCTTCTGCGACGCCGGCGGCGAGCGGGCTGCCTTCGCCGACATGTCCGGCCGCTGGCCGAACGCTTCCTATGTCGAGGATATGTCGGCCACCCAGCCCTATGCGGCGCGCGTCTTCGATCCGACAAAATGGCGCGCCGACCAGCCGCTGCGCGTGGTGATGATCGGCACCGATTTCCAGTTGCGCGTCTGGGAGGCGCTGCTGCGCATCCCGATGGGCAGGGCCTGCACCTATTCCTCGATCGCGGCGAGCATCGGCGCGCCGAGCGCCAGCCGGGCCGTGGGTGCGGCAGTGGGCGCCAACCCGATGTCCTTCGTGGTGCCCTGCCATCGCGCGCTGGGCAAGTCCGGCGCGCTCACCGGCTATCACTGGGGCCTGACGCGCAAGCGTGCCATCCTCGGCTGGGAAGCGGGCCAGGTGGCCTGAAACCTCGATTTTTCGCGAGACGGTTGCGAAAAACCGTTGATCTCAGTATTAATAAGTATAATCGAAACAAAAATCGTAGACTACCGTAGCAATACAACCGGAGACAACCGATGGTTTCGCCGGTTGTATTGAAAGTTGCTTGATCTCATAATTCCAGGTAACGCTAAATTAACCAAGATAAAGAGATGATACCCCTAAGTTGGGCCATTCGGCTCGAAAGAGGGGTCTCGATGAAATTCCTGCGCGCCGCAATGGCCGCCGGCCTGCTGGCCGCCTGCACTGGTCAGACGGCATCGGCCGCCACCGGAAATGTGCTGTTCAACGGCACCATTACCGCCACCTGCACGCTGACGGTCAACGCCAACGGCACCATGACCGTCAGCAGCAACCTGCAATCGCTGAGCTCCCACAATGCCGGCGGCGCGGCTGGCAGCGTCCAGGTCGACACCACGGGCGGCGTTTCGTTGAGCGTCGATCCGGTGACCGTCACCACCGTGCCGGCGAGCGATGTCACAGCCACCACCTGGACACCGACTTTCGCCACTTCCGGCGCGCAGACGATTGCCGAAACCGGCACGGCAACGGCGCTCACCGTGCCCGGCACGTCGACGGCCGCAATCAACCTTACCGGCACCAAGAGCGGCACCAACCGCTTTTCGGCCGGCGGCTACCAGGCGACCGTTACGGTGCGCTGCGAATAAGTCCCTCGCGAATGGAGCGGTCGGTGACAAAGCTTTGGATCTTCATAGCGGCGTTGGCAGCAACCCTTGCCCCCAATGCCGCGACGGCGCAGTCGATGACGCCGATGCGCGGCGAGGTGAGAGCCTTCGCCGATGCCTTCGCCGTCAGGGTCTTCCCGGGCAACCCTTACGACCGGCGCATCCGGGTCGAGGTCCATGTCTACGACCAGGATTTTCGGCCCGTCGATGCACAAATCACCCCAAAGGCCTTCCTGCTGGCCGGGCAAGCGTCGCGTCCAGTCCTCGTGGTCGTCCCGTTCGACGGCGCGACCGATCGCAAAGTGCGTATCTGTACCGAGAGTATCCCCTTTCCGGGCGAGCAGACGCAGATAAGGGCGCAGATATGCGGAAAGTTCTTCGGACATCGCAGGTTCTGACCCTCTCCCTGCTGCCCGCCTTGGCGGTCGTAAGTCAGGGGTTTGCCGAGGACATCCTGAACCTGAACCAGAACCAGACGGGCTTCACCTTGCCCGGCGTCACTTTGCCGCAGGGCCAGGACGAGGTTCATGCCAGCGACGGCACGACCTGCCGCTCGGCCGTTTCAGGCAGCGGCGCCTATCTGGATGTCGGCGTGATACGGGGCAACAGCAGCAGCCAGTCGAACGGCGACGTGGCCACCTACGGCCGTGTCGTCGTCCCGATAGGCCGTACGCCCAAGCGTCTGGACTGCAGCCGCCTGTATGAGCCCGAGTCGAGCGCCTGCAAATGGAGTTGCGGCTTCTGAAGATGGGGCTGTCCCCGGACGGCCAGACAGGCAGCGTAGCCGCTGCGGCCCCATCCGGCGCGTCGCCCGCATGGACCAATGAGGGCTGGAGCATCAGAGGCGGAACCGACGGTGTCAGAAAAAAGAAGAAGAACTAGCCGCCCGCTGCTTGCCGCTGCCGCGCTCGCCGCTTTCGCCCTGCCCGCGCAAGCCGCAGTCATCGGCACCTGCACCATCATGATCGCCAGTTCGGGGACGATGACGGCGAATCCGGCGATCAACACATTCGGCTCCAAGCAGGCAGGCGGATCGAGCGCCACCGCCACCGTCACCGCAAGCTCGCTGCTCTGCACCTTGCTCAACCTGCTCGACTGCTTTTCCGTCTCGGCACCGGCGCCGATCGCCTTCACGACCGCGCCGAGCGGCGGCGACACCAATGTCACCTTTACCTCCGTGTTCCGCCTCGACGGATCGGCGCTCGATATTCCCGGCAGTTCGCCGCAGCGCGTCACCAACGGAACCCACTCCGTCCAGATCGATCTCACAGCGACGAAATCGCCCGGCATCTTCCCGGCGGGCAGTTACCAGGGCATTGTCACCCTGCGCTGCGAATGATGCTGTGGGCCAGCGGCACGCATTATGCGGCATGATCTGGCAACCGGCCCTCTTTGCGGCTAGCCTCGCGGGCAACCAATTGCGTAAAAGCAAGGAGTTGGGGCGCGCATCGGGCTTCGATCGAAGGCTCGCCCGCTCCGGCAGGAGGCGTTTCTTGATCATCATCATCGGCTCGATCAACCTCGACCTGATCGCCAATGTCGACCGTTTGCCTGAACCCGGCGAGACGGTCCGCGGCTCCGGCTTTGCCACCGCTCCCGGCGGCAAAGGCGCCAACCAGGCGCTGGCCGCCGCCCGCGCCGGCGCTGAGGTGCGCATGGTCGGCGCCGTCGGCAAGGACAGTTTTGCCGCCGAAGCGCTGGCGCTGCTGAAGGCCGGCGGCGTCGATCTTTCCGGCGTCGGCGAGAGCTTCGCCTCCACCGGCACAGCGCTCATCCTGGTCGGCGCCGACGGCGAGAATGTGATCGCCGTCGTGCCGGGCGCGAACGATTCGGTACTGCCCGGCGACATCGCCAAGGCGTATCTGAAAAAGGGCGATGTCGTGCTTTTGCAGCACGAGATCCCGCTGCCGACGGTCGAAGCGGCGCTGGATGCAGCCCGCGCGGCGGGGGCCGTCAGCGTGCTCAACACCGCGCCTTTCCGCCCCGAGGCTGCAGGCTTTCTCGGCAAGGCCGACTACGCCGTCGCCAACGAGACCGAGTTCGACCTCTATGGCGAGGCGCTGGCGCTCACCGGCCGCGACCGGCAGGCGCGGATGCGCGACTATTCCCAAAAGACAGGCCGCGCCATCGTCGTGACGCTCGGCGGTGACGGCGTCCTGGCCGCCACTCCCGACCATTTCCTCACCGTCCCGGCACTGAAAATAACCCCGGTCGACACGGTCGGCGCGGGCGACACCTTTTGCGGCTACTTCGGCGCCGGCCTGTCGTCCGGCCTTTCGCTCGAACAGGCGCTCACGCGCGCCGCGGCGGCAGGCTCGCTCGCTTGCCTGAAGCCGGGCGCGCAGCCGGCGGTTCCGCTGGCGAAGGACGTCGACGCGGCCTTGTCCGCGCGGTGACGGCGATGCGTCCGTCGACGAAACATGCCGTGCCGCCGGCCGGCGACATCTGCCGCTTGTCCGCGATCGATCTTGCTGAAGACATCCGGCAACGCCATCTCTCGGTGCGCGAAGTCGTCAGCGCCTTTCTCGACCGCATCGATGCTGTGAACCCGCTGGTGAATGCCATCGTGTCGCTGCGCGAGCGCGCCGATATCCTGGCGGAAGCCGACAGGGCCGACGCCCATCTGGCCCGGGGCGGCGCGGCCGGATCGCTGTTCGGCCTGCCGATCGCCATCAAGGACCTGGCCCTGACCAAGGGCTTAAGAACAACCTTCGGCTCGCCGATCTTCGCCGATTTCGTCCCCCAAGAGGACGACTTCTTCGTCGAGCGCCTGCGCAAGGCCGGCGCCATCATCATCGGCAAGACCAATGTTCCGGAATTCGGGCTGGGCTCCAACACCTACAATCCGGTCTTCGGTCCGACGCTCAATGCCTTCGATCCGGCGCTCACTGCCGGCGGCTCGAGCGGCGGCGCGGCGGTGGCGCTGGCGCTCGACATGGTGCCGGTCGCCGACGGCAGCGATTTCGGCGGCTCGCTGCGCAATCCGGCGGCCTACAACAACGTCTATGGCTTCCGCCCATCGCAAGGGCTGGTGCCGGCCGGCCCCGACATCGATATCTTCCACGCCCAGATGGGCGTCGAAGGGCCGATGGGGCGGAATGTACGCGACATCGCGCTGCTGCTCGACGAGCAGGCCGGCTATCATCCGCGGGCGCCATTGTCGCATGATAAGCAGTCTTCCTTTCTGGACGGTCTGCGCACGAAAGCCACCGGCGGCCGCGTCGCCTGGCTCGGCGATCTCGGCGGCCACCTGCCGATGGAACCCGGGATCATCGATCTGTGCGAGGCCGCCCTTACCCGCTTTGCCGAGGCATCCTTCGTCAGCGAAGCGCTGGTGCCCGACGTCGACTTCGAGGCGCTCTGGCAGGCCTTCGTGACGTTGCGCCAGGCAAGCAGCGGCTGCGGGCTGAAGACGCACTATGACGATCCGGAAAAACGCAGGCTGCTGAAGCCGGAAGCGGTTTGGGAAGTCGAGCAGGCGATGCGCCTTACCGCACCCCAGGTCCACGCCGCCTCAGTCCGGCGTTCCTCGTGGCACCGCACGCTGCTGTCGCTGTTCGAGCGCTTCGACCTGATCGTCCTGCCGACCGCCCAGGTCTTCCCCTTTGAGGTCTCGACGCATTGGCCGCGCGAGGTCGCCGCGCGCGCGATGGACAGCTATCATCGCTGGATGCAGGTCTCCGCCTTTGCCACGCTCGGCGGCTGTCCGGCGCTCAACGTGCCGGTCGGCTTCGACGGCAAGGGCCGGCCGATGGGTATGCAGTTGATTGGCCGGCCGCGTGGCGACCTTGCCGTACTCGGGGCCGGCGCCGCCTATGAGGCGACGCTGCCCTGGCCGGCGGGCGCTACGTGACGGGCTGCACCGGCTGGCGCGCTTGCGCCGGCGCCAACTCCGTGCATTGATCGCGCTCCGCGCGTGTCGGCGCGATCCTGTTCGAGGGAAAACATGTCGCTGGAACTCTACGCCGCCTATGTCGTCGCCTGCATCGTCATCGTCCTGGTGCCCGGGCCGACGGTCACGCTGATCATCGCCAACAGCATCCGCCATGGCTCGCGCGCCGGGCTGGCCAATGTCGCCGGCACCCAGGCCGGGCTCGCCATCATGATCGCCATCGTCGGCATCGGCCTCAACACGCTGATCGCCGGCATGGGTCACTGGTTCGAATGGGTGCGGCTGATAGGTGCGGCTTACCTCATCTGGATGGGTGTGCAGATGCTCCGCGCCAAGGGAGCCCAGAACCCGGATGGATCGGCCAAAAAACCGCGCGGCGGCTTTTTCCTGCAGGGTTTCCTGGTAGCGATTTCCAATCCGAAGACGCTCGTCTTCTTCGGCGCCTTCTTCCCGCAGTTCATCGCGCCACAGGGCAATTACACGCTGCAGATCGTGGTCATGGGCCTGACCGCGATGGTGTTCGCCGCCATGTCAGACTCGACCTACGCGCTTGCTGCCGGCCGCGCCGGGCGGCTGCTGTCGGCCAGCCGCGTTAAACTGATGTCGCGGATCAGCGGCAGCTTCCTGGTCGGCGGCGGCCTGTGGCTGGCGTTTTCGAAGGCAAAGTAGCGCCAGGCCTCCCCTTCTCCCCCTGTGGGAGAAGGTGGCCGAGCGAAGCTCGGTCGGATGAGGGGTGTTCCAGGGAACACCATCGCCTCACTCCGTCCAACACCCCTCATCCGTCTCGGCGCTTCGCGCCGATCCACCTTCCCCCACAAGGGGGGAAGGACAGGCATTACAGCCGCCCCAGCCTTTCCACCAGCAGCGCGAAGAAGCCGTCATGGTCGATGTCGCGCATCACTGTGGCGTTCTTCTCCCGCTTGGTGACGCCCCACCAGTCGATCACTGTCATGCCCATGGTGAGCTCGGAGGCCGTCTCGACGCTGACATTGCAGTAACGACCCTTGAACAGTTCCGGCTTGATGAGATAGGCGATGACGCAAGGATCGTGCAGCGGCCCGCCGTCGGTGCCGTATTTCTCCTCGTCGAAGCGCTCGAAAAATTCCAGCATCTCGGCGGTGGCCGTGCCGACCTTGGTGCCCAGTTCGCGGAAGGCCTTCACGCGCTTGGCTGTCGTCAGCGCCTTGTGGGTGACGTCGAGCGGCATCATCACGATCGGAATGCCGGATTTGAACACCACGTCGGCCGCGTGCGGATCGACATAGATGTTGAACTCCGCCGCCGGCGTGACGTTGCCTCCCTCGAAGAAGCCGCCGCCCATCAGCACGATTTCCTTGATGCGCGACGCGATCCGCGGCTCGCGGATCAGCGCCAGCGCGATGTTGGTGAGCGGCCCGAGCGGGCAGAGCGTGATCGTGCCCGCCTCCTCGCGCATCAGCGTCTCGACGATGAAATCGACCGCATATTGCTCCTGCAGCGGCATGGTCGGTTCGGGCAGCTGGGGTCCATTGAGGCCGGTCTTGCCATGCACTTCCTCCGCGGTGACGAGCTCGCGCGCCAGCGGGCGGATGGCGCCGGCATAAACCTTGACGTCGGGCCGGCCGGCGAGCTCGCAGATCTTGCGGGCATTCTTCTCGGTGAGCTTCAGCGGCACGTTGCCGGCAACGGCGGTGATGCCGACGACCTCCAGCTCGGCGCTGCCGAGCGCCAGCAATATGGCGACGGCATCGTCCTGGCCGGGATCCGTGTCGATGATGATCTTTCGTGACTTGGGCATTTCAATTCCTTTGGGGAGTCTTTTTGGGCGGGGTTTTGACGGCTTGAACTTGATCGCGCGGCGGACCATATCAAGACCATCGGGAAAAATGCCATCCGGGTTTTTCCGGTTTGTGTCGCTCTTAAGAGGACAGTGTAACAATGAGTCGAATGACGCCCTTCTCCAGCCCGCTTCTTCTGGGTTTCGACGCCATGGAAAAGACGCTCGAACGTCTGGCGAAGTCGGGCGACAGCTACCCTCCGTACAATATCGAGCGTCTGGGCGCCTCGGACGGCAAGGCCGAAAGGCTGCGCATCACGCTTGCCGTGGCGGGTTTCGCAGAGAACGACCTCGATGTGACCACCGAGGAAAACCAGCTGATCGTGCGCGGCCGTCAGACCGACGACACCGAGCGCGAGTTCCTCCACCGCGGCATCGCCGCACGCCAGTTCCAGCGCTGCTTCGTGCTGGCCGACGGCATGCGGGTGGTCGGCGCGGAATTGAAGAATGGCCTTTTGTCGATCGATCTCGACCGTCCGGAGGCCGAGCGGCTGGTACGGAAAATAAACATATCGGTGAAAGACTGATCTTTGCCGATGGCTCTAATGCGGGACGGCCGGCAGCGGCGTCCTTGCGCCAAGGAGGCTTGAAATGACCACAATTGACGAAACCCTGACCATGACCAGCGGCGAATTCGCCCATCTCGGCGAAGGTTCGGTCGCATATCTGAGGAAAGTATCGAGCGACGATTTGCGCGGCCGCTTCCCTGGCCTCGGTGAAATCGCGCCCGGCCTGGAACTGTGGGCGCTGTTTGCCGCCAACGGTCAGCCGATCCTGCTTTCCGATGCCCGTGACCGGGCCCTGGCGGGTGCGCTGGAGAACGATCTGACCACGGTCGCCATTCACTGACCCCGGGTCGTTGCCTGAATTGGAAAGGGCCGCTCCCGGCGGCCCCTAGAGTTGATCCCAAAAACCTATCCAAAAAAGCCAGCTTCACCCAAACTTCAGGCCGCGTGCGAGGCCTGGGTATCCGACAGCAGAGCGTGGATCGCCACTGCGTCGCGCGTCCCCCTGATCTTGGCCACCGTATCGGCGTCGCGCAGCACGCGCGCGATGCGCGACAGCGCCTTGAGATGATCGGCGCCGGCGCCTTCGGGCGCAAGCAGCAGAAACACCAGGTCGACCGGCTGGTCGTCGAGCGCCTCGAAATCGACCGGCGTCTCCAGCCGGGCGAACACGCCCGCGATCCGCTTGACCCCTGCGAGCTTGCCATGCGGAATGGCGATCCCGTTGCCGACGCCGGTGGAGCCCAGCCGCTCGCGTTGCAGGATGGTGTCGAACACTTCCCGCTCCGGAATGCCGGAAATCGCCGCCGCCCTCTCCGATAGCAATTGCAGAAGCTGTTTTTTGGAATTCGCCTTCAACGCCGGCATGATAGCCGGGACGCTGATGAGATCGCTGAGATCCATGCTTGAAAAATCCCTTGCTCGCCTACCGCGCCGGTCGTCCCCCTCGCGCGGCCGGCTTTCTTAACCCTGCGCGACTTTGGTCGTCGACGGATCGATCCAGCCGATGTTTCCATCCGGCCGGCGGTAGACGATATTGACATGGTCGTTTCCGGCGTTGCGGAAGACGAAAACCGGGCTGTCCTTGGTATCGAGCTCGATGACGGCAGACGCCACCGACATGGTGCGAAGCGTCACGGTTGATTCGGCGACGATGGCCGGAGCGAAATTCTCCGGGATTTCCTCTTCGTCGTCGGCGAGCGGCTCCATCACGGCGTAGGCGATGTCGGTGGATTCGCCGTTGCCGTTGCTGGAATTGTGCGACTTCAGCCGGCGCTTGTAGCGCCTGAGCCGCGTCTCGAGGCGATCGGCGGCCGCCTCGAAGGCTAGCGTGGGATCCTGGGCGTCCCCGGTCGCTTGCAGCGAGGCGCCGGAATCGAGACGGATCATGCAATCGGCCGAGAAGCGCGATCCCGCTTTGATGACCGTTACATGTCCTGAAAAACCCCGATCGAAATATTTTTCAATCGCTTCGTTGACACGAGCGTTGATGCGCGTACGGAACGCATCGCCGATGTCCATGTGTTTTCCCGAAATGCGCAGATTCATCTGAAAACTGACCTTCCTTGCTCAGGCTTCAAACTGTCCCGAGTTTATACCCGTGGTGCGCGCGCACAAGCTTTGCGGCGGCACGCGCGCCGATTTTAGACCCGAACTTTCCGGTTGATCACAAGTCGCCTTCTGGCCGTCCGAGGCCTTCGCTTTGACGGAGCCATTCGCGAGCGGGCATCACGGCCCGGCTCATGCGGGCGGGCTTCTAGACACTTCATTGCAGCTTGTCAATGAAACACCAAAACTGTGAAAATTCGCCATTCCTCAGCCCGGACCAAACTAGGTCAGGCCGGATGAATATCAACTGCCCTATCGCCCGGCGTTGGCCAACGCCCGCTTCTCCCGGCGCCGCTGCACCGATGAAGGAATGTTCATGCCCTCCCGGTATTTGGCGACCGTGCGGCGGGCGATGTCGACGCCGCTTTCCCGCAGCATGTCGACGATGGTGTCGTCGGAAAGCACGTCGGCGGGCTTTTCCTCGTCGATCAGCTGCTTGATGCGGTCGCGCACCGCTTCCGAGGAATGCGCTTCGCCGCCTTCCGCCGAGGCGATCGAAGCGGTGAAGAAATAGCGCAGCTCGAACACGCCGCGCGGCGTCAGCATGTATTTGTTGGCGGTGACGCGGCTCACTGTCGATTCATGCATGCCGATCGCGTCGGCCACCGTGCGCAGATTGAGCGGTTTGAGATGCCGCACGCCATGGACAAGGAATGCGTCCTGCTGGCGCACGATTTCCGAGGCCACTTTCAGGATCGTCTTCGCCCGCTGGTCGAGGCTGCGCGTCAGCCAGTTGGCGTTCTGCAGGCATTCGGCCAGAAACTCCTTTTCCGCCTGGTCCTTGGCATGGCCGGAAACCCGGGCGAAATAGACATGATCGACCAACACGCGCGGCAGCGTGTCGGCGTTAAGCTCCACCGCCCAGCTGCCGTCGGCGGCGGCCCGCACCTCGACGTCGGCCACGATGGCGTCGCTCGCGCCGCCCGAAAACGCGGTGCCGGGGCGCGGATCGAGCGCCCGGATCTCGGCCAGCATGTCGAGAAGGTCTTCCTCGTCGACGCCGCAGATGCGTTTCAGCGTCTGGAAATCTCGCCGCGCCAGAAGTTCGAGATTAGCCACCAGGGCCTTCATCGCCGGATCGAGCCGGTCGCGTGCGGCAAGCTGCAGCGACAGGCATTCGGCGAGATCGCGGGCAAACAGGCCGACCGGCTCGAAGGTCTGGCAGACCGCGAGCGCTCGCGCCACCGCTCCCTTGTTCGCGCCCAGCCGCGCGGCAATCTCTTCCAGATCGGCGCGCAGATAGCCCGCTTCGTCGAGGCTGTCGGCAAGCTCGCCGGCAATCACGCGCTCGGCGGGTTTGGAGAAGGCAAGCGCGATCTGTTCGCCGACATGTTCGCGCAGCGTCACGATGGTCGCGGCCATCTCGCCGACGTCGAAGCCTTCCGACGAAGCGCCGCCGGCGCTGCCCCCGGATGCCGACTTCCACTGCGCGGTGAGATCCGGTCCGAGCTTTTCGCTCGTGCCGGGGTCGTCGGGAAACAGGTTCTCCAGCGAAGAGTCGAGTTTTTCCGAGATCGCCTCGGCGCTCCATTCCGTCTCGCTTTCGAACCAGTCGTCCCCGGCGGCGGGTTCCGGAGCGGTCTCGCTCTTCTGCGGCTGGTCGCCGCCCGCATCGTCCTGCGACTCCGCCCGCTCCAAGAGCGGATTGCGCTCGATTTCCTCGTCGATGAAGCGTTCGAGCTCGACATGGGTGAGCTGCAGCAGCCGGATCGACTGCATCAGCTGGGGCGTCATCACCAGCGACTGGGACTGTCTGAGCTGCAGTTTGGCCGCCAGCGCCATGGTTGGATTCAAACGCCTCGTCTACGCATCGGGCTACCGTTTTCGGTCGGGCATAGAAACTGGCCCGGCTTTTGCTTGTCAAGGCAAACGCTAGCAGAGACGGCTTACCGGAGCGTTATTCGCGGGCAGAGCAGGCATAAAGCCGGAAAATTCAGCGAGAAATTGCCGCAGAACTGGAATTTTCGCGTTTAGAGCGTAAAACCCTCGCCGAGATAAAGCCGCCGCACATCGGCGTTGGCGACGATCTCGTCGGCGCGGCCATGCGTCAGCACTTGGCCGGCATGGATGATATAGGCGCGGTCGATCAGGCCGAGCGTCTCGCGCACATTATGGTCGGTGATCAGCACGCCGATGCCGCGTGCGGTGAGATGGCGGACGAGCTGCTGGATGTCGGCGACCGCGATCGGATCGATACCGGCGAAGGGCTCGTCGAGCAGCATGTAGGCCGGCCGGGTCGCCAGCGCCCGCGCGATCTCGAGGCGCCGTCTTTCGCCGCCCGACAGCGACATCGACGGCGCCTTACGCAGATGGCTGATGTGGAATTCCTCGAGCAGTTCGTCGAGCGTGCGCTCGCGTTCCTTGCGGCTCTTTTCCACCACTTCCAGAACGGCGCGAATGTTCTGCTCGACGTTGAGGCCACGGAAGATCGACGCTTCCTGCGGCAGATAGCCGATGCCGAGGCGGGCGCGCCGGTACATCGGCATCGAGGTGACGTCGAAGCCGTCGATCTCGATCGTGCCTTCGTCCACCGGCACGAGACCGGTGACCATGTAGAAACAGGTGGTCTTGCCGGCGCCGTTGGGCCCAAGCAGTCCGACGGCCTCGCCGGCCCGCACGCCGAGCGTCACGCCGCTCACCACCTTGCGACCCTTGTAGCTCTTGGTCAGACCCTTGGCGATCAGGGTGCCCTTGAACTTCGCCTTGTCGGCGCCGACCGTTGCCGGAGCAGACGTTTTTGCGGCTGTCCGCCCCGGGAGGCGGGCCAGCAGCGACGATACGCCGGCCATTAGTTGCTCGACGCTCCCTGCTGGGCCGTGCCCTTTTGGGGCGCGCCCTGCTTCTGCGGCGTGATCGACATGATTACGCGACCGCCGGTGCCGCAGCCGTCGACATTGGCAAGGCCGCTTTTCATCTGAACGGTGAGCTTGCAGCCCTTGAGCACGTTGTCGCCCTGCGAGAGCACCACTTCGCTGCCGGAAAGAACGAGCACCTGCGTCTTCATGTCGAACGTGCCCTTGTCGCCGGTGGCGATCTGGTCGTTCGACTTGATATAGACTTTGTTCTCGACGACGAGGTGATCGATGTTGGCTGCGCCCGTCATCGCCGATGCGCCGGCCGCCGCGCCTTTGGGAGCGTTTGGATCCTTGACGTAGTAGACAGTCATCTTGCCGGCCTTGAGCAGCGTCGGCCCCTGATTGACGGTGACGTTGCCGCTGAAGATCGCCGCGCTGTCGGCCTGACGGACCTCGAGCTTGTCGCTTTCGATCTGGATCGGCTGATCGCCCGATAGTTTCAGGCCGGACATCTGGCTGGTGCCGCCGGACTGGGCAAGCGCTGGCACCGCCCCGAGCAACATGAACAGAGAGGCCGCCGCTGCAAGCCTTGCCGAACTACTGCGACGCATTCTGCTCTCCGCCCTTTGCCTCTGCCGCCTTCAGACTTGCCGCATCGATGTTGACGCGCACCCGGTTCTCGAAGACCACGACCTTGCCGTTTTCTTCCACCGACATCGAGTCGGCGGTGATGCGCGATCCGCCGCGGCTAACATCGACCGGATTATCCGTCTTCATAGAACCTTTGCCCATGTCTAGGAAGACCGATTTGAACTTGGCTTCCATGCCGTCGCTCGTCGTCACCAGGACATCGCTTGTGAGGTCCATCGTGTTGGCGTCGCGGTCGTAGATGCCATGCGCGGCGTTGACCGCCACCACATTGTCGCTGGCGACGGGCAGCTTGGCGTTGATGCCTTCGAGGTCGATGATACCCTGCTTGCCGACATCCTGGGTCGCCCTGGTCGCCGTCAGCGAGTAAGGCAGTTTCTGCTTGGTGAAGCCGTTGAGCTTGGGATTGGCCATCACCAGCTTGCCGTTCGAAAAGGCTGTGCCGTCGGCCTGTACCGAGATCGACACCGGCGCGGCGAGATACGAATAGACCGGAAAGGCGATAGCAATTGCCGCCGCCAGCAGCGGCACGGCGAATTTCAGCACGCGCACGCGGCGCGAATGCCGCTGCGCACGATCGAACGCATCGCCGCGCGTGCCGCTTTCGCCAGCGGCAGCCGATACCGTTTCGGCATCGCTCGTTTCGTCAGATCGCGCCAACATGACTATTTTCTAATGAGCCCTTGCCCCGCCAAACACCGCCTATAGGTGGTATGCCGGTCCCCGCAAGCAAGCACAAGCGGAGGAAAACTGCAAAAATGTGACGGCTACTACGGTACGACTAGGACGAATCCGGCTGCACTGCCAGCTCTTCATAGCAGATAGGAACGGGCTGCGTTAATTTTTCGTGAGGTCGTCGTGACCGCCGCGTTGCGCCAAGACTTGTCAGGAACCAGGGCGTCAGGAAACGGTAGCCCCGCGCGGATGGTTGCTTTAAAAGCGTCCTTTCCCACCGAATGTGAGGCTGACCATGGCAATGAGAGCCGACGACCTGATCGACCGCCGCCGCTTGCGCCGCAAGCTGACGTTCTGGCGCGTGACCGCGTTTGTGGTTCTGGCGGCAGCGCTGATCGCGTTTTCGGCATGGATCTACGGTGATGATTTCACCGGTCAGGCGATCGACCACATTGCCAAGGTCAAGATCGAAGGCACGATCACCGAGGACGAGGAGCTGATCAAAAGACTGGAGACGATCCGCAAGTCCGCAACGGTGAAGGGCGTCATCCTGTCGATCGATTCGCCCGGAGGCACCACGGTCGGCGGCGAGTCGATCTATGAGGAAGTGCGCAAGCTTGCCGCCGACAAGCCGGTGGTAGCCGAGGTCGGCACGCTGGCCGCGTCCGCCGGCTATATGATCGCAAGCGCGGCCGACCACATCGTCGCCCGCAAGACCTCGATCGTCGGATCCATCGGCGTGCTGATCCAGTATCCCGACGTGAGCGGCCTGATGGACAAGCTCGGCATCAAGCTCGAAGAGGTGAAGTCCTCGCCGCTGAAGGCTGCGCCCTCGCCCTTCAAGCCGACCAACGACGACGAGCGCGCCATGGTGCGCAAGCTCATCCTCGACAGCTATGACTGGTTCGTCGGCATTGTCGCCGAGCGGCGCAAGATGACCCGTGAGCAGGCGCAGGCGCTGGCCGACGGTTCGATCTTCACCGGCCGCCAGGCACTCGGCAATCACTTGGTTGATGCCGTTGGCGGCGAAGCCGAGGCGATCAGCTGGCTGGCGAGCAAAGGTGTCGACAGCAAGCTCAAGGTCGTCGAATGGAAGGATACGGAAGGACACGGCTTCCTGTTTTCGAAAAGCATGACCAAAGCCGTCGCCAACGCGCTCGGCCTGCCGGACGCCGGCGGCGACATCATTCACGAGCTTGGCGCCGACCGCTTGTTCCTTGACGGTCTCGTTTCGGTCTGGCACCCTTGACAACCATTGGGACGAGCCAAATAAAGCAATAAAATCATCCTGATATTTGACCGCAGTGGTTTACGGGGAACGTTCATGATCAAGTCCGAGCTTGTGCAGATCATTGCCGCGCGCAACCCCCATCTTTTCCTCCGCGACGTTGAAAACATCGTCGGCGCGATCTTTGACGAGATCACCGACGCGCTCGCCGAAGGCAACAGGGTCGAGTTGCGCGGTTTCGGCGCCTTTTCGGTGAAAAACCGCCCTGCCCGCACCGGCCGCAACCCCCGCACCGGCGAATCCGTCGAGGTCGAGGAGAAGTGGGTGCCGTTCTTCAAGACCGGCAAGGAGTTGCGCGAAAGGCTGAACGGCGGCAAATAGGCGCTGCGCCGGCAGGTCGGGAAACGAGGGTTCGGCGTTTAAGCCACCTCCAGGAGATTTGATGTTCAATCGCGTCATGCTCGTCGTGGTCTTCGTGCCGCTGGCCGTCATCCTGATCGCGCTTGCCGTCGCCAACCGCGGTCCGGTCGCTTTCACGCTCGACCCGTTCCATCCGGGCAATCCGGCGCTGACGCTGAATTTGCCGCTCTTCATCTTCCTGTTCCTGGCCTTGGCCACCGGCATGATCGTCGGCAGCATGGCGACCTGGGTGAAGCAGGGCCACTACCGCAAGCTCGCGCGCCAGCGCGGGCTGGAGGCCGAGAACCTGCGCCAGGCAGTGAGCCGCGCACCCGCTGCGCCGAAAGGACCGGCGCTGCCCAAGCCGACGAACTGAACAGCGCCTTACGGAGCTTTCGATGCTGACTATTTCGGCCGCCGAGGTCGACCGCGCTCTGACCTTTTCAGGTCTGGTCGAGACGCTGCGCGCCGCCTTCCGCGAAGGCGCCGTGCAGCCGGTGCGTCACCATCACGCGGTCGAGCGGCCGGACGGCGCCGCCTCGACGCTTTTGTTGATGCCGGCCTGGACCGACTTCGACGCGGCCGGCACCTCGGCCGGCGGCCATATCGGCGTCAAGATCGTCACCGTCTCGCCGGACAACAACGCCATCGGCAAGCCGGCGGTGATGGGCCTTTATCTGCTGCTCGACGGCGTGACCGGCGAACCCCAGGCCCTGATCGACGGCCAGAGGCTGACGCAATGGCGGACCGCCTGCGCCTCGGCGCTCGCCGCATCCTATCTCGCCCGCGAGGACGCCTCGCGGCTCTTGGTGATCGGCGCCGGCGCGCTGTCACCTTTCCTCGCCAAGGCGCATTCGGCGGCCAGGCCGGTCAAGTCGATCCGCATCTGGAACCGCACGCCGGCCAATGCCGAAAAGGTAGCGGCGGCGCTGCGCGCCGAAGGCCTCCCGGCGAGCGTGGCCGGCGACCTCGAAACCGAGCTTGGCGAGGCCGACATCGTGTCGTCGGCGACGATCACGACCGCGCCGCTGATCAAGGGCGCGCTGTTGAAGCCCGGGGCCCATGTCGATCTGGTCGGCGGCTTCACGCCGCAAATGCGCGAGAGCGACGATGATGCAATTTCCCGCGCTCGCGTTTATGTCGATACCCGCGCCGGCGCCACCAAGGAGGCCGGCGACATCGTGCAGCCATTGGCTTCCGGTGTCCTGAAGCCTGAAGCGATCGTCGCCGACCTGCACGAACTGGCGCGTGGCCAAAAAGGCGGTCGGCAGAGCGACGACGAGATCACGCTGTTCAAGTCGGTCGGCGCTGCACTCGAGGACCTTGCTGCCGGTATCGCCGTCTACAAGGCGCTCAGCACAAGCCCGTAGGGGAATAGGGTAGTGGGCAATAACGAAGCACACACCCTATTGCCTATTGCCTATTGCCTATTGCCCTACTGTCCTGCCTCGTTCGGCCAGTAGACACGCAGCCGATGACCATCGGGATCGAGCGCGACGAAGGTGCGGCCGAAGTCGAGATCGACCGGCGCCTGCGGTATTTTCAGCCCGCGTCCCGCCCAGTCCGCATGCGTGGCGTCGACCGCGGCCGAATTCTCCACCGCAAGCACGAGCTCGCCGCCTCCGCCCGCGGCGGCGGCCGCCGGTTCAACCGTGTGGCGCGACCACAAGCCGAGCCTGAAGCCGTTGTCGAGGACGAACATGGCGAAGGTGGGCGAGGCCTCGACCGGCTGGCGCCCGAGCAGCGAGGCGTAGAACGCGCCGCTCTTCTCGGGGCTGTCGACATAGAGGATGACGAAATTGGGCGTGGTCATGTCGGTCTCCAAGGTGTCTGAACCTTGGCCAAGCTAGACCATCCCACTGTCAGATTCTGGCAGCAGAAATCAGTCAGCAGACTCCTGCGCCGTCTTCCGCGCCGATCCATCGAGCGTCGCTCGCCATTCCTTGAGCATCGCCTGGCGGCGGCGCGGATAGCGGATCTCGGTGGCTGTGAGAGCGGACATGCGGTCGGCGCGGAAATGCCGGAAATCCTGGCGCAATTCGCACCACGCCACCATCACCCGCACCTTGTCGAAGAAGCCGAGCGCGAACGGCCAGACCATGCGCTCAGACGCGGCGCCGCCAGCGTCGCGGTA
This sequence comes from Mesorhizobium sp. WSM3860, assembly GCF_002294995.1. Taxonomy (GTDB): domain Bacteria; phylum Pseudomonadota; class Alphaproteobacteria; order Rhizobiales; family Rhizobiaceae; genus Mesorhizobium. The sequence goes on along the minus strand of NZ_NSGF01000015.1, from coordinate 110,125 downwards.
GAGGAAGCCGAGCTTGCGCTCGCTGCGGATCGCCTGCCTGACGATGCCGAGATCGATCGCCTCGCCGCTCGCTGAACTCGGCCCGACCAGCAGCGTCGTGGCGTCGAGATCCTCGCGCAGATCGTCCGGCAGCACCGCCGCGATCTTGGACAGCGCATCCGTCGCCGCCGCGGCCAGCCGCTTGTCCGGCTGTTTCGCCACCCAGCGCGAGCCGAGCACGATCGCCTCGATCTCCTCGTCGGTGAACATTAGCGGCGGCAGCATGAAGCCGGGCTTCAGCACATAGCCCAGCCCCGCCTCGCCTTCGATTGGCGCGCCCTGCCCCTGCAGCGTCGCGATGTCGCGATAGAGCGTACGGATCGACACGCCCATTTCATCCGCAAGCGTGCGGCCGCAGACCGGCCGGCGGTGGCGGCGCAGAATCTGGATCAGGTCGAGCAGGCGTTCGGAACGGGACATGACCGGAGATTTGCCCGTTTCTTCGGGCGAGGTCCATCGCATCGCGATAGAACAGCGCCGGACCATCCGGTTGCGAAGCCGAAGGGCCTATGCCAAAAGCGGCGTGCCGTTCCGGAGATTGTTCTTGAAGTCCTTTCGCGACCGAAACCGCGACAACCGTCCGCGCCAGCCGGCGAATCCCCCCAGCCGGTCGCGGCTGCGGGAGGCGGCTTCGGCGGAGAGGTCGGAGCCGCACCCTCGTCAGGAAACAAAATCAGCGCAGCGTCCTCTTGCACGCCGCGAAGGCCCGTTGCCCGCCGAGCGCCTGCCGCTGATCCTCGAAGTCGCGCCCAATGCCGACTATGCTCTGCTGGACAGCGGCGCCGGCGAAAAACTAGAGCAGTATGGGCCCTACCGCATCGTGCGCCCCGAAGGCCAGGCGATCTGGCAGCGCGCGCTTCCCGCCAAGGAATGGCAGCGCGCCGACGCCATCTTCACCGGCGACACCGACGAGGAAGGCATCGGCCGCTGGCGTTTTCCAAAAACGCCGCTCGGCGAGACGTGGCCGATGAAGCATGACGGCATCGACTATCTCGGCCGCTTCACCTCATTCCGCCATGTCGGCGTCTTTCCCGAACAAGCCTCGCATTGGGACCACATGGCCGGGCTGATCGCCGCGGCAAAGCGACCGGTCAAGGTGCTGAACCTCTTCGGCTATACCGGCCTTGCCTCGCTGGTGGCGGCGCGCGCCGGCGCCGAGGTCACTCATGTCGACGCCTCGAAGAAGGCGATCGGATGGGCGCGCGAGAACCAGGAGAGAGCCGGCCTTTCCGATAAGCCGATCCGCTGGATCGTCGAGGACGCGGTCAAGTTCGCCGAGCGTGAGGAGCGCCGTGGCAGCCACTATGACATCGTGCTCTTCGACCCGCCCGCCTATGGCCGCGGTCCCAAGGGCGAAGTCTGGCAATTGTTCGAGGATCTGCCGGGCCTCACCGATCTCTGCCGCTCGATCCTGACGCCGAAGCCGATCGCCGTGGTGCTGACCGCCTATTCGATCCGCGCCTCCTTCTTCGCCATCCATGCCTTGATGCGGGACGCCTTCGCCGGCATGGGCGGCACGGTCGAATCCGGCGAGCTGATCATCCGCGAGAAATCCGCCGGCCGCGCGCTATCGACCTCGCTGTTCTCGCGCTGGGTGGCTTGAATGGTCCCGCATGATGGAGCCCGGCCCGTTGGGCAGGTCAAGGAAGTCACCAGCCTCGCCAATCCGCTGGTCAAGGACATCAAGGCGCTGGCCCTGAAGAAGTTCCGCGACCAGCAGAACGCCTTCATGGCGGAAGGCCTGAAGCTGGTCATCGACGCGCTCGACCTCGGCTGGTCGATCAGGACGCTCGTCTTCGCCAAGGCCGGGCGCGGCAACGCGGCGATAGAAAAGGTCGCGGCGCGCACGGTCGCCGCCGGCGGCACCGTGCTCGAAGTCTCGGAAAAGGTGCTGGCGGCAATCACCCGCCGGGAAAACCCGCAAATGGTCGTCGGCGTCTTCGTCCAGCAGACGCTGCCGCTGAAGGATATCCGCGCCACGGACGGCGACGTCTGGGTCGCGCTCGACCGCGTTCGCGATCCCGGCAATCTCGGCACGGTCATCCGCACCGTCGACGCCGTCGGCGCCAAGGGCGTCATCCTCGTTGGCGACACTACCGATCCGTTTTCGCTGGAAACGGTGCGCGCCACCATGGGCTCGATCTTTGCCGTGCCGGTCGCGAAGGCGACGGAGCAGGCTTTTCTGGCCTGGCGGCGCGACTTTCCGGGCCTCGTCGCCGGAACGCATCTGAAGGGCGCCGTCGATTTCCGTTCGGTCGACTTTTCGAGAGGCCCGGTGCTGCTCTTGATGGGCAATGAGCAGCAGGGCCTGCCCGACAGCCTCGCGGATAGTTGCGACCGGCTGCTCAGGATCCCGCAGGCCGGGCGCGCCGATTCTCTCAATCTGGCGGTTGCTACCGGCGTCATGCTGTTCGAGATCCGGCGTGGCGCGTTGAAGCTCGACCCCGCTGCCGACACGCGATGAGGAAATCGTGAAGTCCTGGTCCCCTTACGCCCTGCTGGTCGTGCTCGCAATCGCACTCGACCAGTGGATAAAACAGCTGGTGGAAAACGGTCTCGCCTTCCAGGAAAAGGTCGATCTGCTGCCTTTCCTGGCGCTGTTTCGCACCTACAACACCGGCATCGCCTTCTCGATGTTCGCCTCCCTCGGCGACACCGGTCTGGTGGTCATCGCCGCGCTCGTCGTCGCCTTCGTGCTCTATCTGGCGGTGCGCACGCCCGCCGGTCACGTCCTTGCCCGGATCGGCTTCGCCCTGATCGTCGGCGGCGCGCTCGGCAATCTGATCGACCGCGCGGTCTACGGCCACGTGATCGACTATATTCTTTTCCACACGCCAGTCTGGTCCTTTGCGGTGTTCAACTTTGCCGACGCCTTCATTTCCGTCGGCGCGGCGCTGGTCGTCTTCGACGAGCTGATCGGCTGGCGGCGGGAAACCAGGTCCCAGGATCCAGGCAATTGACCTAGCGCGGCCACCGCCGCAAAGTCGTTTCAAACAAAAAACGAGGAGACCAAAGTGTCCGATACCTTCAAAGCCATCCTCGTTTCGCGCGACGCCGAGAAGAAGCAGTCGGTCGAGATCGTCGACCTCACCGAAGCTGACCTGATGGAAGGCGATGTCACCGTCGCCGTCGAGGCGACGACGGTGAATTACAAGGATGGTCTGGCCATCACCGGCAAGGCCCCGGTCGTGCGCCGCTGGCCGCTGGTGCCCGGCATCGATTTCGCCGGCACTGTCATCGAATCTTCGCACGCTGACTGGCGCAAGGGCGACAAGGTCATCCTCAATGGCTGGGGCGTCGGCGAGACGCATTACGGCGCCTATGCCGCCCGCGCCCGCGTCAGGGGCGACTGGCTGGTGCCGCTGCCCGACGGCATGAGCCCGCATGATGCGATGGCCGTCGGCACCGCCGGCTATACGGCAATGCTCGCCGTCATGGCGCTGGAGCGGCATGGCATCGTGCCGGATCGCGGGCCGGTGGTGGTGACGGGGGCCGCCGGCGGCGTCGGCTCGGTCGCCATTTCGATCCTCTCCACCCTCGGCTACCATGTGATCGCCTCGACCGGGCGCAATGCCGAAAGCCCCTATCTGATCGACCTGGGCGCGGCCGAGGTGATCTCGCGCGACGAGCTCAGCCAGCCGGCCAAGCCGCTGGCCAAGGAACGCTGGGCCGGCGGCGTCGACTCGGTCGGCACCCATACGCTGGCCAACGTGCTGTCGATGACGTCCTATGGCGGCGCGATCGCCGCGTGCGGCCTGGCCGGCGGCATGGACCTTCCGACGAGCGTCGCCCCCTTCATCCTGCGCGGGGTCTCGCTGCTCGGCATCGATTCCGTCATGGCGCCGAAAGCGGTGCGCCTCGAGGCGTGGCGCCGCATCGGCGCCGACCTCGACCTCAAGAAACTGTCGATCCTGTCGCGCTCGATCGGCTTCGACGGCATCATCGGCGCCGCGCGCGACATCGTCGAGGGCAAGATCAGAGGCCGCGTGGTCGTCGATCTGTAGTACCCACGAATAGCGTCCGGCGATATCCCGTCCGAAGTTGCCCAAAACCAGGCAAAACTGCCGGATATCGGCATGGAAGACTAAAATTCGAACGATCCGCCGCAATCTTCCATAATCTCTGTCTGGCAAGGTTTTCCGCATGCTCGCGGACTCCGACTTCAGACAGGACAGCAAAGCCGCAGGCGACGGCGGACTGGGTCCTGACGCGCCGAAGCGGCAGGTGCTTGTCGCGCCGCCGCTGGTCCCCGCATTGCAAGCGGAAAGTCATGAAGGTCTGCCGTTCCTGACGATCGTCGCCATGGTCGTCCTGGCCGGGCTGGCGCATCTCACCGGAGCGCCGATCTTCATCACCATCGGCCTCCTGGCGACCGGCCTGGGCGGCCTGATGATGCATCTGCGCAACCAGCGTACTGAGCGCCGCACCGCCGCACTTCTCGACGAGACGGCCGCCCGCAGCCGCGCCGAGATCGAGACCCTCGCCGACCGCATGTGGGAGATGCAGGAGAGCGAGGAGCGTTTTCGCGGTCTGATCGATGCGCTCGGCGACCTCGTCGTCCATCGCGACCGCGACGGCCACATCGTCTACGCCAACAAGGTGTTCGCCTCGCTCGTCGACATCGATCAGCGCGACCTCGCCGGCAAGACGCTTTCCGAGCTCGGCATCGACGTCGGCGTCGTCCCCGAGGCCGCCTTTTCGGATCATGAGTGCCTGAGCTCTACCGATGTCGCCATCCGCACACCGAACGGGCCGCGCTGGTTCTCCTGGATCGAGCTCTCGGTGCGCGACAGAGACAGCGGTGCTGTTTCGCACCGGGCGATCGCCCGTGACATCACCGCCCGCAAGCGCGCTGAATCATCGCTGATCACCGCCCGCGAGCGGGCCGAATACGCCAGCCAGGCCAAGTCGCGCTTCCTTGCCACCGTCAGCCACGAGATCCGCACCCCGATGAATGGCATCATGGGCATGGCGAAGCTGCTTGCCGACACCGACCTGTCGCCCGAGCAGCGTACCTATGTCGGTGCAGTCTCGACTTCCGCAAGCTCGCTGCTGGCGCTGATCGAGGACCTGCTCGACTATTCCAAGATCGAGGCCGGCCGCTTCGATCCCGAGCCGCAGCCGACGTCGCTGCGCGAGATCGCCGACAACATCATCGAGCTGCTGGCGGCGAAGGCCTTCTCCAAGAACATCGGCCTCGGCTGTCACGTCGAGCCCGACGTGCCGCAGATGATCACCGCCGACCCCGGACGCGTGCGCCAGGTGCTGCTCAATCTCATCGGCAATGCCGTCAAGTTCACCGACGCAGGCGGCGTGCTGCTTATCGTCGCGCGCGCCAGCACCGAGGGCACCGACCGCATCCGCTTCACCATCGCCGACACCGGTCCGGGGCTGCGCGAAGAGGATATGGAGCGCATCTTCGAGGAATTCGAGCAATCCGACGGTACTTCGACCAGGGTGCACGGCGGCGCCGGTCTCGGCCTTGCCATCTCCAAGCGCCTGGTGATCGCCATGGGCGGCACGATCTCGGTTTCGAGCCGGCTCGGCGAGGGATCCGAATTCGTCTTCGACATTCCGGCGACCGCGGCAACCCAACCGCCGCAATATCGCCGGGACATCCTCTCGGACCGGCGCGCGGTGATCGTGTCCAAGAATGCGGTCGAGGCCGATGCCATCGCTCGCACCGTCCGCGCGCATGGCGGTGCCGTCGAGATCGCGGCCACGCCGGACCAGGCCGTTGGCTTCGCCGCCGGCTGCAACGTGCTTCTGGTCGATGCCGCGCTCGAGAACAGCGACGGCCGCCTGCTCAAGCGGCTGCGTCAGAGCGGTTTTGTCGACTGCCAGGCCATCACCCTGATTGCACCCGCCGATCGCGGCATGCTTGGCGAATTCCGCGCCAACGGCTACGCGACGTTCCTCGCCCGGCCGGTGCGCGGCGAAACGCTGCTGCGCGTGCTGTTGACCAGCCATGTGCCGGCGCCCGCCGAGCCGCGACCGGAACCGCGCGGCGCCGCGTCCGTCCGCCGCCGCGACCAGGGCCTGTCCGTGCTGATCGCCGAGGACAATGACATCAACGCGATGCTTGCCCGCGCCACGCTGCTCAAGGCGGGACATCGCGTCAAGATCGTCGGCAACGGCAAGGCCGCGGTCGAAGCCGTCACCGACGCCGGCCTAAAGCATCGTTTCGACGTCGTGCTGATGGACCTGCACATGCCGGTGATGGACGGGCTGGACGCGATCGCTGCCATCCGCCGCCATGAGGAAGCGCTTGCGGTGCCGCCGATCCCGATCATGGTGCTTTCGGCCGACAGCCAGGAAAAGACACGCCATACAGTGCTGGCCCACGGCGCCAGCGGTTTCGTCACCAAGCCTCTCGACCCTGATGCGCTCGTCCAAGCCGTTGAGAGCCAGGCTGCGGCGTAACGAATTTTTTAGACTTTCCCGAACGCCTTGGATTGCTTGGCTTTCGCAGCCATAGGATAGCCGGTTGAGGGTATTGCCCAGCCGACGAAGTATTGCCGGGATCGCCGTATCACGGTACTGTCACAATCCTGTTGCACCTACACCGTATCCCCGTGCCAAGAGGGATGGCTCGAAGGAGAATCACTCGTGCATACAGTCATGCCTGAATGCGATACTCGGCCGAACCCCAGCGCCCTTCTCGGCGCGCGTGCTGCCGACGCTGTCGCAAGCGGCGCACCGCTGGGCCGCATTGGCAACCTGGAAGTGCGGCTCGCCCGCAACGGGGCCGAGATCGCCGCCGCCCAGGAAGTGCGCTATCGGGTATTTTTTGACGAGCTTGGCGCGAGGAAGGATTTGTTCCAGGCGCAGGATCGGCGCGATGCCGACCGTTTCGACCCGCTCTGCGATCATCTCCTGGTTTTCGACACCGCGCTTCCCGGCCCGGAGCACCGCCGCATCGTCGGCACCTATCGCCTGCTGCGGCAGGAGATCGCCACCGCGGCGGGCGGCTTCTACTCCGAGGGCGAGTTCGAGCTGACCAAGCTGGTGGCGCGCCATCCGGGCCAGCGCTTCCTCGAGCTCGGGCGCTCCTGCGTGCTGCCGGAATACCGCTCCAAGCGCACCATCGAGGCGCTCTGGCAAGGCATCTGGGCCTATATCAACCATTACGGCATCGGCGTGATGACCGGTTGCGCCTCCTTCCACGGCACTGTGCCGGCCGCACATGCCGAGGCGCTTACCTATCTCGCCCATCACTGCCGCACCGACCAGGCTTGGGATGTCCGGGCGGTGGCCGGCCGCTACTGCTCGATGGACCTGATGCCGATCGAGGCGGTCAATGCCAAGGCCGCGATCGCCGCCATGCCGCCGCTCGTCAAAGGCTATCTGCGCGTCGGCGCCCGCATCGGTGACGGCTGCGTCATCGACCACGAATTCTCCACCGTCGACATTTTCGTCGTCATGCCGGTCAAGGAGATCGGCGCCCGCTACGTCAACTACTATGGCGGCGAAGGCCAGCGTTTCGCGGCGTGAGGCAATTGGTGAATGGTGAATGGTGAATGGTTGGGAGCACACGCCCTGCCGTTTGCCGACTATTCACTATTTACCATTCACCATTCACCATTCACTACTAAGGAATATCCTCCGGCCTTCGCCCGGGCCGGCTCTTATAGGCCGGGAACGACCAGCCGAATTTCAGCGCCCCGCCCCGCACCAGGAATGCCGCCGCAAAGCCGAGCAGGCTGGATGGCAGGGCCGACATGCCAACGAGATCGCCAAAGGTGAAGAGCGCTGCACCGGCAAGCGCCGCCGTGACATAGATTTCGGGCCTTAGCAGCACGGAAGGCTCGCCCGCGATCAGGTCGCGCAATATGCCGCCGAAGGTCGCGGTGAGCACCCCGGTGATGACTGACACGACCGGCGAGCCGGTGATCGCCAGGCCCTTTGCAGCGCCCATCACCGCAAACGCGGCAAGCCCGATCGCATCGAGCCAGAGCAGCAGCTTGTAACGGGATTCGACGCGATGGGCGCTGAAGAAGACAAGCACCGCCATTACGGCGCAGATCAACACATAGCCGCTGTTGGCGACCCAGAACACCGGCAGGTTGAGGATGACGTCGCGCAGCGTTCCGCCGCCGATGCCGGTGATGCTTGCCAGAAACAGGAAGCCGATGATGTCGAGCTCTTTGCGCGACGCGGCAAGCGCGCCGGTCGCCGCGAAGACGGCGACGCCGGCATAGTCGAGCAACTCGATCGGGTTCATGGGGGTGAATAATGAAACAGTGAGCGCGGAATAGCGAGCGACACCCACGAAAGGGATTGACCTTAGGTAAATTAAATGATTGAATAGTTCATTCAAATTATTAGGTGGGCGACTATGTCTCCTCGCCGCTACAGCATGGGTTCCCGGACTGCCGCCTTCGCCAATACGAGGCAGCGGATTCTCAACGCGACAATCAAGCTGCACACCAAGAACGGCATCTTCGGCACGACTTGGAAGGATATCGCCGGGGAAGCCGATGTCGCCGTTGGCACCGTGTACAAGCATTTTCCTACCCTGGATGACCTCGTGCCTGCGTGCGGCGAATTGCTGATGGAGCGCCTGCGTCCTCCGTCGCCCGAAGCGGTGAAGGAAATAATCGGCGGGGCGACTAATCCAAAAGAACGGTTACGCCGGGTCGCGAACGAGCTGTTCGCCTTCTACTCCCGTGGCGGACAGCATCTCGAAAGCGACCTGCGTGAGCGGGAGCTTCCTGCCATCCGGGAATGGGAAGAATACCTGCGGAACATGGTGGCTGGATTCGTGCGAGAGGCGCTGGCGGAGGCTGACCCCGGCGATGATGTCGTTCAGGCAATCAGCTTCCTGTTCGACTTTCCGACGTTCAACGCAATGCGAATACGCGGCATGACGGTGGATCTGGCCGTCGAAACGGCAACGGCAATGGCGCTCTGCTGGCTCAAGGGCAAAGGCCGGACGGGCACGTCTTGAACGAACAGAATGCGGGAGGCGAAATAAAGGGCAACGCTCGATAGCGAAGGAGGAAGTCATGGATACGAAAGTCGTTGAAGTCACCGAATTTGCATTGAAGCCCGGATTCACCGAGCAGATGTTCCTGCAGACCAAAGATGAAGTGAATGACGAGGTGCGGAAGCTCCATGGTTTCCTCAATCGTCGCCTACTCAAATCCGAGGGAGGCTGGACGGAGATATTCGAATGGGCGGACATGGACAGCGCCAAGGCGGCTGGCGAAGTCTGGTCCACTCTGCCCGGCATCAAAAACTATTGCTCGATGGTGAATTCCGCGTCGATCAAGGTCGGCTACCACTCCGTGGCGGCCGCGGCTGGCGGCGAAGGTGGCACGAGCACCCCCCGCGCCTTTTGCAGTCACGCCTTGGAAGGGGAGGCGCGCTGGTGGCTTGGCTCCCTGGCGGTGATCAAGGCGACAGCGGCCCAAACGGCGGGCCAGTTCACCCTGGTCGAAGTGCTCGAGAACGAAGGCGAGGCGCCGCTGCATGTCCATCATCGCGAGGATGAGTCATTCCAGGTGATGGAAGGCGAGATCGAGTTCGAGATCGGGAGCAGGAAGATCATGGCTGGACCCGGCTCGTTCCTGTTTGGGCCACGCGATGTACCGCATCGCTATAGGGTCAAGCGTGGGCCGGCCCGGATGCTGTTCTTCTTTACGCCCGGCGGTTTCGAGGACCTTTTGAGGGCGACCAGTGTGCCCGCTGGCGACAGAAACATCCCTCCGGACGGCGTAGGAATGCCGGACATGGAGACGTTTCCCGATGTGGTCAGCCGCTTTGGGTGTGAACTGCTTGGGTGAAGAAAAGGCAAGCGCTGCGCGGCAAATAAATTGTGGCGACCTTTTTGATCGTCCCCCGAAATCGGACAGGCTTCGGGGGCGGTCGATCATGCCGTAGGTTTTGGAGGCGGTTGCTAACTACTCTCGTCCCTCACGCATCCTTCTCGGCCTGCTCGTTCACCGGACCCGGCTCCACCGGCGCTTCGGCCGCGGCGGCCTTTGGGCCACCCTTGGAGACGCCGACCATCGCCGGCCTCAACACGCGCTCGCCGATCGAATAGCCGGGTTGCACGACCTGGACCACGGTGCCGGCCGGAACGTCGGGGTTGGGCACCTCGAACATCGCCTGATGGAAGTTCGGGTCGAACTTCTCTCCTTCGGGCGCGAGCTTCTTCACGCCGTGCCGCTCCAGCGCCGCCAGCATGGCGCGCTCGGTGAGGTCGACGCCCTCGATCAGCGCCTTGAAGCCGGCATCGCCGGAGGCCTTGGCCTCGGTCGGAATGGCGTCCAGCGCGCGGCGCAAATTGTCCGACACCGACAGCATGTCGCGCGCGAAATTGGCCACAGCGTAGGTGCGCGCATCATGTACGTCGCGCGCGGTACGGCGCCGCAGATTCTCCATTTCGGCAGCTACGCGAAGCGCGCGGTCCTTCAGTTCCTCGTTCTCCTTCAGCAGCCGCACAAGCGCCTCATAGTCGCCGTCGACGCCGCCTTCCGCACGTTCGCCGGAAGCCCGGGCCTCGGAAGCCTGGTTGACTTCGATTTCCTCGGGCGCGCGTTCGTCTTTTGCCTGGTCGCTCATCGCCGTTTCCCGTCATTCGAATTGGTTTGGATTTGCGCCCGATATCGAGGTTTAGGGGCCAAAAATCAAGGGGCAAGCACCGATGACTGTCCTTCCCCGATCGTTCCAAATTAATTCAAATTTTACCGTACCGGACGGCTTTACTTGCCACTGAGAGCCTATGCGGGAACCATTGCCGGGCTGCGAGAGTTTCGAAGCCGACACAGGATTTTGGGACCATGAAGGGCAACATTGGCGAAAGGCGCGCCAAGCTCGCCGACGATATCAGGCGACAGGTTGGCACGGAAGCGACCAAGCGCCTTCTGCGCACGCTGCCGGCATTTCGCCTGGAAAAGGAAGTGCCAAAGCAGTTCACGGATCTGCTCGACCGCCTGGACGGCGCCGAGACGGACAAGGCGGACGGCCAGCGGCAGCACTAGCCGCAGGCCGCCCTTTCCCTAGTTCCATAGCGTAAGGCGCTGAGGAACTACGCGGCCCTGCGCTCGTCGCGCATCAGCGCCTCGCCATGACGGATCTCGGTGCCGAGCACCTTGAGGCACTCCCGCATGAACGCCGCAAGGCCGGGCCATCCCTTTGCCGAAACCAGATTGCCGTCGACATGCACGCCGGTCGGCGACACGTCGATATATATGCCCCCGGCGAGCGTCACCTCGGGCTCGCAATACTGTAGCGCCGCGACCTCCCGGCCGCGCACCACGCCGTCGACGGCGATCAGGATTTGAACGCCGTGGCAGATGGTGAAGATCGGCTTGCCGGTTTCGTGGAAATGCCTGACCAGCGCCTGCACGCGCTTATCGATGCGAATATATTCCGGCCCGCGTCCGCCCGCAGCGTAGACCGCATCGTAATCGGCGGGGTTCACCTCGGCGAATGTCTTGTTGAGGATATAGTCGTGGCCGAGCTTTTCCGTATAGGTCTGATGACCTTCGAAGTCGTGCAGCGAGGTCTTGAGCACGTCGCCGGCCTTCTTGTCCGGGCAGACGACATGGACGGTGTGACCGACCGCATGCATTGCCTGCTCAAAGACGAAGATTTCGTATTCCTCGCTGAACTCACCAACGAGCATCAGTATCTTCTTGCCTGCCATGCCGATTCCTCCCTTTGCCGCCTGTTTATTTCGGAGCGCGAAATAATTATCCTATCCTAAGGGCAAGAGGGCGGAAGGGGAAGTGCAAATCGCATAAGTGGTCTGACCAGATCGCGGCAAAGAGGCCGTGGAAGCAGATCGCCCGCATCCCGGACGTCAAAAACAAGATTCTTGGTCAGACCAAAGCTGCAGGCTCGCTTGCTATCGGACGGGCGCCTTTCGGCTGGTCAGGGCCTCGCGGCGTCAGCCCGGGCGTTTGCGCCGCCAGGAATATTTCGGACCCTTGACTTCCGGCTCTACCGCCGGCTGGTAATAGACCGGCAACCCGCCTGTGCGCCCTTCCTCCAGCCGCTTCAACAGCACCGGATTGGAGACTTCGAACTCGTCGAAGCCGAGCCGCAGCATATGCGGCAACTGGTCGACCAAAACCTGGCCCGTGGCGCGGACCACGCCCTTGAAGTTATGCCGGGTGCGCAGCAATTCGCCCTTGGAGAAGGAGCGGCCGTCGTTGAAGGCCGGGAAGGCAAGCGCCACCAGCGACAGCTGGTCGAGCAGGCCGACGATCTTGTCGAGCGCGTCGCCGGGGAGCAGGAGCACGCCGAGGCGCTCCTTGGCTGACCTGCGGATATCGTAATCGAGCCCGAGGAAAGCCTGCAACGGCAGGATGAAGCGTCCATTGCCGGCAAGCGCCTCGGCGCTCTCGGCATGGGTCCATTCGTCCTCGCAAAAACCCTTCGGGGTCCAGAGGCGGGTTTCCGATTTGGTCGGCTCAGTCATCAAAATTCCTAATGCGCTAAGAATTGCAAGGATATGTCGCTGTGCAGGTCGGCCCGAGTCGGAAATGGTGGACTTCCGAGTACCGGAGCGCAGCGTACTTCAACTGCGTGAGCACCGGAAGCGCAGGAACCCGCCATTGCAGGCCGGCCTCACCTCAGTAGCTGCTATCCTTAAAGTGATGCGTCGGTCAGCGACTTCTCCAGCCCCGACAGATGGATGCCGCACTCGGTCTTGGCGTGCCCCGCCCAGCGGCCGCTGCGCGCATCCTCGCCTGGCTGTACCGGCTGCGTGCAGGGGAAGCAGCCGATCGACAGATAGCCATAGGCGACCAGCGGGTTTTCACGCAGCGCATGCGCGCGCATGTAGTCGGCCTGGTCGGACGTCGTCCAATGCGCGAGCGGATTGATGCGGATGCGCGAGCCGACCGCCTCGAAGACCGGGAGTGCCGCGCGCGTCGAAGCCTGGAAGCGCTTGCGCCCGGTGAACCAGGCGCGGAATGGCTCGACGCCACGCGCCAGTGGCTCGACCTTGCGCAGGTTGCAGCAGGCGTCGGTATCGGTCTCATGCAGCCGGCCGGTCGGATCGACGCGTTCGAGCGCCGCTTCGTCCGGCTTGATCACCCTGACATCGGTCAGGCCGAAATCGGCGACTAGCGCGTCACGGTAGCCGAGCGTCTCCTCGAAATGCTTGCCGGTGTCCAGGAAGATCACCGGCAGCGAGCGGTCGATCTCGGCAATCATGTGCAGGAGGACTGCCGAATCGGCGCCGAAGGACGACACGGCGGCAACCTCGCCGCGGAAGAATTCACGCGCCGAGCGCTCGAGGATCTCGATCGGCTTCAGGTGGCCGAGCAGCGCGTCGAGCCCCGCCGCTTCCGCGGCAACGCCGGCTTCGACGCCGCCGATCCGGTCAAGCGGCCTTGGTTTCGCCAGCATAGAGCGCCTCCTTGAACGGCGCGGGACCGACACGGCGGTAGGCGTCGATAAAGCGTTCGTCGGGATTGAGCCGAAGGCCGAGATAGGTCTCGACGATCTGCTCGATGGCGTCGGTGACCTCTTCCGAGGAGAAGCCGGGGCCGATGATCTCGCCGACGGACGTGTTCTCGTCGGCCGAGCCGCCGAGCGTCACCTGGTAGAGCTCGGTGCCTTTCTTCTCGACGCCGAGGATGCCGATATGGCCGACATGGTGGTGACCGCAGGCATTGATGCAGCCGGATATCTTCAGCTTCAGCTCACCGATCTCGCGCTGCCGCTCCAGCGAGGCGAAGCGGCGGGAGATTTCCTGGGCAACCGGGATCGAACGCGCGGTGGCCAGCGCGCAATAATCGAGGCCGGGGCAGGAGATGATATCGCTGATCAGGTTGGAATTGGCCGTTGCCAAGCCGATCTCGACCAGCGCGTCATAGACGGCCTTGAGGTCGGCGCGCGCCACATGCGGCAGGATCAGGTTCTGCTCGTGGCTGACGCGCAGCTCGTCGAAGGCGTATTTCTCGGCGATGTCGGCAACAGCTTCCATCTGGCTGTCGGTGGCGTCGCCGGGCACCTCGCCGATGCCCTTGAGCGAGATCGTCACCGCCGCATAGTCGGGATGGCGATGCGTCACGACATTCTGGTCGAGCCACTCCGAAAAACTCTTGGAATCGAGCCGCGCCTGCTTCACCGGCGCGTCGCCTTCCGGCCGGTCCGGCAATGCCGGCGGTGCGAAATAGGCATTGATCGCCTGGATGTCGGCTTCGGGCAGCTTCAGCTCCGCGTCCTTCAACTCCTGCCATTCGGCCTCGATCTGGCGGGTGATCTCCTCGACGCCGGTCTCGTGGACGAGGATCTTGATACGCGCTTTGAATTTGTTGTCGCGGCGGCCATAGAGGTTGTAAACGCGCAGGATTGCCGTGCAGTAGGACAACAGCTCGGCTTCCGGCAGGAAATCGCGGATCTTCCTAGCGACCATCGGCGTGCGGCCCTGGCCGCCACCGACATAGACCGCAAAGCCCAGCTCGCCGGCCGCGTTCTTCTTCAGATGCAGCCCTATGTCGTGCGTCTGGATGGCGGCGCGATCGCGCTCGGCGCCAGTCACCGCGATCTTGAACTTGCGCGGCAAGTACGAGAACTCCGGATGCACCGACGACCACTGGCGCAGGATCTCCGCATAGGGACGCGGATCGGCAACCTCGTCGGCGGCCGCGCCGGCGAAATGGTCCGCGGTGACATTGCGGATGCAGTTGCCGCTGGTCTGGATGGCGTGCATCTCGACGCTCGCCAGATCAGCAAGGATCGCCGGAATGTCGGACAGCGCCGGCCAGTTGAACTGGATGTTCTGGCGCGTGGTGAAGTGGCCGTAGCCCTTGTCGTATTTGCGGGCGATGTGACCGAGCATGCGCAATTGCCTGCTGTTCAGCGTGCCGTAGGGCACCGCGATGCGCAGCATATAGGCGTGCAGCTGCAGATAGACGCCGTTCATCAGCCGGAGCGGCCGGAACTGGTCCTCGGTGATCTCGCCGGCTAGCCGGCGCTGCACCTGGTCGCTGAACTCGGCGACGCGGGCCTTTACGAAATCGTGGTCGAACTCGTCGTAACGGTACATGCTTCGTCTTTCAGGGCGCGTCCGCCCGCTTTCTTGTGTTCTATGCCGCCCGTGCCGGAGCCGGGCTCGCCTGCTTGCCGATGTCGGTACGGATGGTGGGTCCCGCGGCGCGGATCTTCTCGCGCAGCCGCACCGGCTCGACCACGCCGTTGATCACGGTCACATCGATCAGGTTGACGTCGACGACTTCGTTGTTGGCGGCGGCCGCGGCGCCGATGGCCTCGAGCCGATCCTCCGCCGCCTTGTCGTGAGCGATGTCGGCATGGCCGACCGTCTCCGCCCAGCCGCCATCGGCGTACCAGACGGCGATACCGTCGGAGAGCCTGTTCGCGGTCAGAACCTTCATTGCTCAACTCCTTCGGCCGCTACGCCGGCCGTATCTTCACGCGTGTGCGCCGCAAGCGGTTCGGATTGCTCGAAATTGGCGCCGGCGACGGCGTCGCCGATGATGGTCATGACCGGACCGGTAAGATCGGCGCGCGCTTCCAGCGACGGCAGGTCGGCCAGCGTGCCGTGGAAGCGGCGGCGATTGCCAAGGCTGGCATTCTCGACCACGGCGACGGCGGTATCGGGTGACAGCCCGGCTTCGATCAGCCGGCCGGCGACTTCGGCTGCGACCGAGCGGCCCATATAGACGGCGACCGTGGCGCCGGCGATGGCGAGCTTTGCCCAATCGGGCAGTGAGTTGCCCTTGAGGTCATGCCCGGTGGTGAACACCATCGAGGACGTCACGCCGCGCAGCGTCAGCGGCAGTTCGAAATCGGCGGCCGCGGCGAAGGCGGCGGTCACGCCCGGAACCACCTCATAGGCGATGCCGGCCTCGCGAAGTGCTGCCATTTCCTCGCCCGCCCGCCCGAACACAAGCGGATCGCCTGACTTCAGCCGCACCACGCGCTTGCCGGCGCGGCCGAGCTCGATCAGCAGGGCGTTGATTTCTTCCTGGCTCTTGGAATGACAGCCTTTGCGCTTGCCGACGGGCAGCCGCTCGGCATCGCGGCGGCCCATGGCGACGATCCCTTCAGGTACCAACGCATCGTAGACGATCGCGTCGGCCTCCATCAGCAGGCGGTGGGCGCGCAGCGTCAAAAGGTCCTCCGCGCCCGGGCCGGCGCCGACCAGCGCGATGTGGCCGGCGGTCGGCGCGTCCGAAGTCAGAAGATCGAGCGCAGCACTATGCGCCCTGGCAAACTCTCCGGCTTCAACCGCCCTGGCCGGGACGCCGGCGAAGAAATCGCTCCAGAAGCGGCGGCGGCGATTGCCCTTCGGCAGCCGCTCGGCAGCAGTGCGGAACGACGACGCCAAGGCCGCCAGCCGGCCAAGCGACGGCGACAGCATGCGGTCGATGCGCACGCGCAGCAGTTGCGCCAGCACAGGGCCGGCGCCCTCGGTTCCGATGGCGATGGCGACGGGCGCGCGGTTAACCAGCGCCGGGGTGAAGAAATCGCAGAGCTCGGGCCGGTCGACCGCGTTGACCGGAATGCCCAGCCGGCGGGCGTCTTCGACGACACGGCGGTCGAGCGCCTCGTCGCCGCTGGCGGCAAACACCATGGCCGCGTCCTCGAGGTGCGCGGCATCGTAGGCGACATCGATGTGGACAGCGCCGGCGGTTGCAATGAAATTCAGAAGCTCAGCATCGGCACTGTCCGCAATGATGCGCAGCGTCGCGTTTGACTGAGCAAGCAGCCTGGCCTTGGCCAGTGCCTCCTCGCCGTTGCCGACGATGGCCACGGCTTCGCCGTCGACCCGCAGGAAGACGGGGAAGGCATTGAGCTTGGCATTGGCTGGCGACATGGCGATAAACAATACGAGAACAGTCTGGCAGTTTTATGCGGACCCGGCAAAAACCAGAAGGCAAGCACTCGCGCATCCCTTGATGGCAGGCAATCGCTTTTTCGCAGCCGCGAAAGGCAGGAGAAAAAAATTCTACGCCGGAGCTTGAGGCGGTCAGGCCCCCGCTCCGAGAGCTGTTGATCCAGCATAATTTTTAGCGCCGGGCAGCCGACACGGCAAAACGGTTTTTTCTAAATTCTACCAATCTAGTAGATTAAGACGCGTCTTGCTGGTGGGTGAGATCGCTGCCGCCTGCAGCACGTCGGTTCATCCGGAACTATCAGGCTCGGCGGCACGTTTCGCTCACGATCCATCCCGTCGGCCGAGCAGCGCTCGCGGGGCTTCGATTTGTGCATTAAGGCAAGGAGGAATTCATGAACATCGAGCTTAAACGCGGTCTCTGGGTGGTCGTGGCCGACGGCGAGAAGGCGCTTTTCCTCCGCAATGAAGGCGACAGCAAGTTTCCGAACCTCGAGGTGGTTCAGGAGATGGAGCAAGAGAATCCCGCCACCAGGGAGCAAGGCACCGACAAACCGGGTCGATATGCCGAAGGGCCACGCAGCGCGATCGAAGAGACCGACTGGCACCGCCTCGGCAAGGAACGTTTCGCAAGCGATATTGCCGACCGCCTCTACAAGCTTGCACATCGGGGTGAGTTCGACCAGCTCGTGTTGATCGCGCCGCCGCAGGTGCTCGGCGAGATGCGGCAGAAGCTGCACAAGGAAGTCAGCGAAAAAGTGCAGGCGGAAATCCCCAAGACGCTGACCAATCATACCGTCTTCGACATCGAGAATCTGCTCAAAGCGGCCTGAGCGGCACACAGGAACGCACAGTGCAGGAGACGATGCCGTGGCCCCCTGATGGCGGCTCGCTCTGATTTTCTCATCCGGCGCCCGATTGCGGCGCCGATCTCCTAGCGGTGGTTGCGTCACCGCCCCTCCCCCGACCATATTGCGAAGGCGGCGGCCCTCGGACGGCGCTTATCGACATCGTGAATTCTCGAAAGGCGCTCCATAGACAATGCCGCATGACACGCCCCTGATCGCCACCATCGTCGCCGGTTTGGGGCTTGCCTTCGTTTTCGGAGCATTGGCCAACCGTTTCCGCATCCCGCCGCTGGTCGGCTATCTGGTGGCCGGCGTGCTGGTCGGGCCGAACACGCCGGGCTTCGTCGCCGACGCCAGCCTTGCCAACGAACTCGCCGAGATCGGCGTCATCCTGCTGATGTTCGGCGTCGGCCTGCATTTCTCGCTGAAGGATCTTTTGTCGGTCCGCGCGATTGCCGTGCCCGGCGCGGTCGTGCAGATCGGATTTGCCACGCTGCTCGGCGTCGGCCTGGCCTGGCTGCTTGGCTGGTCGCTCGGCGCCGGCCTTGTCTTCGGGCTCGCGCTCTCCGTCGCCTCGACGGTCGTGCTGCTGCGCGCCATGCAGGAGCGGCGGCTGATCGAGACCGAGCGCGGCCGCATCGCCGTCGGCTGGCTGATCGTCGAGGATCTGGCCATGGTGATGGCGCTGGTGCTTTTGCCGGCGCTGGCCGGCGTGCTCGGCGGCCAGCGGCAGCCCGACGACCATGCGAGCCTGCTTTGGCTGCCCGCCAGCTACGGCATATGGGGCGTGGTCGGCATAACGCTGGCCAAAGTCGCCGTCTTCGTCGTCGTCATGCTGGTCGTGGGCCGCAGGGTCATTCCCCGGATCCTTCACTATATCGCCCATACCGGCTCACGCGAGCTGTTCCGGCTCTCGGTGCTCGCCATCGCGCTCGGCGTCGCCTTCGGCGCGGCGAAGCTGTTCGGCGTCTCGCTGGCGCTCGGCGCCTTCTTCGCCGGCATGATCATGAGCGAATCCGAGCTCAGCCACCGGGCGGCGGAAGAATCGCTGCCGCTTCGCGACGCCTTCTCGGTGCTGTTCTTCGTCTCGGTCGGCATGCTGTTCGATCCGTCAAGCCTGGTCAGCAACGGCCTGCCGATCCTGGCGACATTAGCCATCATCCTGATCGGCAAATCGATTGCCGCCTTCGTCATCGTCAGCGCCTTCCGCTATCCGGTAGCGACAGCGCTGATGATCTCGGCCAGCCTTGCGCAGATCGGCGAATTCTCCTTCATCCTGGCCGAGCTCGGCGTCGGGCTGAAGCTTCTGCCCGAACAGGGCCGCGACCTCATTCTGGCCGGCGCCATCCTGTCGATCGTGCTCAACCCGCTGATGTTCCTGATCGTCGATAGGATGAAGCCGTGGCTGGAAAAGCGCGCCGGCAAAACGGCAGAGCCCGAGGAAGCAAGGCCGATCGGCCCGGCGACCGAGCCCGGCCAGGTGGCCTCGGTGGCGGCAGCGTCTGAAAGCGAGGATGGTCCGCCGCCGCGGACGGCGCTCACCGGCCATTCCATCCTGATCGGCTATGGACGTGTCGGCAGCCTCGTGGGCGCGGCGCTGAAACAAGCCGCCTTGCCCTTCCTGGTCGTCGACGATGCCGACAAGACGCTGGCGAAGCTGAGGACCGACGGCGTCGAAACGGTGGCCGGCAATGCCGCCAATGCGGACGTCTTCGCCGCAGCCAATCCGGAAGGCGCCAAACGGCTGATCCTCGCCATCCCCAACGCCTTCGAGGCGGGACAGGTGGTGCTGCGGGCGCGCGCCGCCAATCCCGGCATCAGCGTCATTGCGCGCGCCCATTCCGATGCCGAGGTCGAGCATCTCAAGGGTCTCGGCGCCGATACCGTGATCATGGGCGAGCGCGAAATAGCACGCGGCATCGTCGAGGCGGTTACCGGCATGTCACCCGCTCGGTTGGACGACGCCGCTGTCGAGATCGGGCCGCAGCCTGTTTGATCTGCGCGTCCGTGCGCAAGGCGGCCCAGCGGATCAAGCGAATGCCGAACCGCCGTTTTGCGCGATGTCGCTGAGATATTTCGCCGGCGGCTTGCCGAGCGCCTTCTTGAACATGGTGATGAAGGCGCTGACCGATTCATAGCCGAGATCGCCTGAGACCTGCTGCACGCTGGCGCCGGCGGACAGTCCCCCCAATGCGACGATCAGGTGCAGCTGCTGGCGCCAGCGCCCGAACGTCAGGCCGGTCTCTTTCACCACCAGGCGCGCGAGACTGCTCTCGCTGAGCGCCGCACGGTTTGCCCATTCCGCCAGAGTGCTGCGGTCGGCGGGATTTTCGGCCAATGCTTCAGCGATCCGCCGCAAGCGTGGCTCGGACGAGATCGGCAGATGCAATTGCTGGACGGGCATTCGCGGCAACTCGGCGAGCAGAACACCTCCGAGGAAAGCGCATCTCGCGTCGTCCGGCGCGCAGTCCGATAGCTCGACGATCAGCTCGCGCAGCAGCGGCGAGATCGAGAACGTGCAGCAGCGGCCCGGCAGTTCGGCCGCGCCCGGCTCGATGTAGACAAAGAAAATCCGCGCGTTTGCGGTCGCGATGTTGCTGTGCTCCATTTTGCTCGGCACCCACACACCGCAATGCGGCGGCACCATCCATAGGCCGCTCGGAACACGACATGTGACACCGCCTCCCAGCGCGAAGACGAGTTGTCCCTTGCGGTGCCAGTGGTCGGACACCTCTGTCTTGGTCTCGCTCACGTGGACGCGCACGGCGATTGCCGGTGCCAACACTGCATCGACATCGAAATCCGGCCACGGCCAGCGAAGGGGTTGTCTCATATTGCCGGTTTTTAGCGATTGAATGCTACAATAGCTAAATTTTTCCAGCGGAAAAGTCGTTAGGCCTCGGCTTGCGCGTGGCGAGCAACAGTCGACCGCGCTCCACAACCAGCAAGAAGGCACGACCCTATGCTCGTCCTGGTCACTTCTCGCGACACCGCCAACGGACTGAGTCTCGCCGAGTTCGATGAACCTCGGCCACTCGCTAACCAGGCGCTTGTCTCGGTCCAGGCAACCTCGTTGAACCGCGGCGAGCTGCGCCTGCTCGCCATACGTCCCGACGGTTTTGTACCCGGTCAGGACATCGCTGGGTTTGTCGAACGGGCCGCACCCGATGGCTCCGGGCCAGCCGTCGGGTCCCGGGTTGCGGCTTTGGTGGACCAGGCCGGCTGGGCTGAACGCGTCGCCGTTCCGACCGACCGTCTCGCCGTCCTGCCGGATGACGTCAGCTTCGCCTCCGCCGCCACGCTTCCGGTCGCGGGCACGACGGCGCTGAGGACTTTGCGCCATGGCGGTGACCTGGCCGGCCAGCGCATCCTGATCACCGGCGCAAGCGGCGCGGTCGGTCGTTTTCAGATCCAGATTGCTCGCGAGCAGGGCGCCTCGGTGACCGCCGTCGCTGCCTCCCGGCACGACGAGGACCTCCGTGGGCTGGGAGCCCACCTAGTCGTCGAGTCGATAGAGCTGGCCGAGGGGCCGTTTTCGTTGATCACCGAGTCCGTCGGCGGCCAAAGTCTCGCACGCGCGATCGAACGCGTCGCGCCTGGCGGGATCATCGTAATGTTCGGTTCGAGCACGGGTGAGCTGACGCCCGTCGGATTCCGTCAGCTCGTTCCGGGTCACGAAGGGGCGAGGCTTCAGTCTTTCGCCTACTACACCTCTGGCCCCGACATCGGCGCGGACATCGCCTCGCTGCTCGCTCTTGTCGCGGCTGGCCGGCTGGAAACCCGCGTGGCCATGACCGTGCCGTGGACCGACATCGCCCAAGCCTTGGACGCGCTGCGACGGCGCAGCTTCAGCGGCAAGGCCGTTCTCACCATGACCGGATGACCAATTCTTGGAGCATGATCCCGATAAGTGGATTCCGGTTTTCGGACGAGATCATGCTCAAACAAAGAGACTCACACGTGCTGGCCGCCATTGATGTGGATTTCCGAGCCGGTCACGTAGGACGCCTGGCCCGAACACAGGAAGAAGATGATGTCGGCGACCTCCGACGTTGCGCCGAGGCGCCGCAGCGGGATCGTCTCGACGATCTTGTCGGTGCCGGGCGAAAGGATGGCCGTATCGATCTCGCCCGGCGCGATCGCGTTGACGCGGATGCCGTGCGGCCCGAAGTCATGCGCCATCTCGCGCGTCAGGGAACCCAGCGCAGCCTTCGACGTCGCATAGGCCGTGCCGGCAAATGGATGCACGCGCGTGCCGGCGATCGAGGTGACGTTGACGATGGAGCCCTTGGCCGCAGCGAGTTCCTTGAACAGCCCTCTCGCCAGCATGATCGGCGCGAAGAAATTGACCTGGAACACATCGCGCCAGACATGCATCGGCGTCTCGATCGAGTTCATCCGGCCGCCGTCCTTGAGCTTCGGCGAGATGCCGGCATTGTTGACCAGCGCGTTGAGCTGCCCGCCATGCGCCTCCAGTCGGTGGCGGATTTCCGAGACCGCAATGCCGACATCCTCCTGGTCCGCTAGATCGACCTTGATGTGGTCTTCAGGGCCGGCCGGCCACGGGCAATCCTCGGCGAAGGCCTGTCGCGAGCAGGTGATGACGCGCCAGCCCTCGCGCGAAAAGCGCTTCACCGTCGCATGGCCGATGCCGCGGCTGGCGCCGGTGAGCACGATAGTTTTTCTGCTGTCGATTTCGGCCATGGCTTGATCTCCGGCCGGACATGTAGCCGAAGGCGCCAGTCATTGCGAGAGGCGAGTTGCCGCTCAACCTCCGCTGAGGATGTCGAGGATCGACGTCTGCCGCCTTTTCTTCGGGCCGCCGACGTCGCCGGGCGGCACCGGATGCCCGACCGAGGCGGTGGCGCCGCCGTCGCTCGGCATATCGAAGCCGTCGGCATCGACCGTCTGGGCCGGGCGCGCCTGGCGCGCAGTTGCCTGGGCAACGGGCGCCGGCTGACCGACAGACGCTGGTGGTGCCGGCGGCGGCTGTGAAGCATCCGCCGAGGGTATCTCGTCCGGCACGATCGTATCGGGCGGCGTCGACTTCCACGTGCCGGGCAGCGGCCTGACCGGCAAGCCTTCATGCGCGGCGACCATGAATTCGTGCCATGCCTGCGCCGGCAAGGCGCCGCCGGTCACCTTCTTCATCGGGCTGCCATCGTCATTGCCGAACCACACACCCGTCGTGAGGTTGGCGGTATAGCCGACGAACCAGGCATCGCGCGAATTCTGGCTGGTGCCGGTCTTGCCGGCCGAGGGCCAGTTGAAGGCCGCCTTCTTGGCGGTGCCGACTTCGACCGTGCCCGTCATCATCGAGTTCATCATGCCAACGATGTCGGCCTTGAGGACGCGCGGCGCGCTGCCGCCATTGTTCTCGTAGAGCACCTTGCCGCTAGCCGTGGTGACGCGCTGGATGAAATGGATATCTGGCTTGTAGCCGCCATTGGCGAAAGGCACATAGGCGGCGGTCAGTTCCAGCGGCGTGACTTCCGAGGTGCCGAGCGCGATCGAGGTGTTCGACTGCAGCTCGGACTGGATGCCCATGCGGTGCGCCGCCTCAACCACCGCGTCGGGCCCGACTTCCATGGTGAGCTGCGCCGCTACTGAATTCAGCGACTTGGCCAGCGCGGTGGCCAGCGTCACCTTGCCATAATATTTGCCGCCGTAATTGTCGGGCGTCCATTTGCCGATTTTGATAGGGGCGTCGTTGCGCACGCTGTCCGGCGTGCGGCCTGCTTCCAGCGCCGCCATGTAGACGAAAGGCTTGAACGCCGATCCCGGCTGGCGCCGCGCTTCCGAGGCGCGGTCGAACTGGCTGGTCGAATAGTCGTAGCCGCCGACCATGGCCCGCACCGCGCCGGAATCGTCGATCGACACCAGCGCGCCCTGGGTGGCGTTGAGCTTCTTGCCGCTCTCGTCGATAAGCCGGCGGATCGACTGCTCGGCGAGCTTCTGCAGCGTCAGATCCACGGTAGTGTCGATGACGATGTCGCCGCGCACGTCGCCGATCAGGTCGGGAAGTTCCTCCATGACCGTGTCGGCGACGTAGTTCTCCGAGCCGGTCCAGTAGGAGGGCGAGCGCGTCGCCGGGGCGCTCAGCGCCATCTTGTATTCCTTGTCGCCGATCTTGCCTTCCTCGCGCATGGCGGCGAGCACGAGCTGTGCGCGTTCTTCCGCCGCCTTCGGATCGCGCGCCGGCGAAAGCCGCGAGGGCGCCTTGAGCAGGCCGGCAAGAAGCGCTGCCTCGGAAAGTGTGACATCGCGCGCGCTCTTGCCGAAATACCGCCGCGAGGCGGCCTCCACGCCATAGGCGCCCGAGCCGAAATAGACCCGGTTGAGATACATTTCGAGGATCTGGTCCTTGCTGTGCTTGTGCTCCAGCCAGAGCGCCAGCAGCACCTCCTGCACCTTGCGCTCCAGCGTCCGATCCGGCGTCAGGAACAGGTTCTTGGCCAGCTGCTGCGTCAGCGTCGAGCCGCCCTGCGAGAAATGCCCGCCAAGCACGTTGGTGACCATGGCGCGCGTCAGCCCGACCGGATCGATGCCGAAATGCGAATAGAAGCGCCGGTCCTCGATGGCGACGACGGCCTCTGGAATGTAGGGCGACATTTCATTCAGGCCGACGGCCTCGCCGCCCGACATGCCGCGGTTGGCGATGAGTTGCCCGTCGACCGAGACGATCTTGATGTTGGGCGCGCGGTCGGGGATCGACCATGTCGTCGCAGCCGGCATCTTGGCGCCGTAATAGACGACGACGCCGGCCACCGCGATGCCGCCCCAGATGCAGAAGACGAAGCACCAGTAGAGCAGGCGGCCGAAAATGGAAAACAGCCCGCGCTGGCTGCGATCGCGCCCCCGGCCGCGCGATTTCGCCTTGGCGGATTTGCGTTTCGCTGCGGATTTGCGATTTGCCGGCACGACGCGATCCTCCTCGCTGACCGAAAAGCCGTCGGAGGATTTCGCGCGCGGCGAACCCTCGAAGCTCGGTTCGATGCGACTGTCTCTGCGGTTCGCCATTGCGCTGTGCTTGCTGTCCCCGATGCCGATGGCGCTCGGGTTGCAGAGTAGATGCGGCGGTTTAAAGGCGCGTTAAGTGGGGAAAGATCGCAGCAATTGAAAATTAAATGTTTGGTAAGCGCCGGCCGTCGGAGCGCGATCGGCGTGGGAATCCGGCCGCGCTCCCTGAGAATGGATACGGCGGGCGAGCCGGCTCGGACTAGTCGAGCACGGCACGGACCGAGAGCGCCGCTCTCGATGCCCGCATTACGTCGCCGACATGGCAATAGCAGACGATCTCGTGCAGCTGATAGTCGGTCAGCTCGAAGAAGCGTTTTGCTTCGCCGTAAGTGTCGTTCTTCAAACCCTCGTCGTGCAGAACGGGGTCTTCCAGGGCGACGGATATGGGCGAGCCGGCGCCTCGCATGACATTGCGTTCCCGCGGGGCACGATATTCGGTGCCGGTAAGCGCGGTCAGGAGCCGGTTTGGCTCACGTTCGAGAAGCTCCGCCCAACGTGCGAGGCGCTGGGTTCGGCTCATGACGGGTTTGGCGGTGCGGACTTCGGCAACGGCGTGCAGCTGGTCCAGTGTTTGGTGCTTCATGGCAACCTCCTAGAGGCTAGGTTGGTCGGCCCCAAACTCCCTATGCCCAGGATGATATCGCCGAACCGCGCGAACGTCATCTTGTTTGCCGTCCACCCCGCAAGATTTGATGGACCTGTGCGCGGGTCCCGCCATTCTTCACGCCGATGGCCAGAATAGGGAGACGAAACTAGACACTATCCTGGACGTCAAGGACGGGCTCCGCCGCCGTTCGACCGACGATCGACGACACGCCGTAGAAAGCCAGCGCCTGTTCCTGACAAGTCACCGCCACGACCCTGTTCGACCTGTCTATGTCGAGGCCCTTCGGCCCACCCTCCTCGATACTGGCCCTGCCGCGCAGAAAGCTTTCGCTGTCGAGCACGGCGACCGAACGCGACGGCCTGCGGCGTCCCTTCCAGCCCTGGTCGCTTGCATAGACGTGAACCATCGGGCTGCCCGCGTCGGCGACGAGGATGCTGCTGCCGTCCTGCGTGAAGCGCAGGCCATGCGGGTAGTTGGCATTTTCCAGGACACCGGCGGGTCGGGTCTCACGGCCAAGCGGCGCCGACATGTCGTAGATCTTCACGTCGTTGGTGCCGTGGCTGCTGACGGCGACCCACCGCCCGTCATGGCTGAGCGCGATGCCGTCCGGGATGTTGAGGCCCTGCTCGAGAAGAAGCTGATTCCATAGAGCGCGGTATCCCCATCGCCGGTGAATGACATGGCGGGTCACCCGATGCGTGTAGTTGTTACAGACCAGCAGGCTGAACCGGCCATGTGACTCACGCCTGACGGCGACCGAGCCGGGCGTTCTCAATCTGCACAATCGGCTGCCTTTGATCACGCGAAGTGGCGGGATTTCGTGCCCTTGTCCGGCCGGTTCGCCTCGCGGCAGGGCGAAGACTGCAACCAGCCCATCGCGATTGGCGACCACAAAAGTCCGGTTGTCGATGAAATCGAGGCCATGCACCTCGCCCATGCTTTCCGATCTGAGCTCCGTGAAATCGCGGATAGCGATCCTCGGTGCACCGGCCGTCGGCTCGATGTCGATGCGCAGCATCAGGCATCGCCTGCGTCCATATCCGGCGACGGCAAGCAAGCGGTTGTCGGGCGAAAAGCGCAGGTCCTCGGTCCGTCCGATCGCGGCGAGCGCATCGTTCACGGCACTGGTGGCCTCGAAATCGATCCGTGGAATCATATCAAAAACCCACCTCCGCCCCAGCGAGCGAACCCGGATGCAATAAGCGCTATCCGGAGCCGACCGGTCAAGTCCGCGAGATGCGGACGTGGTGAGATCAATTCTGCTGGATCGAAATCCCCTTGTCGTCGATCTTGAGCTCCACGCCTTTCGGCCTGGTCTGCTCGCGATAGACGTAGATGCCAAGCGCGATGACCACGACGACCAATGCGCCAATGATGAAGTAGAGCAGGTTCTGTCTCATCTCGCCCCCTTCTTGCTGCCGAGTCTTGCGCCTGCTTCAAGGCCCTGCGTCGATCGCTCACTGGTCGCTGTCATCATCGCCCGATGCAGGCCGCCAACTGGTCGGATCGACTTTTTTCTGGGTGTTGCTGTCGGTGTAGACCCACCAGCCGCCGTCGCGATATTGCCCGACGGATTCGTTGATCACGCCGTGCTCGTCGTTCCACAGGATCGTGACCTTCGAACCGTCCTTCGGCGCGCTCGCTATCGATTTGCGCTCTGCCATTCATTCCCTCCCATCTCACGCCGATAATGGACCGGCAGGAACGTCGCTCGACGCGCCGGGTTCCGTCAGCTGTGCGCGAAGATATCCTCTTCCGCCCACCCCATCAGGTCGAGCTTGGCGCGCGTCGGCAGGAAGCGGAAGCAGGCTTCGGCCTCCTTGATGCGATCCTCTCGCGCCAGCCGCGCGGCCAGCGCCTCGCGCAGCCGGTGCAGGTAAAGCACGTCGGAGGCGGCATATTCGAGCTGCTCGGGCGACAGCGTCTCGGCCGCCCAGTCCGAAGATTGCTGCGCCTTGGAGAGGCCGATGCCGAGCAGTTCGTTGCAGAGATCCTTCAGCCCGTGGCGGTCGGTGTAGGTACGGGTCAACCGCGAGGCGATCTTGGTGCAGAAAACCGGTTCGGCCATGACGCCGAAAGCGTGATAAAGGACAGCGATGTCGAAACGGCCGTAGTGAAACAGCTTCACCACCGCGTCGTTCCTGAGAAGGCTGACGAGGTTGGGCGCCTCCTTCTGGCCCGGCGCGATCTGGATGACGTCGGCGCTGCCGTCGCCGGGCGAGATCTGAACCACGCAGAGCCGGTCGCGATGCGGGTTCAGGCCCAGCGTTTCCGTGTCGATGGCGACCGCACCGACATTGTAGCGGGACAGGTCCGGCAGATCGTTCTTGTGGAAACGGATGTCGGTCATTCTCTTCTCCGGAGCGCCGCCTGCCGCGCATCCATTTGGACCGCAAAGGCGCCGCATTTGCGCTGGTAAGCCCGTCCTTGCCGCGATCCGGGAAAAAATCAACAGAAAGTTGATTTTCGCTGCCTTCCGCGCGCTCACCTCAGCGTGTCAGAGCATCGAGAATGCGCGCCCACGAACGCTGCCCCTTGTGGAAGGAAGTGAGTTCGTATTTCTCGTTGGGCGAATGGATGCGGTCGTCGTCGAGGCCGAAGCCGACCAGCAGCGATTCCATGCCGAGATAAGTCTGGAAATCGCCGACCACGGGGATAGACCCGCCGCCGCCGGTGGTGACGGCCTGCTTTTCCCATTCCTCGGAGAGCGCATCCTTGGCCTTGGCCAGGAAAGGCGAGTCGTAGGAAAGCTGGATCGCCGGCGAGCCGCCATGCGGATGGAATTCGACCGAGCAGTCGCCGGGAATGCGTTCGCGCACGAAAGCCTGGAAGGCGGTGCGGATCTTCTTCGGATCCTGCTTGTGGACGAGCCGGAACGACACTTTCGCCGATGCTTCCGCCGCGATCACCGTCTTGAAGCCCTTGCCGGTATAGCCGCCGATAATACCGTTGAATTCGGCTGTTGGCCGCGCCCAGGTGAGTTCGAGCACGGAGCGGCCCTTTTCGCCGGCGGGAATGGAAAGCCCGACCGGTCCGAGGAAGGTCTCGGCAGTCTCGCCGAGCCCCTCCCAGGATTTCAGCACCTGCGCGGGCGTCTCCTCGACGCCGTCATAGAAGCCCGGAATGGTGACGCGGCCATCCTTGTCATGAATGTCGGCCAGGATTTTGGTCAGGATCCGGATCGGGTTGGCGGCCGGGCCGCCATAGAGGCCTGAATGCAGGTCGCGGCTGGCTGCCTTGACGGTGACTTCCTCGCCGACCATGCCCCGTAGCGACACGCAGATCGACGGCGTCTCGCGGTCCCACATGCTGGTGTCGCAGACCAGCGCGAAATCTGCCTTCAGCTCGGCGGCGTTCGCCTCGAGGAAAGGCTTGAGCGACGGCGAGCCGGACTCTTCCTCGCCCTCGAACAGGATGGTGACGCGGCACGGCAGATTGCTGTGCACCTGCTTCCAGGCGCGGCAGGCCTCGACGAAGGTCATCAGCTGACCCTTGTCGTCCGCCGAGCCGCGCCCGGCGATCACCTTGCGGCCGGGCTCGATCTCCTTGATCGACGGCGCGAACGGATCTGTTTCCCACAGCTCGATCGGATCCACCGGCTGCACGTCGTAGTGGCCGTAGAACAGCACATGCGGCGCGCCGGCCGGTCCTGCGTGATGCGCCACCACCATCGGGTGGCCGGGCGTGTCGCGCACGCCGGCGTCGAAGCCGATCCGCTTGAGCTCGGCCGCCAGCCATTCGGCGCCCTTGCGGCAATCGGCGGCAAAGGCCGGGTCGGTGGAGATCGACTTGATGCCGAGCAGGCCGAAAAGCCGCTCCAGGCTCTGGTCGAGATTCTGGTCGAGACGGTCAAGGACGGGGGAGAGTCTGGACATTTCTTCAGCCTTTCGATTCTGGCCCGACCCTAAAGGGACGAGCCGAAAACGCAAAGCAGCGAGCGTTGGACCACAGGTTCCGGAGTCGCTAACAGGATGGCTGCAGGGCAAAAAAGAACCGCCGTGGTGGAGGGGGAACCACGGCGGTCTCTACTCGAAACGTTGCGGCAGCCCGGAGAGGGGGGATAGGCTGCCGCAGTTGCCCGGGATAGGCGGGGGACGGGCCTTACTCCGGACTTCGGCGAAAAATGCCGATGCCAGCTATTTGGGTCTGTGAACATGGCGATTCAAGGGCACGAAGATTACACTTTTGTAACATGCCCGTGAGCGGCTGAATTTGTCCGAGACAGTGTCTGTCAGGGGTGTTGCCGGAACCGGCGGTTTGCGCAGCCTTTGGCATGGACCGCGAAGCTTGGCCGCGCTATCCCTGCCGGCATGAAAAAAGGCGATCATCTCTTTCTTGTCGACGGCTCCGGCTATATTTTCCGCGCCTATCACGCGCTGCCGCCGCTCAACCGCAAATCCGACGGTCTGCCCACCAGCGCCGTGCTCGGCTTCTGCAACATGGTATGGAAGCTGATGCAAGACACCCGCAACACCAGCGTGGGCATTGTGCCGACGCATTTCGCGGTCATCTTCGACTATTCGGCCAAAACTTTCCGCAGCGATCTCTATCCCGAATATAAGGCCAACCGCTCGGCGCCGCCGGAAGATCTGATCCCGCAATTCGGCCTGATCCGCCAGGCGACCGTGGCCTTCAACTTGCCCTGCATCGAGATGGAGGGTTTCGAGGCCGACGACATCATCGCCACCTATTGCCGCCTAGCCTGCGAGGTCGGCGCCGACACCACCATCATCTCCTCCGACAAGGACCTGATGCAATTGGTCGGCCCGACCGTCGGCATGTACGACCCGATGAAGGACCGCCAGATCGGCATTCCCGAAGTGATCGAGAAATGGGGCGTGCCGCCGGAAAAGATGATCGACCTGCAGGCGCTGACCGGCGACTCCGTCGACAACGTGCCCGGCGTGCCCGGCATCGGACCGAAGACCGCGGCGCAGCTCCTGGAGCAGTTCGGAGACCTTGACGGCCTGCTCGCGCGCGCCGGCGAGATCAAGCAGGAAAAGCGGCGCGAATCGATCATCGCCAATGCCGACAAGGCGCGCATCTCGCGCGAGCTGGTGACGTTGAAGAACGACGTTCCGCTGAAGGAAGGGCTGGACGACCTTGTGCTGCATGCCCCGGACGGGCCGAAGCTGATCGGCTTCCTGAAGACGATGGAATTCACCACGCTGACACGCCGCGTCGCGGAGGCGACTGTGACCGAGATCGGCGACGTCCAGGCTTCCACTGTCACCATCGAGCGCGCCGACACCGCGCATGGTCCAGACGTCGGCGCCGGCGCGCCGACTGCCTCAGGGCGGTCGGCGACGCCGAACGGCGCCGCGAAGCCCGCAGCACCGGTCAGGGCCGAGGATGCCCCACCGCAGGGCGATACTCCTTCCCTGCTCTCGGCGCTGCGGCTGGAGCAGGCGACGGCGCGCAAGATCGATCCCTCGGCCTATGTCGCCATTCGCGATACGGCCGCGCTGAAGGCCTGGATCGCCGAAGCGAGGGAGGCCGGCATCCTTGCCTTCGACGCCGAAACCTCTTCGTCCGACCCGATGCAAGCCGACTTGATCGGCCTTTCCATGGCAATTGCGCCGGGCCGCGCCGCCTACGTGCCGCTCGCGCACACGAGCGGCAATGGCGACCTGCTTGGCGGCGGCATGCTGTCGGACCAGGTCCCGGTCCGCGACGCGCTGGGGCTGCTCAAGCCCCTGCTCGAGGACCGGTCGGTCCTCAAGCTCGTCCAGGATATGAAATACGACATCGTCGTCATGAGCCGGCATGGTATCGAGGTCGACCCGTTCGACGACACGATGCTGATCTCCTACGTGCTCGACGCCGGCACATCCGGCGGCCATGACCTCGCCTCGCTGTCGGAGAAGTGGCTCGGCCATGCGCCGGGCACGAAGAAGGAGCTTGCCGGCTCGGGCAAGAGCGCCATCGGCTTCGATCAGGTCGACATCGAGCGGGCCGCCGCCTATGCCGGCGAGCAGGCCGATCTGGCGCTGCGGCTCTGGCAGTTGCTGAAGCCGCGGCTCGCCGCCAAGGGTCTCGTCTCCGTTTATGAAAGGCTGGAGCGGCCGCTTGTGCCCGTGCTCGCCCGCATGGAGCAGCGCGGCATTTCGGTCGATCGCCAGATTCTCTCGCGACTGTCGGGTGAGCTGGCGCAAGGCGCCGCCCGGGCCGAGGAAGAGATCTATGGGATCGTCGGCGAGCGCATCAACATCGGCTCGCCGAAGCAGCTCGGCGACATATTGTTCGGCAAGATGGGCCTGCCGGGCGGCTCCAAGACCAAGACCGGCCAGTGGTCGACCTCGGCGCAGCTTCTGGAGGATCTTGCCGCCGAAGGTCACGAGCTGCCGCGCAAGATCGTCGACTGGCGCCAGCTCACCAAGCTTAAATCGACCTATACCGACGCGCTGCCCGGCTTCATCAATCCCGGCACGAACCGCGTCCACACTTCCTATGCGCTGGCCGCGACGACGACCGGGCGCCTGTCGTCCTCCGACCCCAACCTGCAGAACATCCCGGTGCGCACCGCGGAAGGCCGCAAGATCAGGACCGCCTTCATCGCCGAAAAGGGCCACAAGCTGGTCTCGGCCGACTACAGCCAGATCGAATTGCGCGTGCTAGCCCATGTCGCCGAAATCCCGCAGCTCAAGCAGGCTTTTGCCGACGGCGCCGACATCCACGCCATCACCGCGTCCGAGATGTTCAACGTGCCGGTAGAAGGCATGCCTTCGGAAGTGCGGCGGCGTGCCAAGGCGATCAATTTCGGCATCATCTACGGCATCTCGGCCTTCGGTCTTGCGAACCAGCTGTCGATCCCGCGCGAGGAGGCGAGCGCCTACATCAAGCGCTATTTCGAGCGCTTCCCCGGCATCCGCGACTATATCGAGGAAACCAAGGCCTATGCGCGAGAATACGGCTTCGTCGAAACCATCTTCGGCCGCCGGATCCACTATCCGGAGATAAGGTCCTCCAACCCGTCGGTTCGCGCTTTCAACGAGCGCGCTTCGATCAATGCGAGGCTCCAGGGCACTGCGGCCGACATCATCCGCCGCGCCATGGTGCATATGGAAGAGGCGCTGGAGAAGGCGAAACTTTCGGCCCGCATGCTCTTGCAGGTGCATGACGAGCTGATCTTCGAGACGGTGGAAGCGGAAGTCGAAGCGACAATTCCGGTGGTGCGCCGCGTGATGGAGAACGCGCCGATGCCGGCGGTTTCGATGTCAGTGCCGCTGCATGTCGATGCGCGCGCCGCCGACAACTGGGACGAGGCGCATTAGTTTCGCGAGCGACAAACGCCGCGATCCTTGCAAGATGAGCGGAGCGCGGAAACTGCCAATCTCCCCCCTTGCGGAGATGTCCGGCAGGACAGAGGGGGGTGCCTCGCGCCAGCATCAACAGGCCGGCTGACTCATCAAGCCGCCTCAGCCCGACACTTCGCGCAAACCCCGCGAAACTCGATCACCGCCTTCTTGGCGGCGAAGCCGGTCGAGCGCACCCATTCGTCCAGCCGATGATCGACGTCGTGGTCGGACATCTCGGTCACCTGGCCACAGCTGTCGCAGATGGCGAATGCCGTCATCGAATGGCTGTGGTCATGCGGCTCGGCGCAGGCGACGAAGGAATTCAAGCTTTCGAGCCGGTGCACAAAGCCCGACTTCACCAGCGTGTCGAGCGCGCGGTAGACCTGCAGCGGCGCCCGGAAGCCGCGCTCGCGCAACTGGTCGAGCAGCATATAGGCGCTGAGCGGGCCGCTGGCAGCTTCGAGCTTCTCAAGCACGCACAACTGGTTCTTGGTCAGCGCATCCCTTGCCGTCATCTATTCCGTTCCGCTCGTCGCATCGCTTCGCGTGCCGACTGTGCACGCGAACGGCCTCTGGTCCAGAGATAGCGACGAACGCGCATCTTTGCCACTGTTTCCGCAGTTGGCCGCCCGGCGCGGCCACTACTTGCGCGGCGGTCCCTTGCGCTCGGCGGAGGCCGCCCACAGGTTGATGTCGGCCTCGCGCGCATAGGTGTCGATCTCAGCGAGCTCGGTATCGCTGAAGTCGAGCGCCTTGAGAGCGCCGACGCAATCTTCGACCTGTTCAGGCCGGCTGGCGCCGATCAGCGCCGTCGTCACCCGGCCCCTGCGCAGCACCCAGGCCAGCGCCATCTGCGCCAGCGTCTGCCCGCGCCGGCCGGCGATGCCATTCAAAGCCTTGATGTTGGTGACCGACTTATCGTTGATGAAGGCCGGACGCAGCGACTTGCCCTGGGATGCGCGGCTGCCTTCCGGGATGCCGCCGAGATATTTATCGGTCAGCATGCCCTGCGCCAGCGGCGAGAACACGATCGAGCCGATGCCGAGCCCTTCCAGCGTATCGAGCAGCCCGTCTTCCTCGACCCAGCGGTTGAGCATGGAATAGCTCGGCTGGTGGATCAGGCAAGGCGTGCCGAGCCGCCGCAGGATGTCGGCCGCATCGCGGGTGCGCTGCGAATTGTAGGAGGAGATGCCGGCATAGAGCGCCTTGCCCGAGCGCACCGCATGGTCGAGCGCGCTCATCGTTTCTTCCAGCGGCGTCTCGGGATCGAAGCGGTGGGAATAGAAGATATCGACATAGTCGAGCCCCATCCTCTTGAGGCTCTGGTCGAGGCTCGCGAGCACATATTTGCGGCTGCCCCATTCGCCGTAGGGACCGGCCCACATCTCGTAGCCGGCCTTGGTCGAGATGATCAGCTCGTCACGATAGGCGGCGAAATCGGTGCGCAGGATCTCGCCGAAGGCGGTCTCGGCCGAGCCGGGCGGCGGGCCGTAATTGTTGGCGAGATCGAAATGCGTGATGCCGAGGTCGAAGGCCTTGCGCACGATCGCCTGCTTGGTCCTGTGCGGCGTGTCGTTGCCGAAATTGTGCCACAGCCCGAGCGAGATGGCCGGCAGCTTGAGGCCGGACCGTCCGCAGCGGTTGTAGATCATCTTCTCGTAGCGATTCTCGGCGGCGACATAGGGCATAGGGAATCCTTGGAATCAAGGCGGCCGGGATCGCCGCCAGGTGACTTGAATCGATGCTCGCCCCGCACCTTTACCCTCTCCCCGCCGAAACGGGGAGAGGGGGTTGCCACCTACTTTTTCATCACCAGCAGCGCCTTCGCTTCCTTGATGCCGAGCGCCGCCGGTCGCTCGCAGGTCGTCTGCATGGCGACGAACTTGCCGCTTTCGCCGGAGCGCAGGACGCCGGTCATGACATCGACGGCATGCAGCGCCAGCTCCATCGAGCAGCGGTGCGGCCGCCCTTCGCCGATCGCGATCGCCATGTCGGCAAGGCCTGCGGTGCGGTAATTGGCCATCATGCCTTGGCTGTGCATCTCATTGGGCACGCCGAACGGATGATCCCACTTCGGCAGCTTCTTCACCGGCTTGGTGGCATCGGTGAAACGCACTTCGCCGCCGAAGAAATTCGGATCCGGCACGAAGACGGTGCCCGCCTCGCCGTAGAGCTCCATCGGCGCGTGGCCATGGCTCCAGACGTCCCACGAGGTGTTGAGCGTCACCACCGCGCCGTTCGCGAATTCCAGCAGCGCATGGATGGTGGTCGGCGTGTTGACCGGGATTTTTTCGCCCGCGCGCGGTTTGGAGCTGATGGTGCGCTGCTTGGCCGGCGTCGCCGCGAAAGCCGCGACCTGCTTCACCGGCCCGATCAGTTGGATCAGGTTGGTGACATAGTAGGGGCCGATGTCGAGCACCGGACCAGCGCCCGGCTGGAAGAAGAAGTCGGGATTGGGGTGCCAGTGTTCCATGCCGTGGCCCATCACATGGCAGGTGCCGCTGGTGATCTTGCCAAGCTTGCCGCTGTCGATCAGATCGCGCGCCAGCTGATGCGCGCCGCCGAAGAACGTGTCGGGCGCCGAGCCGATGCGCAGTCCCTTCTTCTCGGCACGCTTCTTGAGATCCAGTCCTTCCTTGACCGACAGCACGAAGGGCTTTTCCGAATAGACGTGCTTGCCGGCGTCAAGCACTGCCTTCGACACATCATAGTGCACGGCCGGAATGGTCAGGTTGACGACGATGTCGATGTCGTCGTCTTTGAGAAGGTCGTTGACCGTCTCGGCGCGGAGCTTGAACTCCTTCGCCCGCATCTTCGCCGCGTCCATGTTGATGTCCGCGCAGGCGCGCATCTCGATGCCGCGGAAGAGCGGCGCCAGCGAGAAATACGCCTTCGAGATGTTGCCGCAGCCGATGACGCCTACGCCAAGTTTGTTTGCCATGATGATGTGTCCTAGTAATTCTTGACGGATTCGATCGAGCGACGGGCGAAGCGCTCGATGTCGTTGGGGTTGTCCTGCTCCATGACGAAGTACTTCGTCGCGCTTTTCGCGCGCAACGTCTTGATCAGGCCCGCCCAGTCGATGGTGCCGTGGCCGACATCCGACCAGCCGTCCTCGTCCAGCCCCTCCCCCGGCTTTGCCATATCCTTGACGTGGACGGCATTGATGCGCTTGCCGTGCTTTTCGATCCAGGGCAGCGGATCGGCGCCGCCACGCACCACCCAGGCGACGTCCATCTCCCAGCCGATGTCTGGAGCGGCGGACAGGATGTGGTCCTGCGGCAGCGAGCCGTCGGCGAGCCGCTTGAACTCGAAATCATGATTGTGCCAAGCAAAGCCGTAGCCGGCCTTCTTCGCGGTGTCGCCTACCTCGGCAAGCCGCTCGCCGAAGCCGCGCCAGCCGGCGGCATCGCCCGGCCGCGCATCCGGCATGAGGTAGGGGCAGATCAGCAGCGAGATGCCGAGCGCATCGGCAATTCTGCGCACGCCGTCGAAATCCTTTTCCAGCGCATCGATCGAGAAATGCCCGGTCGGCATGGCGAGCCCGTTCTTGTCGAGCTCGGCGCGGAAAGCCTTGGGATCGTCATAGACGCCGCCGAAGCCTTCGACTTCTTTGTAGCCCAGTTCGCCGAGCATTTTCAGCACGCCGTCCCATGGCTGGAAATTGCGGGCACTGTAAAGTTGGAATGACCAGTTCATCTGTCTGTCCGTTCTGTTTGATGGTTCCGGGAGTTGTGGTCTGGGGGTTAGAGCCTGCTGTCGGTCTCGGCGTCGAACAGCGAGGCGCGCGCCGGATCGAAGCCGATGCGGATCGCATCGCCGTTGCGCAGCGTCTTGTCGGCTTCGACGCGGAAGGAGAGGATCTGGCCGCCGAGCTTCGTCCACACCAGCGTGTCGGAGCCCATCGGATCGACGATTTCGACACTGGACTCGGCGCTGAACGGCATGGCCCTCGCCGCTTCGCCAAAAGCGATATGCTCCGGCCGGATGCCGAACACGCAAGGCTTGGCGGCGCGCCCGCTTTCGTTGTCGAATTGATAGCGGCCGAGCGGCACCGAAACACCGTCGGCCTTGAACACCGGCGCGTCGCTTGCCTCCAGGTGCCCCTTGATAAAGTTCATCGCCGGCGAGCCGAGGAAGCCGGCGACGAAGCGGTTGACCGGGCGATTGTAGATCGTCTGCGGCGCATCGAGCTGCTGGATGACGCCGCCCTTCATCACCGCGATACGGTCGGCCAGCGTCATCGCCTCGATCTGGTCGTGGGTGACGTAGATCATCGTGTTCTGCAGCCTGCGGTGCAAAAGCTTGATCTCGACGCGCAATTCCGAGCGCAGCTTGGCGTCGAGATTGGAGAGCGGCTCGTCGAACAGGAAGACGTCGACGTCGCGCACCAGTGCCCGCCCGATCGCCACGCGCTGCCGCTGGCCGCCGGAAAGCGCCGACGGCTTCCTCTGCAACAGCGGCTCGATCTGCAGGATCTCCGCCGCGCGCGCGATGCGTTTGGCGATCTCGTCCTTGGGCACGCCGGCGACGCGCAGGCCGAAGGAGAGGTTCTTCTCCACCGTCATCTGCGGGTAGAGCGCGTAGGACTGGAACACCATGCCGATGCCGCGATCCTTCGGCTCCTCCCAGGTGACATTCTTGCCCTTGATGAAGATGCGGCCCTGGGAGATGTCGAGCAGGCCGGCGATGCAGTTGAGCAAGGTCGACTTGCCGCAGCCGGATGGCCCGAGCAGCACGATGAATTCGCCCTCGGCGACATCGAGATTGAGCGTCTTCAGCACCGACATGACGCCGAAATTCAGCGACAGGTCCTGGATCGAAACGCTGGGATTGGCGATCGCTGCTGCCATCATCATCCTTTCACCGCGCCGGCGGCGATGCCGCGCACGAACAGCTTGCCGGAAACGAAGTAGACGATGAGCGGCACAAGGCCGGTCAGGATGGTTGCAGCCATGTTGACGTTGTACTCCTTCACGCCCTGTACCGAGTTGACGATGTTGTTGAGCTGCACTGTCATCGGATAGGTGTCGGGGCGGGTGTAGACGACGCCAAACAGGAAGTCGTTCCAGATGCCGGTCACCTGCAGGATGATGGCGACGACGAAGATCGGCAGCGACATCGGCAGCATGATGCGCAGATAGATGCCCCAGAAGCCGGCCCCGTCGACGCGCGCAGCGCGGAACAGTTCCTCCGGCATGGACGTGAAATAGTTGCGGAACAGGAGCGTCAGGATCGGCATGCCGAAGATCGAATGCACGATCACCAGGCCCGTCAGCGTGCCGTAGATGCCGATCTCGCGCAGGATGATGACGATCGGATAGATCATCACCTGATAGGGAATGAAGGCGCCGACGATCAGGATGATGAAGAACGTGTCGGCGCCCTTGAAGCGCCAGTTGGCCAAGGCATAACCGTTCACCGAGGCGATCGCGATCGACAGCAGCACCGACGGTACGGTGATGCGCACCGAGTTCCAGAAGCCGCGCGACAGCCCGTCGCAATTCAGCCCGGTGCAGGCCTGCGACCACGCCTTGATCCAAGGCTCGAAGGTGATCTCCAGCGGCGGCGAGAAGATGTTGCCGAGCCGGATTTCCGGCATGCCCTTCAGCGATGTGACGATCATCACGTAGAGGGGCAAAAGGTAATAGAGCGCCACGACGATCAGCGTGCCGTAGAGAAAGATGTTGCGGCGCGAGAGCACGTGCCGCGGCTTCGTTCCGCTCGGCCCCGATGCGTCGCGCGATAAGGCTTCGCGCCGGAGAGCGTCACCGGACATGGAGGCAGCAGCTTCAGCCATGCTTCTTGCCTCCGAATTCGAGATAGGCCCATGGCACGATGACGATTACCACCGAGAGCAGCATCATGGTCGAGGCGGCAAAACCCTGGCCGAGATTCTGGGCGAAGAACATGTAGTCGTAGACGTATTTCGCCGGCACTTCGGAGGCGATGCCCGGACCGCCGCTGGTCTGCGCCACCACAAGATCGTAGACCTTGACGATGCCGGCGGCGATGATGACCAAGGTGGTGATAAAGACGGGCCGCATCATCGGTATGATGATGAAGACATAGGTCTTCCACATTGGTATGCCGTCAACCCGTGCGGCCTTCCAGATGTCCTCGTCGATGCCGCGTAGGCCGGCGAGCATCAGGCACATGATCAGCCCCGTGCCTTGCCAGAGGGCCGCGATCGAGATGCCGTAGATGACGATGCTGGAATTGTAGAGCGGATCGAAGCTGAAGTTCGTCCAGCCAAGGTCGCGCACGACGCGCTGGATGCCGAAATCGGGATTGAGCAGCCACTGCCAGACCAGCCCGGTGACGATGAAGGAGAGTGCGAAAGGGTAGAGGAAGATCGTGCGGAACGTGTCCTCGAAGCGGATCTTCTGATCGAGCAATGCCGCCAGGATGAAGCCGATCACCAGCGAGAACACCAGCGAGATCACGCCGTAGATCAAAAGGTTCTCGATCGACACCAGCCAGCGCGGCGTCGCCCATAGCCGGTAATATTGGTCGAGGCCGACGAAGTTCAGCCGCGGCAAGAGCTTCGAATTGGTGAAGGAATACAGCACCGTCCAGGCCGTGCCGCCGACGAAGACGACCAGCGCGGTCAGGATCATCGGGATCGATGCGACCTTGGCGTTGAGGTTGCGTAAAAGCTGGTTAGGGCGTTCGCTGTTGCTCATCTCGGCAGCCGGGCTGGGACAATGAGGGCCTCACGCTCCCGACCCCGGATAGGTGGGGGCCGGGAGCTGGCGGGGGCGCCGTTGATCAGTCGGCCGACGCGATGATGTCGGCGAAGCGCTTCTGCGCCTCTTCGAGCGTCATGTCGGGCTTGGCGAAGAATTCGGAGAACAGATCCTCCTTCTGCTTCTGGCTGTCCTGCGACAAGAGCTGGTCCGTCCACGGGATCACCGCGCCTTTGGCGAGGATGGCGAGGCCCTTCTTCATGCAGTCGTTCGCCGTGTTGAGGTCGACGTCGCCGCGCACCGGAAGCGAGCCCTTCTTGAGATTGAAGGCGACCTGCGTCTTCGGGTCGAGCAGCGTCTCGGCCAGAACTTCCTGAGCCTTGGCCTTGTCGGCATCCTTGAGCAGCGGGAAATAGAAGGCGTCGCCGCCGGTGGCGATGACCTCGTTCAGGCCGAGACCGGGCAGGCAGGTATAGTCCTTGCCGGCGGTCTTGCCGGCGACCTGGAACTCGCCCTGCGCCCAGTCGCCCATGATCTGGCCACCGGCCTTGCCGGTGATGACCAGATTGGTCGCCTGGTTCCAGTCCTGCACATTGGTGTTCTTGGCCATCTTACGAGCGTCGTCGGCGGCCTTGAACACCTTGGCGATTTCGGGACCGCCTGCGAATTTGGCGTCCTTTTCCTTGTAGACCTTGAGGAAGGCGTCGGTGCCGCCGACGGCGGCAAGCAGCACGTCGAAGGCGCCGGACGCCTGCCAGGGCTGCCCGCCGACGGCGAGCGGGATGATGCCGGCCTTTTCCAGCGCCGGCGCAGCCGCCACGAATTCATTCCAGTCCTTCGGCATCGGCACGCCGGCCTTCTGGAAGGCTTCGTTCGACAGCCACAGCCACTGCCAGGAATGGATGTTGACCGGCACGCAATAGATCTTGCCGTCGATGGTGCACGAGTCGAGCAGGCTCTTCGGCCGCACGATTTCCGTCCACTTTTCCTTGGTGGCGAGATCGGTGAGGTCGCGCATCAGCCCGGCCTGGACGAGTTCCTCCGCCTGCCGGCCGTGGTTGAACTGGGTGGCGCCCATTGGGTCGCCGCCGGTGATGCGGCTGATCATGATCGGCCGCGCCGTGCCGCCGGAACCGGCGATGGCGCCGTCGACCCAGTGATTGCCGGTCGCGTCAAACGCCTTGGCGAGTTCGGCCACCGCCGCCGCCTCGCCGCCCGAAGTCCACCAATGGGTGACTTCGAGATCGGTCGCGGCCGCCGGTCCGGCGAAGTTCAGCGCGGCCGTCGCGGCGAACGCGGCGGCCTGAAATTTGTATCGCATTTCGGTTCCTCCCAGAATCTGAAACGTTACAGATTTTCGATACGGCAAATGGCCGGTGTAGGCAACCCCTCGAATGGAAACGGCATGAGATTTCTTCGGGGCACGAACAAAATCCTCTCCAAAGGCCTGCCGGAGAGTCGCCGGTGCGGCTAGCTGGTGCAGAGAGCTGAGGGAAATCGAGATTTCTTTATGATTCCAGTGTCTTTCAGCCCCCTCCGGAGCTGACCGCAACGATTGCAACCTGCCGGTCGATCACGGGCGTTGGCAATCTGTAACGTTTCAGTATATTGAACCGTGTGACGGGCTGAAAGCCGCGCAAAATGCCAATGCGCGCGATTGCCGGCCGACCTCGCGGCTGCTATGCGCCTGATGGGCGGGACGGATGGACAGACGAGCAAAAGAGAAGGATGACGATACGTCGGCGAAGGAAAGGCCGACGCTGAAGACGCTTGCCTTCATGACCGGGCTCGGCGTCACCACCGTCTCGCGCGCGCTGAAGGACGCGCCGGAGATCGGCGCCGAGACCAGGCGACGCGTGCAGCTCGTCGCCAAGCAGATCGGCTATCGCCCGAATCGCGCCGGCGTGAGGCTGAGGACCGGCAAGACCAACGTCATCAGCCTGGTGCTCAACACCGAGCACGAGCTGATGAGCTTCGTCTCGGACATCATCTACGGCGTCACCGAGGTGATCGCCGACACGCCCTATCACCTGATCGTCACGCCCTATTCGCGCTCGCAAGACCCGCTGGATCCGGTGCGCTATCTGGTGGAGACGGGCTCCGCCGACGGCGTCATCATCTCGCGCACTCAGCCCAACGATCCGCGCGCCCGCTATATGCTGGAGCGCGGCATTCCATTTGCCACGCATGGCCGCACCGACATGGGGCTGGTGCATCCCTATCACGACTTCGACAACTATGCCTTCGCCGGCGAGGCGGTCCGCCATCTCGCCGGCATGGGCCGGCGCCGGCTCGCTTTGGTGACGCCGCCGGTCGGTCTCACCTATTACGACCACACCGTGAACGGCTTTGCCGATGCGCTGAGCGAAGTCGGCGCCAGCGAGGTGCCGTTCAACACCGTCTCCATCGACCACACGATCGAGCAGATCAGGATGCGCACCGCTCAGCTCATGCGCCGCGAGGACCGTCCGGACGGCATCGTCAGCAGCGCCGCCGCCGCTACGCTCGCCGTCGTTGCCGGCATCGAGGATGCCGGCCTGAAGCTTGGCCGCGATGTGGATTTGGTCTCCAAACAGTCGTCGGAGCTGCTGCACCTGTTTCGGCGGGAACTGTTCGTTGTGAACGAGAGCTTCCGCCTGGCCGGCTCCGAGCTTGCCCGCGCCGTGCTCGGCTGGATCGGCGGCATGGATCCTGGCTCGCTGCAATCGCTCAGCACGCCGGGAGGGGTCTTGCCCTACCGCGGCTGACCGGCGCGACTTGAGAGTCAGGCCAGTCCGGGTCGGAGTCGAAGACGGGCGCGAAGCGACCAAACTGGGCGGCTTCCGAGAACCGGAGCGGAGCGTACTTGAATTTGCAGGCCGGCCTCACCTGACTCTAGGCGACACCGCTTCCCCACGGCCCATGGAACGCGCCCTGCTCGCCGATGCGCTCGAAACCGTGCGCGCCGAAAAAATCGCGCTGCGCCTGGATCAGGTTCGAGGTGCCGCGGCCCTGGCGGTAGCTGTCGAAATAGGCGAGAGCCGACGAC
Source organism: Mesorhizobium sp. WSM3860 (assembly GCF_002294995.1). Lineage (GTDB taxonomy): Bacteria > Pseudomonadota > Alphaproteobacteria > Rhizobiales > Rhizobiaceae > Mesorhizobium. The sequence continues at coordinate 67,774 of NZ_NSGF01000015.1, read as the reverse complement.
AGCGCCGGCACCGGCGAGCCGGCCTCGGAGGCCCTGGCCACGATGCGCCGCAACGACGGATGCGCCTCCTTCATCATGGCGATGAAGGCCGGCGCCATCAGGAGATTGGTCGAAGCGCCGCCTGAGCCGAAGGCCTCCGCCATCGTGTCCAGCATCTGCGAGCGGATGATGCAGCCGGCCCGCCAGATCTTGGCGATGGTCGGCATCGGCAGGTTCCAGTTGAATTCCTTTGAGGCGCCGCTCATCACGGCGAACCCTTGCGCGTAGGCCGCGATCTTGCCGGCGAACAGCGCCAGCTCGAGATCCTTCAGCAGCGCCGCCTTGTCGCCGGAAATCTGCTCGACGCCGATATTGCCGTAGGCCTTTTCCGCCGCCTGCCGTTCGTCCTTGATCGATGACAGCACGCGCGCCGCGACGGCCGCCTCGATGGCCGTCGCCGGAATGCCGAGCTGCTGCGCTTCGATGACCGACCATTTGCCGGTGCCCTTCTGGCCGGCGCGGTCGAGGATGATGTCGACCACCGGCTTGCCGGTCTTGGGGTCGTCGGCTGCGAGAACCTTGGCGGTGATCTCGATGAGGTATGAGTTGAGCCGGCCCTTGTTCCAGCCGTCGAAGACCTTGCCGATCTCCTTCGGCCCCATACCGAGACCGTCGCGCAGGATGCCGTAGATCTCGGCGATCATCTGCATGTCGGCATACTCGATGCCGTTGTGAATGGTCTTGACGAAATGGCCGGCGCCGTCGGTGCCGAGCCAGGCGGCGCAAGGCTCGTCCTTGAACTTGGCGGAGATCGCGGTCAGCACTTTTTCGACGCGCTTCCAAGAGTCTTCCGTGCCGCCGACCATGATCGACGGCCCGTGGCGCGCGCCCTCCTCGCCGCCCGACACGCCCATGCCGATGAAGGTCAAGCCGGAGCCCGACAGCTCGGAGAAGCGCCGCATCGTGTCGCGGAAATTCGCATTGCCGGCATCGATGACGATGTCGTTGTCGGAGAGCACGCCGCGCAGCGCCGCGATCTGCTCGTCGACCGGCTTGCCGGCCAGCACCATGATGATGATCGGCCGAGGCGGCCGGATCGCCGCGGCGAGTTCCTGCAGGCTGTAGCAGGGCACAACCATATCCCTGAGCGCCCCTGCGCTCTCGATGAAGGCGTCGGTGCGCGAACGGGTGCGGTTGAAGACGGCGATGCGGTGCCCATGCTCGGCGATGTTGAGCGCCAGGTTGGAGCCCATCGTGCCAAGGCCGATCAGGCCGATTTCGGCTTTTTCCATCGTTTCTTCCCTGCTTTCGAACTTTTGTTGAGGCCGCGTTTTGGACGGATGATTGACGGGCCTTCGCGACGGCGTCAACCGCCTCGCCGAATTGTGTCGCGGCCGATGGGTGAATGGTGAATGGTGAATGGTAAACGTCGAAGTCGAACCTCGTCGCGGCCCCGCGACGGAAATCGCCTACTATTCACTATTCACTATTCACCATTCACTTTTCACTCACTCAGCGCGGATGTCGATCGGCGCCTCTATCTTCACCATCTCGAAGTCGGAAACCAGGATATCGAGCCGGGCGTTCCAGCGGCCGGGCAGCGGGATGACGAGATCGTCGACGCGCCAGGTGCCGTCGACGCGTTTCGTCGCGGGCCGCTTGATCGGCTCGATGCCGGAATCCGGCTTTGACAGCACCAGGGTCACCTGCTTGGCATCCAACGACCCGAAATCGCCGGTCATGATCACCATGGAAGCCGCGACCTGGCCGGCATGGCCGGGCGTGATGCTGAGATCGGCCATCGCCTGCAGCGTGTGGATGTGGATCGAGACCGGCTGCGCGGCAGCGATCGCCAGCGCCCGTGGCGGCGGCGTGAAGCGCCAGCCGGCGGCGACGCCGAAGATGGCGAGCACGATCAGCGTCTCGATGCCGATCGAACGCATAAGCCGCCGCTGCACTTCCGTGTCGCCCGTTTCGGCCGGCGCAGTCAGCGTCCATCGGTTCACTGAGGCAAGGGTGAACAGGAACAAAAGCAGGGCCAGTTTCAGCAGCAGCAGGCGCCCATAGGCGGTGTTGATGAGCGCTGCCGGTTCGCGCACCTGGATGACCGCCAGCACGATGCCGCTTATCGCGAGCACGGCAACCACGGGCAGGATCGCGTGCGAAAACCGGCGCAGGAAGATTTTCGCCTCCGCCGGCTGGAATCGCAACGCAAGGCCGAGCGGCGCCAGCGCGCCGGTCCAGAAGGCGATGGCTGTGCCGTGCAGGAACACCAGCGGCCGCGTCAGCCATTGCGGCTCGGCGGCACTGGCGTGGCCGCTGGCGGCAAGTGCCGCGCCCACGCCGACAAGCCCGGCAAGCGCAAGCAGCTTGCGAAGAGCGGGCGGTCCCACGACGGACAGCAACGCAAGCCCGAGCGCAATCAGGGCCGCAAGCACCGTCCAGCCGAAGCTGGTCGCAAGCGCGGTCTCCCACACGATGGGTGCCGCAAACCGGGCGAGCGGCGCGTCGAGCGCGTCCAGCCCCTGAAAGCCAAGCGACAACGGGGCGGCGGCCAGTCCGCACAGAAGAGCGCCGATGACGAAACGCCGGCCGCAGCGATAGTCTCCCGCGAGCCAGGCGAGCGCGAAGGCGCCGCCGGTGCCGAGGAAGAGCCCGGCATAGAGCAAGAGCTTGCCGATCCAGATTGCCGTGCGCAGCGACAAATCGACGGCTTCGCCCGCTACCGGCGCGGCACTTGGCGCGCCGACGGAAAACAGCGCCGAGCCGCCGACCGGATGGCCGTCCTCCGAAATCACGCGCCAACTCAGCACATGCGTGCCGGATTTGAGCGTCTCCGGATTATCGATCTCGACAGTCTGATCGTTGAGCCGGGAGGAGGTCAGCGAAAGCTGCGTGCCGTCCGACCGCACCAGGGTGAGCACCAGCGGCGAGACCGGCTCGCTGAAGGTCAGCGAGAACCGCGTGGGACTCTGCGACAGCACCGCACCATCGGGCGGATCGGTCGCGACCAATGCCGCATGCGCGAGGGCGTGGCCGGGCAGCACCAGCAGCAGCACCAGCACGAAGGCGGCGACCAGGGCTCCGGTGCCTGGCCCGATGCGGATGCCGCTCGGGCGGCCTGGGAAAGTTGCTGCGTTCATGCTGTCTTTCGAGAAGGGACGGCGCGCCCGAATAGGACGCGCCATCAAGACATCATTTCTTCGGCAGCAATTTGATGCCGGGGGCCGGATTTTCCAGCGCATCCTCATCCTGTCCCGCCGCCGGAATCTCGATCCAGCGGTTGGCGGCGTCGCCGCATTCCTGGACCACCGGGAAATAGAGCATCCGGCCGGCCGGAAGATCGGCGGCGAGCGAAGCACGGAAAATGAACTCGTCATAGAATTCGTCCGGCAGGTTGCCGCCGCTCCAGTCGACTTCCTTGACGCCGGTGGTCAGCGTCTCGCCATATAGCTGGTAGGACTTCTCGTATCGGCCTTTCTTGGTCTGCAGCGTCCAGCCGGGCTTCGGCATCGGCTTCACCGAGATGACGCCTTCCGGAATCTGCACGCGCACCGCGGTCGTCGCCTTGCCCTCGCAGCCATGCGGCACGCGCAGGACAGCCTTATAGGTCGAACCGACGGCCGCTTCCTGCGTTTCGAGCGTGATGTGGGCGAGCGCGGCGTTTGTTCCGAGCGCGAAAAGCGTGCCAACCGCTAAACAAAAATGTTTCTTCATGAATTGTCCCTCTGATTTGGAAATGATCACTCGGCGTGATCGTCCATGCCGCCGGCCTCGCCCATGCCCTCGACGGCGAACTCGACTTTGACGCTACCGGCCCTCTCGAACGTCAGCGTGGCCGGAAATTTCTCGCCCTGCTTGGGCTGTCGCTTCAGGCCGATGAACATCAGGTGATAGCCGCCCGGCTTCAGTGCGACCTTGCCGCCGGCCGGGATCTCGAGTCCGCCGCTCACCGGCCGCATGGTCATGACACCGTCCTTGACACCCATTTCATGCAGTTCGGCCTTGTCGGAAAGGTCGGAGGAGATCGACAGCAGCCGGTCGGGCACGTTGCCCTTGTTGGTGACGGTGAAATAGCCGCCGGCCACCTTGGCCCCAGGCGGCGTGGCACGCGACCACGGGTGCCCGACCTCCAGGTCACCGGCCTTGAATTCATGCGCCTGGGCGCCGGGAACGCATGCGAACAGGAGAAGAAGAGCGAACACGGCAAGGCCGAGCCGTTCGAAACCGCGCGGACGAGCTTGCGCTCGCGCTGCGGGAAGAAGATAGGACATGGTTGCTCCATGAGTATGAGGTCGCGCCGTGATCCGGCCGCGAGCAGTCTGATCTTTGATGAACGCGCCCGCGAAAGGTTTCGCGGGTTTTTCGTCAGACTGCGGTCGGCGGCGCCCGCGGATTGACCGGAGAGCGGTCGCGGGCAAAATCGAGATGCCGGAAGGCCGGAGGCGGGAAAGCGACCGCGTCGAACACCAGCACCCTGGCAGGCCCGCCCGTATCCGGCGGCGGCAGGTGCGCCGGCGAAACCATGCTGCAGCCAGCCAAGCAGCAGGCTGGCATATGCTGCTGGTGCGGATCGCTGCCCGGAAGCTTGACCGCCCCGTCATGCGTGCAGATGACGTTGCCGAAGGCATCGAGCTGCGAAGGCGCGCCAAACGCGAAGGCGCCAAGCGCCGACTGCAGCAACAGCAGCAGCGCCGCGACGAACGCGGCCGGCATGCTCCATCGTCTCAGCCGGATATCCAAAAAAACCTGCCTCTTTCCAGCAATTCGACTGACCCTAGCATGGGGCCGGCGGCCGGAAAATCGGCAAAACCGCGCTGCGGCAACGCGGCGCGATGCGCCTGATCAGGCGGGCTGCACCTGCCGCCCTTCCGGAATGGAGCTCAACAGCGTCTGGCGCGCCGACTTCAGATGCTTGCGGCAGGCGGCGTCCACCTTGGCGGGATCGCGCGATTTCAGCGCCGCGATATAGGCCAGATGCTCCTGGACCGCGACCTCGTTGCGCTCGCGTTCCTGCGCCTTGTTCCATTGGTAGTGGTAGTGGAAGATCATCGCGATCACATCGTAGAAATCGACGATGAAGCGGTTGTGCGAGGCGCGGTGGATCAGCCGGTGGAAACGCTCATCGAGCTCGGAGAATTCGTTGAAGCGCGTCGCGATCGCGCTGGCCAGTTGGCGATGTTCGATCTCCAGCCGGTCGAGATCGGCCCAGACCGCGCTATCCTCCGGCAGCGCTGCGAAGGCGGCGGCCGAGCGCAGCTCGAACATCTCGCGGATCTCGGTCAGCTCCAGCGCGAAGGCGCGGGTGAAGCCCTTCAGCACCCAATGGCTGTTGCGCCGCTTCTCGATCAGGCCGAAGCGCGAGAAGCGGATCAGGAACTCGCGCACGCTGGTGGTGCCGACGCCGATCTCGCGCGCCAGCTCGAGCTCGTTGATCTGCATGCCTGCTTCTGCGCCGCCGGCGAGCAGCCGGCGCATGAAGGAGCGCTCGATGATCTCGGCCAGCGAGTCGGTCTCTTCCTCGGGGAAGAAATCTTCCGGCTTCGGCGCCCGCAGCACCGTCTTACTGCGCTTGTTCCAGGCGATCAGCCCGGTTTCTTCCATGCGTGAAAGAATGCTGCGCACCGTGGTGCGGCTGACGCCGAGCAGCGTTCCGAGCTCGGGCTCGGACGGCAGGCTCCTGGTTTCGTCGAGCAGCCGCAGTCCGCGGTTGAAGGCGTCCTTATAGACGTTGTTGCTCTTCGACATGCCCCGTATCCCCCAACGCTTGCGGCCGCCGGCCGGAAGCGCGATATGATCGGTGTTCCTAGCGCAAGCCTCCGAAATGCGGAACGAATTTCGCCGGCTTTGCCAAAACGGGCAGCCATGCACCCGAAGACGCACGGCGCGCGGTGAAAAAACAATTGACGCAAAAATGTTTTTTCACGATAAAAGACATTATCCTCAAACGTTCGCATGTCAATCCGCCCACACTCCCAGGTTTACCCAGGACAGCCGCCCGTGAACGCCGCAAACACCATTCTTCTTTCCCCGGCCGACAATGTCGCGGTCGCCAATGGCCGCATCGAGATCGGCGCGGCGCTGCCCGGCGGCGCGGTCGCGGTGGCGGCGATCGATCCGGGGCACAAAGTTGCGATCAAGCCGATCGCGGCGGGCCAGGCGGTGGTGAAATATGCGCAGGCCATCGGCCGCGCCACTCAAGCCATCGCGCCGGGCGAGCACGTCCACTCGCACAATCTTGTCTTCGAGAGCGGCCGCTTGCCGGTGGTGCCGCCGAGCGAGGCCGAGCACGCCACCGAGGCGGACCGCACGCGCACCTTCATGGGCTATCGCCGCGCCGATGGCCGCGCGGGAACGCGCAACTTCATCGGCATCATTGCCAGCGTCAATTGCTCGTCCACCGTCTGTCATGCGATCGCCGACGAGGCCAACCGCACGCTTTTGCCGAACTATCCAGGCATCGACGGTTTCGTGCCGATCGTTCACGGCCAGGGCTGCGGCATGAGCGCCACCGGCGACGGCATGATGGTGCTGCACCGCACGCTCGCCGGCTATGCCCGCCACCCGAATTTCGGCGGCGTGCTGATGGTCGGCCTGGGCTGCGAGGTCAACCAGCTCACCCTTTATGGCCAGAAGGGCGTCGCGGCGGGAAAGCGGCACTTCAACATCCAGGAGGCCGGCGGCTCGCGCAAGTCCGTCGAGCGGGCGATGGGCGTGCTGGCCGAGATTGCCGAGGAAGTCGGCCAGTTGCAGCGCGAACCGATCCCGGTCAGCGAGATCGTCGTCGGTCTGCAATGCGGCGGCTCGGACGGCATGTCCGGCATCACCGCCAATCCGGCACTGGGAGCAGCGGTCGATATTCTGGCTGGCTGCGGCGGCATCGGCATCCTGTCCGAGACGACCGAGATCTACGGCGCCGAGCATCTGCTTGCCTATCGCGCCGCCTCGCCCGAGATCGCCGCCAAGCTCGACGGCTTTGTGAAATGGTGGGAGGACCATACTGCCAAGCACGGCGCCTCGATCGACAACAACCCCTCGCCGGGCAACAAGCGCGGCGGCCTGACCACCATCCTGGAGAAGTCGCTGGGTGCTGTTGCAAAGGGCGGTCAGACGCCGCTCAACGGCGTCTTCGGTTACGCCGAGAAGGTCAGCGGCAGCGGCTTGGTGTTCATGGACACGCCCGGCTACGATCCGGTCTCGGCCACCGGCCAGGTGGCGGGCGGCGCCAATGTCATCGTCTTCACCACCGGCCGCGGCTCCTGCTTCGGCTGCCGACCGACGCCGTCGATCAAGGTCGCCACCAACTCGACCATGTATCACCAGATGGAAGAGGACATGGACGTCAATTGCGGCGTCATCGCTTCGGGCGAGAAGACCATCGCCGGCATGGGCCGCGAGATCTTCGAGCTGATCATCGAGACGGCGTCCGGCCGCAAGACCAAGAGTGAGGCGTTCGGCTACGGCGACAATGAGTTCGTGCCCTGGCATCTCGGCGCGACGCTCTAAACATTCGAAACAACCGCCAGTCGAACGGCAAGAGGGAGGCTTTGATGAACAAACGCCGGATCGGCACGACCGCGCTCGAAGTCACCGAAATCAGCTTCGGCGGCGCCGCCATCGGCGGCCTTTATCGCGCCTGTCCGCGCGAGCCCGCAATGGAAACGCTGCAGACGGCCTGGGACGGCGGGCTGCGCTACTTCGACACCGCGCCCTTCTATGGCTTCGGCCTGTCGGAGCGGCGCACAGGCGATTTCCTGCGTGAGAAGCCGCGGTCCTCCTACGTGCTCTCGACCAAGGTCGGCCGGCTGTTCAGGCCGGTGCCGGAGGACCAGGTTCCCGATCATTCCTATGTCGATCCGCTCCCCTTCGCGCTCGACTACGACTATTCCTATGACGGCATCATGCGGTCGGTGGATTTTTCCTACGCCCGGCTCGGCCTCAACAGAATAGACATCCTGTTCGTCCACGACGTCGGCGTCTACACGCATGGCGTCGAGAAGACGAAGCTGCATTTCCGACAGCTGATGGATGGCGGGCTGAAGGCGCTGGAGGAGCTGAAATCGTCCGGCACGATTTCCGCCTACGGCCTTGGCGTCAACGAGGTCCAGATCTGCCTCGACGTGCTTCGCCGCGCGCCGCTCGACTGCATCCTGCTCGCCAGCCGCTATTCGCTGCTCGACCGCAGCGCCGAGGCCGACCTGCTGCCGCTATGCCGCGAGCGGCGGACCTCGCTGATCATCGGCGGCGTCTTCAACTCGGGCATATTGGCGACGGGACCGGTACACGGCGCGCATTTCGATTATCTGCCGGCGAGCAAGGATATCCTCGACCGGGTCGACGCGATGGAAAAGATCGCGGCACAAGGCGGCTACCCGCTGGCCGCTGCCGCGTTTCAGTTCCCCCTGCACGAGCCTGTCGTCGCCTCGGTGCTGACCGGCACGGCCAAGCCCGCCAATCTGACACGCAATCTCGACCTGCTCGACATCAATGTGCCGCTGGCGGAGTTCACCAAATACGATCCTTACACGGTCGTCCAGCAGCTTGGCTGAGATGCGGAGAACCCGGCAATGCCAATCAGCCGCCACTCCGCCTCACGCAAACGGCATCAGACACCGCTTGCATCGATGAGGGCAATGCACTATCAAAAAGCGGCAAATGTTTTTTATTGATAAAGTTCTGTTTGGCTCGCGCCTATCCAGATGGAGCTTCCGAACCTTCACCGGGCGACCTTAGGGAGGAACCTAATGAAATTTGTAACCAGCCTTCTCAACCGCCGCGCCTTCGTGGCTTTAGCCGCCGCCTCGATGCTCGCCGGTGCGATGCATTCGGCACCGGCCTCGGCGGCCGACGTGACCATCCCGATCATCGTCAAGGACACCACTTCGTTCTACTGGCAGATCGTGCTGGCCGGCGCCCGCAAGGCCGGCAAGGATCTCGGCATCAACGTGCCGGAGCTCGGCGCCCAGGCCGAAACCGACGTCAACGGCCAGATCTCGATCCTCGAGAACGCCGTCGCCGGCAATCCGGCCGCGATCGTGATAGCGCCGACGGAGGCCAAGGCGCTCGGCAAGCCGATCGACGAGGCGGCGACCAAGGTCAAGGTCATCGGCATCGACTCCAGCGCCGAATCCAAAGCTTTCACCTCCTTCCTCACCACCGACAACGTCCAGGGCGGCCGTGTCGCGGCTGACGGTCTCGCCGCCGCGATCGGCGCCGCCAATGGCGGCAAGGTCGAGGGCAAGGTTGCGCTGATCACCGCGCTGCCCGGCGCCGGCTCGCTCGAGCAGCGCGCGCAAGGGTTCAAGGAACAGCTCAAGGCGAAATATCCCGGCCTCGAACTGGTCGCCGACAAATATGCCGACGGCCAGGCCACCACCGGCCTCAACATCGCCACCGACCTGATCACCGCCAATCCGGACCTCAAGGGCATCTTCGCCTCGAACCTGATCATGGCGCAGGGCGTCGGCCAGGCGATTGCCGAGAACAACCTCGCCGGCAAGGTGGCGTTGATCGGTTTCGACAGCGACGAGAAGCTGATCAAGTTCCTCAATGACGGCGTCATCTCCGGCCTCGTCGTCCAGGATCCATACCGGATGGGCTACGACGGCATCAAGACCGCTTTAGCAGCCTCGAAGGGCGAGAAGGTCGAGGCCAATGTCGACACCGGCGCCAACCTCGTCACCAAGGACAACATGAAGGATCCGAAGATCGACGCGCTGCTCAACCCGAAGCTCAACTGATCTTCGCGACAATCGTTTCCGGGGCTTCGCCGCCCCGGAAACATCGCCGCGACTGTTTGGAAATCCGCCGGCTTGCTTTAGGCTCCGCCTTCTAGATGCGCGCCAGACGCATCACTGCGTATCCAACGATTGGATCAATCTGGGAGGATTGTCATGACTTCGACGGCGCAGGAACTGCACCCGCCCCCCACGCTCAAACCGGGCAGGACCATCCTCGAGCTGAAAGGCCTGGAAAAGCGCTATCCCGGCACGCATGCGCTGAAGCCGGTCGACCTTGCCTTCAAGTCGGGCGAGATCCACGCCATCGTCGGCGAGAACGGCGCCGGCAAATCGACGCTGATCAAGCTTTTAACCGGCGTCATGCCGCGCACCTCCGGCGAAGTCATCTGGGAAGGTAAACCCGAGGCGCTGGCCACGCCGCACGAGGCGATGGCGCTCGGCATCAATGCCGTCCACCAGGAAGTGGTGCTCTGCCGCCACCTCACCGTCGCCGCCAACATGTTCCTCGGCGAGGAGAATTCGCGCTTTGGCCTCTTGCAGCAGCGCGCCATGGTGAAGGAAGCGCAGAAGATCATCGACGGCCTCGGCTTCGACCTGCCCGCGCATGTCATGCTCGGCGATCTCACCATCGGCCAGCAGCAGCTGATCGCCGCCGCCCGCGCCACCGTACGCGGCACAAAGTTCCTGATCTTCGACGAGCCGACCGCCTACCTCACCCGCAAGGAGGCCGACCAGTTGTTCAAGCTGATCCGCCGTCTGAAAGGCGAAGGCGTCACCATCATCTATATCAGCCACCGCATGGAGGAGGTGTTCGAGCTTGCCGACCGCGTTTCGGTGCTGCGCGACGGCACGCTCGTCGGCACCCGCAACATCGCCGAGACCAGCGAGCCGGAACTGGTCAAGCTGATGATCAACCGCTCGATCGAGCAGATCTACCACAAGGAGCATTTCACGCCGGGCGCGACGATCGTCGAGACGCGGAATCTCTCCGGCAAGGGGTTCGAGAACGTCTCGGTGACCGTCCGCGCGGGCGAGATCGTCGGACTTTACGGATTGATCGGCGCCGGCCGCAGCGAGTTCGTCACCACACTTTATGGTCGCCACAGGAAGTCGGCCGGCCAGATCCTGTGGCAAGGCAAGGAGGTGCAAGTCAACTCCGAGCATGACGCGATAAGGCTCGGCATGGCGCTCGCCCCCGAAAGTCGCCGCGACCAAGGCCTTTGCCTCAACCTGCCGGTCGGCACGAATCTCAACCTGCCGATCTACAAGCGCATCTCGAGCAATCTTCTGATCTCCGGTTCGCGCGAGAAGGCCGAGGCCGAGCGCCAGATAGCCGATCTCAGGATCAAGACGCCCACGCGCCATGCGCTGGCCTCCAGCCTGTCGGGCGGCAACCAGCAGAAGATCGTCATCGGCAAATGGCTGGCGCATGGCGCCAAGCTGTTCATCTTCGACGAGCCGACGGTCGGCGTCGATGTCGGCACCAAGGCCGAGATCTACCGCCTGTTCTCGACGCTTCTGTCCAAGGGCGCCGGCATCATCCTGATCTCATCCTACCTGCCGGAAGTCTACGAGCTCGCCGACACGCTGCATGTGTTCCGCCGCGGCAAGCTGGTGGCGACGCACGGCTTCCGCACCGCCAGCCACGAGGACATTTTGGGCCAGGCGCTGGCCGAGAAACAAGAAAAGACGGGAGGACAAAAATGAGCACCGAGGCGATCCCCGCCGAAAAGCCCAAGCGCAACTTCAACGCCCTGTTCGGGCTCACGCTGCTTGGCCTTCTGCTTCTGATGTGGATCGTGCTGGCCGTCGCCACGCCGTCCTTCGCCACGGCGCTCAACATCACCAATCTATTGCGCCAGGGCTCGCTGATCGCCATCCTCGCGGTCGGCCAGACCTTCGTCATCATCACCGGCGGCATCGACCTCTCGGTCGGTGCCGTGGTCGGCTTCACCACCGTCATCGTAGCGCTTCTGATCAATGCCGGCTGGCCGATCTGGGCGGCTGTGCTCATTACTTTGCTCGCCGGCGTCGCCATCGGCCTGTTCCACGGCTTCGGCATCGTCAAGATGGGCTTGCCGCCCTTCATCATCACCCTGGCCACCATGACGTCGCTGCGTGGCATCGGCCTCTTGATGACCAACGGCAATTCGATCTCGATCAACAGCGACCCCTTCCAGGCCTTCTCGCGCGGCTCGCTGCTCGGCATACCCTACCTCTTCTGGATGGTGATCCTGGTCGCGATACCGTCCTATGTCTTCCTGCACCACACGCGTTGGGGCCGTTACCTGTTCTCGGTCGGCTCCAACGCGGAGGCCGCGCGCCTTTCCGGCGTGAACGTGCCGCGCACCATCTTCATGGCCTATATCCTGTCCGGCCTGCTCGCGGCTTTCGTCGGTGTGCTGCTTGCGTCGCGCATCGGCATCGGCAACCCGACGCAGGGCGACACCTATGAGCTGCAGGCCATCGCCTCGTCGGTGATCGGCGGTACCTCGCTGTTCGGCGCCATCGGCTCGGTGCATGGACCGCTGATCGGCTCCTTCATTCTTTCGACGATCAACAACGGCGCCAACCTGCTCAACGTCAACACCTTCTGGCAGCGCGTCATCACCGGCCTGCTGATCATCGTCATCGTCTACTTCGACGGCCTGCGCCGTCGCGGCAAATAATCGTCCCTGAAATGACGCGTCGGTCCCGACCGAGCGGGCCGACGCTCCCTTGAACACTGGAACAGCGCATGAAAGCCGTCGTCTGCCGCTCGCCTGGCGACCTTGTTCTCGAAGATCGCGCCGAACCCGGCGCGCCGCCGCCCGGCTGGGCGCGGATCGCAGTCAGCCATGTCGGCATCTGCGGCACCGACTATCACATCTTCGAAGGCAAGCACCCATTCCTCGCCTATCCGCGCATCATGGGCCACGAGGTATCGGGCACGGTCGTCGAGAGAGGCGAAGGCGTAGAGCTCGCCGTCGGCGAGGCGGCGATCATCAACCCCTATCTCGCCTGCGGCAAATGCGTTGCCTGCCGGCACGGCAAGCCGAACTGCTGCGTGAAGATTGAGGTGCTCGGCGTGCATCGCGACGGCGCCATGTGCGACGAGATCCTGGTGCCGGCACAAAACCTTTATCCGGCGAACGGCCTGTCGCTGGCCGATGCCGCCGCCGTCGAATTCCTCGCCATAGGCGCACACGCCGTGCGGCGCTCGCTTAGTGCGCCCGGCCAGCGCACGCTGGTCATCGGCGCCGGTCCGATCGGCCTTGGCACGGCGCTGTTCGCCCGCATCGCCGGACTCGATGTCAGCCTGCTCGACATGAGCACAGAACGGCTCGGTTTCGCCGAAAGCGAGCTCGGCTTTACCGCGCTCGACGGCTCGAAAGCGCCGGCAGCCGATCTGGTACGGCAGGCCTCCGGCGGCGAAGGCTTCGACGTTGTGTTCGACGCCACCGGCAACACGCAGTCGGTGCAGTCCGCGTTCGCCCATGTCGCGCATGGCGGAGCGCTGGTGCTGGTCAGCGTCGTCAAGGACGACATCACCTTCTCCGATCCCGAGTTTCACAAGCGCGAGATGACGCTGGTCGGCAGCCGCAATGCGCTCAGAGCAGACTTCGACCATGTCGCCGCCTCAATCCGCAACGGCGCCGTGCCGCTGGAGAAACTCGTCACCCATCGCACCACGCTTGCCGATACGCCGCGCGATCTCGCACGGTGGGCGCGTGAAAAAACCGGCTTGATCAAGGCCGTCATCGAGGTGGGGTCATGACATGACAGGCGGTGAACCCGGCCTGAATTGAAGGCGCTTCTCAAACGCCAATCCGCTGACAAGTAAGCGCGACCGAGCTGGTCTGTTATCAGCGTGAGTCAGGTAAATCACGGTCTCGCATAAGGCCGGCGATCCCTACAACGCCGACAACTTCAGCTCCACTCGCTCCGCCGGGAACCGCGACTCCGCGAACTGGATCGGCTGGCCGTTCAGCTGACATTGACGGCGACGGTGACCAGCACGATGGCGCCGAGCTGCAGGTCGGGATCGGCAACGTCGTCGGCATCGGCGTGGCGTGCCGACAGCACCGTCGAGTGTCTCAGATAATCGTTGATGCCGAAGCGCTTGAGCGAGGCGGTGATCGATCCCGTCTCCGCCATCGCCGTCTTTTGCTCCGCCCGCGGATGATGACGAAGGGAGGACCTAAGCGGCCTTCTTCCACCCATCCCTGATATGCTTGTACCCTTCGCGATAAACGGCTTCCGGGCTCTCGGCAAAGTCGCGCCACACCTTCGTCGCCGCCGCCAAATCCTTCAGCGAGCGCCCAAACGCCTCAATGGTGAGCCAGTCGTCATAGCCGCTCTTGCGGATGGCGGCGAAGGTTTCCTTCCACGGAATATTACCCCGTCCCGGCACGCCGCGGTCGTTCTCCGAAATATGGATATGCACGACGTTCCGGCGATTGCGGGTATAGGCGCCGATCGGATCGGCCTCCTCGATATTGGCGTGAAAGGTGTCGTACATCGCCTTGATGTACGGATGGTCGATCGCGTCGATATGCTCGGATAGATCGTCCATGGTGTTCACCAGATAGCATTCGAAGCGGTTGAGCGCTTCGAGCCCGATGGTGACGCCCCTCTTGCCGGCATGGTCGCCGATGGCGCGTTGCGAGGCGATTGAGCGCTTCTTCTCGGCCGCTGTCGGCCCGCTGCCGGAAAAGGCGCCAAGCGTCGAATGCAGCGGCCCGCTCAGCCTGTCCGCACCGAGCGCCGCGCTGCAGTCGATCGCCCATTTCATGTAGTCGGTGCCGGCTTTGCGCGTTGCGGCATCGGGCGAGATCAGGTTCATCGCCGGGTCGCCCATCGCCGAGACCGCGCTGCGCTCCAGTCCGATGCGGTCGAGCATCTCGCCAAGCTTCTTGTAGTCATCCGGTTCGCCCGCGAAGACTGGTATCTCGACACCGTCGAAACCGGTCGCCTTGATGTCCTTCAGCAGCGCCCCGTGCTTTTTCGAGACGCTCGTCGTCCACAAGAACATGCACATGCCGATTTTCATCAACACCCCTCCCTCTGGCGGCCAACCTCTTGCGATAGCGGGCCACACCTCATCCGGCCGCTTCGCGGCCATCTCCCCGAGGGGAGAAGAGGCAGACACCGGCGTCGATCACCTCCTCCCCAAGGGGAGAGGCCGGATTACCCCGAATTGCCCTTCGCAATTCGGGGTAATCCGGGTGAGGCGGATTCCGCCTTTGACGACGCGGACACCCCTAGAGCTTGGTCCACGCCCCGTTCTTCTTCGACGACTTCACGCAGGCCTCGATGAAGGCCATGCCTTCGACGCCGTCCGCGATCGTCGGGAAGGCGACATCCTTGGCAAGCTTGCCGCCTTTCTTGCGCGCCGCGCGGATGGCGCGGGCTGCCTCCTGGTAGATGTTGGCGAAGCCTTCGAGATAGCCCTCCGGATGGCCGGACGGCACGCGGGTCACGCGCGCGGCCACGGGCATCGCTCCGGCGCCTGCCCGGGTCAGCAACTGCTTCGGCTGGCCGAAGGGCGTGTACCAAAGATAGTTCGGGTCGGCCTGCACCCATTCCAGCCCGCCCTTCGAGCCGTAGATGCGCAGCTTCAGCCCGTTCTCGTGCCCCGGCGCCACCTGGCTCGCCCAGATCATGCCCTTGGCCGGATGCTTATTGCCGACCGGCTTGAAGCGCAACAGCACATTGATGTTGTCGTCGAGCTGGCGTCCCGGCACGAAGGCGTCGAGATCGGCCGAAAGCGAATCGAGCTCCAGCCCCGAGACGAAGCGGGCGAGGTTGTAGGCATGCGTGCCGATGTCGCCGAGCGCGCCGCCGGCGCCGGCCTGCTTGGGGTCGGAGCGCCATGAGGCCTGCTTCTGGCCGGTCGCGGCGAGGTCTTCGGTCAGCCAGTCCTGCGGATATTCCGACTGCACGATGCGGATGTCGCCGAGCATGCCCTTGGCCACCATCTCGCGCGCCTGCCGCACCATCGGATAGGCGGTGTAGTTGTGGGTCAGCACGAACACCTTGCCGGTCTCTTCGACCAGTGCGGCAAGCTTCTTCGCCTCGGCGAGCGAGGTCGCCAGCGGCTTGTCGCAGATGACGTGGATGCCCGCCTCGAGGAAGGCTTTCGCCGCCGGCACATGCACATTGTTGGGTGTCACGATCGCCACCGCCTCGATCCCGTCGGGGCGCTTGGCCTCCGCCTTGGCCATCTCGGCATAGGAGCCGTAGCTGCGTGTGGGATCGAGCCCGAGTTCGGCAGCCGAGGCCTTGGCGCGCGCCGGGTCCGACGACAGCGCCCCAGCCACCAGCACGAAGTCGTTGTCCATGCGCGCCGCGATCCGGTGCACCGCGCCGATGAAGGCGCCCTGCCCGCCTCCGACCATGCCGTAGCGGATCGGGCCGCCTCCCGTTTCCGATTTCGATGCGCCGACCATGCTTTTGTCCCTCCATTGTCTCAGATATCCCTCCCCTTGAGGGGAGGGCGGCCCGAAGGGCCGGGTGGAGTCGATAGATGCCGAGCTCGACGCCCGGCGACCCCTCCCCGATCCGCTATGCGGATCGACCCTCCCCTCGAGGGGGAAGGTAAAGCGGTGCTAGATTCCCATCATCGCGCGCAGCAGCTTCTTGTCGCTGGTGGCGCCGGCGAAATCATCGAAAGCCCTCTCGGTGACCCGGACGATATGATGCTGGATGAAGGGCGCGCCTTCGGCGGCGCCGTCCTCGGGGTGCTTGAGGCAGCATTCCCATTCCAGCACCGCCCAGGAATCGTAGTCGTACTGGGTGAGCTTGGAGAAGATGCCGCTGAAATCCACCTGCCCGTCGCCGAGTGAACGGAAACGCCCCGCCCGGTTCACCCAGCTCTGATAGCCGGAATAGACGCCCTGCCGTCCGGTCGGGTTGAACTCGGCATCCTTGACGTGAAAGGCCTTGATGCGCTCGTGGTAGATATCGATGAATTCGAGATAGTCGAGCTGCTGCAAGAGGAAGTGCGACGGGTCGTAATTGATGTTGCAGCGCTTGTGGCCGCCGACCGCGTCGAGGAACATTTCGAAGGTCGCGCCGTCGAACACATCTTCGCCTGGATGGATCTCGTAGCCGACATCGACGCCGTTCTCGTCATAGACATCGAGGATCGGCTTCCAGCGCTTGCCGAGCTCGGCAAACGCCTCCTCGATCAGCCCAGGCGGCCGCTGCGGCCACGGATAGAGGTACGGGAAAGCGAGCGCGCCGCTGAAGCTCACCGACGCCTTGAGGCCGAGATTTTTCGATGCCTTGGCGCCGAATTCCATCTGCTCGACCGCCCATTTCTGCCGGGCCTTCGGATTGTTGTGCACCTCGGCCGGCGCAAACCCGTCGAACTGCGCGTCGTAAGCCGGATGCACCGCCACCAACTGCCCCTGCAAGTGCGTCGAAAGCTCTGTGATCTCGACGCCGGCATCGGCGCAGATGCCTTTCACCTCGTCGCAATAGGTTTTCGACGACGCCGCCTTTTTGAGGTCGAACAGCCGTCCGTCCCAGGTCGGGATCTGGACGCCCTTGTAGCCAAGCCCGGCCGCCCATTTGGCGATCGACGCCAGCGAATTGAATGGCGCGGCGTCGCCCGCGAACTGCGCCAGAAACAGGCCGGGACCCTTCATCGTCGTCGGCATCGGCATCCTCCCTCTCTCGTTTTCATGGACCAAGCATAGCGCCGATTGAAGCGAGGGCTAGCCTCTTCGATCGTTCGTATCGGCGCCGACAGGTAGCGGCATTCTGGTATTACCAAATCCGGCTATTTGGTCAAGCGGCCAGAAGCGGCTGGAGAGCGATCCGCACGATTGCCAAAGGGCAGCTTAGTCAATTAAAATCAACAGATTGACTGATGAGTCAGGCCCAATGGGCGGTCTCCTTGCCGTTCCTGTGTATTTGCTGTAGAGGTTCTGTCAGACCCAATTGGTAGAACCAGTTTCGAGAAAAACCGCTGGAACGCCGTGGGGAGGAGATCATGCGACGGGCTCAGTGGAGAACGCCGCGAAAAAACCTGACAGGCGAATTCTGGGAAGGATAGACCATGCATCTTTCGACGCACAACTGGATGCGGGCGGAGCCGCTGGAGGTGACGCTGAAGCGCATCAAGAAGTTCGGCTATGAGTCGATCGAGATTTCCGGCGAGCCCGAGCAGTACAAGACCAAGGAAACACGCGCGCTCCTGAAGGAGCACGGCATACGTTGCTGGGGCTCGGTGACGCTGATGCTGGGCGAACGCAACCTCGCCGCCAAGGACCAGGGCCAGCGCGAGCGATCGGTACAATATGTCAAGGACGTGCTGACCATGGTGAGCGAGCTTGACGGTGAGATCATCACGCTGGTTCCCGCCACCGTCGGCAAGGTGGTGCCCGACGGCACCGAGGCGGAAGAGTGGGGGTGGGTGGTGGACGCCACGCGCGAATGCTTCGCGCATGCCAAGAAGGTCGGCGTCAAGATCGCCGTCGAGCCGCTCAACCGATTCGAGACATATCTCTTCAATCGTGGTGCCCAGGCGCTCGCGCTCGCGGATGCGGTGAGCCCGGAATGCGGCGTATGCCTCGACGCCTACCACATCCACATGGAGGAATTTAACGTCTATGACGCCATCCGCCAGGTCGGCAAGCGCCTCTACGACTTCCACGTCGCCGACAACAACCGCTTCGCCGCCGGTCTCGGCCAGATCGACTGGCCGAAGATCGTCGGCACGCTGAAGGAGATTGGCTATGACGGCGCGCTGACCAACGAGTTCGTCGCGCCGGTCGACCGTACGCCGGCCGCCCCCTATCCGGAGATGGTGGAGCGCAACCCGGTCGACATCTCGCCCGAGCAGCTCAAATTCATCCAGGATCACGGCTCCAGCGTGCTCACCGAGAAATTCTACACCGACCAGATGCGCATCACCGCCGAAACGCTGCTGCCGCTGATCAAGTAGACGGACCGATTTGGAGCTTAGCCCTACCGTCCTCGCCGGGCGGCGGGGGCCGGGGATCAAGATGCGTATAAAAAGCGTCCAGGCCTGGTGGGTTCGCATACCGATCGAAGTCGCAAAGCAGCATCGCAGCGACTTCGGTCAGGTGACGACGTTCGACGCCGCCATCCTGCGCGTCGAGACCGATGACGGCCTGGTCGGCTGGGGCGAGGGCAAGAACGCCGCCGGCAGCGCCGGCAGCTATGGCGCGCTGGTCCACATGCTGAACCACGAGATTGCGCCGCAGCTCATCGGCCGTGATCCGGCCGATATCGGCATCATCTGGGAGATGCTCTACAACGGCGTGCGACACCACACGGCGGCCCATGCCGGCCATGCCATGCCCCAACTGGCGCGGCGCGGCATGAGCGTGGCGGCGATCAGCGCCGTCGACATCGCGCTTTGGGACATCCTCGGCAAGTCGCTGGGGCAGCCGGTCTGGCGGCTGCTCGGCGGCCGCAAGGTCGAGCGCATGCAAGCCTATGCCTCGGGCGGCTGGGCGCCAGCCGATACCATTGGCGACCAGCTAAAATCCTATATCGCCAAAGGCGGCTTCAAGGCACTGAAGATGCGCATCGGCGCTATGGACGGCGCGCCGCATATCTCGGCCGCGCGAGTCCGCGCCGCCAGGGAAGCGATCGGTCCTGATGTCGAGCTTATGGTCGACGCGCACGGCACCTACACCGTCGCCGAGGCCAAGCGCTTCATCAGCCTCACCGCCGATCTCGATCTGGCTTGGTTCGAGGAGCCGGTGATCGCCGACGACAAGCCCGGCATGGCCGAGGTGCGCGCCTCCGGTTCGACCCCGATCGCCACCGGCGAGAGCGAGGCGACGCGCTATGCCTTTCGCGATCTGGCCGTGCTGAAATCGGCCGACATCTTCCAGCCTGATCCCGCCTTCTGTGGCGGCATCAGCGAGGCGATGAAGATCGGCACCATCGCCAGCGCCTTCAACCTGCGCTTCGCGCCGCATCTGTGGGCCGGCGCGCCCTGCTTCTTCGCCGGACTGCATGTCTGCGCGGCTTCCCCGGCGACCTTCATCGTCGAATATTCGCTGGGCGCCAATCCGATGATCCACGATCTCGTCGAGGAGACTGTCGAAGCAAAGGACGGTATGATAGCGATCCCTGAAAAGCCCGGATTGGGTTTCACCGTTTCGGAGCGATTCCTGGAGGCGCACGCGCTACGCATTTGACGATGAAAGAAAAGAACCTTCTTGCGGAACTCGCCGCCTATCTGTTCTCCAACTCGGACAAGGAGTCGGGCCGCACGCCGTCGGAGCGCGAGCTGGCGGAACACTTCGTTGTCAGCCGCGGCCAGATCCGCGAGGCGCTTGCCATCCTCGAAGCGATGCGCATCGTCGAGCGCCGCGCCAAGTCCGGCATCTATATCGACACCAAGCAGGCAAGCGTAGAAGCGTTAGCGCTTTTCGCCCGCGCAGGCCTGCCGCTCGACCCGGTGCAGATCTACGAAACCGTCGAGCTGCGCAAGATCCACGAGATCAAGGCGGCCGAGCTTGCCTGCTCGCGCGCAACGGAAGAGAATTTCGAGCGGCTGCGTGAGATCCTGAAGGCTTCCGAAGAACGCATCGCCGCCGGCGAAGGCCTCGCCAAGGAGGACCGCGAGTTCCACCTCGAGATTGTGCGGGCGACCAAGAACGGCGTCTTCCACAACATCTGCAGCGTCTACTACCTGATGGGCGAGCAGCGCCTGCCGATCTATTTTAACGATCTGGAGCGCAGCATGCGCTCGCATGCCGAACACATCCAGATCTACGAGGCGCTGCTGCGCCGCGACGGCAACCTCGCCCAGGCGCTGATGAGTGCGCACCTGCAAGGAGCCGAGAGCTACTGGAAGGGGATCATCGAAGGTCGCTGGACCGAGCCGAAAAGCGCAGCGCTCGAAAAGGCCTGAGCCCGATGCGTAAAATATTGTCGACGCATCCGCTGCACCCGCGCGCCACGCAAATGCTGGCTGGGGCGGGCCGGCTGGCGATAGCCTCCGCGCTAGACGCCAAGACGTTGACCGCTGAAGCCAGGGACGCGGACATCGTTGTCGTCCGAGCGCCGCTGCCGCCGGAGCTGTTCGCAGGCGCGTCCCTGCTGCGCGCCGCGATCCGCCATGGCGCGGGGCTGGACATGATTCCGGTCGAGGCGGCCACCGCCGCCGGCGTGCTGGTGGCGAACGTGCCGGCCGTCAATGCCCGCTCGGTCGCCGAGCATGTGATGTTCACGGCGCTCGCGCTGCTCAGGCGATTCCGCGTGATGGATCGCGACCTGCGCGCCAAGGGCTGGCTTGCCGGGCGCGAGCACGCCAATTCGACCAGCGAGCTCGCCGGCAAGACGATCGGCATTGTCGGCCTTGGTGCCGTCGGTCAGGCCGTCGGCCACATTGCCGCGCACGGCTTCGATCTCAACGTCGTGGCGACGACACGCAGCTTGCGCCCGGCGCCTGAGCGCGTCGGCTTTCTGTCGATCGACGCGCTGGTCGAGCAGAGCGACATCATCGTGCTGTGCTGCCCGCTGACCGAGGAGACGCGCGGCCTGATCAGCCGCGAGCGCATCGCTCGCATGAAGCCCAATGCGCTGTTGATCAATGTCTCGCGCGGGCCGGTGGTCGATGACGAGGCGCTGATTGAAGCCCTGCGAAAGGGCCGCATCGGCGGTGCGGCGCTCGACGTCTTTGCGACCCAGCCGCTGCCGCCAAGCCATCCCTATTTCAGCTTCGACAACGTCATCATCACTCCCCATATGGCCGGCATCACCGAGGAATCGATGATGCGCATGGGCGTCGGCGCGGCCGGTGAGGCGCTTCTGGTGCTCGCCAACAAGCTGCCAGTCAACCTGCGCAACCCGGAGGTGACCGAGCACTATCGGCGCCGCTTCCCGGCCGACTGACTGCGCCGCTGCCACGATCTCAACCGCTCAGCAAAGCCTCTATCGCGGCGGCAATCGCTAGCAAGTGCCGATCGTGCCCATGCCTCGCCACCATCATCAGCCCGGCCGGCAGCTTCGTGCTCGGCATCGGCAGCGAGATTGCGCAGAGATCGAACTGGTTGGCGACCTGCGTGTTGCGCAACAGCAACCCTTCCGTCCGGTCGCGCAGCGCTTCGTCGCCGGCCATGGCGGCAATGGAGGGCGCGACTATCGGCACGGTCGGCAAGGCCAGCACATCGACCGTCTCCAGCCGTTGCGCCACCGCCGCCGCAAGCTCGCCGCGGCGGCGGATTGTGCGGATATAGGCTGAGGCGGGAACGGCCAGCGCGCGCGACAATGGCCCGGTGACATGCGGATCGACGGGCACGGACGTTTCGCTCGCCAGCCAGTCGGCATGCACCTCCGCGCCTTCCATGGACGCGATCGTCCCGCGCCTGGTAGCCAGACGCATCTCCGCGATGAGATCGTCGATGGAAAAATCGGAGGCGCGGGCGCCGGCCTGCCCGATCCTGTCGATGCAGGCCTCGAAAGCGCCGGCGACCTCGGGCTGCGTTTCGCCGAACAGCGCGCCGCGCGCAATGCCGATGCGCAGGCCGGCGATCGGGATCGGCTGAAGCGCAACCGGCTCTTCTCCGGCCATGATCGCGTCGGCAACCGCGCAATCGGCGACGCTTCTCGCAAGCGGGCCGATCGAATCCAGCGTCATCGACAGCGGAAAGGCGCCGGTTAAAGGTACGCGCCGGGCCGTCGGCTTGAAGCCGACGACGCCGTTGAGCGAGGCTGGAATGCGCACCGAGCCGCCCGTATCCGAGCCGATCGAGATTTGACTGCTGCCTTCGGCCACCGCAACGCCGGCGCCGGATGAAGAACCGCCCGGGATCAGGCTGGCATCCGCGGCATTGCCCGGTGTGCCGTAATGCGGGTTGTCGCCGATTGCGGTGAAGGCGAATTCGGTCATGTTGGTCTTGCCGAGGATCACCGCGCCCGCCCGGCGCAGCCGGCGCACGATCGCCGCGTCCTGCGCGGCGGGCGGAGCCCCGGCGAACATCAGCGAGCCTGCCCGGGTCGGCTCCCCCGCGACATCGAACAGATCCTTGATCGACACGATCACGCCATCGAGCGGCCCGAGGCAACCGCCGGCTCTTTGCCGCGCGTCGGCTGCATCCGCTGCGGCGAGCGCCGCTTGGGTATAAAGCTTGGTGTAGATCTTTTCGTCAGCCGCGCGATCGGCAAGACGTGACAGGATGATTTCGAGACGGTCGCGGGCGGATTGCATGTCGATGTCGGACTCCGCAGAGCTGCAACGTCTTTAAGGCAGCGGCCAACTTGGACGCGAAGCGATAATCAGCCAAGCGTGCGTTTGCGCCCGCCGATGGAGAGGAAGAACCGATGCTCTACAAAGGCAGCTGCCACTGCGGCAAGGTGGCGTTCGAGGTCGAGGGCGAGCTTGGCGGCGCGATACGCTGCAACTGCTCGATCTGCCGGCGCAAGGCTCCGCTGCTGTGGGCCGTGCCGCACGACAGCCTGCGTCTGGTCGCCTGGGGCGACGACCTTGGCCGCTACACGTTCGGCAAGGGCGCGCTCGTGCATCGCTTCTGCCGCACCTGCGGCATCCATCCCTTCGCCGAGGATGCCAGCCACGGCGCAGAGCGCAGCGCCTACATCAACATCAATTGCCTCGACGGCGTCGATCTCGCCACCGTCGAGGTTTTTGAGTTCGACGGCCGCTCGGCTTAGAGCAGACTGCATCGCGCTGCCGACAAGCCGGCCATATCGGCCGGCTTGTCGGCGTCCAAGACTATTCAGCCTGTTTCGGCCCGACGGCGAAAGTCACCAGCGCCCCGAGCAGCGTTGCCACGGCACCGTAGCCGAATGCGCTGGCGACGCCGGCCTGGTCGACCAGCACGCCGCCGAAAACCGCACCCAGCGCGATCGCCACCTGAAATGTCGCGACCATCAGGCCGCCGGCGCTCTCGGCCTGGTCGGGCGCGGCCCGCACCAGCCAGGTCTGCAGCCCGACCGGCACCGCGCCGAAGGCAAAGCCCCAGGCCGCAACCGCGATCGCCGCAATCACCGGTGAAGCGCCGAGGGTGAGCATGGCAAGCGCGGACACCGCGATCAGCAGCGGGGCCAATCCGACCGCAAGCTTCAGATTGCGCTCGGCCAGGAAGGCGCCGGCGAAATTGCCGAAGAAGCCGCCGATGCCGTAGGCGAGCAGAACCAGCGAGATGGTCTCGATCGGCATGACCGGCACCGTCTCCAGGAATGGCCGCACATAGGTGAAGCCGGCAAACTGTCCCGAGGCGACGAGCAGCACGACCAGCAGGGCGATGCGGATCGTTCGCCGCTTCAGTACCTCGATCAGCGTCCGAAAGCTTGCCACCGCCGTTGGCGGAAGGCTGGGGATGGTGGCGAGTTGTACAAGCAGCGTCAGCGCGCCGACGACCGCCGCGATCATGAAGGCCGTGCGCCAGCCCCAGATGTCGCCGACATAGGCCCCGACGGGCGCCGCGGTGACGGTCGCCACCGATACGCCGGTCAGGATGATCGACATGGCGCGCGGCATCAGCCGCATCGGCACCAGCCGCATCGCCATGGCAGCCGACATCGCCCAGAAGCCGCCGAGCGCGACGCCCAGGATCACGCGGGCCAGAAGCAGCATCATGAGCGAGGAGGCGAAGGCTGCAAGCAGGTTGGAGACGATCAGAAGCACGGTGAGCAGCCACATGACCAGCCTGCGGTCGAGCCGCTTGGTGACGATGGCCATCGTAGGTGCTGCGATCGCGCCGACGACGGCCGTCGCCGTCACGGCCTGGCCGGCGGCGCCTTCGCTGACGCCGAGATCCTGCGCCAGCCGCGTCAGCAGGCTGGCGGGCAGAAATTCGGCGGTCACCAAACCAAACACGCCGAGCGCCAGCGAGACCACTGCGGCCCATACGGGCTCGCTTCGCTCCTCGGCTTCGGTTCTATCGAGAACAGCGGCATCGATGGCGCCCGTGGCGGGTTCGGTCATGGGGAATCTCCGATCTGTTTTGCGCCATTTGAGAGACCGCCAGCTCGGGATCCACGCGTTACATACCTGGCGGGCGACGCCGTCGGTCGATTTGGTTGCGGCGCAACATTTGGCTGCAGTGCAACATAGGGAGTGACCGGCTGGCGTTTCCATGCTAGAAACGCCGAAATGAATTACAATTCGTCCAAAACCACATTGCCGGCGTCGGGCGATCCGCTGACCGACATGCTGCGCGGACTGCGGCTCGACGGCGTCGACTATGGCCGCTGCGTGCTGGGCGAACCCTGGGCCGTTTCCTTCCCCGCACAGAGGGCGGCGCGGTTCCATTTCATCGGCCAGCAGGGCTGCTGGCTGTACTCGCCGGCCAGGGAATGGATCGAGCTCTCGGTCGGCGACGCGCTCTTGATCCCGCGCGGCGACGAGCATGTGCTGGCCAGCGCGCCGGGCGTTCCGCCCGTACCGATCGGCCGCTACACGATCGAGCCGGTCTGCGAGAACATCTATGACGTCTCCAACGGCTGCGACGGCTGCAAGACCTTGCTGTTTTGCGGCAGCATGCATTTCAATCTCGACGGCTCGCATCCGCTGCTCGACATGATGCCTGACCTGATGCAGGCGCATAAGCTGATGGCGAACGCGCCGGGCATCCAGCATCTGCTCGATGCGATGGCCGGCGAGGTGACGATGGACCGGGTCGGCTCCGGCGGCATTCTCGCCCGCCTGGCTGACGTGCTCGCCGCCACAATCATCCGCTCCTGGGTGGAGAACGGCTGCGGCGACGCGACCGGATGGATCGCCGCGGTCCGCAATCCTGACGTCGGCAAGGTGCTCGCCGCCATTCATCTGCAGCCCGACCGCGATTGGACGGTCGAATCCCTGGCGCGATTGATGGGCGCGTCGCGCTCCGCCTTCGCGCAGCGCTTCGCCATCGTGGTCGGCGAGACCCCGGCCAAATATGTGCTGCGCGTGCGCATGCATCAGGCACGGCAATGGCTCGCCCGCGACGGCATGCGCGTTTCGGTGGCGGCGGCGAAGCTCGGCTACGATTCGGAAGCTTCCTTCAGCCGCGCCTTCAAGCGGGTGATGGGCATCGCGCCGAGCCACCTGCGCAACGGCGGCGGCGGCGAGCAATCCTGACGCCCGGCGATCGAGCTGCCTCCGGGCTGGAGGAATTGCCAAGTCTTTTGGACGACACGTCATTCCTCGTCGGCACTGGCGGCATAAGCTGGCCGGCGGAGGAAACAGCCATGGCCAACCATGTTGCACCGCTCGCGCTTGCCGCGCTAACAATCCTTTCGGGGCAGGCATTCGCGCTCGAAGACAGCTATCTGCCGGCCGACAGGATCCCTTATATCGTCGAAGCGCCGAACCAGCCGCAGCGTCTGGGGCCCCTGTGGGGCGAGCGGGCCAAGGGCCCGGCTGGTACGTTGCTGAAGGTTCCCGGCAATTGGCGCGCGCCGGTCCCACACCGCCGACTATCGCGCTGTGGTGATCAAGGGGCTCTGGGCGCATTGGCAGATGCAAGGCGGCGAGGCGACCAGGGTCGAGCTGCCGCCGGGCTCCTACTGGACCCAGAAGGCCAACGAAATGCATGACGATGCCTGCTTGTCGGACAACGAATGCGTGATCCTGCTGATCAACGACACGCCCTACGAGACCTATCTGCCGAAGTAGGTGCAAGCCGACAGCAATCGGCCGATTGGCCCGTTATCCGGCGTGCCGCAGGCTCACCCCGCTGCCCTTGTCGAACAGCAGCACCTTGTCCGCGTTCCAGGCAAAGCGGACCGGCTGCTCGATCTCGACGGCGGTTCTCGCCGGCACGGTGGCTCTCAGCATCGTGTCGCCGACCCTCAGCGTCACGATCTTCTCGACGCCGTGGTTCTCGACATCGTGGACCTTAGCCTCGACCGGCGCGCCGCCTTCCAGATAGACGTCCTCCGGACGGATGCCGAAGACGAGCGCGCGACCGTCGGTCGCGCCGCCCGTCCTGGCTCCCCCGCCAACCGGCAATTCGAAACTCATCGGCGCCATCACCGCGCGGTCGTCGACCAGCTTGCCGTCGATGAGGTTCATCGGCGGCGAGCCGACGAAGCTTGCGACATAGGTATCGCGCGGATTGTTGTAGATCTCCTGCGGCGTGCCGGTCTGGACAATGCGGCCGTGGTTCAGCACGCCGACCTTGTCGCCCATCGACATCGCTTCGATCTGGTCGTGGGTGACGAACAGGAAGGTGGCACCGAGTTGCATCTGCAGGTTCTTCAACTCCGTGCGCAGCGCCTCGCGCAGCTTGGCGTCGAGCGCCGACAACGGCTCGTCCATCAGGAACACGCGCGGCTTGCGCACGATCGCGCGGCCGATCGAGACGCGCTGCATCTCGCCACCGGAGAGCCGGTCGGTCTTGCGGTCGAGCAGGTGCTCGATGCGCAGCGTGCGGGCGGCGCGCGCGACGCGGTCCTCGATCTCGGCATCCGGCAGCCGGCGGATCTTCGGCTTCAGCGGAAACTCGAGATTCTGCCGCACCGTGTAGCGCGGATAGAGCGAATATTGCTGCAGCACCAAGGCCACGTCGCGCTCGGCCGCGCCCCAGTCGGCGACGTCGACGCCGTCGATGAAGACCTGGCCCTCGGTCGGTTTCTCGAGGCCGGCGATCATCCGCAGCGTCGTCGTCTTGCCGGCGCCGGTTTCGCCCAACAGCACGAAGAACTCCCCGTCGGCGATATCGAGATTGAGACCCGTCAGCGCGGTATGGCCGCCGAACTTCTTGGTGATGTTCTTCAGTTCGATATGGGCCATTACAGCCTTACTCCTAGCGACTTGCCGCTTGCCGAGTCGAAGAAATGCGCCTGCTCCGGGTCGATGCGGGCATGGACCTTCTCGCCCGGACCCGACACGTAGCCGGCCTTGGTGCGGGCGCGCAGCATCTTGGAGCCGACCTTGAGGTCGACAATGTCGAACGAGCCGAGCGGCTCGATGATCTGCGCTTCGACCGGAACGTAGCCGGGCGCAGCATCATGCCGGACCAGCACGCCTTCCGGACGGATGCCGAGCGTCAGGCCGCCATTGGCGTGGCCGTTGAGCTTGGACAAGAGCTCGCGCGGGAACTCGAAACCCGCCGGCGCGCCGCCGACGGTGACGGAGGCAGCGCCGGCCTGATCGGCGATGCTCGCCTCGGCGATGTTCATCACCGGGCTGCCGACGAATTGCGCCACGAACAGGTTTGCTGGATGGGAGTAGACCTCGTCCGGCGTGCCGACCTGCTGGATGAAGCCCTCATGCATGATGACGATGCGGTCGGCCAGACTCATCGCCTCGATCTGGTCATGGGTGACATAGATCGTGGTCGATCCTTGCTTGATGTGCAGCCGCTTGATCTCGGCCCGCATTTCCTCGCGCAGCTTGGCGTCCAGCGCGCCGATCGGCTCGTCCATCAGCATCGCCTTCGGCCGCCGCACCAGCGCGCGGCCGATCGCCACGCGCTGCATGTCGCCGCCCGAGAGCGCCGACGGCCTCTTGTCGAGCAGGTCTGTGATCCGCAACACCCTTGCGATCTCGCGCACCGAGGTGTCGACCTCACTGCTGCTCATGCGCGTGGCCCGCAACGGAAAGGCGATGTTCTCGAACACCGTCATATGCGGATAGAGCGAGAAGGACTGGAACACCATGGCGATGTCGCGGTCGGCAGCTTTGAGATGCTGCACCGCCTTGCCATCGATCAGGATATCGCCCTTGTCGACGGTTTCCAGCCCCGCGATCGCGCGCAGCGTCGTCGTCTTGCCGCAGCCCGACTGTCCTAGCAGCACGATGAACTCGTTGTCGGCGATGGCGAGGTTCAGATTGTGGATGACCTGGACCGCACCGAAGAATTTCTCGATGCCGCGAAGTTCGATCTGCGTCACTGCCCGGCCCCCTCATGCGTCACGGCGCCGGTTTCCTCTCTCTGCTCCGGTGCGATCTTCGACGTGATGTTGAAGCCGATCAGCCCGATCAGGATGATCGTCACGCCATAGGAATGCAGGCTGAGGCTCCATGGCTGGCAGAGCGCGGCGATGCCGAGCACCATGAGGATCTGCGATGCCGGCAAAAGGTACTTCTGGTTGACGGCGCGAAAACTCATTTGCGGATCGCTCCGAAAGTGACGCCGCGAAGCAGGTGGTTGCGCAGCAGGAAGGTGAAGATCGCAACGGGCAGCAGGAACAGGAATGTGCCAGCCGCGATCGTGGTCCAGTCCGGCAGGCCGGAGCCGATCTGCGACGGGATGAAGGGCGGCGCCGTCTGGGCGCGCCGGTTGGTCATGATCAGCGCGAAAGCGTACTCGTTCCAGGCGGTGATGAAGCAGAACACGGCGGTGGCGGCGATGCCGGTTGCGGCCTCGGGCAGTACGATTTTGAAGAAGGCCTGCATGCGCGTGTAGCCGTCGACTAGTGCTGCCTCCTCATACTCTTTCGGGATCTCGTCCATGAAGCCCTTCATCAGCCAGACCGAGAAGGACAGGTTGAAGGCGACGTAGAGGATGATCAGCCCGATATGGGAGTCGTTGAGGCCAACTGCTCGATACATCAGGAACATCGGGATGGCGACGACCACCGGCGGCAGCATGCGCGTCGAGAGGATGAAGAACAGAAGGTCCGCCTCGCCGGCGACCTTGAAGCGCGAGAAGCCGTAGCCGGTGAAGGTTCCCATGCCGACGGCGAGCACGGTGCTGATCACCGCCACGATCAGGCTGTTCATGAACCGGTCGGGATATTGCGAAAGCTGCACGTCCTTGCCGACCTTCAGCACCCGCTCGCCGCCGTCGTAGATGCGCTTTTCCCACCAAGGCGCGGCTTCGTAGACTTGCGGGTCGACGGTCTTCTGCATCTGCACGCGCTTGGTGAAGAGCCGCACGAACGGCGTCACCTCGGGTTCGAACAGGACGGTCGGCGGTACGCTGACGGCAAGTTCCTTCGGCTTGAACGCCGTCGAGGCGATCCAGTAGATCGGCGCCAGGAAGATCAGCGTCGCGATCAGCACCGCGGCGATGGCGACACGGTTGAGCGCGACCTCGGAAGAAGTGCGGACGGCGGCCATCTCAGCGCTCCTTCACCTTGTTGAGGTACTTCACGTAGAGGTTGGTGATGGCCAGCACCATGATCAGCACGATGTAGGCCAGCGCGCAGGATTTGCCGGTATCCCACTGCTGGAAGGCCTGCTTGTAGAGCCGGATCGCGATCAGCTCGGCGGTCGGCTGGGTCGTCATCGTGTAGGCGATGTCGAAGGTCTTGAAGGCTTCCATGGTGCGGAAGATCAGCGCGATCAGAAGGATCGGCGAGACCAGCGGCAACGTGATGCGGGTGAAGGTGTACCACCAGCTGGCGCGGTCGATCGCGGCGGCCTCGTAGAGGTGCTGCGGCACCGCCGACAGGCCGGCGAGCGAAAGCAGCATGACGAAGGGCGACCACATCCAGATGTCGGTGATCGCGACGGCGTAGAGCGCGCTGTCGGGATTGGAGAGCCAGGCGAAGTCGCCGAGGCCGAAGACGTAGTTGATCGGCCCCCAGGACGGGCTGTAGAGCAGCTGCCAGAACAGGCCGACAACCGCCGCCGACATCATCATCGGCAACAACAGCAAGGTCGTGATCAGACCCTTCATCGGAAAGCTGCGGTTGAGCAGAAGCGCGAGGCCGAAGCCGACGATCATCTGCCCGGCCACCGACACGATCACGTATTTGGCGGTGATGACGAAGTTCGACCAGATGTGATCGTCGCTGAGCAGCTCGCGATAATTCTGCAGGCCGACAAACTGCCAGGGCTCGCTGCGATTTGCGGCGAAGTTGGTGAAGGAATAGCCGAGCGAATAGATCAGCGGAAAAATGTTGAAGACGATCAGGAAAACCAGC
This sequence comes from Mesorhizobium sp. WSM3860, assembly GCF_002294995.1. Taxonomy (GTDB): domain Bacteria; phylum Pseudomonadota; class Alphaproteobacteria; order Rhizobiales; family Rhizobiaceae; genus Mesorhizobium. The sequence goes on along the minus strand of NZ_NSGF01000015.1, from coordinate 37,259 downwards.
GTCGGAATGATGAACATGTTGCGGATGGTCAGATCCGACCAGCCACGCGCGGCGGCCCTGGATGCTGGATCAAGATTGGTGAGGGCTACCGAAGCCAACGGTCGTTCTCCCTGAAAACAGGAATGCCGGAGGGGAAACCCTCCTCCGGCATTCCGACTGTGATGCTTACTTGTAGCGATTGTACTTGGTGAACGTCGCCTTCCAGTCGGCGGCCGTCTTGTCGAGCGCCTCCTGGGCGGTGCCCTTGCCGCCGACCACGAACGGATAGATGTTCTGGTTCAGTTGATCGAGCACTTCGGCATATTCGGGCGTTGCCCAGAAGTCCTTGACCATGAACATCGTGTCGTAGAAGGCCTTGTTATACGGCGTAGCGTTCTGGAAGGCCTCCGACTTCAGCACGGCCTGGCTGCAGGTGTAGCCACCGAGCTCGGCCCATTTCTTCTGGGTCTCGTCCTTGATGAACCACTCAAGGAATTTCATCGCCTCGTCCTTGTTCTTCGAGTACGAGACGACGGAGATGCCCTGACCGCCGAGAGCGGCGAAGCGCTTGCCGTCCGGACCGGCCGGGTTGGCGAAGAAGCCGGTGACGTCGGCATACGGGTTGGTGGCTTTGTTCACCAGCGGCGGGAAGAAGGCGAAGAAGTTCATGCTCATCGCGGCGAGGCCGCCGGTGATCGCCTGGTTGTCCTCCACGAAGAAGGTCTTGCCCCAGCCGGGAGGCGTGAACTTGTAGAGTTCCTTGTACATGTCGAGGCCGGCGACGGCCTCCTTGGAATTGATGATGCCGTCGACCTTGTAGGTCGCGTAGTCGCCGAGATCGCCGCCATAGCTGAAGATGGCGCTTTCAACGCCCATCGCCATCGCGTCATAGGAATTGTCGGTGTAGATGGCGACGCCGTAGCGCTTCTGGTCCGGACGGTGGAAGAACTCGGCGATGTCGCGCAGCTGCGCGTAGGTCTTCGGGATGTCGAGGTCGTAGCCGTATTTCGCCTTGAAGGCTTCCTTCTCCTTCGGGTCCTCGAACCAGTCCTTGCGATAGGACCAGCCGATCGCATCGCCTTCTAGCGGGATCGCCCAGTACTTGCCGGAACCGCCAGGGTATTCGGCATAATACTTGATGGTGGCGGGCGCCATCACATCGCCAAGCTTATGCTGGTTGAAGAAGTCGGTCAGATCCACATAGTGGCCCTGCGTCGAGCCGGCGCCCAGCCATTGCGAGTCGCCGACCACCATGTCGTAGGCGTCGCCATGCGCGTTGAACTCGGTGAAGGCCTTGGTCTGGAAATCAGGCCACGGCGTGGTCTGCACCGTGACTTTCACGCCCGTCTCGGCCGTGTAGTCGTTGACGAGTTCCTGCAGGTAGTTCGCCGGATCCCATTCCGCCCAGAAGATGGTGAGTTCCTTGTCTTGCGCGCGGACGGATGTCCCGCAGGCAAGCGCCAGCCCAATACCAGCGATCACGCTGGTCACTATCTTGCGCATAGTTTTCCTCCCTTGTGCGCATTCTACCTTGTCATGCGGGCCGGCATAGCGGTCGGCCCTGGCAGTTCCTCCCGTGACGGCACTCTCCGATTTCGGGCCTCCTCGCCCGGCCGGAAAGTGGCTCGCAGCCTTCACCTTCAATCCGCTTTACTCGTCCTGATCTGGTATTACCAATTCGAGAGGGACGTCAAGTTCTTTCTTATGCAGTCAAAAACGGTCCTATAAGCCGATCAACGGGGTATCTCTCTGTTTTCCCTAATTTTTCCTACTCCTTGATATATGGAGACCTTGTCTCCAGCGATGTATTGCGGTCATTATTGTTGACAGCCTTCGCAATCTGGTCGAACCAGATTCAGGACATCCCCGTCTTGGCTGATGCCGAACCTCGACTCGCCTTCCCTGCCGATTCCGCCACCGCCGCGCGCACCAGCGCGCCCGCCGCCCACTCGGCCACCGCCATCATGTCACGGCTGTTCAGCCCCCACATATCCTTCAGCACGATCAGCACTTCAACACCGAACATCATCGACAGCGCCTGGGCAAGACGCCTGAACTGGCGCGGTTTGAGCTGACCCTTGAGCGGTGCGATCGCGTCCTTCAGGAGGTCGACGCGATGGCCGCGCGTGAAAGCCGGTTCGGTGCCCAGCGTGCCGGCCTGCCGTCGCGCCCACTGGTCGAGCGAAAGCTTGAGCGCCGCCTTGAACGTCGCCTCGAAAGCCTCGATGCGCGGCATGGCGGAGGCGAACAGTTCGGCGACCCGCCGTTCCGGATCTTTCGAATTCGATTTCCAGGTCAGGATCGGTCCGAGCCCCTCGTCGACGACCGCCTGCACCAGCGCGGCCTGGCTCGGAAAGTAGCGATAGGCAGTCGCGCGCGACACTTCCGCAGCCTCCGCAACCTCGCTGACCGAAGGCGTCACGCCGGACTGCATCAGCCGCGTCGCCGTCTCCAGCATCAGCCGCCTGGTACGGGCGCGGGCCCCCTTCCCGGCCGTCAGCTGCTCGGCATCGTCGGAAGTGGCTTGTTGACGTGAGACATCCATATCAATACGATACGCGCGTCTCAAAAAATTGCAATGGCCTGACCGAGCGCCAGGCAAGAAGCGGCAGGCGGCAGCGCCGAGCAGGCTGGCCAACCGGGAGAGACAACGGGGAAACGCGGATGAAGCGCATCTATGTGGTCGGCACAGCCGACACCAAGGGCGAGGAACTTGCCTTCCTGGCCGACGCCGTCACCTCTGCCGGCGGCGCGGTCGTCCGCGTCGATACCGGCACACGCGGCGCGACCGTCCCAGTGGATGTCGCGGCAAGCGAGGTCGCCGCGCATCATCCCGATGGAGCCGGCGCGGTGCTCGGCATCGACGATCGCGGTACCGCCGTGGCCCGCATGGGCGTCGCCTTTACCCGCTTCATCCGCTCGCGCGACGACGTCGCCGGCGTGATCGGCATTGGCGGCGGCGGCGGCACATCGATTGTCACCGCAGGTATGCGCGCACTGCCGCTCGGTCTGCCGAAGATCATGGTCTCGACGCTGGCCTCCAGCGATACCGCGCCTTACGTCGATGTCTCCGACATCGTCATGATGCCGTCGGTGACCGACATGGCCGGCCTCAATCGCCTGTCGCGCGTCGTGCTGCACAACGCCGCCCAGGCGATCGCCGGCATGGCGGCCAGGCCGGCGATGTCAACTGCCGGCAAGCCGGCGCTGGGCTTGACGATGTTCGGCGTCACCACGCCCTGTGTCACGGCAATGGTCGAGCGCTTGCGCGCCGACTATGACTGCATGGTCTTCCACGCCACCGGCACCGGTGGCCGCTCGATGGAGAAGCTTGCCGATAGCGGCCTGCTCGCCGGCGTCCTTGACATCACCACAACGGAGGTCTGCGATCTGCTGTTCGGCGGCGTGCTGCCGGCGACGGAGGACCGCTTCGGCGCCATTGCTCGCACGAGACTGCCCTATGTCGGCTCGGTCGGCGCGCTCGACATGGTGAACTTCTGGGCGCCGCCGAGTATCCCCGAGAAACATCGCGGGCGGCTGTTCTATGAGCACAATCCGAACGTCACGCTGATGCGCACCACCGCCGAGGAGTGCCGCCGGATCGGCGAATGGATCGGCGGCCGCCTCGCCCGTTGCGAGGGCCCCGTGCGCTTCCTGATCCCGGAAAAGGGCGTATCGGCGCTCGATATCGAAGGCGGCGCCTTCTTCGATCCGGAAGCCGACGCGGCGCTGTTCGAGGCCATTGAACGCACGATCAAGCCGACGAAGAACCGCGCCGTGACGCGCCTGCCGCTGCACATCAATGATCCTGCATTCGCCAAGGCCGCGGCCGAGGCCTTCCTCGACATTGCCAAGAAGTGAGACCGGACAAGCATGGCCGCCATCCCGCGCAAAGAAATCCTGGAAAAGTTCCGCAAGATGATCGCGGATGGCGCGCCCATCGTCGGCGGCGGCGCCGGTACCGGACTGTCGGCGAAGGCCGAGGAAGCCGGCGGCATCGATCTCATCATCATCTACAATTCCGGCCGTTACCGCATGGCCGGGCGCGGCTCGGCCGCCGGCCTGCTCGCCTATGGCAATGCCAACGAGATCGTCAAGGAAATGGCCTATGAGGTGCTGCCGGTGGTGAAGAAGACGCCGGTTCTGGCCGGCGTCAACGCCACCGACCCCTTCGTTATCATGCCGCTGTTTCTCGCCGAACTGAAGACGATGGGCTTTTCCGGCGTGCAGAATTTTCCGACCGTCGGTCTGTTCGACGGCACCATGCGGCAAAGCTTCGAGGAGACCGGCATGGGCTTTGGCCTCGAGGTCGACATGGTCGCCGAGGCGCATAAGCTCGACCTTTTGACCACGCCCTACGTCTTCAATCCGGACGAGGCGCGCGCCATGACCAAGGCGGGTGCCGACGTCGTCGTGGCCCATATGGGCGTGACGACCGGCGGCTCGATCGGGGCCACTTCGGCGAAGTCGCTCGATGCCTGCGTCAAGGAGATCGATGCCATTGCCGACGCCGCGCGCTCGGTGCGCAAGGATGTCATCCTGCTTTGCCATGGCGGGCCGATCTCGATGCCCGACGATGCGCGCTACATCCTCGAGCGCTGCGAAGGCCTGCACGGCTTCTATGGCGCAAGCTCGATGGAACGGCTGCCGGCCGAGGCGGCGATCGCCAGGCAGACGGCGGATTTCAAGGCCGCGGCAATCGGCAAAGCGAAAATTGCCAGCAATTAGGAAGGGATGAGGCCATGGCCGACAAGAGCAAGGTGTTCGTTTATCCAAAGGATGTCAGCGCCTTCGGCTTCGACTGGGGCAAGCTGGCGCTGACGGTCGCTCCGGAAGTGAACGGCGCGGAACGCTTTTCCGGCGGCGTCGTCGACCTGCCGCCCGGCAAGGGGCACACCCGCCACAACCACCCGGGCGCGGAGGAGATCATCTTCGTGATCTCCGGCCATGGCGAACAGATGGTCGAGGACGAGAAGGGCAATCCGGTGGTCGCCAAGGTCGGTCCCGGCTGCACCATCTATGTGCCGGAAAGCCGCTTCCACTCGACCCTCAACACGGGCGATCAGCCGATGCAGCTTTTCGTCGTCTATTCGCCGGCCGGCCCGGAGCTGGCGCTGCGTGACCTGCCGGATTTCGAGCTGCTGCCGCGCGAGGCAAGCAATTGATGTCGAATGGTTTGCGGTCGTTATTCGACCACCGGTTTGCTTGGCAATCACCTCTCCAGGTATGTACGGGGACATAGCGAACAGGTGTGCGGAGACACGCGAACAATATCGTGCGAGGTGTCTCGAATAGAGGCTAAGCCCAGAATGCATCCCAGGCGTAGAGGTCGTAGAAGTGCTCCCGGCCGTCAACTACCTTGCCGTCCCTGATGTCGAAGACAATGCAACAGAGCACATCTAGCTGTGTGCCGTTGCGTTCCCCGGTATTGCGATGGACGCCGACCACATGTCCGTCCTCACTTTCCATGACATGCAGAAGATTCGCCCTGAAGGTGCCAAGGGTTTCACCGCCATAGCGGCCGAACTGGCCAAAAGTTGCCTCACGGCCTTTGTAGTCCCCGGCGATCGGATTCCTCCCCGGGCTGTGCCACGTGCATTTCTCGTCGATGATTTGCGTGAGCGTGTCCATGTCTCCCGAGTTGAAGGCGGCATAACCCCGCCGAACGAGCTCGGAGTTCTGATTAGATGTCACGTCTGCCATAACTTCCTCCTGCTACTGGCCCGACCTAACTGGTCTGGTAGGAGCCCGAGGGCGCCGGGCCCAACTCATGTCAGCAAGATACACCCGGCTCGGAGCGCGCGCACGACGAAGCCTGCTTCCTACGAGTCCGCAGAAGGCGCCCGAGGTTTGAATTCGATCATTCGGAGTGATTGGATTTCGGGGCGCGCTCTAGGCGATCCCGCCCTTGTTCCATCCGCGGCCACGATCGCCGAACATCACATAGCCGGTCTCGGTCACCGCCACGGTATCCTCGAGCTTGATGAAGCCGCGCGTCGGGTGAAGCATTGTGGTCTCGACCGAAAGCACCATGTTCTTCTCCAGCGGCTTGGCCGCATAGGTGCCTTCATAGGTGACCGGATGGTTGGTCATCAGGAACGGCGCCTCATGCGTGATCAGCCCCATGCCGTGGGCGAAGAAATCCGTATAGGCCGCGACCTTCGAGGCCTTCAGCACGCTCTCGGCATGCACGATCATGTCGCCGCCGAGCGTGCCCGCCATTACTTTGGAAAAGGCTGCCTGCTGCACAGCCTCGACTTCAGCCAGCAAATCTTCCAGCTCGGCATCCGGCTCGCCGAGCACGCCCATGCGGCAGAGGTCGCCGATATAGCCGTGATAATTGCCGCCGGAATCGATCGACAGCACCTCGCCCGTCTTCCATGCCTGGCTTGAGGCGGCGCGGTTGTGGCTGGAGCCCAACGTCAGCAGGCAATATTCGAAATGCGCGCCGCGATTGGTCTCCTCGCGCCTGAGCTGCTCGATGATGTCGGTCTTGGTCGTGCCTTCACGCGCCCACGCGATCGTTGCCAGCATCGAATCGGTGATCAGCTCTGAGGCGATCCGCAGTTTTTCGAGCTCCGCGTCGGTCTTGATGGCGCGCATGTTCTCCAGCATGCCGGTCGCGTCGACTAGCTTCGCGTCCGGCAACGCCTTGCGGATCAGCGTATAGGCGTCCGACGGCAGGAAGCCCGGCTCGATGCCGATGCGCGCAGCTCCCTTGCCGATCTTCAGCAGATGCTCGACGGCTAGATTGGCGGCGTCGAGCGTGCCCCAGCAAGCGGCATGCAATGTCGGCGTCCAGAACGGATGGTTCTGGTGCTCGCCGCCTTCCATCTTGTTGCCGATATAGGCTGCATGCTCCGGCCCGCCTTTCTCATAAATGACGATCGGCAAGTAGCGGCTATGGCCGATGGCGTCCATCGCCGCGAAAAAGATGAACTTGTAGCCGCCGAGCAGATATTGCGTGTTGTGCTTGGAGGTGGCGAAAAGCACATCGATGCCGGCCTCCTCCATCAGCCGGTCCACCCGCGCCTGACTGAACGGCATGCCGCGGACCTCGGTTTTGCCCGGAGCGATGTTCATCTGTCCCTCCCTGATTTCCTCGGCCGCTCAAGCAGTCAAATGTCTTGAAACTGCCGCTTGCGGCCAAATCTGCACCATATGGGTCGCTCTGGTCCAGCCAGAACTGACAACATCCGGCCAATCGCGCCCTCTCTGCTTGGCTGCAGGCCATCGACGTCTTAGTCTGGTCGTACCAGATAGCCGCGACCGCCGACCGATATAACTGGTCCAGTGGACGAAAATTTCAAAGCCAAGCCAGCATGCGCCAAATCCGTCTCTGGCGAAACCTTTGCCAAGCGCCATAATCCCGCTCATTTTGAGGGTGCCCGCGCCGGTCGCGAGTGAAGAGGGGAGTTTGAGGATGTCCGGATTGACGATTTCACGCCGCGGCCTGCTGGCCGGCTCGGCGCTGCTTCTGGCCTCGACCGCGTTGCCGGCCATCGGCCGGGCGCAGACGCCGAAGAAGGGTGGCAGGTTGATCGTCGCCGCCGACTCCGAGCCGCGCAACCTCAATCCGGCTATTGTCGCTTCCAACGACGTCTTCTTCATCTCCAGCAAGGTGGTAGAGACGCTGGCAGAGGCCTCCTTCGACGGCAAGGACGGGCTTCAGCCGCGCCTTGCGCGTTCCTGGGAAGGTGCGGCCGATGGCCGGTCGGTGACCTTCAAACTGCGCGACGGCGTCAAATGGCATGACGGCAAGCCCTTCACCTCCGCCGACGTCGCTTTTTCCGCGCTGCAGGTCTGGAAGCCGCTGCAGAATCTCGGCCGCACGGTGTTCAAGGACCTTGAAGCCGTCGACACGCCCGACGAGCTGACGGCCGTGTTCAAATTCGCCAAGCCGACGCCGTTCCAGCTGATCCGTAACGCGCTGCCGGCATTGAGCAGCGTCGTGCCGAAGCACATCTATGAGGTGGGCAAGATCGAGGACAACCCGGCCAATAACGCTCCGGTCGGCACCGGCCCGTTCAAATTCGCCGAATACAAGGCCGGCCAGTATTATCGGCTTGTTCGGAACGATGCCTATTGGGGCAAGGACGAGCCCTATCTCGACGAGATCGTCTACCAAGTGCTGCCCGACCGGACCTCTGCGGCCGCGGCGCTCGAGGCTGAAGAGATCCAGCTCGCCGCCTTCTCCGCCGTGCCGCTCGCCGACCTCGACCGCATCTCAAAGGTGCCGGGCCTGAAGGTCATCACCAAGGGCTATGAAGGGCTGACCTACCAGCTCGTCGTCGAGATCAACCATCGCCGCAAGGAACTGGCCGATCTGAAAGTGCGGCAGGCGATCGCGCATGCCATCGACAAGGATTTCGTCGTCAAGACAATCTTCCTCGGCTACGCCGCGACTGCAACTGGTCCGGTGCCGAAGCACGATCCGCAATTCTACACCGCCGACGTCCCGACCTACCCCTTCGACGTCGCCAAGGCCAACGAACTGCTTGACGAGGCCGGCTACAAGCGCGCCGACGACGGCAAGCGCTTTGCGCTGAAACTGCTGCCGGCGCCCTATTTCAACGAGACCAAACAGTTCGGCGATTACCTGCGCCAGGCGCTGGCCGCAATCGGCATCGACGCCCAAATCGTCAACAACGACTCGGCCGCCCATATGAAGGCAGTCTATACCGACCACGCCTTCGACCTCGCCGTCGGCCCGCCGGTGTTCCGCGGCGACCCGGCGATCTCGACCACCATCCTGGTGCAGAGCGGCATCCCCGACGGCGTGCCCTTCTCCAACCAGGGCGGCTACAAGAACCCCGAGCTCGACGCGCTGATCGCCAAGGCATCCGAGACGCTCGACACCGCCGCCCGCACCGAGCTCTACAAGGAATTCCAGAAAAAGGTCGCGGCCGACCTGCCGCTGATCAACGTCGCCGAATGGAGCTTCATTTCCGTAGCCCGCGACACCGTCGGCAACATCGCCAACAACCCGCGCTGGGCGGTGTCGAACTGGGCGGACACCTATTTGGCGGGTTGATCTCACACTTGCGGATTGCCTGGCTGGGTGCTGAGCTTTGAGAATGAGAGTTCCTTCGCGCCCCCCTCTGTCCTGCCGGACATCTCCCCCACGAGGGGGGAGATTGGCAGTTTCGCCCCCGGCGCTCTTCCTGCAGCGTTGGAGATTGGCGAACGCCGCGATGACGGCTGATCTCCCCCCAAGTGGGGGAGATGTCCGGCAGGACAGAGGGGGGCGCGAAGGAGCGCGGCGTCCAAGGGTTGGCCCTGATAGGGCTTCGCCATGACCCGCGCCATCCGCCTCCTCCGGCGCCGTCTCGTCGGCAGCGTCTTCGTTCTCCTCATCGTCGTCATCGGCAGCTTCCTGCTGCTCGAAGCCGCGCCCGGCGACGCGGTCGACGCCTATATCGTCTCGACCGGCGGCGATGCCGGCATGATCGAATTGCTGCGCCACCGCTGGGGCCTCGACCAGTCGGAGCTGACCCGGCTCGCGAATTATCTCTGGGCGCTCTTGCACCTCGACCTTGGCCAGTCCGTCACCTTCTCGCGGCCGATCCGCGACGTCATCCTCGAACGACTGCCGACCACGCTGATCCTGATGGGCAGCGCCACCGCGCTCTCCTTCGGCCTCGGCTCGGCGCTCGGCATCTATGCCGGCGCGCGTCCCGGCAGCTTTCGCGACCGCTTCCTGTCGATCGGCTCGCTGGCGCTCTATGCCGTGCCCGGCTTCTGGCTCGGCCTCGTGTTGATCGTCGTCTTTGCCGTCGACCTGCGCTGGCTGCCGATCGGCGGCATCGAGACCATCGCTTCGGCCAAGACCGGGCTGGCGCGGGCTGGCGACATCGCCACCCATCTCGTGCTGCCGGTGTCGGCGCTCGGTTTCATCTATCTCGCGCTCTATCTGCGCATGATGCGCGCCGGCATGGCGGAAGCCTGGCGGCAGGACTTCGTGCTTGCCGCCCGCGCCAGAGGCTTGCCGCGCCGGCGCCTCGTGCTTGCGCATGTCGCCCGCAACGCGCTGCTGCCGCTGGTCACCATGCTAGGCCTGCAATCGGCGCAGATGCTGGGCGGCAGTGTTGTCATCGAAAGCGTCTTTGCGGTGCCGGGCCTCGGCCGCTTGGCGCAGGAAGCCGTCGCCGGACGCGACACGCCGCTGCTGCTCGGCATCATTTTGGTGAGCGCCGTCCTCGTCATCGTCATCAACCTCCTGGTCGATCTCGCCTACGCCTTCCTCGATCCGCGTGTCGGCGCCGGCGAGGCGGGCGCATGAAGAGGCTGCATCGCTTTTTCCAGACGCCGGAAGCGATCGCCGGCGCACTCATCCTCGCCTTGCTCGTCATCATGGCGCTGGCAGCGCCGCTGCTCTTTCCGGGCGACCCGCAAGCGATCGCCGGCCCGGCCTTGCTGTCGCCGTTCCAGCACTGGTCGCTGCCGCTCGGCACCGACCGGCTCGGCCGCGACGTGCTGGCCGAGCTTTTCCACGGCGCCCGCACCTCGCTGGCGGTTGGACTAACGGCGGCCGCAGCAGCGCTCCTGGTCGGCGCGGTGGTGGGCACGATGGCCGGCTTCGCTGGCGGCCTGATCGACGAGGTGCTGATGCGCATCACCGACGCCTTCCAGACCGTGCCGAGTTTTTTGCTGGCGCTGGCCTTCGTCAGCATCGTCGGCCCCTCACTTGGTGTGGTGATCGCGGCCATCGCGCTCGGCGCCTGGACGGGACCGGCCCGCGTTGCCCGCGCGGAAGTGCTGTCGATTCGCGAGCGCGACTATGTCGCCGGCGCCCGCGTCATCGGCATGCATCCGCTGGAGATCGCTTTCCGCGAGGTGCTGCCCAATGCGCTGCCGCCGGTGCTGGCGCTGTCCTCGGTGATCGTCGCGGCCGCCATCCTCACCGAAGCAGCGCTTTCCTTCCTCGGCCTCGGCGATCCCAACCGCGTCACCTGGGGCGGCATGATCGCCGAAGGCCGCACTGTTTTGCGCACCGCGCCTTTTCTGTCGATCGTTCCCGGTATCGCGCTGGTGCTGACCGTGCTCGGCGTTTACCTCGCCGGCGAGGGCGTGGTGGAAAGCACCGCGGTACGCAGGAGCCTGTCGTGACCGCGCTGCTCTCGATCCGCGATCTGACGGTGCGGTATCGGCGCGGCGGCGTCGAGGTAACGGCGCTGAAGGGCATCAGCCTGGATGTGGAAGCCGGGGAGCGGCTGGCAATCATCGGTGAGAGCGGCTCGGGGAAAAGCACGCTGGCGCTGGCGATTGCGAGATTGTTGGCGAGGAGTGCCAGAGTTGGCGGGACGATTGAGTGGTCAGCCAGCCTGTTACAGAAGTCTCAGTCCGTCACACCCCCCTCTGGCCTGCCGGCCATCTCCCCCGCAAGGGGGGAGATTGGCAGCTTAGTCGCCGGCTCACCTTCTGCAACGTTGGAGACTGGCGAAAGCCGAGATGACGGCCTGATCTCCCCCCTTGCGGGGGAGATGCCCGGTCGGGTAGAGGGGGGTGTGCCGGAACGCCGACCATCCGCGATTGGCGATAACAATATCCCTCTCCTCGGCCGAGACATCGGCTTCGTCTTCCAGGACCCCTCCTCCAGCCTCGACCCGGTGATGCCGGTCGGCAAGCAGATCGCCGAAGTCGCCCGCACCCATCTCAACCTGGCCTGGGCCGATGCCTATGCCAAAGCCAAAACCCTGCTCGAACGTGTCCGCCTGCCGGACCCCGAAGCCGCCCTGCGCGCCTGTCCGCACCAGCTGTCCGGCGGCCAGAAGCAGCGCGTGGCAATTGCCGCGGCCATTGCTGCCGGCCCGAAACTGCTCATCGCGGACGAGGCGACCAGCGCGCTCGACACCATCGTCCAGGCTGAGATCGTTTCCCTGATCCGCGGATTGGTCACCGAGGACGGCATGACGCTCGCCTTCATCAGCCATGACATCGCGCTCGCCGCCACGCTCGCCGAACGCATCGCGGTGCTGCGTCATGGCGAGTTGATCGAATTGGGCGAGACGGACCAGATCCTAAACGCGCCGCGCCATGCCTACACGCGCACGCTGCTCGATGCCCATCTCGGCCTCGACGCCAAGCCGCTTCTTGACCGACAAGGCGCCTCGGCATGACCGTGCTCGCCGTCTCCAATCTTTCCAAGCGCTATCGCCGCGGCGGCAAACCCTTTGCGGCGGTCGACGATGTCTCCTTTGAGATCGGCCCGGCCGAAACGCTGGCCCTCGCCGGCCCGTCCGGCAGCGGCAAGTCCACGATCGCGCGGCTGGCGCTGCGCCTGCTCGAGCCTGACGCCGGGCGCATCCAATTCGAGGGCGCGGACTTCCTTGCCTTGTCGGGCGCCGCGTTGCGCGCCCGCCGCGCCCGTCTCCAGATGGTCTTCCAGGATCCGCTCGCCGCCTTCAACCCGCGCTCCATCGTGGCGCGTGTGCTGGACGACCCTTTGCGCATCCATGGCATCGCCTCGCGCTCGGAGCGCCCGCGCCGCATCGCAGCTCTCCTGGAGCGCGTCGGCCTCGATGCCGGCCTTGCAGCGCGCGCTATCCACGAGATTTCCGGCGGCCAGCGCCAGCGGGTGGCGATCGCCCGCGCCATCGCCACGCGACCATCGCTGATCGTCCTCGACGAGGCGGTATCGGCGCTCGACGTTTCGGTGCGCGGACAGATCCTGGAATTGCTGCTCGACCTGCAAAGACAGGAACGGATCGCCTATCTCTTCATTTCGCATGATCTCGGCGTCATCCGCGCCGTCGCGCATCGCATCGTGATCCTCGATGCCGGCCGGGTCGCTGAGAGCGGCGACGCACGCACCGTCATCGCCAGCCCGCAATCGGCGATCGGCAAGGCGCTGGTGGCGGCAACGCCGAGGCTGAATAGGATCAAAACACCATGACCGACCCCGACGCAGCCAGAGCCGAAAAACTGTCGCGCGAGCTCGACTCCGCCTTTCGCAACCGGGGCGATCTCTATCGCCTCTTCCTCGATGAGCTGACCGCCGAGCTTGGCGCCGAGAAGGCCGAAGCAGTGATGATCCGCACCATCGAAAAGCGCGGCCGGGAAGTTGCCGCCGCCGCTTTCGCCGGTTTCGGCCCCAATGATGCGCTGGCGATCGGCGAGGCGTTCCTTTCCGTCAGCCCGGATGGCGGGCGCATGTACCCGACCGACGTCGATCGCGGGCCGGACCGCATCGCTTTCAAGGTGAAGCGCTGCCCGCTGAAGGATGCCTGGGTCGAGGCCGGTGTCGGCGCGGAAAAGCTTGCCACGCTCTGCCGCATCGCCGGCGCCTTCGACCGCGGTCTGTTCGAAGCAACCGGCGTGCGCTTCGCCAACGTGACCTGGACCCCGGGTCACGGCTCCGGCTGCTGCCACATCGCGCTGACCAACCACGACACCTGGCAAGCCGACGAGTTAGCTTTCGGCGAGGACGTGTAGTTCCGCGCCCGGTTCGTCGATTGCGGCGCGCAGTTCCGCCGTCGCCTCAATGCCTGAGGCGATCTCGCATCGCATACCACAGCATGCCGAGCACATAGAGCGGCCCGCGCAGCGCCGTGCCGCCGGGGAACGGCAGCGGTGTCAGCGTCGAAAACAGGTCGAGCCGCGAGGCGTCGCCGGTGATCGCTTCCGCGAGCAGCTTGCCCGACAGCGTCGACAGGATGACGCCCTTGCCGGAATAGCCATGCGCGAAATAGACCTCGCCATAGTGCCCGACATGCGGCAGGCGCGACGTCGTCACCGACACGAGCCCGCCCCAGGCATGGTCGATCCGGCAACCCCTAAGCTGCGGGAACGTCTTTTCCATATGCGGCCGTACGAAGCCGGCAATGTCGGCCGGCGGCGAGGGCGTATAGCGCTCGCCGCCGCCGAACAGCAGGCGGCCATCCGCCGACATGCGGTAGTAGTTGACCACGAAAAGCGTGTCCGAAACCGCGGCGTTGGACGGGATGACGTTGCGCGCGCCCAACGGCTCGGTGGCGACGATGTAATTGCCGATCGGCATGATGCGGCTGTTGACGCGCGGCTCGAGCCCGTTGAGCAGCGCATCGCCGGCCAGCACCACATGCCGGGCGCGGACCGAGCCCTTGTTGGTGAAGACACGAATGGCTGGCTCGCGCTCGAGGCGCACCGCAACCGAGTTCTCATGGATGGTGACGCCGCCAGTGACTGCGGCGCGCGCGAGCCCCAGCGTGTAGTTCAGCGGATGCATATGGCCGCCGAGCGTCTCGAAGGATGCACCGAGATAGGGCGTATCGACCATTCGGCGCGCCTCCGCCGCCGACAGGATCTCGACATGCGGAAAGTCCATCACCTTGGCGAGGCACTCGGCCTCTTCCTCGAAGTCGCGCATGTCGGAGCCGTTGACCGCGCCGACCAGATGGCCGGTCAGGCGCAAGTCGCACTCGATGCCGTGGCGCTCGATGATGTCGAGCACCAGACCCCGCGCCTCGAAGGCGAGATCGAACAGCGCCTTCGCCCGCTCCGTCCCGAACGCCTTGACCAGCCCCTTGGCCCCCTTGCGCAGGCCGGGGATCATCTGGCCGCCATTGCGCCCGGAGGCGCCCCAGCCGATCTTGCCGCCTTCGAGCAGCACCACTTTCAGGCCGCGTTCGGCCGCATGGAGTGCCGCCGAAAGCCCGGTGCAGCCGCCACCGACCACCACCAGATCGGCTTCTACATCGCCGACGAGCGCCGGATGGTCCGGCGCCGGATTGGCAGTCGCGACATAATAGGATTTGCCGATATCAAGACCGGAATTGAAACCCGTGGAAGCCATGGTCACACCTTGAGCAGCAGATGGTCGCGTTCCCACGACGTCACTACGGTCTGGAACAGGTCGAGCTCTACGCTTTTCACGCGCAGATAGGTCTGGAAAAAATCCTCCCCGAGTAGCGCCCGCACCGGCTCGCAGGCGGCGAAACGATCGAGCGCTTCCTCCATGGTCTTGGGCAGCGTGCTTTGGCTGCGATAGGCGTTGCCGAAGGCCTCCAGCGAGCGGGCCAGCTTCTCCTCGACGCCCAGATATCCGGCGATAAGCGAGCCGGCCATCGCGAGGTAAGGATTGGCGTCGGCGCCGGGCAGCCGGTTCTCCACCCGCCGCGCGGCGCGCCCGCCCATCGGCACCCGCAAGCCGCAGGAGCGGTTGTCATGCGACCATTCGATATTGGCCGGCGCGCTATGACCCGGCCGGATGCGGCGATACGAGTTCACGTTGGGTGCAAACAGCGGCATGATTTCAGGCACGTATTTCTGCAGGCCGCCGATGAAGTGCGCGAACATTTCTGTGTCCTCGCCGTCTTTGCCGGCAAACAGGAGTTCGCCGCTTTCGTCCACGATCGACATGTGAAGGTGCATCGAGCTGCCGGCCTGCGCCGCGATCGGCTTCGCCATAAAGGTGGCGTGCATACCGCTCGCCTGCGCCGCCTGCCTGGCCATGCGCTTGAACAACAACACCTTGTCGGCCAGCGCCAGCGGGTCGCCATGCAGGAAGTTGATCTCGAGCTGCGCCGTGCCGGATTCGTGGATCAGCGTGTCGAGCGGCAAGCCGGCGGCCGCGGCGTGATCATAGAGGCGACGCGTCACCGCTTCGAACTCCTCCAGCGCCTGCATGTCGTAGGGATGCTGCACGCTTTCCGGTCGGCCGTTGCGCCCGACTGGCGCGGTCAGCGGCCGATCCGGATCGGGATTTGGCGCCGTGAGGTAGAATTCGAGCTCCGGCGCCATGACAGCGTGCCAGCCGCGCCGGCGGTAAAGATCGAGCACAGCCTTCAGCACATGGCGCGGCGAAGCCATCCACGGCCGGCCGTCCATGTGAAACGTATCGGCGAAGACATAGGCCTTGCCGGCCCCGCCGCCGGGCGCAAAGCTGAGGGTCGACAGGTCGGGCACCATGCGCATGTCGGGGTCCTGATAGGCGAACCCTTCATCGATGGAACCGGAATAGCGGCCGTCGATCGCGACAAGGAAGGCGCTGCTCGGCAGGTAGAGCGCACGGTCTTCGAGCGACTTCAGGAACTTGGCCGCCGGCAAGGCCTTGCCGCGCAGCACACCGTTGACATCGGGCACGAGGCACTCGACCTCGCTTATTCCATGTGTGGTCAGCCAGCTTTGCGGATCGCCGCTGGGGAATGAAGAATTCAGTCTGTCAGGCATCGGTCATGTCCGTACGAAGGAGAAGTCGCTTCGGCGGGCACGTCCGTCTCGGTTTGAACGTTGCAAGCTACGTGATCTGAATGACGGACGCCCGCCTGATGGCCGGCCAACAGGCCGGATCGAGCGCTCCGCATACCCCCTCGGTCCAGCCGTCACGAACGACATGCGAACCGACCTTGGTCTCCTCTGCGCGTTGCAGATTCTCGTGCCGGCAGCAGCGCATGACTAGTGATACCCTGCCGAAAGACGGTTTCTTGCGGCCGAAACTGAAAACAGACGAGAGCGGGAGCGTCTTTTTGCCATTTGCACGGCAAACCTCTTCAAGGAACCTGGCCTATGGTTTGACCGATCGTTGCTTCCGGCGCAAGCCCACCCGATGGGACCGCTCCGCGCGTTGCCTGGCCGAAGGAACTCGCTGCCGGTTTTGAGGTTCCCACTGGGCACGTCACCGGCGCAACGCTCGGCCGACGGAATTCAGCACGATCAGGAGCGATGGGATGGAAAGCAGAATCGAAACGGGGGCATGTTTTTGCGGAGCGATCGCGGCCGAGATGCAGGGCGATCCTTTCTGGATCTGCTTCGACCATGATGACGACTGCCGCCGGGCCATCGGAAGCCCGCTGACCATCTGGGTCGGCTATCGGCCGGACCAGTTCCGCTTGACCCGTGGCCAGCCCCGGGAATTCTCGAAAACTCGGGGCATCGTCCGCAGCTTCTGCGAGGAATGCGGCACCTCGATCGCCTATCGCGACGAAGGCCTGGACGACGAGCTCTACGTCACGATCGGCTTCTTCAATCATCCGGACCGGTTTCGGCCAAAGGCCCATGCCTATTGGCGCCTGCGTCTGCCCTGGCTGGAATTTTCCGACGATCTGCCCCGTATCGACACCTATTCCCGCCCCCGCGATCCGGCATTCGGAAATCCCGTCGACCGCTAGAAGGCTCGCCAAGGGCGCCTCAGCCGATGCTTTCGCCGCCGTCGACGACCAGCGCCTGGCCGGTCATGAAGGACGAGCGGTCGGAGACCAGGAACAGGATTGCTTCGGCGATTTCCTCTGCGCTCGCCCATCGCCCCATCGGGATCTTGGTGCGGACATAGTTTTCGATCGCGTTGCGCCCGCCCATCTGGGTGATGAACGGCTCGTTGAACGGCGTGTCGACCCAGCCGGGACAGAGCGCGTTGATGCGCACATTGTGTTTGGCGTAGTCGAGCGACATCTGCCTGGTCATCGCCACCACCGCATGCTTGGACGTGGCATAGGCGATCATCTCGCGATCGTAGAAGACGCCGGAATTGGACGCAGTGTTGAGGATGACGCCGCCGCCCTGCGCGATCATCGCCGGCATCACGGTCTTGGCCGCGAGGAACTGCGCCCGCACATTGATCCGCCACGACGCGTCCATGCCGTCGGTGCTGACTTCCGTCAGCGTGCCGCCGACCTGGATGCCGGCATGGCTGTGCAGGATGTCGATCCGGCCGTGCTTGCCGAGCGTTCCCTCGATGAGGTCCTCGACCGCGGTGTCGTTGCCGACATCGGTCGCAATTGCTTCGGCGCGGCCGCCGGCTTCGCGGATGTCGCACGCCGTCGCCTCGCCTGTCCCCGGATCCCGATCGGCGATCACCACGACAGCCCCTTCCCGCGCCATGATCATGGCGCCGGCGCGCCCGATGCCCGACCCGGCCCCCGTCACCACGGCGATGCGATCTTTCAGAATCATGGATCTGTCTTTCAAGGCGATGGTTTTCGTCGGCCGAGCTGCCATTGCGCGAGCAGGACGAGCAGCACCGAGGCGGCGAGCACCATCGTCGCGATGGCGTTGATCTCCGGCGTCACGCCGCGTCGGATCGAGGCAAAGACATAGATCGGCAGCGTCGTCTGCGCGCCGGCGACGAAGAAGGCGATGATGAAGTCGTCGAAGGAGAAGGTGAAGGCGAGCAGGAAGCCGGCGGTCACCGCCGGCATGATCTGGGGCAGCACGATCGAGCGGAACGTCGTCAGCGGTGTCGCATAGAGATCGCTCGAGGCCTCGATCAGATTGCGGTCGAGGCTGCTGAGCCGCGTGCCGACGATCATCGTCACCAGCGCCATCGAAAACAGGCCGTGAGCGGCGATGATCGAGCCGTAGCCGAGCGCCAGGCGCGGCGGCTGGTCGGTCGGCCAAACCGAAGCGAGGAACGGATTAACGACGGCGAAGAGCTGCACCAGGGCTACCAGCGTCGAGATGCCGATGACCACGCCCGGCACAACGATCGCAGCACCCAGCAACGCGTCGAACACGCCCCTTGTTCGCGCGCCGACACGCTGCAGCCCGAGCGCCGCGGCCGTGCCGCAGAAGGCCGCGAGCAGTGCGCTGGTGGAGGCAATGAACAGGCTATTCTTCAGCGCCTCGACCAGGAACGGGTTCGACAGCGCTTTGCCGTACCATTGCTCGGAGAAGCCGGTGAACTCGCTGGCATGGTGGCCGGCGTTGAAGGAGAACAGCACGACCAGCGCGATCGGCAGATAGAGGAAGGCAAAGACGGCAATGACGAAGGCGCGCATCAGATCAGGTCCACCCTGCGCGCGCCCGACAGTCGGGCCGAGATGCGGTTGGCGGCAATCAGCACCACCACCGAGACCAGCACCAGCGTGATGGCGATGGCCGAACCGAACGGCCAGTTGCGCGACTGCAGGAAGAGGTCGACCAAGGCGTTGCCGATGAAGAACACCTTGCCGCCGCCGAGCAGAGTCGGGATCAGATACTCGCCGAGCAGCAGGATCATCACCAGCGAAAAGCCGGTCATCACGCCCGGCAGCGACAGCCTGAGCGTGACCCCGAAAAAGGTGGAGAGCGGCGTCGCGCCGAGATCGGCGGAGGCCTCCAGCAGCCGGCGGTCAAGCCGCTCCAGGCTGACATAGATCGGCAGGATCATCAGCGGCAGATAGCCGTAGACGATGCCGAGCAGCACCGCGCCCGGCGTGTTGATCAGCCGGACGTCCTCGATGCCGACATAGGCGAGCAACGCCGGAATGCCGCGCCCGCCCAGCACATACATCCATGCATAGGTGCGCATCAAAAGGCTGGTCCAGAACGGAATGACGACGAGCGCCAGCAGGATCAGCCGCCAGCGCTCCGGCGCGCGCAGTGCCAGGTAGTAGGCGACCGGATAGGCGACGAGCAGGCAGGCGAAGGCACCGACCGGCGCCAGCACCATCGTGTTCCAGAACGCGGTCGCCCGCGCCGGCAGATTGGCGTATTGCGCCAGCGTGAAAGCCGCCTGATAGCCGCCCTCCGGCGCCCGCTCGCCGACGCTGAAGATAGCGATGGCGACGAACGGCAGGACCAGGAACACCACCAGCCACAGCGTCGCCGGCGCGAGCAGCAGCGCGGTCATGAGGTTTTTGCGAAGGAGGGTGCCGCGCATCGAAAAGGCCGCTTCGCTGCCGGCGGGCAATTGCCCGCCGGTCGCGTTGCCTGGATCGGATTTGTGGTCAGGTCCGCTCAAGCCGACTTGAAGCGCGCCATCAGCTCGGCGCGCCCCGGATCGGTGAGCGTCGCGGCGGCGCCGAACTCCAGCGGCTTCAACAGGTCCGCCGCCGGGTAGAGGATCGGATTGTCCATCACCTCCTTCGGCAGCAGCGCGTTGACGCGCGCATCGATCGAGGGCGCGCCATTGGCCAGATGCTCCTTCACCGCGACCTTCGGGTTCATCAGGTAGTTGAGCAGCGCGTAGCCGGCCGGCTTGTTCGGCGCATCCTTCGGGATGGCGTAGAAGTCGGTCCAGATCTCGCCGCCTTCCTTCCCGAGCACATAGGCGATCTCCGGGATGTCGCGATGGAGCTGCGCCCCGTCATTGGTCCAGCACATCGTCATCCAGGCATCGCCGGCGCGCATCGACGGCTGATAGTCGCTCGACACCGCGAACAGATGCGGCTTGACCTTGAGCAGCAATTCCTCGGCCTTGGCGAGCTCGTCCTGCTTCAGCGAGTTGAACGAATAGCCGTAATATTTCAGCGCATTGCCGATCGTGGTCAGCTGGTAGTCGTGCACCATGGTACGGCCATCGCCTTCCGCCATGGCCGTGTCCCAGAATTCCTTCCAGCTCGACATCGGTTTGGCGAGCTTCTTGGTGTTGACGGCAAAGCCGGTCGTGCCCCAGTTCTTCGGCACGGCGTAGATTGTGCCGTCGATCGTCCCTTCCGCGGTGAAGCGCGCATCTTCCTTGCTGGCGTCGAAATTGCCGAGCTTGGCCATGTCCAGCGGCTCGATGATGCCAAGCTTCTTATAGGTTGAAATGGTGTAGTTGGTCGGCACGAACAGGCTCCAGCCCGAGCCGCCGGCCTGCAGCTTGGCCAGCATCTCCTCATTCGA
The DNA here is from genome assembly GCF_002294995.1 of Mesorhizobium sp. WSM3860. GTDB lineage: Bacteria > Pseudomonadota > Alphaproteobacteria > Rhizobiales > Rhizobiaceae > Mesorhizobium. The sequence continues at coordinate 16,778 of NZ_NSGF01000015.1, read as the reverse complement.
GCCGAAGACGTTGACCTCGACGGCCACGCCGGTCTCCGCCTTGAAATTCTCAAAGGTCTGCGGGTCATGGTAGTTCGGCCAGGTGGCGATCGACATGCGGTCGCCGAGGTTCTCGGCAGCGAAGGCCGGTGTCGGCATGATGCCGAGCTCGCGCGCCATCACCGCTGTCGCGACACCAAGGCCGGTGAGGCCAAGGAAGTCGCGCCGGCTGATCGAGCCGCGCTTCAGGCGCATCAATTGGTCGACGAATTTTTCAGGGCTTATCGGCAGTCCGTCACGATAGGATTTTGACATGTTGGTCTTCCCTCTGGTTGGTCCCGTTGTTCTTAGGTTGCGGAAACGCCAGCGGCGCTCCGGCGGCAAAGCCGATGGCGACGGGTTCGCCCGGCTTGAAAAGGTTGCCCCGGCCAGTCATGTGATCGGCCTTGGTGAGCAATGATCCAATGCTCTGCACTTCGATCGCGTATTCCGCGGTCGAGCCAAGAAAGATGCGGTTACGGACAATGCCCTTGAGGCCGCCGCCTCCGGGCGCCGAGAGGCTGAGCGATTCCGGCCGAAGGCTGACGGATACGGCCTCGCCCCGGCTGAGCGGTACCCGCTTGCGCGCCGAAATCACCGTGCCGTCGGCAAGCGCCACATCGACGAGGTCGCCGGAGAGGCCGGCCACCTTGCCGCTCAGCAGATTGGTCTTGCCGACGAAATCCGCGACGAAGAGGTCGGCAGGTTCGTCATAGATCTCGCTCGGCTGGCCGAGTTGCACCACGCGGCCGCCATTCATGACGCACACAAAGTCGCTCATCGACAGCGCCTCCTCCTGATCGTGGGTGACCAGCACGAAGGTGATGCCGATCTCGCGCTGCAGGTTCTGCAGCTCGATCTGCATGTCTGTGCGCAGCTTCTTGTCGAGCGCCGCCAGCGGCTCGTCGAGCAACAGCACCGCCGGCTTGTTGACCAGTGCCCGGGCGAGCGCGACGCGCTGCTGCTGACCGCCGGAAAGCTCGTGGATCTTGCGGCGTCCGTAGCCGGCAAGCTGCACCATGGCCAACGCCTCGCCTGCCTTCAGGCTGATCTCGCGCGACGACAGACGCGGCCTTGCCTGGCGCAGTCCGTAAGAGATGTTCTCCTCGACATCGAGATGCGGAAAGAGCGCGTATTGCTGGAACACCATGTTGACCGGACGCCGGTAGGGTGGCGTTCCGGCCATGTCGCGGCCGCGGATCAGCACCTGGCCCTCGCTTGGCTGCTCGAAACCGCCGATCATGCGCAGGCATGTCGTCTTGCCGCAGCCGGATGGTCCGAGTAGAGCGACGAAGGCCGCGGGCGGGATGGCAAGGTCTATGCCGCTAACCGCCGTGACGGCGCCGTAGCGCTTGGTGACCGCGCGAAACTCGATATCGGGCACTGCAGTCAAGCCACGGGCTCCAGCGACAGCGTGAGGCAATCTTTGCAACGCTAGCAGAGCCAATGGTGTCTAGTATATACCTCGCGGGTGGTATATTTAGTCGATTTTATCATTTAGAGGGGTATGAATTGGGCGCCTCCCGCAGCGACGACTACAACGCGCTCGGCGCCGTCATTGCCGCGGCGCGCGAGACCGGCGATCATTTCGGCAAGGCGATCGTCGGCTGGCTGCGCGGGCATGTCCGCTTCGATCACTGCGTGATCTTCGGCTATCGCGGCGCGGCGCGGCCGCCGCTTCTGTTCGAGACCTTCTCGCCGGCCGAAAGCCACATCTTCGTCGCGCTCTACCAGGAAGGGCCCTATCTGCTCGACCCCTTCCATCACGCCGCGGTCGAGCGCAGGGAAGGCTTCTGGCGCATGCGCGAGTTAGCGCCGGACCGCTTCTATGCCAGCGAGTACTACCGCTCCTACTACAGCCAGACCCGGCTCGCCGAGGAGGTCGGCTTCTTCGTTCCGCTGGCCGGCAAGGATGCGCTGGTGCTGTCGCTGATGCGGCTGCGCGCCTCGGGGCCGTTCGGAACAGCCGACGCCAGGCTGCTGCGCGACATGGCCCCCGCGGTGGTCGGCTTCTGCCGACAGCGCTGGCCGGCTTTGCCTGCCGAAGAGACCATGGTCGCGCCGCCGGGCGAAGCCGTGGCGGTGACCAACGACTTGGATCGCGCCCACATCTGGAAGAGCCTATCGCTGACCTCTCGCGAGAAACAGGTCGTCGACCTGGTGCTCCAGGGTCACTCGACGGAATCGATCGCCAGGGCGCTCAGGATCGTCCCAGGGACCGTGAAGGTCCATCGCCGCAACATCTATCGCAAGCTCAAGATCAAGTCGCAGGCCGGCCTCTTCGCGCGCTTCGTCGAGATCATAGACGCGCGCATCGGATAGCGCGTCTCCGGCCAGCTGGAACCGCTCCACGGCGCGCATGCCCAGGGGCGCCGTTAGGGTCAGTCAGGAAGCCGCCCCAGCCTCACTTGCGGCGCCGCGCGTTAACCGTCTATCGTGCGGATCGAGGGCCGCCGGCCAAGTATCCTGGTTGCAGACAGAGCGGCTAAACAGATTTCAGGACGCACGAAGTAGCGCATCGCCAATGGCCGACAAAACACAATTCGGACTGACTACCCTCGACACAGTACCGCTGCATGAGAAAGTCTATCTGGAACTGGTGCGGGCGCTGATGTCGGGTCAGCTCCAGCCCGGCCAGAAGCTGACCTCGCGCAAGCTCGCCAAGGAGCTCGGCACCAGCGACATGCCGGTCCGCAGCGCCTTCATGCGGCTGCAGGCGCTCAGGGCGCTGAGCCCAATGCCGAACGGCAGTGTCGAGGTGCCGATGATTTCGGCAGACCGTTTCCAGCAGCTCACCGACGTGCGCACGGTCCTGGAAGGCACGGCCACCGAGCTCGCCACCGGCCTCATCAACGGCAACAATCTGCGCGCTATTCGCCGTCATTGCGCAGAGCTCACCCAGGCCGCCCGCAGCGGCGACATCGACGATTACTTGCGCAAGAATCACGACTTCAAATTCTCGATATACCGCCACTGCGGCAACGAGCAGATGATCTTTCTGATCGAGACGGTGTGGATGCAGGTGGGACCTTTTCTCAGGAACCTGCGCATCGGCTTCGAGGACGACCTCGCCGGCATTCTCGGCATCGACTATCACGAGGAAGTTGTGGCGGCGATCGAGGTCCAGGACGGCGAACGAGCCCGCGCCGCCATCGTGCGCGACATCGACGAGGGCGCGACGCACATTCTCAAGCAGATCAAGTTTCCCGAACTGCGGCAGTAGCGTTCGGAACGCCGGCGATCTTTCGCGCCCCCCTCTGCCCTGCCGGGCATCTCCTCCACAAGTGGGGAGATCAGCAGCTCCGGCGCCCCGCCTCCTCTGCGACGTCGACAAATTGGCGAAATCGCCGATGACGGCCAATCTCCCCCCAAGGGGAGATGTCCGGCAGGACAGAGGGGGGCGCTGTCCCGCCGGTATCTCAGAGGTTCTGTCGCGGCCCATCCAGTAAACCGAATGCCCCTTGGCTTTCCGCCGCCTGCCAGCTATGTTGCGATCGCAGATCGCAGCTATGGACCCCAAATGCCGCCCGATATCCCAGCTAGTGAATTGAAAAAATGAAGGATCCTCGCCTGGAACCATCTGTGGCGACCTTCATAAACTCACAAGCTTTAAAATGGATATCGTAGCCGGAACGGCTACAGCACCTCCGAAAAAACAGGGGCTGGAAATTGGGCGATGCAATTGCGGACGTTTTGAACTGGCTTGAAAGCAGAGGCGACATCCAGAGCCTGCGGGCCGCGGTGTGCGACCTGAACGGCATCATGCGCGGCAAGCGCATCCCGGTCGAGCAGGCGCGCAAGGCGCTCGAAGGCAAGCTGCGCATGCCCTATTCGCTGATCGGGCTCGACATCTGGGGCGAGGACATCGAAGGCAACGCCCAGGTCTTCTCGACCGGCGACGCCGACGGGCTTTGCCATTGGACCGGACGCGGCATCCTGCCCGTCAACTGGACGGCGCATCCGACGGCGCTTTTGCCGCTGTGGCTCGCCGACGAGGCCGGCGCACCCTATCTCGGCGATCCGCGCCGCGCGCTCGCCCGTATCCTCGACCGCTACGCAGCGCTTGGCCTGACGCCCGTCACCGCGACCGAACTTGAATTCTACCTCGTCGACCCGACCTCGCAGCGTCCGGTCGGTCCTGTCTCGCCGGTCACCGGCCGGCGTCTCGATTCCGACGCGGCGCTTTCGATCGACGAGATCGACGATTTCGAGGCTTTCATCCACGACATCTACGAAGCCTGCCGCATGCAGGGCATTCCGGTCGATACGGCGATCGCCGAGAACGGCGTCGGCCAGTTCGAGATCAACCTAAACCACGTGCCCGATGCCTTGCGCGCCGCGGACGACGCCGTGCTTTTCAAGCGCACCGTGAAGGGCATCGCGCGCAAGCACGGCTTTGCCGCCTGCTTCATGGCCAAGCCCTATGGCGAGCGCGCCGGCAACGGTTTCCATGTTCATTTCAGCGTGCTCGACAAGGACGGCCGCAATATCTTCGACGATGGCAGCGACCAGGGCTCCGACACCATGCGCCACGCCGTAGGCGGCCTGCTCGCCGCCATGGCCGAAAGCACGCTGGTGTTCGCGCCGCATTTCAATTCCTATCGCCGGCTGCGGCCGCGCTCCTATGCGCCAACGGCCGTCGCCTGGGGTTACGAAAACCGCATGGTGGCGATCCGCATTCCAGGCGGCCCGTCTGCCGCGCGCCGCATCGAGCACCGCGTCTCCGGCGCGGACGCCAATCCCTATCTGGTGCTGGCGGCGATCCTGGGTGCCGCGCTGATGGGCATCGAGCGGCAGCTGTCGCCCGGCGAGCCGACCGGCGGCGAGGGACAGGGGCTGACGCTTGCCAAGCTGCCGCCGGACTGGGCCTCGGCGATTGCCGCCTTCGAGACCGGCAAGCGTGTCGCCGAAATCTTCCCGGCCGTGCTGCGCGACGCTTTCATCGCTTGCAAACGCCAGGAGTTGAATACCTTCGCGCTCAATGTCAGCGACTTCGAGATCGAGACCTATCTCGAAAGCGTCTAACCCCGCGCGGGGCTATTCTCCCGAGCGCGCCCGCTGGCGCTCTTGGACGATGACCGCCAGGATCAGCAGCGCGCCTTTGGCAAGCAACTGGTAGAAGGTCGGCACGGAGGTCAGGATCATGCCGTTGTTGAGGACGCCGATGATCAGCACCCCTAACATGGCGCCGATGATCGTGCCCTTGCCGCCCTGCAGCGCGCAGCCGCCGAGGATCGCGGCGGTGATCGCCTCGAGCTCCAGCCCCTGGCTGCCGGAAGCCGGCTGTCCGGACATCGTGCGGCTGGCCAGCACCAGACCCGCCACCGCCGCGGCGAAGCCGCTCATCGCATAGATCGAGATCTGGTAGCGGCGGATCGGGATGCCGGCGAGCCGCGCCACCGTCGGGTTGCCGCCGAGCGCATAGATGTTGCGGCCGACGACCGTCTCGCGGGTGAAGACGATGAAAGCCGCCATCGCAGCGATCAGCAGCCAGATGGCGAAGGGCAGGCCGAACAGCGTGCCGATGCCCAGCGCGCGCAGGCTGTCGCCGGTGATCGGAATGGAATTGCCGTTATTCATCAGATAGGCGAGGCCGCGGAAGGCCGACATGGTGCCAAGCGTCGCGATCACCGCATTGACCGGCCCGTAGACGATGATCAGCCCGTTGACGGCGCCTGCCAGCAATCCGGCGAGCAGGCCGGCGAGAATGCCGGCGGGGATCGAACCGGTTTCCTGGGCGGCGACGGCCAGCACCATCGTGCTCAGGCCGACGATCGACCCGACCGAGATGTCGAGCCCACCCGATACGATGACGACGGTCTGCGCCATTGCCAGGATGCCGAGGATGGTGACCGCGAGCCCAATGTTGATCAGGTTGCGCGGCGTGAAGAAGACGTCCGGCCTCAAGGCGCCAAAGATCGCCAGCAGCACGACCAGGGCGATCAGCAGGCTGATGTTCTGCGCGCCGATGCGGCCAAACAGGCTGGCCGGCGCGCGCTCGCGGCCGGCGGTCGCGGTATCGGTCACGATACCCTCCTTTCGATTGTCTCTTTGCCCGAGCGCATGGCCAGCGCCAGTACGGCCTCGTCGCTCGCCTCTTGCCAGTGAAGCTCACCGCTGATGCGACCGCTCTGCATGACCAGGACGCGGTCGGCGAGGCCGAGCAGCTCCGGCATCTCCGAGGAGATGAGCAGGATGGCGAGGCCCTGCTCGGCCAGGCTTTCGATCAGCCTGTAGATCTCCGCCTTGGCGCCGACATCGATGCCGCGCGTCGGCTCGTCGAGGATGAGCACCGCCGGCCCCCGTGCCTGCCAGCGCGCGAAGACGACCTTCTGCTGGTTGCCGCCGGACAGTTTCCCGACGGCCTGCTCGATCGACGGCGTCTTGACCCTGAGCTCGGCGACGTGGCGGGCGACCAGCGCGCGCTCGCGCCGGCGGCTGAAGAACCCGTAGCGCGACACCTTGTCGGGCACCACGAGGCTGACATTGTCGCGCACCGCCTGCATCAAGAGCAGCGCTTCCTGCTTGCGGTCTTCCGGCACCAGCCCTATTCCGGCGGCAACTGCATCCGCCGGCTCGCGCGGCCCGTAAGGCTGCCCGCCAACGGCCATCCGCCCGGAGCGCAGAGGGTCGAGGCCGACGATGGCACGCGCGACTTCCGTCCGCCCCGCGCCGACCAATCCACCCAGGCCGACGATCTCGCCTGCCCTGACCTCGAAGCTGATCCCTTCGACGCGGCGTGTCGTGACGCCTTCGAGCGCCAGCCGGACCGGCCCGAGCGCGCGCTCCTTTCGGTTGAACAGGTCGCTCACCGGCCTGCCGACCATCAGTCGCACCATGCGCTGTTCGTCGAGCGCCGCGATTGGCTCGTCGGCGATCCGGCTGCCGTCGCGCATCACCACGCAGCGATCGGCAAGCTCGATGATCTCGCGCAGCCGGTGTGAGATGTAGATCACCACGACGCCGTCGGCCTTCAGGCGCCGGATGACGCGGAACAGGCGCTGCGCCTCATCCTCGGTCAGTGATGAGGTCGGCTCGTCGAAGGCGAGCAGCCGCGCGCCGGGCCGCAGCGCGCGCATGATTTCGATCAGCTGCCTGAGCGCCGGGCTCAGGCCATGGCAGCGCTGCCCGGGGGAAAGCACGTCGACCACGCCAAAGGTGCGCAATAGGTCGAGACTGCGCCTTTCGAGATCGGCGCGGTCGAGAAAAATCCCGCCCCGCGCCTTGATGTCGCCGATGAAGATGTTTTCCGCCACCGTCAGCTCCGGGATGATCTCCGGCTCCTGGTGGATGACGCGGATGCCCGAGCCGTGTGCGGCGCGCGGCGAGTTGAGCTGCACGGGCTGGCCGTCGACGAGCACTCGGCCGCTATCCGGCCGATGCTCGCCTTCCAGGACGCGCATAAGCGTCGACTTGCCGGCGCCGTTCTCGCCGATCAGCGCGGTGATCTCGCCGGCGTTGAAAGCGACCGACACGTCGCGCAGCGCCTGCACGGCGCCGAAGCGCTTGCTGACGCCTTCGACGGAAACGACGGGCACGGTCATGGGCGGGAGGCTCCCTTTGAAGCCGCCCACCCAAAGGCCATCCGCCGCGAGCTCGAAGGGGAGCCTAGGACTTGCAACCGAGAGTGTCCTTGAACTTGGCGAAGTTCTCGCCGCTGATCAGCGTGGCGTCCTGGAAATAGTCCTTCTGCATCTCCTTGCCGATGGCTTGGTCGTAGAGCGCCTGGATGGCGGCGGCGCCGTGCTTGGCGCTGTCCAGCCACATCGTGCCGCGGAAGCCCGTCGGCTTGCCGGAACCGAAGGCCTCGCAGGAGCGGGAACCGTCAATGCCGATGCCGATGACGTTCTCCGGCTTCATGCCGGCATTCTCCGTGGCGCGTACGCCGCCGAGCACGCCGTCGTCATTGCAGGAGTAGAAGATCCACTTCTCGGCGTCCGGATTGGCCGTCAGGGTCGTCGAGACGACATCGATCGAGTTGACCATCGTGTTGTCGTAGGGAATCGAGACGATGCGCGACTTGATCTCTGGGATCGCCGCGACCAGCGCTTCCTCCGCGCCCTTGTTGCGGCGCATGCAGGTGTCGGCCTTCTGGTCCTCGATCGAGCCGACGCGGACCTTGGAGAGGTCCTTGTCCCAGCCTTCGGCCTTGACGATGCGGGCAATCTCGCCGCCGACCTGCTTGCCGATGTTGAGCGCGTTCATGCCGACATAGGCGACAGGTGTACCGTCGGCGAAGGCGATGTCGTCGTCGACGGCGATCAGGCCGATCTTGGCGGCCTTTGCTTTGTCGGCGACGACCGGGCCGAGCGAGCGGTCCGGCACCACCACGGCGATGCCCTTGACGCCGTCGCCGACATAGGTGTCGAAGGTGGTGACGGCGAGGTTGGCGTCGAACTGGACGTCCTGGACAAGCAGGTCGACGCCGAGCTCGGCGGCCTTGTCCTTGGCGCCCTTCACCTCGCGGACGAACCAGGGATGGTCGCCCATCTTGTTGATATAGCCGAACTTCATCTTGTCCTGCGCGCCGGCGCCGTGGACCGTCAGCGCGACGGCTGCGGTCGCCGCCACAGCAAGCCACGTCCTGATCATGCGTTTCATGGTTTCCTCCTCCATATCGATCCCGGCCGGCGGGAGTCTTTTTGCTTGAAGACGTTTCCGGCGACCGGCCGCCGGTGCGAAACCTCATTCGTGGTAGAGAACCGAGCGCCCGCCATCGATGACGATGCAGGCCGCGTTGATGAACGGCGCCTCGTCGGAGCCGAGGAAGACGGCGGTCATGGCCACCTCCTCCGGCCGCCCGATGCGGCGCGGCGGGTGCAGATCGTAGGTGCGCTGGCGCTCGGCCTGCGGATCAGGAAAGGTGTTCCAGTAGTCGATCGCGATCTGCGTCTCGATGTAGCCGGGTGCGATCGCGTTCACGCGGACGCCCTCGGCCGCGTATTGAATGCCGAGCGATCGTACCAGGCCGAGCAGTCCGTGCTTGGCTACCGGATAGGGGAAGGTCGACGGGATGATCGCGAAAGAATGGCAAGAAGCGATGGCCACAATCGAGCCCTGCGTCTGAGCCCGCATCGCCGGCAGCACCGCGCGCGCCGAATACCACACCCCGTCGAGATCGACGGCAAAGCAGCGCCGCCATTCCTCCTCGGTGGTTTCCAGCGGCTCGTGGAACACGTTGATGCCGGCATTGGCGACCAGCACGTCGATGCGGCCGAAGGCGGCAAGCGCCTGTTCGGCCATCGCTTTGCAGGATGCGATGTCGGCGACGTCGGTCTCCACGAACAGCGCCCGAGCGCCGGCTTCAACCAGCGACGCGGCAACGCTCTTTCCGCTCGCCGCATCCTTTTCGGCCACGACGATCGCCGCACCCTCGGCGGCCATCGCGCGCGCCGTCGCCTCGCCGATGCCGCGCCCGGCGCCGGTGACAATCACCACCTTGTCCTTCAGACGCCCGGCCATGGTCACCAGTCCACGATGGTGCCGTCGGCAAGGACGGCATTGGTGGTATGCATGACCTCCGGCCTGTAAGGATGCCGGTCCGCGGCCGCCTCGTCGACCTCGACGCCGAGCCCGGGCGCATCCGGCACCTGCCAGCAGCCGTCGACCATGCGGATCGGCCCCTTCACCACCTCGAAATACCAGGGCACGGCGCCAACCATCTCTTCCTGGATCAGGTGGTTGGGCGTGGACACGGCAAAATGCAGTGCCGCGGCGCCCGCGATCGGACCAAGCGGGTTGTGCGGCGCCACGCCCACCGAGACCGCCTCGGCCATGGCGGCGATTTTCTTCGCCTCGAGCAGGCCGCCGCAATGGCAGATGTCCGGCTGCACGATGTCGACCGCCCTTGCCCGGAAAAGGTCGTCGAATTCGGGACGGTCGATCAGCCGCTCGCCGGTGGCGATCGGCACGCGCGACTTGCCGGCGAGCTGCGCCAGCGCGCCGGTCTCGCCCGGCGGCAGCGGCTCCTCGATGAACATCGGCCGGTAGGCGGCAAGCGCGTCGATATAGGCGAGCGCGGTCGAGGCCGAGGCGGGACGGCCGTGGAAATCGACCATGATCTCGACCTCGGGACCGACTGTCTTGCGCAGCGCCTCCATCAGCCGGCCGACCTTGTCGACCTCGACGAGCGGCGCATGATAGTGGCTGTAAGGAATGAAGACGGCCTTCAGCGCGCGATAGCCCTTGGCCACCACTTCGGAGGCGCGCCGCACCAGCGGCTCGGTATCCAATGTTTCGTACACGGCGCGCATGTCGCCGAGGCCGAGATGGGTATAGACCTTGACCCGGTCGCGCACCTTGCCGCCAAGCAGGCGCCAGACCGGCTGGTCGAGCCATTTGCCAAAAATGTCCCAGAGCGCCAGCTCGATGCCGGAAACCGCCGACATGCCGATGACACCGAGCCGCCAGAACGAGTGCTTTTTGAGGATGCGCACCGCCTGCTCGATGTCGCGCGGGTCGCGGCCGACCAGAAGCGGCGCCAGGTCGTTTATGGCGCCGACGACGGCCTGGGTCTTCCATTCCAGCGTCGCCTCGCCCCAACCGTAGAGACCCGGCTGGTCGGTCTCGATACGCACGAACACCCAGTTGCGCATATCCGCGTTCACGACGCGCGTGGTGATGGCCGCGATCCTCAAGCGCAACTCCTTCGACGCAATTAGATCATATGAAATTTAAATATCATATGATCAAATTTGAGGTCAAGGCGGAAACGTCAGCCCCTGGCGTGAAGATCGTCGGCGGCGATGTCGAGCAGCCTGTTCATGGCGCCGCGGGCGCCGGCGGTATCGCGGACGCGGATCGCCTCCAGCACCGCGACATGCGCCGACAGCGCGCGCGATTGCGCCTCCATCAACGGGTTGGTGACGAGGAACGTGGCGCGCAGCGCAGCTTCCAGCATGCCGACCAGCCCCTTGAGCACGACATTATGGCTGGCGGCGATGACGCCCTTGTGGAAGGCAAGGTCCGCCTGGCAGACCGCGTTGAGGTCGCCCGGGATGTTGTCGCGCATGCCGACGACAGCGCGTTCGATCTCGGCGAGGTCGGCGGCGCTGGCGCGCCTGGCCGCAAGCTCGGCCGCCGCAGGCTCGAAGATCCGGCGCGCCTCGAGGAGACCGGAAACCAGCTCCTCGTCATCCTGGATGGACGGGTGCCAGCCGAGCACAACCGGGTCGAGCAGGCGCCAGCTGTCGCGCGGCAGCACGCGCACGCCCGCCCGCCGCCTGGCCTCGACAAGACCTTTCGCCGACAGCACTTTGACCGCTTCCCGAACCGAGGTGCGGCTGACGCCCAGCATGGCACAGAGCTCCTCCTCGCGCGGCAAGGCTGCGCCGGGAGCATAGTCGCCGCCCAGAATGCGGCTGCCCAGCACGCTGACGACGGCGTTGTGCACGCTTGCACCGCCCTGGTCGAGCGACGGCATCCACCCAGTTGCGTCCGAAGGAGCGATATTTTCCACGCAATCCTCTCCCGATGAGCAAGTTGCTGCCGGCCGTTGTATGAGAGCTTACGTCTTATGTAAATCTCTCATTCATATGATCTGTGATGATCATCGAAGCGGGTGGGTGACGTGCGTTCGGTTTCGTGTTCGGCAACCGGCCGCCGGGCGCGACCGGTCAGCGCGCGCCGATTGACCCGAGGGGCGCTCAGCGCGCCGCCCAGACAAGTCCGCGGCGCAGGATGGTGCGCATCTGCGGCACCTCGAATTCCTTGGCCACGTGGCCGAGCGACGAATAGAACACCCGCCCCTTGCCGTGCCGGCGCTTCCACATCACCGGCATCACGACACCGTCGATCCACGACGCGTGCTCGCCCGAGAAGGTGGTGGTCGCCAGCACTTCGTTCGATGGATCGACATGCATGTAGTATTGCTCGGAGCGGTATTGGAAATCGTCGATGCCTTCCACGATCGGGTCGTCGCGCCGCACGATATTCACCCGATAGTCGATGATGTTGCCGGGATGCGCGACCCACTGGCCGCCGCACATGAACTGGTAGTCCGTCGATTCGCGAAACGCGTCGCCCATGCCGCCGTGATAGCCGCCGAGGCCGACGCCGTTTTCGACCGCTTTGGTGAGGTTCGCCTCTTCGGCCTTGGCGAGCTTGGACATGGTGTAGATCGGCACGATCAGGCTGAGGTCGGCGATCGCCGGATCTGCCAAGGCCGCGGTCGTGTTTTCCACGCGCACGGCAAAGCCTTCCTCCTCGAGCATCGCCTTGAGGACGCGCGCCCCGGCCTCGGGTTCATGCCCTTCCCAGCCGCCCCATACAATCAGTGCCTGCCGCATCTTTGCGCTCCTTATGCATTTGCCCGCGCGGCCGGATAGAGGGCAGCGAGGCGCCGGGCGACCATCGCCGCAAAGTCCTGCCGAGTCGAGCTTGAAGGGAAAGTGAGGCGAACGAAAATGGCCCGCGCGAAGCCCGTCGACGCTCCTTCTGGTTCAACGGAAGCTCGGCGCGAAGTCACCGATTTCCTGCGATCCTGCCGCGGGCAGATCAGACCGTTTCGAGGTCGAGGATCTCCATGGCCACCGCACGTTCCTCGTCGGCCGGAATGACAAGAACATCGACGCTGGACTTTCGCGCGCTGACCAGCGCTTCGCCGCCGCGATTTAGACCGTGGTCGACCACGACACCAAGCCAGGCAGCAGCCTCGCAGATCTCTTGCCGGATCTGCGAGGCATGCTCGCCGATGCCGGCGGTGAATACGAGCGTGTCGAGCCCTGCAAGCGCGGCTGCGAGCGATCCGATCTCACGTCCGACGCGATAGACGAAGAGCGCGACCGCGCGCGCCGCCGCCGGGTCTTTCGATTCAAGCAGCGCCTGCATGTCTCCGGAAATGCCGGATACGCCCAGCAGGCCGGATTGCTCGTAGAGCAATTCGGTCACTCGGTCGGTCGACAGCTTGCGGTCCTGCAGAAGGTGCAGGATCACGCCAGGATCGATGGCGCCGCAGCGGGTGCTCATGACGAGACCGTCAAGCGTCGAAAAACCCATGGTCGTGGCGACGCTTACCCCTGCCTTGATCGCACACAGGCTGGCGCCGCTGCCGAGATGGGCGACAATCGTTCGGCCACCGGCGCCTTCGCCGTAGCGCTCGCGGAGCTTCGCTGCGATGTGGCTGTAGGAGAGCCCGTGGAAGCCGTAGGAAATTATGCCCTGTTCCGACATCTCGCGTGGCAAGCCATAGAGCCTGGCAAGCACCGGCCGCGCCGTGTGAAAGGCCGTATCGAAGCAGCCGACCTGCTTGGCTTCGGGCAAAAGCTGCCCGGCCAGATGGACGATCTCCAGGTTGATCGCCTGATGGATCGGTGCGAGCGGCTCAAGCCTATGCAGCGCACCGAGCGTGCGCTCGTCGAGCAAGGTCGCGCGGGTGAGTTCTTGCCCGCCATGGACGATGCGGTGCCCGACAGTGCCGATCAGGCGCAAAAGGGCGTGATCGCCGAGATAGGAAGCCACGGCCTCGAACGCCTTGGCGATATCGATCGGTCGGTCTCCCAGGCTCCTGTCGACTTCGCGTGACAACTCTGAGGACGCGACATGCAATCGTGGATGATGTCCGATCGACGACACGCTGCCGCGCACCAGCAGGTGAAGTTCTTCTCGCTGCTGAAACACGGCGAACTTCAGGCTTGAGGAGCCGCCGTTGAGGGCGAGAATGGCATCAGTCATGGTCGGCACCCGACCAATCGTGGTGCGCTCGTCCATTTGGCCTGGCGCCTCGACATCGACTACTGCTCCCACTTCCAGCCGAGGATCTCGGGCATGTCCTGCCCGTGCTCGCGGATATAGGCCCGGTGCTCGATCAGCTTGCCTTCCATCACCTGCTTCAGCCGGATATGCGCGCCGGCCGGCTCGGGAATGCGGTCGAGCACGCCCAACACGAGATGATAGCGGTCGAGGCCATTGAGCACGGTCATGTCGAAGGGCGTCGTCGTCGTCCCTTCTTCATTGTAGCCGCGCACGTGGATGTTGTCGTGGTTGGTCCGCCGGTAGGTCAGGCGATGGATGGTCCATGGATAGCCGTGATATGCGAAGATGACGGGCTTATCGGCCGTGAAAAGCGCGTCGAATTCACGATCCGACAGGCCGTGCGGGTGGTGTTCCTTTGGCTGCAACGTCATCAGGTCGACGATGTTGACCAGCCGCACCTTGAGGCCGGGAACGTGGCGTTTCAGAATTTGGACGGCGGCCAGCGTCTCGAGCGTCGGCACGTCGCCGGCGCAGGCCATCACCACATCCGGCTCTGCCCCGCCGTCGGTCGACGCCCACTCCCATATGCCGATGCCGGCCTTGCAATGGACTTTCGCCTCGTCGATCGACAGCCACTGCCAGGAATTGGCCTTGCCGGCAACGATCACGTTGATGCGGTTCCATGTCTGCAGCACATGATCGGTCACGCAAAGCAGGCTGTTGACATCCGCCGGCAGATAGACGCGCACGATGTCTGCCTTCTTGTTCAACGCGACATCGATGAAGCCCGGATCCTGATGGCTGAAGCCATTGTGCTCCTGCTGCCAGACATGGCTGGACAACAAATAATTCAACGACGCAATCGGCCGCCGCCACGGCAGCTTGCTGCAGGCATCGAGCCATTTCGCATGCTGGTTGAACATGGAATCGACAATGTGCGTGAAAGCCTCGTAGCAGGAGAACAGGCCGTGCCGGCCGGTAAGCAGATAACCTTCCAGCCAACCCTGACAGGTATGTTCGGATAGGATCTCCAGAACCCTGCCTTCGCGGCCGAGATGCACATCCTCGGGCAGGATCTTTTCCATCCAGGCGCGCTCGGTCACCTCGAAGACGTCCTGCAGCCGGTTCGAAGCCGTCTCGTCGGGACCGACAATCCGGAAGTTCCCGGCGCTTTGGTTCAACGCCATGACGTCGCGCAGGAAACTGCCCATCACCCGGGTCGACTCTGCTTTCACACCGCCCGGCTGCTGGACAGAGACTGCATGCGCTTGCGGGCTTGGCAGTTCGAGGGAGCGGCGCAGCAGGCCGCCATTGGCATGCGGATTGGCGCTCATGCGCCTGGCGCCTTCCGGGGCGGTGGCGCGGATCGTCGCCACCGGCGCGCCCGCGGCATCGAAAAGCTCTTCGGGCCGATAGCTTCTCAGCCACGCCTCGAGCATCTTCAGATGCGCGGGGTTTTCGGCGAGACCGGAGAGCGGAACCTGATGTGCGCGCCAAAACCCCTCGGTCTTCAGCCCGTCGACCTCCTTGGGGCCTGTCCAGCCCTTCGGGCTTCTAAGGATGATCATCGGCCATTTCGGTCGGCCGTCGGCAGTCTCGCCGCCGCTGCGCGCCGCCTGCTGAATCGCCCGGATGCGATCCAGCGCATCGTCGAGCACGACGGCCATCCGCTCATGCATCAGGGGCGGATCGTCTCCCTCGACGAACAGCGGCTCGTAGCCATAGCCGACGAACAGCGCCCGCAATTCTTCTCCAGGGATGCGGGCGAGAATGGTGGGATTGGCGATCTTATAGCCGTTGAGATGGAGGATCGGCAGCACCGCGCCGTCCTGCGCCGGGTTGAGGAACTTGTTGGAGTGCCAGGACGTGGCGAGCGGGCCGGTTTCCGCCTCGCCGTCGCCGACGACGCAGGCGACGATAAGATCCGGGTTGTCGAAGGCCGCGCCAAAGGCATGCGAAAGCGCGTAGCCGAGCTCGCCGCCTTCATGGATCGAGCCGGGCACATCGGGAGCGGCATGGCTCGGGATGCCTCCCGGAAAGGAAAACTGCCGGAAGAGCTTCCTCATTCCGGCCTCTTCGAGCGAAATATCCGGATTGATCTCGCTATATGTGCCTTCGAGATAGCTGTTTGCGACCATGGCCGGTCCGCCATGGCCGGGGCCGCAGATGTAAATGACGTTGGCATCGCGAAGTCTGATCGCGCGGTTGAGATGCGCGTATATGAAGCTGAGACCCGGCGATGTTCCCCAATGCCCAAGCAGCCTGGGTTTGACGTGCGCCAGCCGAAGCGGCTCGCGAAGCAGCGGATTGTCGAGCAGATAGATCTGCCCGACGGTCAGGTAGTTGGCGGCACGCCAGTAGGCATCGATGTCGTGCAGCTCCCGTGCGGACAAGCGATTGGTGCTGGGATGCGTGGTCATTTCCGACTCCTTCGCTGTTCCAAACCGACCCTGATGAGACACAACGCATGGACGTCGCCGCCGGTTCATGACCGGTCGGCGCCACGAGCCGGGCCATCGGGACACGCGGCCCACTGCCAGCACATGAACTGGTAGCGGCCATGCGCGAAACGCGTCGCGCCATGCCGCCGTGATGGCCGCCAAGGCCGACGCCGTTTTCCACCGCTTTGGTGAGGTTGGCCTCTTCAGCCTTCGCAAGCCTTGGCACCACCAGGCCGACTTCGGCGGCCGCCGGCTCTGCGAAGGCCGGCGGCGGTGCTTTGCGGCGAAGCCTTCCGCCTCGAGCATCGTCTCCACGAGGCGCCCCGGCGAGCACCGCTGCAAAAGTCGAGTCGAAGCTTGCAGGAAATGTGGCGCCACGAACGCAAACGGCCCGCGTTGGCGGGCCGGTTTGGATTGGTTGGTGGGGACAGGATTTGGCTTCTCTGTCGCGCAGCGTCGGCTTGGCCGCCTTGCGGGCCCCCGATGAGCTCAAATCAGCCGGCCGCCACGGCCGGATACAAAAACGCCCGCGCGAGGCGGGCCGTTTTGGATTGGTTGCGGGGACAGGATTTGAACCTGTGACCTTCAGGTTATGAGCCTGACGAGCTACCGGGCTGCTCCACCCCG
>NZ_NSGF01000014.1 GCF_002294995.1 Mesorhizobium sp. WSM3860 | reverse complement strand
CCGGTCCTCCCGGCTGGCGAGAAAACTGTCACCCATCTAATCGGTCCATTCTGTTACCTATCTATCCGGTTCGGACACCTTCGGCGACATCTCCCCCTCGAGGGGGGAGAAAGGCGCCCTACCCCATCACAACCACAAAATGCTTGGTCACCGGCTCGAGGATCTTCCAGGTGCCCCTGAAATCGGCTTCGACCACGAAGGCGTCGCCGGGGCCGACCTCGACCGGCTCGCCGCCGTCGGGCGTGATGAGGATGCGGCCGGCGATCATGTGGACGAATTCATAGTCGGTGTAGGTGGCGTGATAGGTGCCGGGCGAAGCGCGCCAGGTGCCGGACATCACCTTGCCGTCCTCGCTGGTGTGCTGGACGGCCGTCTGCATGGTCGGGGACCCCTCGACCGCGATCCAGCCCGGCAGATCGCCGCCATCGCCATGCTCGACGGGGCCGAATTTCAGGATGGTAGGCTTGGTCATGGCAGGCTCCTGCGGTTGGGATTGGCTGGACGTTGCATAGACGATGACGCAGAACGCGCACGCGCTGAGCGGCGACAGCAGGTGGCGATATGGCGACTCCGAAGATCGAAGACAGCGGGGCGAAGGATAGCGTGATCTCCCCCACAAGGGCGAAGATCGACAGCTTCGGGGCCGCTTCGCTCCTTGCTGGGCCCAGGATCGCCGCCTAACTTTCTCGGAACACCACCCGTCTCGAAACCGTTTGTGCCTCGAAGGGGCAACCATCGAACCTCAGGAGGCAGCGATGAAAAAGCTTCTGCTTGCTTCGATGATCGCCATCGCCTCGGCGTTTGCGATCGCGCCGGCGAGTGCCGGCAGTGTTGAGTTCGGCATCGGCGTCGGCCCTAGCTACGGCGATTACTATGGTGACTACCATGGCGGGTATTACCCTCACCGCTATTACCGGCACGTCTACGGTGACGACTACTACACTCCCTATCGCGAGCGTTATGTGGTGCGCCATCATAACCGGTATTATCGCGATAATTGCCGGATCAAGATCGTGAAGCACTGGCGCCATCACCACCGCGTCATCGAAAAGATCCGCATCTGCCGGCGCTGACCGACCAGCGCCCAAGACCGGCGACATCTCCCCTTCGTCGAGGGAGATGTCGCCGGGGTGTGTCCGTCTCCACATCCCGCGCCCGTTGCATGCGGGCGACGTCCGCCACTGCCACGTGAAGTGGGTGAGGGTACTGGCACCATCACCGCCGGGTGCTGGAACGCGTGCGGGTTTGGCGTTACCGACACGGCCGGACATTGGCTGCGGCTGCGCCTTGCAAATTCCCGCCAAAACGCCATCTAGAAGCCGGCATTCATAAGGGGAAGCAACGTGACGCAGCGAAGCGGCAGCGCCGACCTGCCGCTGCATGGCGGGCGGGTCCCGAAGTGGCTGGGCGATCGCATGACGAAGCTCGGCGCGGTGCTGTGCGAAGCCATCATCCACCACTACGGCCGCGACGAGCTTTTGCGGCGCCTGGCGCATCCCTTCTGGTTCCAGTCTTTCGGGGCCGTGATGGGCATGGACTGGCATTCTTCCGGCATCACCACTTCCGTCATCGGGGCGCTGAAACGGGGGCTCAACCCGATGGCCGGCGAGCTTGGCATTCATGTCTGCGGCGGGCGCGGCGCGCATTCGCGCAAGACGCCGGGCGAGCTGCTGGCGATCGGCGACCATGTCGGTCTCGACGGCCAAGCTCTCGCCACCGCCAGCCGGCTGGTCGCCAAGGTCGATAGCGCCGCCGTGCAGGACGGCTACGATCTCTACCTGCACGGCTTCATCGTCAGCGATGACGGGCGCTGGGTGGTGGTTCAGCAGGGCATGAACGGCGACGCCCGCCAGGCACGCCGCTATCACTGGCTTTCGGAGGGGCTCAAAAGCTTCGTCGACCAGCCGCATGCGGCGATCGAGGGCGAACGCCAAGGCGAGATCGTCAACCTCACCGACCATCGCGCCGAGAAAGCGCGCGGCGGCCAGATCGCGCTCTTGAAGACGATGAGCCCGGAGAAGATCTTGACCGAGCTTGCCGTGCTGGAGCCGGCCCCGCCGCCGGACCCCGCGGCGCAGCCGCTGCTGCCCAACCTCGTCATGCCCGCGCATCACGACGTGCGTGAGAGCGACATCGTCATGCGCCGGCTGCATGGCAATATTTCCGCGGCAATAGAAAACGGTCCGAAGGATTTCCCCGAGCTGCTGCTGGTTCCCGGCGTCGGCCCGCGCACGGTGCGCGCGCTCGCCATGGTCTCCGAAGTGGTGCACGGCGCGCCCTACCGCTTCTCCGACCCGGCGCGCTTCTCGCTCGCCCACGGCGGCAAGGACCGCCACCCCTTCCCGGTGCCGCTAAAAGTCTATGACGAGACGATCTCGGTGCTGAAATCGGCGGTGGGCAAAGCGAAGCTCGGGCGGGACGAAGAGCTGCAGGCGCTCAAGCGGCTGGACGGCGAGTCACGCCGGATGGAGCGCTATGTGACCGGACCGAGCCTGAAGGAGATCGTCGCCGGCGAGATGGACCAGTCGCATCTGCTGGGAGGGCGGAGCGTGTTTGGGTGGGAGGGGGCGCCTGACGAAGATGGGCCAAAGCCGCTGAAGAAAGGTGGCTGAGGCTTGCCTGCCGAAACCACTCAAACGAACGCATCGATAACTGTCGCTGGTCGGCGCCGCCCCTCATTGCCCTGCCGGGCATTTCCCCCGTATAGTGACGGGGAGAAAGGGGCTGTCATCGCCGCTTTCGCCAATCGCCAACGCGGCAGAAGAGGCGCGGCATTGCGGCAAGCCCCTTCTCCCCGTCACTATACGGGGAGAAGGTGCCGGCAGGCGGATGAGGGGCAGCGCCGGTGTCTGCGATTTGGGACTTCGCGCGGATCAGAACTTGATTCACCGCTTCACGCCAAGCGGTTGAGTTTCATCCCTATCAGCCGCTTCTCAGTTCCTCAGCAATCCATGCGATTTTTTGCTGCCGGATCGGGCGGCGGCGCAAGCCTCATTTCTTCCTCTCGAGCAGCCGCATGCCGGTCTCGGGCTGTACATAGTGGATCAGTCCTGCTTTCTCGGACAGGATCATGACTCCCTCTTTCAGGTAGCCGAGGACTTCTCGCGGATACTCTTCCGAGTATTCGTCCGTATCGAGCGAGCAGACCACCGTTCCCTCGTTCCCTTCCCGAGGAAAACGCGGTCGCCAAGCCTGGCAAGGTTTCCGTCGGCGTATTTCATTGGCTGTTCAAAGCGCCTCTTCTAGACTGGATGACTCACTGCGAAGCGAGTTGGTCGTGGTCGGCTGGCCGGGTCATCTTCAATCCGGCAATGAGTCTGGATCAACGGTCATTGCCAGCTCGATTTTAGATGCCCCAAGGCGGCCTTAAGCACAAACAGCAGTGTCATCAACATTGCGGTGTTGAGAATAGGATGGGCGCTAAACACGGTCGCAATTACTGCAGCGACGCCGATCATGAACATCATTGAACCGAAAACAAGTCTAATGAAACGCATTCAGTCACTCCAGCTGCATAGTCACATAAGCAGCTTTCGATCCGGCGCAAGCTAGGCACATCGTTTTCCACTCACCCCACCTTTCTCCCCATCATCATCCCATAATGCACCGCCAGCAGATCCAGCCCGACCTTCAGCAGCTTGACCACCACGTCGCGGCCGTCGCCGCTGCGTTCGGCGATGGCCTTCACCGACTGGCCTTCGAGGCAGATCTTGCGCACCACTTCCGCCACCTCCCAGTGGGCAAGCGCTGCCGCCGTGCGGGCATGCGCCCGGCCGGCTGACAGCACGCGGTCGGGGACGCCGCCGCCGACGCGGCCGCCGTCGACGCGCTCGCTCCAGGATTGCGGCTGCAGGCCCTGGCGCTTGGCGCGCTCGAAATCGTCGCGAAAACGCTGGCCGGCCTCGCGCTGCTGGCGGCTGAGCGAGGTGATGCCGACCAGCGGATCGACATTGCGCAGGCGCACGATGCCGCCGGTCGAGGTGTAGCCGCCGTTCGACACCTCGTAGACGCGGCGCGCCTCCGCCGTGCCGGCGGTGAGGCGCTGGCGGCCGAATGGGTCTTGCTTCAGCGCGAAATCATGGCCGATCTCGCGGCGGATGCGCACCTGCTCGGCCTCGCCCTTGGGGAGCTTTGGGGGTTGGGGTTTTTTCGAGGCTTTCCGGGGCATGGCTGGGTCCTTGGTTGTGGGTGGCTGTGGGCCAACGGGAGAGGCTGAGTTCCTTCGCGCCCCCCTCTGCCCTGCCGGGCATCTCCCCCACTTGCGGGGAGATTGGCAGCTTGGGCGCCCCCGCTCCTACCTGCGATCTTGGCGAAAGCGGTGGCGAAGGCTGATCTCCCCCCTTGTGGGGGGAGATGTCCGGTAGGACAGAGGGGGCTGTCCCGCCGGCGTTTCGAAATTAGCCGGCGCCTATACCTTCACCAGCTTCACACATGACTGCGCCCCCCGCTTCGCCAGCAGCTCCCGCATTAGCCTTCTCTCCCGCACCTCGATCGAAAGCTGGGCGCTGGACGGGCAGAACTGGGCGTTGTCGACCTTGGCCTCGCCGCGGATGAAGCGCTGGATCGCGGCTTGCACGTCTTGAAGCTCGGCATCCTGCACGGCGGCGAGATAGCCGCGCAGCTGCATCTCGGCATCAGCGAGCGCGGATTGCGGGAAGCAACTGAACATCGCGGCCAGCGCCTTCGCCGCCTGCTGCAATTCGGCTGCGGTCATTGATCTCCTCGATGATTGCGTTGGCGGCATCGACATGCGTCTTGCGGCGCTGCCAGTTCTGTCCGGCTCCGTCTGAACGGCCCGAAACTGATTTCTCGTTCTTTTGCCGCGGAGCGGCAGCCCGGGAAGAAAACGCCAGGGCGTTTTCTCCCGATGGATCTATGGCTATTGGATTCTTGGATTCTGGACTCTTGGCTTCTGGACTCTGGGGTTTATCCTCCCCCTTATCTTCGGCCTTTACCCATGGCTTATCCGAAGGTGAAAAAGCGCTTTCTTTCGAGAGACTTGGATTGCCGCCCTTGAGGCCGTTGCGGCGCGCCGCGCGGGCCTTGCGGGCATCGGCGATCATGCGCCGGGAATAAATCCGGCCCTGGCGGTCGCGCGAGAAGACACCGTTCTGCTCGAGCTCGGCAAGCAGCGCCGCTAGCTCCGCCTCGGAGCAGCCGGCGAGGCGGGCGAGCGCTGACTCATCCAGCCCCTTGCCGGCGATCGCGACATAGCCGACCGGCTGATGCGCTGCGGCAATGCAGAGCATCCGCATCCACAGGCCCTGGGCGGCCAGCGAGCAGAGGCGCAGGTTCGGATCCGACTCCCAGTCCGACCAGAAGAATCTCGACCAGACCGTGCCGCTCATGAGGTGGGCTCGCGAAGGCGGAGGAGCTCGGATCTCCCCCCTTGCGGGGGAGATGGCCGGCAGGCCAGAGGGGGTCGTCTCACGTAGAGCTCCAGCGCCTTGCAGATGCCGCAAGAAGAGGCTGGCGCTTCACGCGCCGCGACCCCCTCTGTCGCCTTCGGCGACATCTTCCCCGCAAGGGGGGAGATTGGCGGTTTCAGTGCCGGCGCGATCATTGCCCCCTCCCGCGATGGCCGTGAAACCGCGCATGATGATGCGCGCAGTAGGAGCGCGTGGCCGAGGTCGGCAGGCCGCAGCAGAGCATGTCCGGTCCCGGCCGCACGCCGATAGGATCGTCGTCCGCCTCCTCGCGCAGCGCGAAATCGATCGGCGCGCGGCAGCGCTCGAACAGGCAATCGAGGAAGCGCATGGCCGCGACATGCGGCTGGCGGCCGGGGTTTACCGGGGGCGGCGGCGCGGGAAGCTTGTAGAGCTGGCCGTCGGATTTTTCGCGGGTGCCGGGGGAAAGCCAGGCGGGCGGCAGCGTCCGCGCGGGTTTGCGGGCTTTGGATCTTCTGGGCTTGTGTGGAGTGCGCGCATCTGCCTGCGCGGACAGCTCAACGGCGGATAGGTCGCCGGGACAGCGCCCCCCTCTGTCCTGCCGGATATCTTCCCCAAAAAGGGGGAGACTGGCTGCTGCGGCGCCGGCTTCCTCGACCCGTTTCGAAAGCGCCGCCGGCTCGGAGAGCGTGGCACCTCCAGCCGCCGCCCTGCCCCGCCGGCCTGGACGATCCGGCCGCGCGTTCCTCCTCGGCCTGCCGCCGGAGCGGCCGCCCTTCGGGTTGGCAAAGCCGATGGCGGAGAGGCCGGCGTTGCGGTGCACGATGCCGATAATGGCGTTGCGCGAGACCGGGCTGCCGCGCAGCGCGCTGAAGCGGCCGGCAATGCGCGAGGCGGAAAGCCCCTCCTTCAGCCATGCGGCGATCTCGTCGATTTCCTTTTCGGTGTAGGCGGCCATGTCTCATTCCGGTTGCTTGCGAAAGGTTGCGAAGCGCTCGGCATGAGGCCAAGCGCCAGGGTTCGGCCGCGAGGCCGTTGGTCAGGTCAGGGAAAAAGTTGGGATCAGGGGGCGCCTGGAGCGCTTCGCTGTTTTGCGGAAACGGCGAAGCGCTCCATCTCGTTGTTTTGACGCAATTCCGGACGGAAAACCGCTTCGCACTTTTCCTGGAATTGCTCCGGCGCCGCACCAAGCAGGCGAAGAAGCGTCGCCTCGGCGGCGGCCCGCGTGAGCCCCGACACCGCCAGGCCCGCCGCGCGGTCGAAGAGGATGACGGTGCCGTCCTCGGTGCGGATGCAGGAGACGGGCCGGCCCGAATTGGGGGCCGGAGCCGGGGGAGGAGCGGCTCCGGCCGTTCCGGTGAACCGGGGTGCGGGCGGTTCAGCCGGATCCGGGGCAGAAGCCCCGGAAAGCGTCCGGGCCGGGGAGGAGGACAGCCCGGACGATTGGAATTCGACAGGCGAGCCAAGCGCGTTCATGCCGCCTCCCCTTGCATGGCGGCAGCGGCGCGACGGCCCGCCAGCCATTCGTAGCTGACGCCGGCAATGCCGCGCCTGCGGCTCGCGGCCACCACATGCGGCCAGTGCTGCGGCGCGATGCGTCCGCGACGGCGCATCTGGCGGGCGGCTTCATAGCCGCAGCCGACATCGGCGGCGAAGGCGGCGATGCTCTGCCAGGAATCAATTAGCCCCGAGATGCTCGTGGGCAGTTGCTGGATGTTCGCAGGGAATGCGGAAATGCTTGCGGTATGCTCATTCATGCGCTAAGCGTACGTTATGTACGAATGCCGCGCAAGCGAAATCGTACAGTTTGGACGATAATTTTCAGGCATTTTGTACGATGATGGATTCTCGGCACAGACTGCAGCAGGCGCGCGCCCAGGCCGGCTATGCCTCGCCCAGCGATGCGGCCCGCGCCTTGCGCGACATCAACAAGAACACACTCATCAGCCACGAGAACGGCAACCGGCCGCTGTCGCGCAAGGCGGCGGAGAAATACGGCCGGCTGTTCGGCGTCGACCCCGGCTGGCTGTTGTTTGACGGCGACGGCGCCGAAGCCGCGCCTGTGCACCTCGCCCCCTCGCCTATCACCATCGACGTGCCGATCGTATCATGGATCAGCGCCGGCGAGCTCGGCAGCCAGGACAGCGTGGTCAACCTCTCCGACTATCCGACCATCCCCACTGCCGACCTCGAGGAAGGCGAGTGGATTGCGCTGCGCGTCGACGGACCGTCGATGAACAAGATCTCGCCGCCGGATTCGATCATCTTCGTCAACCTGCGCGACAAGCGGCTGGTGACCAATGGCTGCTATGTGATCGCCGACGAAACCGGCCGCGCCACCTACAAGCGCTGGCGGCCGAACGATAATCCGCCGTTCCAGCCGGCGTCCTATCTCGATATTCCGCCGCCGGAGCTCGAAGGCGCGATCACCATCATCGGGCGGGTGAAGCGGTCGATGATCGATATGTGAGAGACAATATCGCTGCGAACCTGCAGCAGTAGCGCTGCGATCTTAACGAAGAACAAAAAAAGAACTTTTCGGACTTGTACTTGCGGCCGAAATCCCCTTAGATCACGAAGGCGTGAGGGTTTGGGGTCCCGTTGCCGGGAGGGGGAGCATGTACAAATCGATCAGGGAAAATCTGCGTTTCATCCTGCTGGCGCAGGCCTTTATGCTGGCGGAGCCGGCGATCGTGCATGCCGGGGATGCGGACTATCACCCGCAGAATTTCACCCAGCCGCTCAACGCCGCCAGGGGCACGATCAATCCGGCCGGCGGCGGCGCCATCTACCTGAAGCCGGAGGACAGGTGCAATCTGGTGGTGAAGGAGTTCGGCTGGGACCGTGACCAGTGCGGCACGATCGACCAGCTGATCTTCGGCTTCACGCCGGAGATCGACAACCTCACCGTCGAGCAGCCGGTCTCGGACGGCTATGTCAGCCTGGCCGACTGGGATAGCGCCGGCCGCGGCGAAGAGATCAGCGCCATCGAGGAAAGCTTCAAGGAATCGGTGAAGGCGCAGTCTGAGCGCATCGGACAGGAGATCCGCCTCGACGGCTGGCTGGTCTATCCGCAAGTCGACAAGGCCAGGAACATCCTCTACTACGCCAACATCCTGAACTGGGGCGGCGACAGGACGATCAACATCTCCGTCTCGATCTTCGACCGGCAGGGTTATGTCCCGATGAAGATCGTGCCGGTGGACGGCAACATCGCGGCCAACTCCGTGCTGAAGATCGTCGAGGCATCGGCGGCCGCCTACAAGCCGAAGGCCGGCTCCTCCTATTTCGAACATTCCAGCGGCGACAAAGTGGCCGGTTACGGCGCGCTCGGCGTCCTGGCGGCGATGCTCGGCGTCAAATTCGGCAAGGCCGCCGGCGTCGGCCTCATCGCGCTCGCCCTGGTGGTGCTGAAGAAGGGCGCCTTCCTGCTGTTGCTGCCGCTGGTCTGGCTAAGGCGGCTGTTCAGCCGGAATAAGGCGGGCAGCTGATCGCGGAAGGCCGGCAAATGGCAGGCCGGGCGGATGAGAGCCGGTTGATACGGCTGGTGCGAAAATGGCGAATGCCGCTGTTGCTGCTGCTGGCCGGCCTCGTCGTCCTCGACCGGCGAGGCGCCATGGGGATCGCCGCCAATTTGAGCTGTGCGGCCTGCATCGGCAATGCGGCCGATCCGACCCGCCGGCTCGAGCCTGCACGCAAATCATCGAGGACAAGGCTGAGCGCCCCGACAAACGGGCGATAGCCTACTTCAAGCGCGCTTACGCGTGGGCGGCAAAAGGCGATAACAACCGCGCCATCGCCGACAGCGACAAGGCGCACAAGGGCGATCACCACCAAGCCATCGTCGACTACGACAGGCGATCGCACTCTTCAGAAGTTCGCCGATTTCTATGGCGCCCGAAGCGTGTCGTGGAAGGCTAAGGAAACCGCGAACGCGCCGAGGCGGACAGGATGTCGGCGATCGCACTCGGGACGAAGTAGGCTGCCAGGCTGGAGAGTTGCGTCCTTCGGCCGAGAGCGAGCCCAGAATAAGCTTCCGCAATTTCTGCTTGCATTTAGGAACAAAAACAGAACTATATAGGCGATTGCAGCCGCCACCGCGGCAACTCCGGGGGGAGGATCAAAACCATGTCACGCCGCACCGGCGCGTTCGCCCGCGCATTCGTTGCATGGCTTTCATTTGGGCCGCTTTTGGCGGCGCTGGCGGGGATTGCGGCGGTTGGCGGCCTGGGCAGTCCGGCGCTCGCCGAGAGCAAGGATTACGCTACCTGCTTCAGCGACGGCACCGTCTCAGCCGACCAGCAGATTGCCGCCTGCACCCCCATCGCCGAGGACAGCGCGGAGATTCCCGATCTTCGCGTGAATGCCTATTTCTCGCGTGGCCTGGCTTACACGCAGAAGAACGATATCGACCGCGTCATCGCCGACATGACCGAGGTGCTCGCGCTTGATCCGACATACGTGCCCGCCTCTACCAACCGCGCCATTGCCTGGGAGAGCAAGGCAGATTTCGAGCGAGCCGTCGCGGACTACACTCGCGCAATCGCGCTCACGCCGGACGATGCCAACCTCTATGCCGACCGCGCCAGGGCACTCAACAAGAAAGGCGAGCACGACCGCGCGATTGTCGATTGCGACAAGGCGATCGACATCGATCCCGCCAACGAGATGGCCTATGGCGTGCGCGGCGTCGCCTGGGAGGACAAGGGCGACGCCGCGCGGGCCCAAGCCGATTACGACAAAGCAGAGAGCGTCCGCGCGGACCCCATGGCGCCTTACCATGACCGCGCACTTTCATGGATCGCCAAGGGCGAGCGCAAGCGCGCGGAAGCCGATTGCAAGCACATCGCCGGCGTCGATGCAGGCAAAGGGCGTGATTGCTCACGCCGGATCGCCGAGGCTTTTGGCGAGCCGCGCGACGGGGGTGGCGAGAAAACCGCCACCGCCCAAAATGCGGTCGGTATAGAATGGCA
Source organism: Mesorhizobium sp. WSM3860 (assembly GCF_002294995.1). Lineage (GTDB taxonomy): Bacteria > Pseudomonadota > Alphaproteobacteria > Rhizobiales > Rhizobiaceae > Mesorhizobium. Next base: position 159,654 of record NZ_NSGF01000014.1, on the reverse strand, counting down.
GGAAAAGGGCGACCATACCCGCGCCATAGCCGCATTCGACGAGGCGATCCGGCTCAATCCAGCAAGTTCCGCTTTCTACTTCAACCGTGCCAAGAGCTGGGGCTTAAAGAAGAATTATGCCCGCGCCATCGCCGATCTAGATGAAGCCGTACGCCGCGACCCGGCCAACGCCCCGGCTTACCGCGTGCGCGGCATGACTATGGCTCGAGTCGGCAATTCGAAGGAGGCGCTTGCCGATCTCGACAAAGCGATTTCCATCAGTTCCGACGATCCAAAATCGTATTTCGAGAGGGCACTTGTCTGGGAGGCGAGCGATCCTGACAAGGCAATAGCGGACCTGGACAAGGCAATCGCGCTCGATCCGGCCAACGCCGGCTACCGAAAGGAAAGGCTGAGCGTCCAGATTGGCAAGCGAAGGGCCAAAGGCCAACCCGTGCTGCAGTCACCAGGCGCTACGACCAGTCAGGCTCATGTCCCAATCCCAGCTGAGCCGCAGACGGCCAAGCCTACCGCGCCTCCCACGTATGAGCCGCCGCAACTCTACGCCAAGCGCGACAATTCCGCCGCCATCGACTGGAATATGAAATCGGGGTTGCAGAAGATGCAGGTCGACCCCAAGGGCGCGATAGACACATTCAGCTTTGTCGTCGGCCTCGATCCCTACAATGCCGATGCCTATTACAACCGGTCGATCGCGGAGGCCTTGCTTGGCAATTTGGACCTCGCCGTCGGCGACTGCCGGCGAGCCGTCGAGCTCGACCCGAAGCGGGCAGGCACGTGCTGGGAACACCTGCCCGGCGAGCAAGGCAAGCCGACCGCCGCGAAGCCAGGCAGGGGTCCGGCGACCGCGCGGACCCTGCTCGAGCGCGCCCAGATGCGGCTGTCGAAATATGGCGTGGACGGCGCGCTGCTCGATTTCGACCAGGCCATCAGCCTCGATCCCGACAATGCCGACGCCTATTTCGGCCGCAGCCGCGCCCGGATGCTCAAGGGCGACCGGGTCGGCGCGGCGGCCGATTGCCGGCGCGCCATCGAACTCGACCTGAAGCGGACTGGAAGCTGTGACGAGCAGGCTGCCGTTGGCGAAAACAGGCCGGCTCCGCCAGTGGGCATGCAACAGTCGCAGCCCTCTGTTGCGGCCGCCGTTGAAACCTTGGCCAAGCAACTCGGCCAAGGCAAAGCGAGCCCAACCCGAACGCTGTCCGCCTCAAAGATGCTGGAGGCGGCCCAGGCGACCGACCCACGCGTCCTGAGCGCGGTGCAGAGCGGCGACACCTTTTCGGACGCGGGCAAATATGAGCATGCCATCGCAGAATATGAGAAGGCGATCGCGCTCGACCCCAGTAGCCCATTCGCCTATTTCGGCCGCGGCAAGGCCTGGGCCGCCAAGCGCGCCTACGACCTAGCGATCGCCGACTATGATCGGGTGATCCAGCTCGTTCCGGATCTGGTCTCGGCCCATATTCGCCGGGGAATGGCCAAAACCATGTTGGGCGATGTCGAGGGCGCGCTTGCCGATTGCGGCCATGCCGCCACGCTTGACCCGAAGGCGCGCGACGCGTTCTTCTGCAAGGGCATGGCCTGGCACGCCAAGGGCGACGGCGGGCGGGCGATCGCGGCCTATTCATTAGCGATCGCGATCGATCCGAAAGACGCCGCCAGCTATTATGGGCGCGGCATGGCACGGGCCGACAGGAAGGACTATGACGGCGCCACCGCCGATTTCGACCAGGCGATACAGTTCGATCCGAACAATGGCGACTATCCCGTTGCCCGCAAGGTAGCGGCGGATATGGCGGCCGCCGTGGCGCGCGCCGAACCTGCTACCTCGCACTTCGACCCACACCAAGTACACTCCAACAGCAAGCTCTCCACCGCTGAGATGGCAGCGCTCATTCAGGCGACCGACTCGCGCGTTTTAGCTGCAGTGCGCAACGGTGACAGCTTGTGGGATGCGCGCCAATATGACCAGGCAATCGACGCCTATGGTAAGGCCATCGCACTCGATCCCGGCAATCCCCTCGCCTATTTCGGCCGTGGCAAGGCCTGGGACTCCAAGCAAGTTTATGATCGGGCGATCGCGGACTATGACAGAGTGATCCGGGTCCTGCCGAATTTGGTCTCGGCCCGTATTCGCCGTGGCTTGGCCAAGGCCACATCAGGCGCTGCCGACGGCGCTCTCGTCGATTGTAGGCTGGCCGCAGAACTTGATCCGAAGGCGGTGGATGCGTATTTCTGCATGGGCATGGCCTGGCACGCGAAAGGCGATGCTGGCCAAGCGATCAATGCCTATTCGACGGCGATCGAAATCGATCCGAAAGATGCCCTCAACTATTACGGGCGCGGCGTAGAGCGGGCCGACAGCAAAGATTATGAAGGCGCCATTGCAGACTTCGACCAGGCGATAAGACTGCATCCCGACAATCCAGACTTCGGGACTGCCCGCAAGGCGGCGGTGGCCGCGTTGAAGAAAGGTCACGCGGCGCCCGCCGCCGTCGGCTCGGATCCGAAGAACGTCCAGGTCGTCATTGATCGCGGCGATGCCTTTTACAAGAAGGGGAAATATGATCGCGCCATAGCTGAATACAGCCGTGCGATCGCGCTCGATCCGAAGCGGGCGTCCGCCTATATCGGACGCGGCATATCGCTTGCCGACAAAGGCAAATACGACGCCGCAATCGACGACTACAGCAAGGTTATCACGCTTTATCCGACCAATCACGACGCCTATTTCGGCCGCGCCGTCGCCTGGAGCAAAAAGAAGGAGGCTAATCGCGCCATTGCCGATTTCAGCCGCGCCATCGAAATCGACGCCGGTTACGCGCCGACCTATTTCGGGCGTGGCAGCGCCTGGTTCGCCAAGGGCGATTTCGACAAGGCGATCGCGGACTACGATCAGGCGCTGAAGCTCGATCCGAAAATGAGCCTTGCCCGCAAGGGCCGCAAGCTTGCAGTGGCGGCCAAGGCAAAGACGTCAGGCGAGATCGCGAGCCAAGCGAAGACCTCAGAGGGCAGCATTCCACCAGCAGCCAGGGCGGCTTTCGAAAAGGGGCAGGTGCTGGACAACAAAGACGACTATGACGACGCCATCGCGCAATATGGCAAGGCAATCGCCCTATTCCCCGCATATCGGGACGCATATGTGGCCCGCGCCTTCGCTTGGGAGATAAAGGGCGATTATGCCCATGCCGTCGCCGACCTCAGCCAAGCGATCGCAATCGATCCAAACATTGGTGTGACCTACAGCGATCGTGGCCGCAACCTCAGCTACCAGGGGGACTATGACGGAGCACTAGCGGATTACGAGAAAGCTGTCCGTCTCGACCCTGCGAACCCAAGGGCCTATGCCGGTCGCGCCATGTTCCGCATGAAGCGCCATGAAGACACGGGAGCACTCAGCGATTTCGAGACCGTGCTTAGACTCGATCGCAACAATGTTTTCGGTTATTTCGGCCGCGGCACAATCCGCGCCCGCAACGCCGACTATGACGGTGCCATCGCCGATCTCAACCAGGCGATCAGGTTAAGGCCAAATTTCGCTGCCGCGTACGGATCGCGCATCGAGGTATGGGAAGCCAAGGGCGACCACAAGCGCGCCGAGGCCGACCGCAAGAAGGCGCTGCGCCTCTGGGCGGAGTAACCGAGTAATCGGGAGGGCCGGCACATGTCGCGTTGGAGGGGTTTGGGCCTGGCGGCGGTCGCCGTTTTGTCATTCGTTGCAGTGAAGGCAGTGCCTTGGGCACTCGGCTTTGCCGGCGGCAAATATCTCTATGAGACGGTGATGGGTTCGCATGACGGCTCGGCAAAGCTGACCACCTTCCAGGTCAGCGATCAGCTTCTGAGCCAGGGATTCCAGATCTTTAAGGCAATCAAGCAGGAGTTTCCGGACGACTATGACGGAGTTGTCCAGAAGATCACAGCAGTGGCATCCGCGGGGGGCGGTGAGTCCGAAGTACGCAACACAAGCCGTGTCTTGGTTGCCGATCTCAGGCACAAATACGCCCCTCTGCTAGCATCCGCGCCAGACGGCAACGCCTCGGAGGCGCTCGCCGCGCAGCTCGACATGCTTAAACACGTCATGGAGCGGGAAACGCCCGCCACGTGCAACCGCTACCTTCGCGACGGGCCGGTCGCGCTGAGCATGCCGGAACAGGATTTCCTGATGCACATGGACAAGATCGGCGCGACGCTGTTCCACGCCTTTGGCGCAGCCAAGGGCAGCGGCCTGCGGGCGGCCGCGCCCGTGGATCAGGACTGGTCACTGGTGGCAGATGCCTTTACCAGGAACGGCGGCACGACGGCCGAGATAGATGCGATCGCAAGCGCCAACCAGGACTTCGAGGGTCTCTGCCCGGCCGTCGCGAAACTCTACACCGCCGCCCTGTCGCTCAATGGCGAGCCCGGGCGGCATATCAAAACCGCCCTGCTTTACGAGATTGCGAAGAACTAGGCGCTGAAACGCCTGGTGACCGACATATGAGGCGCGCATGTGGTTGGACCGAAGCTGCATCGCTTCGCGCTCCTCTGGCCTGGCGGCCTGTGGCTTGGTAGACTCGTCTACCCCACCAGATAGTCGTTGCTGAAATAGGCCGCGAAATCCGGCTTCTCCTTCAGCGCCTTGCCGTTGCTGTCGAGCAGTATTCCCGACGCAAGCAAATACCCGCCCATGGCTTCCATCTTGGCCTTGTCCATGGTGCCGGTGGCGCCGGCCGCGCAGTTTGGTGCAGAAATGTTTGGAGCCCTCGAAGACGCCGGACTGCCTCAGAAAGTCTATGCAGCCATAGATCTCGTCCATGTGGTCGCCCGTGCCCATCACATAGAGCGAGAACTGCGCCGCGGCCGGCTGGCCGGTCGACGAGGAGATGCCGCCGTTATAAGATTTCCACAATTTTCTTATAACACTCTTGAAATCCAGCCGAATGAGGCGCAGTTATAAGAAAACTGCAGAGTTCTTATAACGCTGCGGGCGCGCTGGGAGCGGCCATGAAGACCATCGATCTCGCCTATCGCACCCTCTATGCCGAGCTCGTGCAGCGCAGCCTGGATGCCTCCTTCGAGACCGATTTCTCGACCGCGGGCAATTTCGTGCGCGTGCCGGTAAAAGGGCGCGACTACTGGTATTTCGAGGAGACGCGGCCGCAAAAGTCCAGGCGCTATGTCGGCCCGGCCGAGGATCCCGAGATCGCCAAGAGGGTCGCGGCCTTCAAGGAGATCAAGGACGATCTCAGGGCTCGCCGCAGGCTGGTCTCCACGCTGGTGCGCGACGCCGGCCTGGCGGCGCCCGATCGTTTCAGTGGCGACGTCGTGGAGGCGCTGGAAAAGGCCGGGCTCTTCCGCCTGCGCGCGGTGCTCGTCGGCACCGTCGCCTTCCAGACCTATGCAGGACATCTCGGCGTCAAACTGCCGGGAGCCGCGCTGCAGACCGGCGATGCCGACTTTGCCCAGTTCCATTCCGTCTCGGCCGAAGTCGACGACAGCATGCCGCCGCTCATCGAGGTGCTGAAGGCGGTCGACCCGACGTTCCGGGAAATCCCGCACCGGACGGATGCCGGGCGCACGACGCAGTTCGAGAATGCTTCCCGCTACCGGATAGAATTCCTTACCCCGAACCGAGGCAGCGACGAGCATGCCGACCATGCCAGCCCGATGCCGTCGCTGGGCGGCGCCTCGGCGCAGCCCTTGCGCTTCCTCGATTTCCTGATCCGCGACCCGGTGCGGGCAGTGCTGCTCCACCGCTCCGGGGTGCCGGTCCTAGTCCCCTCGCCCGAACGCTTTGCGGTCCACAAGCTGATCGTCGCGGCGCGACGCGAGCGAAGCGCTGCTGCGAAGCGGGAGAAGGACCTGCATCAGGCGAGCCTGCTGGTCGAGGCGCTCGAGACCACGCGCCGGCAAGACGACCTCGCCCATGCCTTCGCGGAAGCGTGGAACCGGGGCGAAGCATGGCGTGAGGCGCTGCGCAAAGGGTTGCAACTGCTTCAGCCGGACAGAAGCGAGATGGTGGACCTGGTCCTCGGCAAGGCGCTCGACGAAGCGCGCATCGAGATCGACGGTTTCATGCGACGGTCCAAGTAAGTTATCGTTCAAATTGTACGAACCGTGCTTGACCACTTTTCGTACATAAAGTACGATGTTGCCCTTCGTTGAGGGATATTCTTTGAACACCGCGAACCATGCCGCTTTCGCCGACCTCTCCCGCCCATTGCTCTGGCCATTGCCGCTCGCGGAGCGCGAACGCCTGGCCGGCGCTTGGCGCATGGCCAGCCAGGACATCGCCGACGACATCCGCTTCATCCGGCAATATCTGAAGGTGATCGCCGAGAAGGACGACCGGCTTTCGACCGGCACGCTGGTGCACGGCCGCGCCTATGTCGAGGCCTGCGCGGCCTGGCTGCCCGAAACGATCGCGCGATATGTGAGGAACCTCAGGCTGATCAGCGAATGCGAGTGCGCGATGACTGCGGCGGGCGTGCGCTTTGCAAAATCGAGCGATGCTTGGGAGTGAGTGACTTCCTCCTCGCGGAGGAAGACAACCGAATGCGACGAGCAGCGGAGCCGCGAACGAGCGCGGCGACGGAGCGGTATCCGCCCGCGCCGGGTGCAGAGAACTCCCTTTTGCTACTTTCGGATGCACCTCGACAAATGTATCGTTTCACACAATTGCCAATTGGTGGACGCGGGCGAGCGGCCGGTAGTTAATTCCTTTCGGGCGAAGGCAGGGATAGTTGCGTACCAGGGAGGAACTCGTTTGATCGACCAGCAAATCGACATCGGCGCACCAGCCGACGATCAGCCTTACGAAGTCACCTCATTCGCCCGGAAGCATGGGCTGACGATTCCGATCGCCGACGCAGTGCTTTTTGCCAAGGGTCCGTCGCCGTCGCGGGCAGCTTGCGATACCGCCGCGCTCGCTTTCCTCTGCGCCGTTGCGCAATACGCCAGGAAGCAAGGAAGGCGATAGCCGTTCAGCCTCAACCTCCGCGCCCTAAAACGTTCGGGCGCGGGCTTGCCACATCCTCGTCGATTGTCGGGATCGCAGCGGCGGAACGGCCGCTGGAATCAGGCCTTGGCTTTGGGCTTGGCAGGAGTCTTGGCCTTGGCGGGGGCCTTGGCGGGGGCTTTAGCGGGTGTTTCAGCCTTCGCCGCCTTCGGCTTGGCGGCGGCCGTGTTTTTCGGCGCGGCCTTGGACTTCGGCTTTACTTCGGCGTCGATCTCGGCGGCCGCCTGATCCCAGTGCTCCATATGCGCCCCTTCCGGCCGGCCGGCCTGTTCCCAGATCTCGTGCGCCCGCCGGCGAATGCGTTCCTGCCTGTCGTCCGTCACTGTCGCCTCCTTTGAGTGGGGCCGCTCCCCTACGGAAACATTAGCTGAATTTTCCGGTGGCGTCTTGCGCAGCGACGCGTAGGTGCCTGAACTTCGGCAGCGTTTTCTTCAGTGCACGTCGGAGACCATAGCGACGCCCAGATACGCCGCCTTCTTTGTAATCAACGCGGCTAAATCGGCGTCAGAGCGTTCGGTTCCGGTGCGCCTGCGCAACAGGCCAATCGCTTCCTTCATCGATAAAAGGCCAGTGCGACGTTCGGCCAGAAGCTGGTCGACCGCCTTTGCACAGTCGACTGATTCGACATGGGGGTGATGCATGGCTGCGACTCCTCTCTAGGAGCCGGTATCCCCCCGCCGGCATGGCGGGAGGATCGGGGCTCGTAAGCACGTGTAAGATCACTCGATGACGTGGATGACCCTGCGTGTACCAGGATCGATCAGAACGGTGCGATCATTGACCACGGCATATCTGTACTGAACGTCCGGCACCTCGCGCAGCTCGACCGTGTCAGGCACCGTCGAGCCGACGCCCAGTTCCAGCCCCAGTATATTGACCGAGGCGATCGGGTGCTTGTGGACATATTCCTTGACAACAGTCTGCTGCTCCGGCGTGACGATGATCTGGTCCGCAGCGGCAAAGCCTATGCCGGCGATCAGAGCAAGGCCGGCAACAGCAGGAATAAGGGTGTGTTTCATCATAAGTCTCCTGTTGTGTTGGCGAGCTCCGCCCGCCTCCGCCGTCGCGGAAACCCTGGCAGGTCGAACATAGGAGCTCCCGGGGCAAACGCCTGCATCAGGGTCTTGTTCCGTCAGCGGCGCCTAATTGATTTTTGCCGGCGGAACCGCCGGGGCGGCTTCGCATTGTTTGAATTGAATAATTCGACAAGCAAAGGCCCGCCATGACGGCAGTTCACATCACAAGCGACATGCCGCTCCGGGCGCCGGTGGCGATCGCGGTCGGGGCCGGTTTCAAGCGCGAGATCCCTTCCCTGGCGGCGATGCAGAATTTCCTCAAAGAATGGCCGCCGGCGATGCGCGGCGACTGTTATGCCGCGGCCGTGCAGGCCTGTGAGGCGGCGCGGACAGGAGAGAGGAAACTCGGGGAAGCGCGGCAGGCCTTCGTGGCATTCGCTCAGAAGGCCGGCATTCTATGGACCGGCGTCGACCCAATCACCGCGCTACGCGAAGCCAAGATCAGGCGCGTCAAGGCCAGGAGCATAAGCCAGCAGCGCCGGCCATGGCCGCTGGCGTGACAGGCTGCTGAAGTCCGACGCCCTATGGCATCGGTCTGATCGGACCAAGCATTATCGAAAAGCCCCGCGGCCGAAGGCTTTTGTGGCGCTAAGCGGCGTAGCGCCGCTCACTGCCGCCCAGTGCTGGACGGCAGCCAGTCGACATCGATGACGGGACGCGCTGTCAGTTCAGCGAAGCTTCGCACGACTCGGTGAGGAAAGATGCGGCGATCAGATCGTCCGCATCGATGCGTAGGGAGCCATCGCCGCCCCCCATTATAGCTGCGACCTTCTGGAAGGTCTTTATTTCATGTGCGGTGATGTGGGCGTCTTCCATCCTGGCCCGCAACTCGGCGACGCGCATCCCGAGCGAGCGGGATGTTCCGATTTCTCGTTTCGACATGTTAACTAGTCCTCCTCGCCCCTGCCCATGCCTGTTTGCCGCCGCCCGAATCTGCTTTGCCACTGGTTTGTGTTGTCCATGAGACAGGTTTGACCCAAAGCGCCCAACTTGAGCGTGGGTCAAAGGTTCCGTTAGGATATCGTAAATTAATAATTTTCCGTTAACGGCCCGCCGCCGTGACCGGCGACGGGCCGTCCGCTCGGCCGATTACGCTATCGGTTAATCCATCACCTTGATGATCTTGCGCGTGCCGGGGTCGACGATCACGGTTCGGTTATCGACCACGACATAGCGATATTTGACGTTCGGCACTTCGTGCAGTTCGACCGTGTCGGGAAGCGTGCTGCCGATGTTCAGCTCAACGCCGGGAACCTTCACCGAAGCCAGCGGCTGCTTCTGAACATATTCCTTGATGACGGTTTCCTGCTCGGGCGCGATCACGACGGTGTCCTGCGCAGCGACGGCGCCAGCGCCGGCGAGAAGCAGAAGGGCCGCGGCGGCGGTGGTGAGGTGCATTTTCATGGTCGTCTCCTTGTGTATGGTCAATCGCCTCCTCTGCTGCGCCTGCGATTTTCCACAGCCGATCGGCAACGTCCTAACGCCGGGGACCAAGGCTTGTTCCTGCAAAAATCTGCGCATCCGCCGGCGCAAGAACGCCGCCGCCGCTTGGCAAAACAATCTCGGAACAATGCCTTCCAAGTCGTGTTTAACCAGCGAAGGGACCGACTTTCCGAGGAGAAATCAGATGAAACATCTTCTGATCACGAGCATGATCGCGCTCGGCGTCGGTTGCGGCGCCGCGATGGCGCAGACCGAATCCGTGCAGCCGAGCGGCGGCGATAATTGTGCCGCCGGCCAGGCCGACTGCCCGAAGGGCGGCAACGCTGGCGAGCAAGCCCAGGGCAAGATGAAGTCTCAGACCGAGCAGAATGCCCAGGGCAGCACCAAGATGAAGACCGAGCAGAATGCCCAGGGTGAGGCAGGCGCCAGCACCGAGCAGAACGCCGAGGACAATACGCAGTTGAAGAAGAAGCAGCAGGCGCAGGGCAAGACCGGCACCAAGACTGAGCAGAATGCCCAGGGCAGCACCAAGATGCAGACTGAGCAGAACGCTCAGGACAACACCACGCTGAAGAAGAAACAGCAGGCCCAGGAGAAGACCGGCACCAGCACGGAGCAGAATGCTGAGAGCAACACCAAGCTGCAGACCGAGCAGAACGCTCAGGGCAAGACCGGCACCACCACCGAGCAGAACGCCCAGGGCACCACCAAGCTGCAGACCGAGCAGAACGCTCAGGGCAAGACCGGTACCACCACTGAGCAGAACGCTCAGGGCACCGTCCAGACCGACCAGGACAAGACGGCCTCGATCACCAATGTGACGGTCGAGCAGAGGACGCAGATCACGCAGATCATCCACGAGACCAACGTGCAGCCGGTTCGCGATGTCAGCTTCGACATCTCGGTCGGCGTCGAGGTTCCGCGGCAAAAGATCCGGCTGCATCGCCTGCCGGCCCGCATCGTCAAGATCGTCCCGGCTTACGAAACCTATGAGTATTTCGTGCTGGCCGACGGGCGCATCGTGATCGTGGATCCGGACACCTATAGGATCGTCGTGATCCTGGAGGCCTGATCCAGACAGCATTTTCCGACAAGAGGCCTGCTGTGCCCCAAGGCATGGCGGGCTTTTTCTTTATGATGCTGCGGTCGCTTCAGCCGCAGGCGATTGGTCGGCAACGCCTGAACATCGGTAACGCGGGCGCAAACCGAACCTCCTCCCCGAAGCCGGGGAAGCCCGTCCAACCGTTGCCGCAAAGCTTTATCGCCCGCCCGCGCCGCAACACGCATCAAGAACCGTGGGACTGAGGTCCGGTTTCGGAGCGCATTGGTCCCGCGCCCGAAACATACAGGCGATTATCTTGTTTGACTCGCGACTGGCGAGCATGGGTCCCTTCATCGTCGGTTGTTGTTGCACCCGCCGCTGCCTGCGATGCGGCGGGTGTTTCTTTTGGGGGTGCCGCATGCAACTCGGCGAGATCATTGCGAACATGTTCGCCGCCCTTCTTCTGATGTGCGTTGTGGCGCTGGTGTTCTTCGCAGGCGGCAGGCCACTCTGGCCGGATCGCGAGGCAAAGATGGTCATTCTCTTGCCGCCGGATGCTATGACAACGGGATCAGTCAAGGCGCTGGCGCACGTTAGCCTGCCCGACGCTTTCGACATAAGGCTGGTGCAGCCAAGGCCCCAATCCCGATAGCCGATTCGTCCAACACATAGCCGGCCGCGCCGTCATCGCGGCGAATGGGGCTGTCAAAGCTAACCCTCCACTTTTTTCGCGGAAACGCGGAGCGGCGGCCTCCTGCCGATGATGGGACGTGCTCGGCGGTGGGGCACTGCGGCAACCCCAGCGGGGTTCAGCTCGGCAGCATTGCGGCGGCGGCGAAGGCGATGCACTGCCCGAAGGCAGGCGCAAGGAGCCACCGCGCCTGGCAGACGCTGCGGTCCATTAGCTACTCCTGATCATCGTGCCGCGAGGGAACGGAATCGGCCTCGGTTTGGTTCCTGAGACATAGGTCCTTCGGCGGGCCAGAATTAAGACCTATGGCAAGGGGTCTGCGTGAAGTCTTGCGATCCTGGCGGAAAAGGTGCAAGGGTCAAAATGGGTAGAGCAATGGGGCGAGATCGTCGAAGACCCTAACTGGTCGCGGCGCTCGGTTGGGCAAATGTATTTTCCGCAGTTTCTTGTGGGAATGACGGCAACGCTTCTGGTGGTTCTCGGATGGACCTTCATGTCCACCGGCTCCGTCTGGGAGTCGCTTGGCTGGACGTTCCTGGCGGGCGTGGTGCTGCAGGCAGGCTATTTCGTGGCCGTGCTGTGGCTCGTGCAAGCCGAAAGCCGGGCCACGGACGAGAGCAAGGCGAGCGACGCCGGCGCCCCCGCCAAGCTGCCCGGCCCGTTCGAGCGCGACGGCACGTCCACGCGCTGATCTCGCGGCTCTTTCCGAGTCTGCTGCCGTAGGTCGGCTCAGCGTTCGGCCGAAGCCCCCAACGCCGTTATCTTTTTGGGGTAGCGACGCGAAGCGCAGCGAAGAGCCAAAAATCCATGCCGTGACCTCGCTGAGGAACGCAGCGCGGCAGAATTCTGCACCGTGATAACGCTCTGAGCCTCCGGCCTGGAGTCTGCGCCGTGTCGCTTCGCTCCCTGCTCCGCCACAGGATGTCGAGCAATTGAGCGCGTCGCACTGGGCCGGTTCAGGCGACGCGCTCTTGGTGCAAGGTTACCGCGCCGGAGCGACCGTGGCCGAGCGCACCGTCTCCGCGGACGAGAAGACGATGAAGGCAAAGGTCAGCACCGCGGCGGCGACGATCAGCGAGCCGATCGCCACGACCGGCTCGATCTCCGGATGGCCTGCGGCCAGCATCCAGTAGAGCGCCGGCAGCATGATCACGAGGCCAACCGTGTAGAGACCATAATGGATCATGGCGATGCGGCGCTCGGCCTTGGCCGGATTGAGCGCGTAGTAACCGCCGAAGATCGCGCTGGTCACCCAGCCGAGAAGGTTGATGTGGGCGTGCGCCGGAAAGGCGCCGTGGTCGCCCGAAATCGCCATCTGCAGCCCGGCGGCTATGCCCAGGATGAGAAAGACGATGGCCGTCTTGAAGAAAAGCTCCGAAACCCGTGGCATTTTGTTGTCCTCCCAATGCCCTGTGAAATCCCTCACCCGTTAAGTCTACACACCGCAACGCATATTAGCCACAAGGCAGCAAAGTTTTGGTGTGCATTGCGCACAGCGTCAGGCGAGGCAAAAGGGCTCGGCAAGGGTCGGCGCCGGCGGAGCAGTCCTTCCCCGGGCCTGCAGATGCGGCTGCAAAAGAAATTGCTCGCGCCCCATTCCAACGCCGGCTGTTATATCGTAATACGACATTTATAACGAGATCTCGGGGGTGGCAACCGGGGGCCGGGAGCTGACCACGCAGCTCCCGGCGAACTCGTTCGGCGCGCTAGATTTTCGATCACCACCCGGGTCGCGCTACCGCGTCGATTCTGCCACCATTCCAGACGCCTGGCACAACACCGACCAAAACCGACGAACGGCTGCAGCGGTGCAGACGCCGAGGGATTTTTAGCCATTCCTTAACTAATGTTATTCGGTCGGCAGACCGCGCATGTTAGCTTTCGGGCGCGGGTAGAAGCCGTCTGACCACCTCGGCTTTTGCTATTTGGGCTCGCCTCAAAGGCGAGCCCTTTTTTGTATTCCGCCTGTGCGTCGGCGTGGCGTTTCCGCTCGCTCAATTGCGACAACCAGGATTCGCTCTGGTCTGTTGGCATCGAGCCAATGCATTGCCGAACAAAAATGCCGCCGGGTCGCCCCGGCGGCATGCCATTTCACTCCGGCAGGTTCGCCGCGTGCGCGCCTTACGGCGTCGACGTCGCCGCGGCCGCCTGGTCGATCTTGTCGGCGAGCACGTCCTTGGCCCAGTCCGTCACCTGCTGATCGACCGGCTTGTTGGCCATGTCCTGCAGGGCGGCGTCCAGCGTGGCGTCGTCGGGGGCCGGGTTGGCGGTCACCGCTGCCTGGGCATCCGTGACCGCCTGGGTGTCAGCGGCGATCGCGGCGTTCTGGGCGTCGATCTGCGCCTGAACGTCGGCGACCTGCGCATCGAAAGCCGCCTTTTCCTCGGTCGTCATGTTGGTCGTGTCGGTTGCATTGAGGTCGGCGAGCTGTTGGGTCAGCGTGCCGAGCTGGGTCTGGTCGGCGGCCAGCTTCGCGTTTGCCGCGTCAAGCTTGGCCTGCGCGTTCTGGGCTACGGCCGCCTGGGTCACATAAGCCTGAATGCCCGCGAACTTCTTGCTCTTGGAATTCATGTAGGCGTTGATGTTGCGCTGAAGCGAGTTCAGCCGGCCGAGCTTGGCATGGATGTTCTTTTCCTTCGGCGTCGCGGCCGTGTTGGTATCGTCCGTCGTGTCGTCAGCGACGTCGTCGACCTGCGACTTCGCGGCCTTCGCCGATGCGGACTTGCCGTGCGAGGCGCCGCTGTTGCCGCTCTGGCCCTTGCCGTTGCCGTTGCCATTTCCGCCGCCGTTGCCGTTGCCGCCGCCATTCCCATTGCCATTGCCGCCGCCATGGCTGCCGCCATTGCCGTTGCCGCCGCCATTGCCGCCGGCTCCGGCAAGCGCGGGAGCAGCCGCGAGCGCCAGAATGGCAAGCGAAGCCAAAAGTGTTTTCCGGATTGTCATCATGTTTCTCCGCAGGTGAATCGCCACCAATGCCCAACCGCTAGATCGCGTCATATGAGATTTCCCTAACGGCTTGGAGTAACTTTTAGACAAATTCGGTCGCGGCAAGAGAGTATCCGCAGAAGAAGCTCCGTCCGTCTGGCTGAAAATCTATTAACATACTGAAATCATTGAATAAATAAATGGGCCGAGGCTAGGTCCGTCCTCTGGAACAATGAAGGCCTATCCCCCGTCGGACCATGGGCCCAACGCTATGCGGCCAGCGTCCGTCGAGGGATACAATGCCCTTGTTTATACATGTGATTTTCGTAGCTGTGTGGCATGGTTCGGGTGCCCGCGCACGGGAGCCGTCAGCACCGGCGATTGGAGCGCGATTGGCGAAGTCCGGCTACGGGGATCCCATGTATATACTTATATATTCTTCCCCCGGCACGTCCTGAAGCGTGTCGCGATCTTTCGAACCGCTCGGCTTGTTAATCTTAGCGTGCTTTGACCCGAAGCGGATTCCAAGTTTCGGGGACGTGCTTCAGCTGCTGATCAGCGGCACGGTGACGGTGGTGGAATAGTTGATCGGATAATCGCTGAAATAAGGAAACTGTATGACGAAGGCATAGCTGGCGCTGACATGCGCCATCTTGAAGCCGCCGCTCGGCGGGTCGGTGGTGATGGTGACGGTCACGTTCTGCAAGCCGAGCGCCTGTAGTTTCTGCGTCGCGATCGTCTGGATCTGGGCCTGGGTCAGCGTCCTGTCGAGTTGCAGGGATCGCGCTGAGGCCTCGAGCGCATAGCGCACGCTGGACTCGTTGTTCATCGACCAGCCGAAGGCGAAAATGCCGAACAGAAGCATGATCAGGAAGGGCACGATCAGCGCGAACTCGATCGCGGCGCCGCCAGAGGCGTTGCTGGCAAATACCCTGGCTTTTCGTTTAGCGAACACGGACCACCTGCTGATGGCCGAGCGCGCTATTACCCGGGAAGACGCCGAAGGTGAACGGCGGAACCCAGGTGCCCGACGCCTGGATCTGGACGAAGACCGAAGGCAGCTTCGAGCCCGCGCAGACGGTGGTCGAAGTGACCACGGTCGTCCCGCACTTGTAGCTGCGGGTGACAACGATGGCCGCATCGGCGGGTTTTTTCTGCCAGCTGGCGAGCGCGGCGGCCTGGACGGCGTTGTCATCGGTTGCGCCGGCCAGCAGCAGGTTCGCCGCCGTCTTCACGCCGGCCCGCATCGCCATCGAGTTGGTGACATAGGACCAGCCATCGGCGATGCCGAACAGCGCGGCGCACAGCATCGGCAATACGAGCGCGAATTCCACCGCAGCCGAGCCGGAGCGGTTTTTGCGGAAGCGGATAGCCGTTGGCTCCATGCCGCTACTCGACGATCGCAACCGACTGCGCCGCCGGTATGTTCTTCATTCCAAGGCTCGTACAGTCCTGCTTGATAGTGGTGCTGCCGGACCACTGGATCGTGTCCGCGACCACCTGAGTGCAGCCGCCGGTGCCCGAGAAGTTGCCGAGATAGCTGACCTGCTGCTTGGGGAAATAAATGGCGCCGGTCAAGAGCGAGTTCGCGGTGCCGTTGAAGGTGTTCGACGCGTTGGTGCCGGTCCTGTCGCCGTAGAACAGCACGCCGGAATAGGTGCCCGATGTCTGCGCGCTCAGCGTCACCGTGGCGTTGCCGTTCATGCTGACGGTGTTGCTGCCGGCCATGAAGATGGTCACGCCCGTTCCGGAGACGACCGCGTTGGCGTTGATCTTCAAGGGGCCCTGGACGACATAGACGCCAGGAGAAAGCGTGACGTTGCCCTTGAGGTCCATGCCGTTGCAGTAGGTGCCCTGCTGGAGCGTTTGCGACGTTTTGCTGCCGTTCACTTTCGAGCACTGGCTCGAGGCTGCAGGCGTCGGCAGGTCAGCGTAAGGATCGGCCGCAGGCAAGGCCCCTGTGATCGGAGACTTACAGACCATCGTGGGCGTCGTGCTAAGCGAAACGCCGCCAACCGCGATCAGGCAGTCGGTCTGGAGAGTTGCCGACCCTTGGACCTTGATGGCATCCGCGGCGGTCGAATTCGCATTGATGACGCAGCCGACCTGCTTAAGGCTGGTGTTGCCGGAAATGCTCACCGCCTGGGAGGCCGACAGATTGAGCGCCGTGTTACAGGCATAGGCGCCATCGGTGATGAGCGCCACCGCCCTCGCCTGCTCCGGCACCTTGCTCTGCGAGAAAATGGCGGTGAACATCCGGTCAAGGTTCTGGTTGAGGATCACCTCGACCGCCTTGTTGGCCGTGTTCGGCCCCGAGGTCGGCGGCGTGTGGACGGTGATGGTGCCGCCGCCCAGCCCGTTGTCGGTCGCCGACTGGGTGGCGGCCGTCGTGATCGCCGCGGTGTTGGATCCCGCGATCTTCTCCAGCGCGCCGGCATAGGCGGCGGCGTCGGCCGTCGCCTGCAGCTTCAGGCTCGAATAGTACCAGTAGGACGTCTCGACGCCGAGGCCCGCCCCGCCGACGACGATCGGCAGGGTGAGCGCGAAGATCGTCGCAACATTGCCGCTCTCGCCGCTTCGCTGGCGGCGGGAGACAAATTGTCTGAAGATGCGACCGAATGTGTTCATGGCCGAGCGCGCCCAAGCTATCCCAGCCACCACGTTCAACACCCGGCGATAAACGAATGGCTAATTTTATTCCTCGACTTGCGATTTTCAGACCCTTGTATGCATATTTACCGCCCTGCGCGGCCACGACTAAGACTTAGGTCCCACACAATATAAGACCTAAGGTCAAGCTGCGGATAAACCAGCGATTTTAGCTTTTGCTGCATTTTATCTTTTTCGGAAATCGGTCGTAGAGACGGCTTGGAGTAGTTTCTCTGCCGTTTCCGGCGAGGGTGCTGCCATGATCAGACGGTTCTGGGCTTCGACGCGCGGCAATTTCGCGCTGGCGACCGCAATCGCCATGGTGCCGCTGATGCTTGTCGTGGCCGGCGCCGTCGACGTGGCCGGCACGAGCGACGACGCCGCGCAACTGCAGAACTCGCTGGACGCGGCTGGGCTCGCGGTGGGCACCAAATACCAACCGACCATGTCGGCCGGCGATCTGCGCCAGTTCGGCCTGACTTTCTTCGCAGCCAATATGAGCGTCGCCGACGCCGGAGAATATGCGGGCAGCGTCGGGGCCTTCCAGGCAGCGGCCAGCGGCGATCCGAGCGGCTACACCATCTCGCTGTCGTCGAGCATCAGCCATGCGGCTTTCATCAGCGGCGCGCCGGCCTGGCAGGCGACCCGCTCCGCCTCCGTCGAGGTCAAACCCGGGGCGCAGGCGTGCGTTCTGGCGCTCGATCCGCATGTCGGCTCCGCCGTCAACCTGCAGGGCTCCACCAATGTCGCGATGAACGGCTGCGTGATCGCCGCAAACTCTGACGCGGCCGGCGCCGTCAACCGCGGCGGCTCGGCCGTGGTCAGCGCCGCATGCGTCTCGACGGTCGGCTCGACCTCGGGATTGACGCCGCCCAACGCAACACTCTCGTGCGGCGCACCGCTCGAAAACCAGTACGCATCCTTCGACCCGCTGGCCAATATCACCCCGCCCGCCTACGGCATGTGCCAACCGATGCCGAACGGCAAGACAATCACGCTCTCGCCCGGCACCTATTGCGACAAGACCTGGTCAGGGAAGATCACGCTTAGTCCGGGCATCTACATCCTGCGCAATGTCACCGTAAAGCCCGGCGGCAATGGCATCCTCACCGGCCAGGGCGTGACGATCTTCCTGATGGAAGGCTCGCAGCTTTACATCAATGCCAATGAGCAGGTGAACCTCTCGCCGCCGACCAGCGGCCCCTATGCGGGCATCACCATCTTCCAGGCTAAGGGCAACACCTCGGCGCTGACGCTCAACGGCGGATCCGGCTCGGTGGTCAGCGGCTTCATCTATGCTCCCGACGCGGCGATCTCCTATGCCGGCAATTCGGACATGAATGCGCAGGGCAGTTGCCTGCGGCTGGTCGGCAATACCGTGGGGATGACCGGAAACTCGGCGGTGAAATCCGACTGCGCGGCCGAGCTCGGCAATCGCGAGATGTATGCCGGCAGGATGATTACCCTGGTGAAATAGCGCCGCTCTTCCTCGAGAAGAAATCAGAACTCGCCGACGATATCGGCGCCCGGCTGTTCGTCGAACAACACGGCGCAGCCGCGCTGCAGCGCCACCTGGCTCAACGCGTTCGCCGCCGCTTCGTCGGACGAGACGAAGTCCCCCGTCAAGACGCGCAGTTCCTCGACGGCTCTCGACATTGAGATAAGGCGCCCAGCCGCGCCATCGCTGGCGCAGGCGTCGACGACGCAGAGAAGATCGATGAGTTCGAAGCTGTCCATGGCGGCCTCCGCCCAAAGGATCCCTTCGCGGAAGTCAACGGCGTGACCGGCGGCCGGGTTCCGCCTGCAGTCCTGTATCATCGTTTTGGCGACAGCGTGCGGCGCGCGCTGAGATGGAGCGGAGCGGCAGGCAAGGTTTGAAACGACGTCGCGCACGCCTGTGAACGATGCCGGCGATCAATGCTGTCAGCAGAAGCGCGGCGCACAGGTTCGCGAGGATGTCGCCGGACTGCAGGATTGTGGGAGTTGCCCGCCACATCGCAGGAAATGGCGGGCAACTCCACTTTCAAACCGCCGATGAAGGGACGTTACTCGACGGTTGTGCCCCAATGAGTTGTGGGCCTACTTGTTTCCAAAAATCGCCCATTCGGACCTCTGCGTTCAGAGGTGCGGCCTCAGGTCCCGCCTGACAAGGGACCGTGGCCCGAAAGCAGGAACATTCCAGCTTCGGCGCCGTTGCCACGACATCACAATCGGCAGAGGAGAGGAATCCATGGCCGACAGACCTACAGTTGTAAACACCAGTGGCGGGGGCGGCGCCGGCACAGCCGTGGCCATCGTTCTTGCGATCATCGCGATCGTGGCACTGCTGTTCTTTACCGGCATCATCGATGTCGGTGGCCGCACCGGCGGTGGCGGATCGACGGATGTCAACGTGAAGGTCGATGCGCCCAAGGTCGAGGCGCCCAAGGTGGAGACGCCTGCGGCACCCTCGACGACGCCGGCACCCGCGCCGGCCGCACCGGCTCCAGCCCCGGCTCCGGCCAACGGCGGCTGATCTGCCAGGCGCAACCGGTGCGCCGGCTGCGCGTTTATCGAATGGCTACTCCAGCTTCGGCCCGCGCACCCCTCTGGAAGGCGCGGGCCCTTTTTGTTTCCGGCAGGTCCGCTCAGTCATCCATTTCCATCGGCCGGTGGCCCGGCCTTTGATGCCAGACGACCTGGCGGAAATCCGTCAGTTCGACGACTTGGTCGCAGGTCGGACAGATATAGTTGTCGCAGCACTGGCGAAGCGCCGGCGGAGTGCGGCGCACTGCCCCGACCGGCGGACGGGTTTCCGTTTTCCCTACCTGATGAAGCATCGATTCCTCCCAGTTGTTTTTGATTTTTCGAGCATCGCCTTCCACCCGGCTTGCGCCTCGCCTATGGCGGTTTCGATCGGCTCAGCGAGCGGGGGCCCGCGAGCGGAAATGAAGAAGGAATCTCGTGGATGGGGACTGGCTTTGCCCCGACACTACTGGCGAAATTCAGTTGCCGAGGGTTCACAGGATTCTCCCATGGAGCGAGAAACGGGGCGGCCCCTCAACCGCCGTCGTGCCAGGCGCAAGGAACAGCAAATCACCGGCAGAACGGGCTTGCAATAGGCCCTGCACCGCAAAATCGATTTCGCGCCGGGCCCGGCAATTACATTATCAATCATTCATCGAAAGGCGTATCAATCAGGGTCTTCGCGCGTCGCTTCGGTCCCGGCTTCGACAACCTTCGCGCCCCTCCCCCTGGTCTTGCGGCCAACCCCCAAGGGGAGCACGCCGCCGCAACCGTTCAAACCCCATGGTTGTGACTGGTTGCAGATGTTCTCATCCCCCCGCTCGCCGGCTTGACAGGAAACTGCTTTTGTTCTCTTTATGTTCACACGCATTACCGCTTACAACAGTCGCTGCTAATGCTGCGATGCCGCAAAGCGGACGGATGGAGCCGGGAGCGCGATGCCCGCCACGAACGCCGCTTCAGCCGCTACCATCCTGCATGCCGATCTCGACGCCTTCTACGCCTCGGTCGAGCAACTGTTCGACCCGTCGCTGCGCGGCAAGCCGATCGCGGTCGGCGGCGGTGTGGTGCTTGCCGCCTCCTATGAGGCGAAGATTTTTGGCGTGCGCGGCGGCATGCCCGGCCGCAAGGCGCGCGAGCTCTGTCCGCAGCTCATCTTCGTCGGCGGCCGCTTCGGCGAATACCAGCGTCTCGGCGACGCCGCGATCAAGGTGCTCGACGATTTCACGCCGCTGGTCGAGCGCATCTCGATCGACGAGGCTTTCGCCGATGTCGCCGGCTGCACGCATCTGTTCGGGCCGCCGGACGAAATTGCGCGAACCATCCGCCGGCGCGTGAAGAGCGAGCTCGGCCTGCCGATCTCGATCGGCGTGGCCCGGACGAAGCATCTCGCCAAGATCGCCTCGCAGGTAGCCAAGCCCGACGGCCTGGTGGTGGTCGAGCCCGGCACCGAGCTTTCCTTTCTGCACGATTTGCCGGTCTCGCTAATGTGGGGCGTCGGTCCGGCGAACAAAGCGCGGCTCGCCGAAATCGGCGTCGAAACCATCGGGCAATTGGCGCGAACGCATAGCGGCGCGCTGGAGCGGCTGATCGGCCATGCCGCCGGCCAGAAGCTCGCGGCCCTGGCCTGGAACCGCGACCCGCGCCGGCTTGAGACGCATCGCCGCGCGCATTCCGCAGGCGCGCAGTCGGCGCTGGGCCGCAAACCCGCGCTGCCGCGCGTCTTCGTGCCGACGCTCCTGCATCTCGCCGACCGCGTCGCCAGCCGCCTGCGCGCCAAGGGCCGGCCGGGCCGCACGGTGACGGTGCGCGTGCGCTTTGCCGACATGCGCGCGGTCACCCGCTCGGTGACGCTGGAGCAGCCGATCCAGGCTACCACCATGCTCGCCGAAGTCGCGGAAGAGCTGGTGAGAGGCGTGCTCGCCGCTCACCCGGGCGAACGGGAAATCTCGCTGCTGGCGATCTCGGTCTCGCATCTGGAAGAGCATGCCGAGTTGCAGCTCGAACTGCCGCTCGGCCTGGCGGATGAGAAGCTGAAGCCCGGCAGCCGCCAGGGCCTCGCCCGCTTCGGCGCCGACCGCGCCATAGACAAGATCCGCCAGCGCTTCGGCAAGGAAGCCGTCGGCTACGGCACCGTCGCGCTGGAAGCGGCGCGCTCGGTGCCGGATGCATTCCGGGAACTGGCGGAGAAGGAGTTGTGAGGAACTGCTCCGTCTTCCAACGTTGGAGATTGGCGAAAGCCGACGCGACGGCCGATCTCCCCCCTTGTGGGGGAGATGTCCGGCAGGACAGAGGGGGGCGCCGTGGAGTAGAAGCGTCGGCGACATAACCCCTAAAGCCAGCTCAGGCTCGACCATGCCACATACGCCTCTGCCACCGACACATCGCGCCAATGCGAAATCGATGCGCAAAGTCATGACCGATGCCGAGTTAAAGCTATGGAACGAACTCCGTGCGCATCGACTTATGGGCCTCGGCTTCCGCAGGCAGTTTCCGATCGCAGGCTACATTGTCGACTTTGCCTGCCCGCAGAAGAAGCTGATCGTCGAGGTCGATGGCTCACAGCATGCCGAAGCGGGCCGTGCTAACGCCGACGAGGTTAGGACCAAGCGCTTGGAGGAGGATGGCTGGATGGTCCTGCGCTTCTGGAATGACGATGTCATCCGCGACATCGACAATGCCTGCCAGCATATTGTTATTGCCGCGGGATTGGCTGAATCGATCTGAGACGCCGGCAGGACAGCGCCCCCCTCTGTCCTGCCGGACATCTCCCCCACAAGGGGGGAGATTGGCTGTTTCCCCGTCTCGCGATCAACCCGCCGCCGCCCAGTCCAGCCGCATCGTCGCGCTCATCGATTCCCCATCTTCAAGCACCGTCAGCCCCTCGCCGTGATGCGCATCGACGGGGTGCGAGACCGGCTCGAAGCAGAAGAAGCCAGCATCGGGTGACGGCGAATAGAGGATATAGACGCCGAGCTCCGGCGAGGCGGTGAGCGTGATCCTGATCCCCTCCTCGAGCTGCGTGATCGAGGCGCGACGATCCCATCCGCCGAAGGCGTTGTTGACCCAGTCCGGCGGCAGCGGGATGGGGCGCGAGAAATCCCATGCCGGGCGCTCGCTCAACGCCACCACGCCGACCGGCAAATGGCGCTCGTCCTCCAGCCAGACTCGCCTGGCCTCGGCCTTGAGCAGGGTTGTATCGAGGCGCGGGAACCACGGATGGAAACCGAGGCCGTAAGGCAGGCGCATGCCGGCGCGGTTCTCCACCGTCAGCCGCGCCGCCAGCGCGCCATCCTGCAGCGCATAGGTCACGGTGGCCGCATAGCGGTAAGGCTCGATAGCGCCCTCGTCGAGCACCAGCTCCGCCTCGGTGCCCGTGCGGCGGGCAAGCCGCCATGGCTTCTGGAAACCGTCGCCGTGGATCGGAAAGGCTTCGCCCGGAACGTTCGGCGCGACGGCGTGGAAGCGGCCGTCGAAAGTGAAGCCGCCGCCGGAGATGCGGTTCGACCACGGCACCAGGAGCTGGCAGCCGGACGTGCCGGTTCCATCGCCTGGCCTGAGCAGCGGAACCGGCGCGCTGCCGATCACCAGCGCGTCATAGCGTGCGATCGCCGCGCCCTTCTCCGGCGCCACGACCAGCCTCGCCTGCCCGTCGTTCAGCTCGACCGCGGCGGCCATGTCCTCACCAACCGCCATCGATGGCGATGTTCTGGCCGCTGATCATGTCGGAGGCGGGTGAGACGAGGAACAGCACGAGCTCGGCGACATTCTCAGGCTCGATGCGCTTCTTGAGGCTTTGGTTCTCGAGGATCCAGTCATTGTACTGCTTCAAGCGGTCGCCGAAGACGCGCGCCTCCGCCTCCGAGACCACGGCGCCGGGCGATATGGCGTTGACGCGGATGCCATGCGGCCCGAGCTCGCGCGCCAGCGATTTGGTGAGCCCGAGCATGGCGCCCTTCGAGGCGACATAGGGCACGTAGCCGTCCCAGCGGCCGTTGAGCGTAATCGAGCAGAAGTTGACGATCTTGCCGTAGCCCTTCGCCTTCATGCCAGGGGCGCAGGCCCGCGCCAGCGCAAAGGCGGCCGAGGAGTTGACGCGGATCTGGTCCTCATATTCGGCCAGCGAGAACTGCTCGAACGGCCGGTTGATGATCAGCGCCGCGTTGTTGATCAGGATATCGATGCCGCCTTCCGTCGCCGCCAGCGCGGCAACAGCCGCTTCCGCCTCGGCCAGCCGGTTGAGATCGCAGCCGACGAAGGCGATGTCGCCCCCGGCCTGTCCGGCAAGTCCCGCCACCGTCTGCTCGGCATCACCGATGTCGGGGCGGTCGAGCACCAGCACGCGCGCGCCCGCACGCGCCAGCGTCACCGCCTGCGCCCGGCCAAGCGACCCGAGGCCGCCCGTCAAAAGGACTTTACGATCAGCGAGCGCCTTCATTGCCTAACCCTCACAGGACAGAATGGACTTCGTCGATCGAGGTGTCGCCGATCCGCTTGTCCAGCACGATCTCGCCGCGCGCCATCGCGACGATACGGTCGCAGCAATCGAAGACGTGGTGCATGTTGTGGCTGATGAAGACGCCCGTCACCCCCTGTTCCTTGAGGCCGCGCACGAAGCCGATCACCTTGTTGGTCTCCTTGACCGAGAGGTGGTTGGTCGGCTCGTCGAGGATCATCACCTTCGACTTGAAGTGCATGGCGCGCGCGATCGCGACGCCCTGACGCTGACCGCCGGAGAGCTCGCCGACGAGCGCATCGGGGGAGCGCAGATGCAGGTCGACATTGGCGATGGCGCGGACGCTTTCCTCGGCCATCTTCTTCTGGTCGAGGATGCCGACGCCGAGGATCGAGAACCGTGTCGGCTCACGGCCGATGAACAGGTTGCGGGCGATCGACATGGTGGGGACCATGGAATTGTACTGATAGATGGTCTCAATGCCGAGATCCATCGAGTCGCGCGGGGTCGCGATGCTGACGTCCCTGCCCTCGACCTTGATCTCGCCTTGGTCGGCGCGGTGAACGCCGGACAGGATGTTGATCAAGGTCGACTTGCCGGCGCCGTTGTCGCCGACCAGGCCGAGCGCCTCGCCGCGCTTGAAGTCGAGCGTGACGCCTTTGAGGGCATGCACGCCGGAATACCATTTGTGCAGATCGCGCACCGAGATGATCGCGTCGCTCACGGCTCAGCCCTCCATCTTGATGGCCTTGGCACGCTTGCGCATCCAGGCATTGGCGACGACGGCGAAGATGGTGAGGAAGCCGATGGCGAATTTGAACCAGTTGGCGTCGACATGGCTGAGCACAAGGCCGTTGTCGATGACGCGGATGAGCGTCGTGCCGACGACGCCGCCCATGACGGTGCCGATGCCGCCGGCGAGCGAGGCGCCGCCGATGACGGCGGATGCCACCGCTTGCAACTCCATCCCCTCGCCGATCGAGGGCAGCGGCGACCCCAGCCGCAGCACCTGCAGCATGCCGGCGAAGCCCGAGAGCACCGAGCACAGCATGAAGCAGACGATCTTGACCCTGGCGGTCGGGATGCCCATCGCGGCGGCGGCCGGCAGGAAGCCGCCGGTAGCCTTGATCCAGTTGCCGAAATTGGTGCGCGACAGCATCAGCGAGGTCAGCACCGCGACCGCCACGAACCACAGGAACGACATGCGGAACATGTTGCCCGGCCCGACGAAGGACGTGAACAGCCAAGTCGGCAGGTCGGCGGGCAGCAGCGGCGGGAAGCCGCCGGAAACGACGACGGTGAGCGAGCGCGCCATGAACAGCATGCCGAGCGTGGTGATGAAGCTCGGGATGGCGAAGCGGATGGTGATATAGCCGTTGATGAAGCCGATGGCCGCCGAGACGAGCAGCCCGGCGAGCAGCGCCAGCGGGAACGGCCAGCCATGCACCATCAGCACCGCCATCGTCATCGGCATCAGCGCGAAGACCGAGCCGACCGACAGGTCGAACTCGCCGCTGATCATCAGGATGGTGACGCCGATGGCGACGAGGCCGGCCTCCGGCAGGATGCCGAGGATGCCGCGCAGATTGTCCTGGTTCAGGAACACGCCGTGCGAGCGGACCTGGAACAGGACGACGAGCAGCACCAGGAGGATCAGCCCGGCCAGTTCCGGCTTCTCGAGATAGGTCTTGAACAGGCGCTTCAATGAGGGGCTCCGGTATTTGAAGGTTTGAGGCGCATCGGCGACGCCGGCGCCGCCGATGCAAACTTCGAAATTCTTGTGCCACGCAATTCCGGGCGGAAGACAGGCCGAAGCAGGAGCGAAGCTCCGTCGCGGAGACCCTGGCATGACGAAGCGATGGGCGTCTCGGCCAATCTCCAAGGCATGCGACTTGCCAACGTAGGCAGCATCCGACCGGTCTGCGCTGAGCTTACCGCATGCCCTGCGCGGACAGCGCCATGATCGCATCGGCGTCCTTCTGGCGCACGATGCCCTGCCCCGTGTCGATGTCGGAAGGAGCAAGACCGAGCTTTTTGTTGAGATAGACCTCCATCACCGGCATGAAACCCTGCATGTAGGGCTGCTGGTCGACCAGCGCCTGGACATAGCCCTTCTGCATCTGCTGCAGCACTTCGGGAACGAGATCGAAGCCGCCGAGCAGGACCTTGCCGGGCGTGACGCCACGATCGGCCAGCACGCGCGCCACACCGGCGCACCAGAAGCCGGTGTCGAAATAGGCCGTGGTGTCGGGATGCGCGTTGAGATAGGCGCCGACGCGGTCGGAGGTGATGGCGAGGTCGGTGCCGCTGTCGATGCGCTCCCACGAAACGTCGCGGTCCTTATGAGCGGCCTTGTATTCCTCAAGGAACTGCATGACGCCGGCGCCGCGGGTTTCCGACCAGTTCTGACCTGGCGCCGAGATGCCGACCAGCACCTTGATCGGACCATCCTTCGGGAAGCTCTCGGAAATCGCCTTGGCGAGCGAGTAGCCGGCTGGCTTGAAGCCCTGGCCGATGAAGGCTTGGCGCGCATTGCCCTTGGCACCTTCGGTGTCGTCGACATTGACCGCGATCACCACCACGCCGGCGTCGCGCGCCTCCTTGATGACATCGTCGAAAGCATGGTCGTCGACGATGGAGGTGAGCAACGCGTCGGGCTTGGCGGCAAGGGCGGCGCGCATGTTGGCGACCTGCTGCTCGATCGATCCCTCGGTCTGGGTGAAGACCATGTTGCAGTTGGCCTCGACTTTGGCGCAGCCATCGTCGAAACCTTTCTTCACCGCCTGCCAGAACGTGTTCGAGGCCGACGAATGATGGGTGAAGACGATGTTGAGCCCGTCGGCTTTGGCGGCCGATTGCCCGCCGATAAGGGCGGCGCCGAGCAGAAGCATTGCTGTCCGTTTTCTCATGTCTGTTCCTCCCTATGGATCTTTCTAGATGTCCGCCTTGTCTGAGACGCGGCGGTGGACGGTGTAGGCCTTGCCGAGATCGGGACTGAGCGCCAGCCCGAGCCCAGGCCCCGGCGGCACGGTGATCATGCCGTCCTTCACCTCGGGCAGCGCCGTCACCAGGTCGCGGTACCAGGTGCGGTAGAAGGCGCGCACGCTTTCCTGGACGAGCGCGTTGGGCGCGTTGAGCGACAAATGGGTGGACGCTGCGAGCACCACCGGACCGGTGCAGTCGTGCGGCGCCACCGGCAGCCGCCAAGCCTCGGCCATCGAGGCGATCTTGCGCGCCTCCGACAGGCCGCCGCACCAGGAGATGTCGAGCATGACGATCCCGGCCGCTCCAGTCTCCAGAAGGTCGCGGAAAGCCCAGCGGCTGCCCAG
Source organism: Mesorhizobium sp. WSM3860 (assembly GCF_002294995.1). Classification (GTDB taxonomy): domain Bacteria; phylum Pseudomonadota; class Alphaproteobacteria; order Rhizobiales; family Rhizobiaceae; genus Mesorhizobium. Next base: position 132,541 of record NZ_NSGF01000014.1, on the reverse strand, counting down.
CGTCTCCGAGGCCGAGATCGGCGCCGGACTGGCGGCGGCGTAGCGCTTCAGGTCGCCGAGACTGTCCATGCGGATCGGATCCTCGTGCCAATAGGTGGCGTAGGGCCTGAGCGCCTCGGCGATCCTCATCGCGGGCAAGAGCTGCCACATCGAATGGAACTCGACCATGACGTCGATCTTGTCGCCGACGGCCTTGCGAATCTTTTCAAAAGGTTCGAGCGCCGCCTTCAGGTCGGCCGCCGAGATGTCGTTGCCGCGCGTCTTCTCCGCCGCGTGGTCGAACGGCCAGATCTTCATGGCGGTGATGCCGTCGGCGAGCAATTCCTCGGCCAGTTCGCCGGCGCGGGTGAGGAAGGCGTTGAGATCGTCGTAATCGCGCCCGGCGCCGATGCCGTAATTGGCGGTCGTCTGGCCCTTGGCGTCCTTGATGTACTCGGTGCCGGCGCAGGTGTTGTACGTGCGGATCGAGCGACGGCTGAAGCCACCGAGCAGTTGCGCGACCGGCTGGCCGGTGGCCTTGCCGAAAATGTCCCACAGGGCGATGTCGAAGGCGGAGTTGCCGCGCACCTCCGCGCCGCTGGAGCGGAAGCCGAGATAGCCGACGAGATCGGCGGCCAAAAGATCGATCTCCAGCGGATCGCGGCCGATCACCCTGGGCGCCACATATTCGTGCAGGTATTCCTCGACCGTGCGCGATAGATAAAACGTCTCGCCGAGTCCGGTGATGCCCTCGTCGGTATGGACCTCGACCCAGAGCAGGTTGGGCCGTTCCTCGATGCGGACGGTCTCGATGGCGCGGATCTTCATCAGGCTATTCCCGCGTCGATGAGCGCCTTGACGCTCTTGTCGAAATGCTCGGCCATATGCTCGGCCGCAAGCCTCGGATCACCCTTGAGGATGGCGTCGGCGATATCCTCATGGCCCTTGATCATCTTGAGCTGGTCCTCGTCCGAGGAACGCGTTCGCCAGCCGATGACCCAGGTGCGGCGCGTCACGCCGCTGAAGGCGGTGACGATCAGCGAAAAGACCGGATTGTGCGAGGCCGCCGCGATCGCCTCGTGGAAGGCGATGTCATGCTCCATGACGGTCTCGGGGTTCTTGCAACTCTCGCGCATCAGCCGGGCCGACTGGGCAATCGCCGCGGCTTCCGCGTTGGTGCGGCGCAGTGCTGCCAGCGCCACCGTGCGCATCTCGATGGTGCGCCTGACGTCATAGACCTGCTGCACGCTGATCTGCTGGGTGGTGATGCCGTGCTCGATCACCATCGACATGGCGCCGGTGTCGAGCTTGGCGACGGTGGCGCGGCGCCCGGCGCTCATGTCGATCAGCCGCATCGCCGACAGCGAGCGGAAGGCCTCGCGCACCACCGTGCGGGAGACGTTGAGCTGGCGCGTCATGGCGGCCTCGCTGGGCAGCGGATCGCCGGGCGCCAGGCCTTCCGAGCGGATGTGCTGGGTTATCGCCTGGATCGCCGTGCTGACCAGGCCAGGACTCGGTTCATCCGGCGGGTCTGTCTGCTCGTGCATCCGCTCCTCAAAACCTGTATGACAGGTTATTATTGAATTGCTCATATTTCAGCTCAAAGATATATGTCAAGCTGATTTCTGGCACCCTGCCCCGAGGCGCCCCATGCACGAGACGCAAGCCGGCCTGATCTTCGATGCGCGCGACGTGGTCGGCGAAAGCCTGGTGTGGGACGAGCGCCGCGAAAGGCTGGTCTGGGTCGACATCTCGGCCGCAGGTTTCATCGGCTGGATCCGCTGAGCGGCGCGCATGAAAGCTGGCCGACGCCGGATCTCGTGACCTCGGTCGGCCTGCGCAATGATGGCGGCGCGGTCGTCGGGTTGCGCAAGGAGATCGCGCTATGGGATTTCGACGGGCCGTTCCGGTTGCTCGCGACGATCGAGGCCGACAGGCCGGGAACGCGGCTCAACGAGGGCGTGGTGGCGCCGGACGGTTCGTTCTGGGTCGGAACGATGGCCAACAACATCGGCCCGGACGACACGCCGGTCCCCATCGCCAGCGATGATGGTCGGCTCTACCGGGTCGGCCCGGACGGCAAAGTGACGCCGCTCAGCGAAGACCGGTTCGGCATCACCAACACGATGGTGTGGCTGCCCGACGGACGCTTCGTCACCGCCGACACGACGAAGAACGCGCTCTACAGCTATGGCTGGGACAAGGAGGCGGGACGGCTCGGCCGGGCGCTTCCCTTCTTCACCGGCTTCGAGCGCGGCCTGCCGGACGGCTCCTGCCTCGACGCCGAGGGTTATGTTTGGAACTGCCGGGTGGTTGGCGGAAGCTGCCTCGCCCGCATCGCGCCCGACGGCAGGTTGGACCGGATCGTCGAATTGCCCTGCAGCTGGCCGACGAGTTGCGCTTTCGGCGGCCCCGGCCTCGACACGCTGTTCGTGACGTCCGCGCGTTTCACGATGAGCGCCGAGCATCTCGACGCCAACCCTTTCGAGGGCGGCCTGTTCGCGCTTAGGCCCGGCATGCGCGGCGTGCGAGGCAACCGGTTTGGATAATCTCTCCATTGAGAGATCGGCAGCAGCATTCAAAAAACTTCACCATCGATGTCGGACTGGCCAATCCACGTTCGTCATAGGAGCATAGACCGACAATCAAGAGGAGAAACGATATGCCCAGCACTGTCCGCCTGCACCGCGTGCTCGCAACCAAGCCCGAGAAAGTCTATCGCGCCTTCATCGAGGCGGACGCGCTGGCGAAATGGCTGCCGCCGAACGGCTTCACCTGCACGGTGCATCACTTCGATGCAAAGGTCGGCGGCAACTTCAAAATGTCGTTCCGCAATTTCACCACGGGCGACAGCCATTCCTTCGGCGGCGACTATGTCGAGCTCGTTCCGGGCGAGCTCGTGCGCTACACTGACAAATTCGACGATCCCAACCTGCCCGGCGAGATGCAGGTGACCGTGAAGTTGAAGAAGGTCTCGGTCGGCACGGAGATGGAGATCACCCAGGCCGGCATTCCGGACGCCATTCCCGCCGAGGCCTGCTATCTCGGCTGGCAGGAGTCGCTCAAGAACCTGGCAAGGCTCGTCGAGCCGGAGATCAACCAGTAAGACCGATCGCAAGGTCTAGGCGGCCGGCCGCGACGAAGCGGCCGGCAAGCGGCCCGATTTCCATATGTGAAGTTACACATTTCCCCCGCTTGCCAGAATGGCTGCGCTAGGCTGGATTGAGCAATGCCGAGCTCGAATGCCGAACAGACAGGCAGAGGGGGCCGCTATGGAGCCGATTCCAGCCGGATCATCACCGGCCGACGACAAGGTCGAGCATTACGAGCTCGGCCTCTGCCTGTCGGGCGGCGGCTATCGCGCCATGCTGTTCCATGCCGGCGTGCTCTGCCGGCTGAACGAGGCCGGCCTGCTTCAGAAAATCGACATGGTGAGTTCGGTCTCGGGCGGCTCGATCGCCGCCGGGCTGCTGGCGGTCCTCTGGCCGCGCCTCAGCTTTGCTAACGGCGTCGCCACGAATTTCCGCGAGGTTTACGTCGAAAAAATCCTTGCTTTCTCGCAGGTCTTCCTTGACGCGCCGTCGATCCTCAAGGGCCTGTTCAACCCGTTTTCGAGCGCGGCGCGCGAAGTCGCCGCCTGCTACGAGCGCCATCTGTTCGACGGCAAGGCGCCGACGCTGAAGAGCCTGACCCCGCGTCCGTGGTTCGTGTTCTGCTCGAGCAATCTCAGCACCGGCTCGCTGTTCCGCATGTCCAACCGCTACATTGCCGATTACCGGATCGGCATGGCCAAGCATGCGGACCTGCCGGTCGCGACTGCGGTCGCGGCGTCGTCCGCTTTCCCGCCGTTTCTGTCGCCGCTCAGGCTCGACCTCACGCAATTCGCGTGGGAGAACGACAAGCTCGACGCGAGCGTCGGCCCGCCGGTCCCCGCCGGCCGCGCCGTGCTCACCGATGGCGGCGTCTATGACAATCACGGCATCGAGCCGGCGCTGAAGCGCTGCCGCTGGCTTTTGGTCAGCGACGCCGGCGCGCCCTGGCGGGCGTCGGGCTCCGCCTACTGGAACTGGTTCTCGCAGTTGAAGCGCGTGCTCGACACCACAGACAACCAGGTGCGCTCGCTCAGGCGGCGCGACCTCATCGCCCGCTTCCAGGCGGCGAAGGATGCCGACGACCAGGGCCTGCCCAACGACGCGACCCGGCCCGACTATGCCGCCACCCGCGGCGTCTACTGGTCGATCGCCAGCAAGCCGGACACCGCCGAGCCGAGCTTCGTGCAAAGCGCGGCAACAGCGCCTGCCGATATCGGCACGTCGCAGACGATCGATCTCGTCAATTGGGGCTATTGCGCCAGCGACCAGGCGCTGCGGAGCTGGTACAGGCCGGCGGTGCCGGCTGGGAAGGGCGTGCCGCTGCAGGCCGGCGCGGTGAAGCCCGGACGCTGCGCGGTTGTGTCGAAGACGGTCATGAGTCTGTTCAAGGTTTGAGCGATGCGCTTGAACTGCCAATCTCCCCCTTGCGGGGCCCTTGCGGGGGGAGATGTCCGGCAGGACAGAGGGGGGTGTGAAGGATCTCGGCGCTCGATTTTGCTTCGCCGGGATCCTGCATCAAAGGGCTGGATATGCCGGCGGGACAGCACCCCCCTCTGGTCTGCCGACCATCTCCCCCGCAAGGGGGGAGATCAGATGTCGCGCTGGCTTTCGCCAATCTCGAACGTTGAGCTGGCGCGCGACTGCCAATCTCCCCCCACTAGGTCCCCAGTGGGGGAGATTACGCGCTTCCTTGCTTTCGCCAATCGCCACCGGCGCTTGGCGCAATCCAAACCGGTTCGTGCCCTGCACCGCCTCGTGCTAACAGAGGCGCTTTCAACAATGGATGGACAGCGACATGGCAGGAGAAAAAGTAGCTCTGGTGACGGCGGGCGGCAGCGGCATGGGCGCGGCGGCGGCGAAGCGGCTGGCCGCCGACGGCTTCAAGGTCGGCGTGCTCTCCTCCTCCGGCAAGGGCGAGGCGCTGGGCAACGAACTCGGCGGCTTCGGCGTCACCGGCTCCAACCAGTCGAACGAAGATCTGAAGCGGCTGACCGACGGCGCGCTGCAACGCTGGGGCCGCATCGACGTGCTGGTCAACAGCGCCGGCCACGGGCCGCGGGCGCAAATCATCGAGATCAGCGACGAGGACTGGCACAGGGGCATCGACACCTATTTCCTCAACGTCGTGCGCCCGACCCGGCTGGTGACGCCGGTGATGCAGAAGCAGAAGGCGGGCGTCATCATCAACATCTCGACCGCCTGGGCGTTCGAGCCGAGCGTCGCCTTCCCGACCTCGGCGGTGGCGCGCGCCGGGCTCGCCGCCTTCACCAAGATCTTCGCCGACACCTATGCGGCCGACAATATCCGCATCAACAACGTGCTGCCGGGCTGGATCGACAGCCTGCCCGCCGTCAAGGACCGCCGCCAGAGCGTGCCGATGAAGCGCTACGGCACATCCAAGGAAGTGGCGGCAACGATCTCCTTCCTTGCTTCCGACGGCGCGGCCTATATCACCGGCGAGAACATCCGCGTCGATGGTGGATTGATGCGGGGGTACTGAGGCTCGTTTTCGGCAGGCACAGCGGTCGTTTCGCCTGCAATGCGTGGCCGGCGAACGACCACCTGATGGCAGGAGCGAGCCGGCGTAAAGGTTCGTATCCACTGCTCTCCCGGCCCATGCTCCGCAACGCCGGCTGCGGTCTGACCGCTGGACAACGGCCACCGCCTCCCGCACCTTCAAGCCTAGAAGGGAGACAAGAATGAGCGCTTCACTCAGGCTGGGCATTGTCGGCGGCGCCGGTTGGCTGGGCAGCGCCATCGCGGGTGCCGCGCTTTCGGCCGAGTTGGTGCGGGCGGAGAACCTCGCCCTCTCCTATCGGAGGACGAAGCCGGATCGTTTTCCAGGCGTTTTCTGGACCGACGACAACCAGGCGCTCGCCGACCGCTCGGACGTCATCATGCTTTCGGTGCGGCCGCAGGACTGGCCGTCGCTCGAACTGGATGCCAAGGGCAAGCTGGTGATTTCGGTGATGGCCGGCATCCGTATGGCCGAGATCGGCGAGAAGCACGGCACCGGCCGCGTGGTGCGAACGCTGCCCAACGCGGCCGCCGAGGTCGGCAAATCCTTTACGCCGTGGATCGCGAGCGGCGACGCCACCGAGTTGGACCGCGCGACCGTGCGCGCAATCTTCGGCGCCTGCGGCGTTGAGGATGAGGTCGGCAGCGAGCGCGACATCGACTACCTCACCGGCCTGACGGGCTCGGGTCCCGCCTTCCCAGCCCTGCTCGCCGACGCGATGATGCGCGATGCCGTGGCCTTCGGCCTCGCGCCGGAGGTCGCACGGCGCGCGGTCAACACCGTGCTCACCGGAACCGGCCGGCTGCTGGAGCTCAACGACGCTTCACCGGCCGATACGGTCGAGGCCTTTCTCGGCTATCGCGGCACGACAGCGGCCGCGATCGAGACGATGCGCGAAGCGGGCTTCGACAAGGCCGTCGCCAAGGGACTGGCGGCGGCGTTCCTGAGGTCGATCGCAATGGGCAAGGCTTGAGCCGACGACGCCGCCCTGAAAGGGCGTCGCGCTGAGCGGGTTCACTTTTTTGCGTGTCGTTTCGCAGGACCGCTGCGCATTTTTTTTGCGCGACATGCATCAGGCGAGCATCCGCCCGATCGGGCTCGCCGCTCAGGTGAGTCGCCTGCATACGACCCTTCCGCCGCGATGCTTAATTTTTGATAAAAGAAATTAGTAATATTGTGTAAAACTGGATGAGGCTCGCGTGTAAATTGTATTAGAGCATCCTTACTCTCTTTTCTTGCGAATAATTGATCGCTGAAAGGCAATTTTTCTCTGTACTATTAGACAATTCCTTGGAACGATACCCGGAATTACAAGTTGACCCGCTAGCGATCGGTTGAATTCGTATCGCCGATTCAAGCAAGCCGTGTATCACAAGGAGGGTTGTCGATGGGCAGCTTCGTCAATGCCGTAGGCGTTCCCCTTCCCTATAGCGGCACGTCCACCCATTGGTACTCGGCGGCAGGGTCCGGACCGGACTTGTGGGGCACCTCCGGAAACGACACCTTCTATGGAGCTTCCGGTGTCAATGTCACCATGCACGGCAGCTACGGCGATGACATCTATTACCTCTATGCCGCGGGCAACAAGGTGGCCGAGGGCTATGGGGCAGGCATCGACACGATCAGCACATGGATGAGCTACAAGCTTCCCAACAATGTCGAGAACCTGATCGTCACCAATGCCAAGAACTTCGCTTTCGGAAACGACCTGGACAACATCATCACCGCCAAGGCCGGCAACCAGACGCTGGACGGCGGCAAGGGCAATGATGTGCTGATCGACGGCGGCGGCGGTTACGACACTTTCATCATCGCGAAAGGCAACGGAAGCGACCTGATCGCCAATTTCGCCGCGACTGACACCGTTCGTCTCGATGGCTATGGTTTCACTTCCTTCGACGCCATCCACTCGAACATGATCCAGGCGGGATCGAACGTCATCTTGAACCTCGGATCCGGCGAGATCCTCATGTTCAAGGACACGACCATCGACAAGCTGCAGCCCAGCCAGTTCCAACTGCCGATCGACAAGTCCGGCATGTCGCTGTCCTTCAGCGACGACTTCAACGCGCTGAACCTCCACAGCAGCCAGGGCGGCACGTGGGATACCAACTTCTGGTGGGGCGCGCCGAACGGCAGCACGCTGACCAGCAACAACGAGCTGCAGTGGTACATCAACGCCAATTACGCGCCGACGAGCTCGGTCCACCCGTTCAGTGTGAACAACGGCGTGCTCACCATCACCGCGGCGCAAGCGCCGGCGGACATCAAGCCGCTGATCAACAATTACGAATACACGTCCGGCATCCTGACCACGCACGACAGCTTCTCGCAGACCTACGGCTATTTCGAAATGCGCGCCGACCTGCCGGAAAACGCCGGCGCCTGGCCGGCCTTCTGGCTGCTGCCGGAGGACGGCTCCTGGCCGCCGGAGCTGGACGTCGTCGAAAGATACGGCCAGACCCCGAACTCGCTTCTGATGACCGCGCATACGATGGAGACGGGGACGCACACCATGGTCGGGTCCACCGTGAATGTCATGGATACCGCCGGTTTTCACACCTATGGCCTGCTGTGGACGCCGGACAAGCTCGTTTGGACCTATGACGGCGTGCAGGTCGCGGAAGCGGCGACGCCTTCGGACATGAACAAGCCCATGTACATGCTGGTCAATCTTGCGATCGGCGGCCAGGCCGGCGCGCCGCCGGATCATCTGGCCACGCCGGCCGAGATGAAGGTCGACTACGTCCGCGCCTATACGCTGGACGCTGTGCAGGCTAACCCCCTGGTCGTCAGCAGCAGCACCACCAGCCCCACAACGCATAGCACCGCCACGCACAGCTTCGGCAGCAGCACGCTGCATCACGGTTCCGAGTTTGGGGGCCACGCTTAAGATTTTCAGGCGATCGGTTCGATGTCCCGGGATCATGCAACGGCGGCCGATATGACTGCACAGTCGAGCCTGCGGGCGGTGCTCCTGCGCGCCATCGCCGATGTCGGCGTCTTCTCGCTGCTGATCAATATCCTGCTTCTGGTGATCCCGCTCTATTTGCTGCAGGTCTATGACCGCGTGCTGCCCTCCTCCAGCGTCGAGACGCTGGTCTATTTGTCGGCGATTGCGGTTCTTGCGCTCGCTTTCCTTGGGCTGCTGGACGCGATCCGCGCCGTCTACACGCAGCGCGTCGCGGCCGCCGTGGACAGGAAGCTCGGCGCGAGGACATTCGCCCTTTCGCTGGCGCCCAAATACGCCGGCGGCCTGTCGCCGCTGCGTGATCTCGCCTCGGTCTGCGCCTTCGTCCGGTCGCGCGGCGTGGCGGTGTTGTTCGACCTGCCCTTTGCGCCCGTCTTCCTCGCGTTGCTCTACCTGATCCATCCGATGCTGTTCTGGGTGACGGTCGCCGGCGCGGTGCTTCTGCTCGTCCTTGTGGTCGCGAACCAGCTCGCCATCGGCCGGAACGATGCCTTGTCCGCGGAGCGCTCGGCCTTGGCGAGCCATGCGGAACAGGTCTTTGCCCGCAATGCCGAAACGCTGCGCGCCATGGGCATGGTCGAGAACGCCGCTCGGGTCTGGGGACGGCATGTCGGGGCAGCGCTCACGCTATACGACCGTTCGTCGAGCGCCAATGCGATCTTCAGCGGCGCCTCGCGGGCGCTGCGCATGATGCTGCAGCTGGCGATCCTCGGCGCCGGCGCCTGGCTGGTGCTCGAGGGGCAGATGACGGCGGGCATGATCTTCGCCTCCTCGCTGGTGTCGTCGCGCGCGCTGCAGCCGCTCGACCAGCTGATCGGCGCCTGGCGCCAGATGGTCGAGGCAAAGCTGGCCTGGAAGCGGCTGGAGACGGCGCTTGCTGCGCATCCGGCTGAGAAGCGGAAACTGGCGCTCCCCGATCCCTTGGGCGCGATTTCTGTGCAGGACGTTTTCTTCATGGCGCCGAACGCGCAGCCCGGCACCGAACCTATCCTCAAGCGGCTGAATTTCCAGATCGGCGCCGGCGAGGCGGTGGCGATCATCGGGCCGAGCGGCGCCGGCAAATCGACGCTGGCGCGGCTGCTTGTGGGTGCCGCGCAGCCGACGGGCGGCGCAGTAAGGATCGACGGCGCCGACCTCAGGACCTGGGACGAAAAACAGCTCGGGAGACAGATCGGCTATCTGGCGCAGGAGGTGGAGCTCTTTCCCGGCTCGATCGGCGACAATGTCGCCCGCTTCGACGCGCAGGCGGAGGACGCCGCGATCGTCGAGGCCGCCAGGCGCGCCCAGGCGCATGATTTGATCCTGGCGCAGCGCGACGGCTACCAGACGATCATCGGCCCTTCCGACAGGACGCTCTCGGGCGGCGAGCGCCAGAGGATCGGGCTGGCGCGCGCCTTCTACGGCAACCCGCGCATTCTCGTGCTCGACGAGCCCAGCTCCCATCTCGACGGCAGCGGCGAGGCGGCGCTCGAGGCGGTGCTTGTCGCGGCGCGTGCGGCCGGCGTCACGATCCTCGTCATCACGCATCGCCCGTCCATCGCAACGGCCTGCGACCGCGTGATGGTTCTGCGCGGTGGTGTGATCGAGGCGTTCGGCCCCAGCGCCGAGGTGCTGCGGCGGTCCACTGTCGACAAGGGCGCCGGCAACGCCCCGGCCGCCCAGCAGGGCACGGTGGTGACCGGATCATTCGCGCCGACGATCCGCACCCATGGCATCCGCTTCGGATCCTAGACGATGACGATCGAGAGCCTTGCCTGGGATGGACAGCCGCGCACCGACTTCCGGCGCGTGGCCTTCATAGGGTATGCGGCAATCGCGATCTTCGCGGGCGGCTTCGGCTATTGGGCGGTGAGCGCGCCGCTGTCCGGCGCGGTGATCACGCAAGGCACGATCTCGGCGACCGGCGGCAACATCCTCATCCAGCAGCCCGAAGGCGGCATCATCCAGCAGCTGCTGGTCCGCGAGGGCGACCGCGTGCAGCAGGGCCAGGACCTCATCCTGCTCGACCGGACGGCCGCGCAAGCCGAGCTCAACCGTCTGACCAGGCAGTCGATCGCGCTCAAGGCGAGCATGGCACGCCTGGAGGCCGAGCGCGACGGGCTGGACAGGCTGGCGCCGATCACCGAGGCAGCACCGGCGCCGTTCCAGCAGGATTTCCAGAACCTCATCCGCGAGCAGCAGAAGGAATTCGACGCCCGGCTCGCCCGGTTCCGGTCGGAGCAATCGATCATGGCGCAGCGGGTCGCCATGCATCGCGAGTCGGTCGTGGGCTTGAACGCCCAGAAACTCGCCATCGAGCAGCAGGCCGATGTGGTGAAGAAGGAGCTCGGCATCAAGACCGGCCTGCTCGACAAGGGCCTCACCAACCGCACCGAATATTCGCAGCTGCTGCGCTCAGAAGCCGACCTCGTCGGCCAGGCCGGCGCGCTGGAGGCCAATCTTGCCGCAGCCAACAGCCAGATCGTCGAGGCGCAGGTGCAGGTCGAGCGGCTGACCACGCAGCGCGTGGAGGAAGCGCTGACCAAGCTCGACGAGGTGCGCACCAACCTCGCCGACATCGAGGAGCAGATCAGGGCAGCCGAAGCAGTGCTTCAGCGCACGACGATCAAGGCGCCGGCGGCGGGCATCGTGGTGTCGTCTACCTATAATTCCAAAGGCAGCGTGATCGCGCCGGGCGAAAAGATCATGGAGATCCTGCCCACCGCATCGGGTCTCAACGTCGATGCAAAGCTGCGGCCGAAAGACGTCGACCAGGTGCGCGTCGGCCAGCCGGCGAAGCTCAGGCTGTCGGCGCTCAACGCGCGCCTGACCCCCGAAGTATCGGCGACCGTGACGCAGATCTCGGCCGACCGGCTGATCGACCAGGCGACCCGCGAACCCTATTTCCGCGCCAAGCTGAAGATCGCCGACGCGCTCCCGCCCGGCGTCAAGCCGGAGCAACTCTATCCGGGAACGCCGGTCGAGGCCTTCATCAACACCGGCGACCGGACCTTCTTCGAGTATCTGGCGCGGCCGATGGTGGATTCGTTCGCCCGGGCGTTTGCGGAGCGGTGAGCGGGCGCTCCGCCCGACGCGACGGCGCCGTCCGTCGCGGAGTTGCGAGCCTACGCAGGAACATAAGTCAACCTGATCACCTCCTCGCCGATCAAATCACTGGCCACGAGACGGAGCGGCGGCCGGGGGCCGGCGAAGGATGGCTTTCCGTGACCAAGCACGACGGGATGGAAGTAGAGTCGATACTCATCGATAAGCCCGAGTTCGGTCAGGCTTCGCGCCAGGTCTGGTCCGGAAACGGCAATCTCCCCAGCGAGCTGAGCCTTCAGGTCACGTTTCACCTCGGCCAGGCCACCTTCGACCAGCGTGGCGTTGGGGCCAACGGACTGCAACGTGCTCGACACGACCCACTTCGGCTGGCTCCGCCACGCCGTCGCGAATTCGCGGAGCTCAGGGGTCCACTCGGCACGGTCTTCGTCCCAATAGCGCATGACCTCGTACATGCGACGGCCGTACACGCTGCCCGCCAGGCCGCGCACTTGCTCGATCCAGTGACGAAAGAGCGCGGGATCGGGTGCAAATGCCTCGTGGTCGACATAGCCGTCCAGTGACTGATTCATTCCGAAGACGAGCTTGGCCATGGTAATTCCATCCCAGCCTTCTTTCAGGATATAGTGAATCGCGCCGCTTCGTGATCGGTGACGGCCTTGTCACGCTCCTGGCCGGCACGACACGGTCAAACGGCGATCTGAAGCGCCCCGTAGCGTTTGACTTCGGCTTCGATCTCCCTGACCAAAGTTTCCAGCGCGGGATTTCGGGAGTTGCGCGCGCGCCTGATCACATAGGCCAGGTCCGGCGGCTTGGGGAAGTGCTTGTCGACGATCTCCATGCCGGGTTGCAGGTGCCGCTGACTGAGGAGCGCGACGCCGAGCCCGGAGGTCACGCCGGCGATGATGCCGGCTGCGCTGGAGCATTCGAACACGGTCTCGAACACCGTTCCCTCGTCCTGCCCAAGATCGAGACCCCAACGCCGATAGAAGCAGTTCTCGTCGAAGGACAGGAACGGGATCGGCTTTTCCTTCGACAGGACGAGTTCCGGAGACTTCACCCAGTGCAGCGTCTCGCGGTAGAGGACGATGTCGGCAGGGCGAACCTCGTGCTGGAACAACTGGACAATCGCGGCGTCAAGGGCCCCCTGGCTGAGCTGCTCCCGCAAGACGAGGCTCATGCGCACTTGCGTACGGACGCTCACCTCGGGGTGGAGCCTGCGGAACCGGCCAAGAATGCGCGAGAGGTCCGTGCAGGTCGTGTCCTCGGTCATTCCCAGCGCGATCTTGCCTTGCAGCGTGCTTTTCGACAGGCTCAGTATCGCTTCGTCATGAATTCCCAGGATGCGCCGCGCATAACCCAGGAGATCATGGCCGGCCGTGGTGAACAGCGGCGCGTTTGGCTTGCGGCTGAGGATTTCGCAGTCGAGGCTCGCTTCCAGCCGCCTCACCTTGTGGCTGACAGCCGATTGCGACAAGCCCAGACTCTCGGCCGCACGGGTGACACCGCCGTGTTTCTCGATCGCGACCAGCGCCCGCAAGGCATCAACATCCAGGCGGCGGCTCATAATTCCAGCCATGACAATCCTCGCTTGCAACGAAAGCAACGCCGCCAAACCTCTGCCATGGTGCGGGCTTTCAGGCAAATTCATATGTCATCATTCGTGGCGATTTCATGAGCTTATCGAAATTTGTCATGTGCAAGGCCGTCAGTGTGTCGCCATAAGTCTGCGCCAGACAGCGCTGGCGATCCGCTTCGGGAGCATGGCGCACCGCTCGAACAAAGGCCGCCATGACTCTTCCTAGGAACAAAGCCCATTCGCTTATATGGCCGACCGTGGCGGCAGCCCTGATCCTAAGCTGGAGCTCCGGTTTCGTCGGCATCCGCTACGCCAGCGAGAACGCCGACGTCATGCTGGTCCTGTTCTGGCGGACCTTTTTGTCCGGCCTAGTCCTTCTGCCATTTGCTCTCCTGATCGGGCAGCGCATCAGCGGGCGCGCCTTGGCCCAGCAGCTGGCGTTCGGCGTGGCGACGATGTTCCTCTATCTGGGCGGGTTCGCCCTTGCCATCGGCCAGCGCGTTCCGACCGGCCTTGTCGCGCTCATCTCCGATCTTGTCCCTCTCGCCATCGCTGCGCTGTCGCAGCCCATTCTCGGCCACCGGCTGAGCGCAAGACAATGGCTCGGAACAGGCCTGGGCGTGACGGGCGTTCTTATCGTCTCGCTGGACAGCTTCAGTCTCGGCAAAGCACCGGCCTGGGCCTATGTCCTCACCGTCGCTTCCATGCTGGTGTTCGCCCTGGCCACCGTGGTGCAGAAGCGGATCAGGACGATCGATACGCCCATCCATCAGAGCCTGTGCATTCAATGCCTGACGGCAGCGATCCTCTTTGCCGCCTGCGCCGAATGGAACGGCGGCCTGACGCCGCCTCTCGATGGGCGTTTCCAGTTCGGCATGGCGTGGCTGGTGCTGTTTTCGACCTTCTTCTGCTACGGCGTCTACTACATGAGCCTGCGCCACTACACCGCCGCACAGGTCAGCAGCGTGGTCTATCTCAGCCCGCCGGTGACGATGCTCTGGGCGTGGCTGATCTTCGGCGAAGCGCTGTCGAGAGCGATGTTCGTCGGCCTGGCGGTGACGCTATTCGGTGTCTGGCTGACGTCATCGAGGAGCGCTGCATCGAAGGACGAGGCGCGTTTGAGCTCATGCGAGCAGCCTGCCGGATAATCACGCGACACCAACAGGAAGGGTAATTCCATGAAGCTGACCGATTTCAAGGCCCTGACATTCGACTGCTACGGCACGCTTATCGATTGGGAATCCGGCATGATCGAGGGCCTGAAGCCGCTGACTGAGCGCGCCGGCCGCCGTTTGGGCCGCGACGACATCCTCGAGGCGCACGCCCGGCACGAATCCAGTCAGCAAAAATGGACTCCGGCAAAACGCTACCGCGACCTTCTGCCGATCGTCTACAAGCGGCTTGCCGAGGAATGGGGCGTCACCGTCACCGCAGAGCAATGCACGGCCTATGGCGAAAGCGTGAAGGACTGGCCGGCCTTTGCCGACTCGGCGGAAGCCTTGCGGTATCTGAAGCAGCACTACAAGCTGATCATCCTTTCCAACGTCGACAACAAGAGCTTTTCATTCAGCAACAAAAAGCTCGGCGTCGACTTCGACGCGATATACACGGCGGAGGACATCGGCTCCTACAAACCATCCGCTCGCAACTTCGACTATATGCTCGAAAAGCTAGCGACGATCGGAGTGGAGAAAAGCCAAGTCCTGCACACGGCCGAAAGCATGTTCCATGATCACGCCCCCGCCAATCGCGTCGGCCTGGCATCGTGCTGGATCTATCGCCGTCACGCCGACCAGGGCTTCGGCGCCACGATGCACCCCGGCGACATGCCAAATGTGGATTTCCGCTTCGACAGCATGGCCGACCTCGTCAAGGCGCACAGGCAAGAATTGGGCGCCTGAGGCCGCAGAGGCCGAGGAGGCGCTGACCAGGCCGAGGCGGATGACGAAGATAGGCAGACGACGTCAGGCTGCCTGCGATTTCGTGGCGTCCTCCCGCAACCGGATTCAATCCGCCAGCCTGGAACCAAAAGACCGGCGAGACTGTTCAGCTATACTTTTGATACAACGCTGACGTGCCCTGCCGGTTGGGCAAGCGGCGCTTTTGAGGAGTCTCATCATGTCCAGAATTCGTTCAGCCGCGATTGCGGTCATCGCCGCTGCCGGCGTCAGCCTTGCCAGCGCAGCTCACGCCGACAGCGGCACGATCCGCTTCTCCGTCTACAAGGCGGCCTTCTTCATCGGGGGCTCCGGCGGCGAAGGCACGCTGACCTTCCGTGGTCGCCACTATCCCATCTCGATCGGCGGCATCTCGGGTGGCCTCGCCTTCGGCGCCTCCAAGACCTATTTCAAAGGTACGGTGCGCCACATTCGCCGTGCCCGCGACGTCGCGGGAGTGTACGGCGCGGCGGGCGGCGGCGGCGCGCTCGGCAGAGGGGCGCAGGTGATCGTCATGACCAATGACAAGGGCGCCGAACTCCAGCTCACAGGCCGGCAGGTAGGCCTGCAGGTCAACGCCGATCTCAGCGGCATGACCATCGGGCTGAAATAAGGGGCGGACCACGGCCATTCGGTCCGCCAATGGGCGCGAAGCTCGTCCAGTTGAACCGAGTATGGGGTAGGATGGAGAGGGGCAGATATCGGGCCCTCTCCCTTATTTGCCCGGGTGTTTGGGCGGAGGCACGGCGCGACGCAATCGCCATTACGCGAATGTCTCTGGCTCAATCGCCACCTGTAGACATCGCGCTCCCAATCACCCAATCTGACCCCCGGGAACAAGAAGCGCTTCAGAGAAAGCGCGGACCTTCGGGTGCGCATGAAAAATCGATGGACCTTGTATGATCCACGGCTGGCCTGGATGCTGATCGCTCCGGTGCTGCTGCTCTTGATCTTCTTCCTGGTGCTGCCGATCGCCGTGATGGCGGCCTATACCTTCTTCACCTTCGTCACCGCCGGCGTGGAGACCAGCCAGCTCACGAGCGCCAACTGGCACGAATTCCTCACCGACAGCTACTATCACGGCTTCCTACTGAAAACGCTGCGGGTCGGCGCCATCACCGCCCTGCTCTGCGGCGTGCTCGGCTATTTTCCGGCCTATTTCATCTGGGCGACCAGCTTCAAGCACAAGTGGCTGCTGCTTCTCCTGCTCATCGTGCCGTTCTGGATCAGCTTCACCATCCGCACCTTTTCCTGGATCAACATCCTCGGCGAACAGGGCGTCATCAACGTGGCGCTCATAAAAATGGGCATTATCAGCGAGCCGCTGCCGATGCTCTATACCGAGGGCGCGGTGATCATGGGGCTGCTGCACTTCCTGCTGCCCTACATGATCCTCAACGTCTATGTCAGCCTGGAGAGCATCGACCGCACGCTGATTGCGGCGGCCCGCTCGATGGGCTGCACCAGCGCACAGGCGTTCCGCGAGGTCACGCTGCCGCTCTCGCTGCCCGGCCTCGCGGCCGGCCTGCTGCTCTGCTTCGTGCTCGCCGCCGGCAGCTATGTGACGCCGCAGCTTCTGGGCTCGGGGCGCGACGCGCTGTTCGGCAATCTGATCTACGACACCATCATGAGCGAGTTGAACTGGCCGATGGGCGCCACGCTTTCGATCGTGCTGTTCGTCGTGCTCGGTTTCTTCGCCGCCATCTACACCCGCTACATGGGCATGTCGCAGATCGTCAAAGGCCTTGGGGGATGAGGGGATTGGGCGGATGAAGCCTGCACGCCGGAAAGAGGAAGGCAGATGGGCCTGGCGGCTGACCGGCTTCGTCACTTTATGCGTCTACATCTTCATGTTCGCGCCGATTGCGGCGACCGTCATCCTGTCGTTCAACGCCTCGATGTTCGGCGGCTTCCCGATGACCGGCTTTTCGCTGCAATGGTACGGCAAGCTGATGGCCAATGAGGCGGTGCTGGCCGCGTTCCGCACGTCGCTGTGGATCGCCCTGGTCACTGCGGCCGCCACCACCGCGATCGGCGTCGTCACGTCGTTCGCGCTGGTGCGTTTCGACTTCCCCGGCAAGCAGGTGCTGAGCACGCTGGTGATCCTGCCGGCGCTTGTGCCGGAAACCATTCTGGGCGTCGGCCTCCTGGTGCTGATCAAGGCAGTCGACCAGCCGCGTACGCTTCTCCTCCTGGTGCTCGGCCATATCCTGCTCGCCGTGCCCTATGTGGTGCTGATTACCCAGGCGCGCATGGTCGGCATCCGGCGCGTCTATGAGGAGGCCGCGCTTTCGCTCGGCGCCTCGCGCTTCTCGTCCTTCCGCGAGATCACGCTGCCGCTGCTCATCCCGGCGGTCGTTGCCGGCGCGCTGCTCGCCTTCACCATCTCGTTCGACAACACTTCCGCCAGCCTGTTCTGGCGGCCGGCCGGCGTGGAGACCATGCCCACCCAAATCCTTTCGATGCTGAAGATTTCGATCAGCCCGGAGATCAATGCACTCGGCACGGTCATGATCCTGGTGACCGTCGGCATCCCGCTGATCGGCGGCGTTGTCATGCAAAGCCTGACAAGACTGAGAAGACGAGGCGAACCAAAGGAGGAAGCACGATGAAACTATCCACCACCAGGCGGCTGGAACGGCTGCACGACCGCTACGTGAACGGCGACTTGAGCCGCCGCACGTTTCTGAGCCTGACCGCTGCCGCTGCGGCCTCGGCCGGCCTCTCCATGCCGTGGATGAGCCGCGCGCTCGCGGCAGTCGAGCAGGTGCGCTTCGACGGCTGGGGCGGAACGGTGCAGGAGGCGATCGACAAATACGCCTTCCAGCCCTACACGGCCAAGACCAAGATCAAGGTGGTCCAGGGCACGTTCGGCGACGAGAACGAGATCATCACCAAGATCAAGACGGCGAAGCCCGGCGACTTCCAGATCGTGCATTCGTCCGGCGTCAACTACTACATCAAATATGTGAATGCCGGCATGAACTCGGAGATCAACGAGGCCAACATTCCCAACATGGCGAATGTGCTGCAGCCGATGATCGAGCCGTTCCGCAAGCTGACGCCAAAGCTCTCGGCCGTGCCTTACGACTACGGCACCACCGGCATCGCCTACAACACCAAGGTGATCTCGCCGGAGGAAGCGAAGGAAAAGGGTGCCGGCCTGCTGCTCGACAAGAAATACGCCGGCAAGGTCGGCGGCTATGCCGACATGACCACGCGCGTCTGGTACGCGGCTTTGGCCACCGGACAGGATCCCAACAACATCAAGGACATGGACACGATATGGGCCAAGGTGCGCGAGACGCGCGACCTCGCCAAAAAATTCTGGAGCTCCGGCGCGGAGCTGATGGACCTGTTGTCCAAGGGCGAGATCGTGGTGACCGACGCCTGGTCGGGCCGCGTCGCCGCTTTGCAGGATCAGGGCCATCCGATCGGCTATCTGGATCCGGCGGGCTCCTATGCCTGGATGGAGGATATGCTGATCCTGAAAGGCTCGCCGATGACCGAATGCGAAGAGCTGATCAACTTCATGCTCGACCCGGCAACCTCGATCGCGGTGGCCGAGGGCCAGAGCTACCCGCCATCGCTCGACCCGACCAAGGTCAAGCTCAGCGAGAAGATCGAGAAGCTGCCGGCTTTCGACAAGACCGGCTCGATGAAGGCGCTGACCTTCGCCGATCCGGTCTACTGGGCGACCAACGAGGACGCCTGGACCAAGCAGTGGGACAGGATCGCGAAAGGTGCCTGACAGAAGCGAAGCGTCACTCAGCCCCCGGCCGGTCTCGGCCGGGGCACCCGGGACCGTCCCCAACATGGATGCGGGGCAGCCGGCGGTCGAGTTCCGCGATATCGACATCGCCTACGGCAAGTTCGTCGCGGTGCGCGACTTCTCGCTGTCGATCCGCAAGGGCAGCTTCGTCACGCTGCTCGGGCCGTCGGGCTGCGGCAAGACGACGATCCTGCGCTCCATCGCCGGCCTGGTCGACATTTCGGGCGGCCAGATCATGATCGATGGGCGGCGGGTCGACGACGTGCCGATCTACAAGCGCAACATCGGCCTGGTGTTCCAGAGCTACGCGCTGTTCCCGCACAAAAGCGTGTTCGACAATGTCGCCTTCGGCCTGAAATATCGCAGCGTGCCGAAGCCCGAGATCGCGCGCAGGGTCGGCCAGGCGCTCGACATGGTGCGGCTGCCGGGCAGCGAGAAGAAACTGCCCTCGCAATTGTCGGGCGGGCAGCAGCAACGCATCGCGCTGGCGCGGGCCATCGTCTTCGAGCCGCAGGTGCTGCTGCTCGACGAGCCGTTGTCGGCGCTCGACGCCAACATGCGCGAGGAGATGCGCGTCGAGATCAAGAAGATCCAGAAGGCAACCGGCATCACCGCCATCTTCGTCACACACGACCAGGAAGAAGCGCTCTCCATGTCGGACCGCATCGTGGTGATGAACGGCGGCTCGGTCGAGCAGATCGGCGCGCCGGAGGAGGTCTATGAGCGGCCCGCCACCGCCTTCGTCGCCGATTTCCTTGGCAAGGCCAACATGCTTGCCGGCACCGTCAGCAAATCCGACGGGACGACGGCGGTCGCGCTCGCCGCTGGCCAGACGGTCAATGTGACATCGCCGCGGCCGCTTAAGCCCGGCAGCAGGGTCACCGTGGTGGTCCGGCCGCAGAAACTGTCGGTCGGTCCTGCAGGAGGCGCCAACCGGCTCTCCGGCCGCGTCGTCTCGACCTCGTATCTCGGCGGCAGCGCCATCTACGAAATCGACATCGGCGGCAAGACGAGCATCCGTGCCAACGCGCCGATCAACGGCCGCATCGTCCGAGAGGGCGAGACCATCGAGGTCGGGTTCGATCCGAGCAGCTGTGTTTTGCTCGACGAGAACGGGCAGCGAATTTCGTAAGGTACCATGCCCCTCGTCCGCATCCGGCCTTCAGGAATTCACTGCTTCGCCGCTTGAGCAGCCAAGCGGCCGGGATGCCTGAGATTGGTCGGCGTGATGCCGGTGTGCTGGCGGAATACCCGGCTGAAGTGCCCGGCATTTTCGAAGCCGCATCTGTAGGCGATGTCGCCTATCTGCAGGTCGCTGCCTTCCAGCAGCGACTTGGCGTAGTGAACCCTGAGCGCCAGGTACGCGGCCATCGGGCTCGTGCCCAGCTCGGTCGCGAAAAGACGCTCGAGTTGGCGCCTGGAGCAATTCAACCGGCTTGCGATCTCGGTGACCGATATCTTTTCCTGCAGGCTGCTTTCCATCAGCAGCAAGGCTCGCTTCACCGCACGGCTCGACGCTTCGGGAAACAGGTCGCCGACGGGCTGCACGTCCCGGATGTTGCGGATGCGATCGAGCACAAGGATCTTGGCGGCCTTTTCCGCCGCCTTCTGACCGATGAATTGCGACACGAAATAGCCGGCGAGGTCGGCAGCACCCGTGCCGCCGGCGCATGTCGCGCGGCCGCGGTCGACGGAATAGAGGCTGTCGGCATGCGCATTCACATCGGGGAATTCGGCGCGGAAATCCTTGATGTGGAACCAGCTGACGGCGGCGCTGTAGCCGTCCAGCAAGCCGTAGCGCGCCAGCACGAAGCTTCCCGTGCACAGCGCGGTTATCGGCACGCCCTTGTCGGCGGCCCGGACAAGGAAGGCCTCCTTTTCAGCGCTGAGGTTGCGGTTGGTGTCGAGCAGGCCGCCGACCACGACGACGTTGTCGAAATCCTCCGGATTGCCGATCGCCCTGGTCGGCAATAGCTCGACGCCGCAGCTCGCCCTGATCGGCAAGCCGCGCTCGCCGACGATCTGCCAGTCGAACTCTACCCTGCGGCTGCGATCGCCCTCGTCGCCGGCCAGGCGCAGCGTGTCGATGAACAGCGACAGCGGCGACAAAGTGAAATCGCGCACCAGGAGAAACGCAAACTTCTTGGCCATGCTTTGCCGACCCTCGCGTTATCCGAAGCTCATTCAGACAAGATCGCCGTCCTGGCTGTCATTTGGGCGAGCCACCGATCCATCCGGTCATATATTGTGTACCAAGAAAATACAATCCGTTGACTCACTTGCATGTGCATGCGACTCTTCCAACCGTGCCGGATATGTCGATTGGCAGAGATGATTCCGAAGGTGCGCCATGAAGGGAAGCAAGGGCAGTCTCTACGACGATCTGAAGCGTCGCATCCTGACAATGGAGCTCGATCCCGACGAGGATCTGGACGAAGTGGCGCTGAGCGAGCGCTATGGCCTGTCGCGGACCCCGGTCAGGGAAATCTTCCGCCGGCTGGAAGGCGAAGGTTATATTGAAATCCGCGCGAACCGGGGCGCCAGGGTCGTTCCGATGAACCATTCGACCCTTCGGCAATTCTTCCTGGTCGCTCCGATGGTCTACGCCGCCATCGGCCGGCTGGCCGTGCAGAATTTCAAGCCTTCGCAGATGGTTGACCTGAAGGACACGCAGGAGCGTTTCCGTGCCGCGAGCAAGTCGGGCGACGCGCTTTCCATGGTGGTCGAGAACAACAGGTTTCACGAGATCATCGGCGAGATGTCCGCCAACGCCTATCTTCAGCCAAGCCTCGGCAGGCTGCTGATCGACCACGCCCGCATCGGCCACACCTTCTTTCGCCCGCGCAATGACGACATGCGCAAGCGGCTGCAGACGGCGGTCGAACACCATGACGGCTTCATCTCAGCCATCGGCGCGCATAATGAGGACGCCGTCGTCGACCTGGTGTTCGAGCACTGGGAACTGTCGCGCGAGAACATGGAAATGTTCATCGCACCCCAGGGTATGAAGGCGGACGCCCTGGTCGGCGATAACTGACGGCCGCTTAGGAAAGCGCTTGCGGCCGAGACAAGAACGCCGGCTGACGAGCCCGGTGCCGGCAGCGAAACCTCCCTCTCAAGAAGCAGATTCCGCGGCCGCCACCTCGGGGCACCGATCGGTCAGGCCTGTTCCAGCCAGACCGTTTGCAGATCCATCTGGAACGTCGGGTGAATGGAGTAGTTCTTCACCTTCTTGCTCATGTGATTGTAGAGCTTCTGCCAATAAGGCTGGATGATGATCCCCGAGTCCAGAATGATGGTCTCGATATCCTTCATCACCTCACGCCGCTTTTCGGGCGCGCTCACCGACAAGGCCTCCTTGAGCTTCTTGTCGAACTCCGGATTGGAGTAGCCCGTCTCGTTCCAGGCCTCGCCCGTGCGAAACGCCAGCGCCAGAACCTGGACGCCCAGGGGACGCATGTACCAGACGGTCAGAGAGTAAGGGTACTTCGTCCAGTCGTTCCAGAAGGTCGAGCCGGGCATCACCGTGCGCTTGACCTTGATGCCCGCGTCGCGAAGCTGAGCGGCGATCGCATCCCCCGTGCTCTTGTTCCAGTCATCGTCGACGGTGATCAATTCGTGCTCGAAATCCGCCTGGCCCGCCTCCGCCATGAGTTTTTTCGCTCCTGCCGGGTCGCGCGCTTTCTTGGCCAAGGGATAGTATTCGGGGTGAATTGGGCTGACAAAATGATTCTCGCCCACCGTGCCGCGCCCCGCATAGCCGAGTTGAAGCACGACGTTATTGTCGACCGCCATCTGGAGAGCGTTGCGCACACGCTGGTCGTCATAGGGCTTTTGCGTGACATTGGTACGGGCAACCAGTGTGGTCGCGGTCTGGATCTCCGTCTGGTGAAGCCCAATCTTGTCTAGGATCTCGACGTAGTCCGCTCCGGTCTCATTGTTGAGATCAACCTCGCCGGCCTCAAAGGCGCTTACCATCGCGGCTGGATCGGTTCCGTAGTCGATGAACTCGATCCCATCCAGCAACGCCTCGCCACCCCACCACTTGCCGTTCTCGCGCCGCTTAACGACGGCCTTTTGGCCGACGTCGTAGGAGACGAGCTCGAACGCACCGGTCCCGATCGGCTTCGTGACCGGATTGGCGCCGTCGGCGTCAAAATTCCGGTGCACGATCAGGCCCGGATAGTCGGTGATATTGGCGATGATGGCGATGTCCGGGTCGCTCGGCGAAAGCTTGACGGTGTAGTCATCGACCTTGGTAACGGCGCCCTCGCGCACCTTGCCGGTCTTCGGGTCGACAAGGCTGTTGACCCGTGCCGCCATGGAATTGCCCGGCGCGTTCTTGTCGCACCAGCGGCTGAAGTTGTAGACGACATCGTCGGCGTTGAAGGTGTCGCCGTTGTTCCAGGTTACGCCTTTGCGGACATGGAGCAGATATTCGGTGGCGTCGCCGTTGACCTCCCAGCTCTCCAGAAGAACCGGCTCGAAGGTGAATTCGCGGGTATACCTGACCAGCGGCTCCAGCCAGGTGCGGCTGATATTGGCCATCTCGACCCAATCATAGGTCCGCGGATCCTTCTGTTGCTTCACGACCATGGCGACGCGAAGCGTTCCGCCCTTCTTGCCTTCCTCGGCGAGCGCCGGTGTCGGCGCGGCCAGGCCGACCATGCCGTAAGCGACCGCGGTCGATGCGCCGAACGCACTGGCAATCGCGAGGAATTCGCGCCGGTCCATGAGGCCCTCACGAGCGTCCTTGGCCATGCGCGTTATCGCTTTTGGTACGCGGGTTCCTCCGCTTTTGAAAAACTTCATTTCGAATGCTCCCTGTTGACGGTTTTTGTCTCTCACGCGTTGCCCAGCCAGTTCGATGCGTCGCTGGCCGAAGAGGGGCGACTGCTGGCGTTGTCCGGCCGTTGGCTGCGGCCTAGATGGATTGGCCAAGCACCCTCCCCTCGTAGATTGCAGCCACTGCGAGCCGCGGCGCCAAGGCGTCGCCGATGATCTTCGGCTTCAGCGCAGGTGCCAGATCTTCGAGATCATCCAGCACCCACGTGTCCGAGACGTTGGTGGTCGCAAGGATCAGTGTGTCGGCGCTGATGACGGTTTCGGCGCCGTCGAGGTGGCACCTGACCGTCGCGCGGTCGCCATGCCATTCCTTGACTACGGAGTCGGTTATCCAGTCGCCGCCGGCGCTCCTGAGCTTGGCCCGCGCCACGCCGTCGCTTTCCGTCCGCTGCAGGTAACGTCCGAGCACCGGCCAGGAGGTGACGACTGTGACGCGATGGCCAGACGCCGCGATTTCGAGAGCGGTGCCGAGACCCCGCCAATCACCGGTGTCATCGATGAGGAGCACATGGTCGCCCAGCCGTGCCGTCCGGGTCATGACGTCCTCGACGGACCAGACGTTGGGCAAGTCCACACCCGGAAGGCGGTCCTGCCCAGGCAGTCCACGCTGGAAACCGGTTCCTGCTGGCTGCGAGCCCGTCGCAATGACGATTTCCTCGAAGTCGCGGCTGGCAATCTCCCCAGCATCGAGCGGGGTATTGAACAAAACGGTCACGCCCAGTCCGGTCAACTGTCGTTCGTACCAGTCGATCAGCTCCAGGATTTGAGACCGGCGAGGCTGCAAGCCCGCAAGCCTGAACTGCCCGCCGAGTTGAGAGCCGGCCTCCGCGAGCGTCACGCTGTGACCTCGCTCGGCGGCGACGCGAGCCGCTTCAAGACCGGCCGGGCCGCCTCCCACCACCAGCACACGCTTCGGCGACTCGGCCGGGCCGAAGCGATCGCCGCTCCACTCGAATTCGCGGCCGGCCGAAGGATTGACGAGGCACGAGATCCAATAGTCTCTCGACCGCCTTCCCCAGCACATCTGGTTGCACGAGATGCAGCCGCGAATGTCGGCGTCCCTGCCGCTCTCCACCTTTCTCACCCAATAGGGATCGGCGATCTGTCCGCGAACGATGCTGATCATGTCCGCCTGCCGCGACGAGATGACCTCGTTGGCATTCTCTGGCGTCCGGATATGGCTTTCCGCCTGGACGCGGGTGTGTTTGCAGACTTGTTTCAGCGCCTCGGCGTTGGGAGCGCCAAGCTTGTCGGCAAACAGGAAGGTCGGCATCACCGAGGAGTGGTCGAAATAGCTGCCCGTGCCGCAACTGATGTAATCGATCAGCGCCCGCGTATCGTGATACGCGGCGATCTCCTGGAGCAGTCCCGTGTTCATCCCCACGTCGACAGAGGTATCGATGCTCGAGGCGAGGCCGATAATGAACTCTTCACCGACGGCCGCACGAATGCGCGAGGTGATCTCGGTCGAGAATCGCATCCTGTTTTCGAACGAGCCGCCCCAGCGGTCGTCGCGCCGGTTCGACCATGGAAGCCAAAACTGTTCGATGAGCGAATTGTAGGGGCCGAATAATTCCACACCATCGAAACCGCATTCCCTGGCTCGGACAGCGGCGCCAACGAAGCTCTCGATGATCTCCTCGATCTCTGCTTGCCGCATCCGATGGCTACCGTCTCCATCGTGGTAAGACGGCAGCCCGGATGGAGACCAGTTGGCCGAGTAGGAATTGTCGTAATCCCCATGCTGGCCGACATGGTAAAGCTGGTGAACCATCACCGCGCCTTCGGCCTTGCATGCATCGGTGATGGCCCTGAAACCGGGGATCACCGCATCGTCGTCGTGACGGAAATTGCCGCGCGTCAGCCGAGCCGTGCGATGGACCGGCATAGGCTCGACCACGATCATGGCCGCGCCTCCCCTGGCTCGCTCCAGGTAGTAGCCCAGGTGCCGCGCTCCAGGCAGACCGTCCTCGGCCATGTTGGCCGTGTGAGCCCCGAAATTGATCCGGTTGCGCAGCGTCTTGTGGCGCAGTTGAAGCGGCTCGAGGATTTTCGGGAAAGCCGGCTTCAGCGTCATCTTTGGTTTCCGCGCCGTGAGCGCTCACCTGATTGGGATGACCGAACATTAGCGGTTCGCGAAATTCACGAATTGCGATTTCGATACGTTTTTCATAAGAATTGGAGCAGGCTATCGTAAGCGAGAAGGAGCTTGCCTTGACACCCGCGCTGAAAGCGCCGGATCGCGTAGGACTTCCCTACCTGAAGATCGGCATCATCCTTTGTCCGAGCTTCACGCTGACGCCGATGGCGAGCTTCGTGGATGCGCTTCGGCTGGCCGCCGACAGGGAGGATCAGAGCCGGCAGGTCTATTTCGCGTGGGATTTCATTTCGGCAGGGCAGCATCCGGTGCGCGCGAGCTGCGGCCTCGAGATGGTGCCGAACGGAAATCTGGACGATCCAGGCGCGTATGACTGCCTGGCCGTGTGCGGCGGGCTCCTGCGGGATATGAAAGACATCGCGGCGGGGACGTATGATTATCTGCAGGCCGCGAGCAAGCGCGGCATTCCCATGGTCGGTTTATGCACAGGCAGCTTCGTGCTGGCGCAGGCCGGCCTTCTCAAGCATCGGGAATGCGCTTTGCACTTCGACACTCTGGGCGAGTTCGTGGACAGGTTTCAGGATGTCAGCCCGATCACCAGCCAAAACTATGTCATCGACGGCAACATAGTCACTTGCCCGGGGAGCGTCGTGGCCATCGAGGTCGCGGCGTTCCTCATTGCCCACTACAGCAATGCCGGCAGGGCTCAAAAGGCCCTCAACTATCTTCTCTTCAAACCCGAGGAGCCTCGGATTGTCCTCAGGACGAAACCTTACGAGGAGGCGCTCGGGGCGGCGTCGCGGCTGACCGTGGAGGCCGTGAAAGTGATGGAAACGCGGATCGATGCGCCGTGCTCGATCGACGAGCTCGCGCGCTCCCTGAACACCTCCAAGGCGCGCCTGAACCGGGCCTTCCTGGCCGATCTCCAATCCGCACCAGCCGTATTCTGGCGTCGGATACGCCTGCTCGCGGCGCGCGAGCTCCTGGCCAGCCGGCGGCGAAGCGTCACCGAGATCGCCTATGAAACCGGGTTCAGCGACAGCGCACATTTCTGCAGCACCTTCAAGAAGCACTTTTCGATGACGCCCAAGCAGTTCAGGCGGATCGGAAAGCCGTGATGCGGCCGGCCGAGAGACAGGCGGCCGCCAAGCAAGCTTTCGCCGTTCATCGAGCCTATGATCCGGTCCGGCGGCGGTCGCACAGCTCGGAGAGTCAATCGCGTTCCACGCGAAGCTCTTTCGACTGGGACATGAGCCAATCCACGAGCTCGCGCCATTTTCGGCCTTGGCCCGCACGATCGTTGGTCAGCAGAAAAAAGGCCCTGTCGGTTCTTATTTCCGACGGCAACGGGCGCAGGAGAAGCTTGTTTGCGAGAAGATATTGGGCCGTCAGCGACCAATCGAACGCGATCCCCTCGCCGCGACTAGGCGATGCTCGGTGAAATCTCCTCCTGACGTTTCGCGACAAAGGCGTCGAGCTCCTCGCGTACCGCAGGGTCCATCGAAGGCTGTTCATAGCTCGCGATGATCGCCTTCGCTTTGTCGCGGCAACGTTGCGCCATGTCCTTCGATCCCTGTACCTTCCACTGCTCGTAGCTGAGGTAGTCGAGGATTTCGGGTGCGATGAAGGCGTCCTTGAAACGTTTTAGGGTGAATGAGTCGCCGAGATAGTGCCCCCCGGGGCCGATGCGCCGCACGGCTTCGAGCGCGTCGTCGAAATGATCGAAAGTTATGCCTTGAGCGTACTTCTCGATCAGCAAATTCTGCTCGGCGTCGGCGACGAACTTGGCCATGCAGCAGACCAGCCCTGCCTCATCCCAGCCGCCCGCATGCATCATCAAATTTGCGTTGGCGCTGGCGCCTGACATATAGGCGACCGCCGATTCATAGCCCGATTGCGCATCGAAAGTCTTGGCCGAGGACTGGGACGCGGTGGTTCGCCACGGCACGCCGTACCGCCTCGCCAACTGGCCGATCACCGCGTTGATCAGCGTGACCTCCGGCATGCCAGACATCGGGGCTCCGCTACGCATCGACACAGAAACCGAGTATTGCCCGTAGATCATCTTGGCGCCGGGCTTGACCAGTTGAGTGTATGCGAGGGCGGCGAGCGCCTCTGCATTCAACTGTGCGATGGTGGCTGGAATGTCCGCCGGAGTGTTGGCCGCACCAAGCACGAAGGGGGAAAGCAGCACCACCTGGTTCGCTTCGACGAAAGCGCGCAGGCCTTCGAGCATCGTCGCGTCCCAGACGAGCGGCGAGTTTCCCGAGACGTGTCCGATCATCACAGCGTTGTCGTCCATGAACGCCTTGCCGTGGACGATGCGACCCATCGCTATCGAGTCCTCGGCGCGCTGCTGCCCGGTTGTGAGACCGAAGAATGGCATGTTGGTCTCGACCAGGCTCGAGTGATTGATATGCAAGTGGCGCCATGGCACCGCTATATCGGTCGGCTCGCAGGTGAAGCCGCCGGCGATATGAAAACCGGGAAGCATCTGCGTCAGCCGATTCATGTTCCGCAGATCTTCGATCGTGGAGGCGCGTCTGACACCTTGGAGGTCACGGATGTTCGGAGCGCCCTGCATGGCTCCGAATGTCATCGTGTCGGGCGCGATAGTGAAGCGCTGCGACGGATCCCGAGACGTCATTTCGAAGCTTGACGGAGCCTTGGAGAGAAGGTCCATGACCATGTCGCCCCCTAGGCGCACGCGGTGGTCACGGACATCGGCGCCGGCATCCTTCCATTGCCGGATGGCGGTCTCGTCGCGAAATTCGATGCCGATTTCACGCAGGATGGCCAGCGAAGCCTGGTGGATCCGTTCGAGCTGCTCGGCGCTGACCGCCTCTACCGGTTTGATGCCGTACTTGATGGTCGAAACGCGAGGCCTCTTTTCCATCTCCCGTGCAGCAACGACCGAAGATCGCCCTCCGCGGCGCCGGACTACCGGAGCATCAGTATCCATTCTCGTAGCTTCCCTGGGCGGGGCGCAGAAGCGGCCCTCAATTCATGGGAAGGAATGATAGGGGTGGGAACTGGTTGTGAGAATGCGCAAAAGTTTGCGTTGGCCTTAAACCCAATTTATGTCTGGGAGGGATATTCGATTGCCTGCGGCAGCTTGTCCCCGGTGCGAAGTTCGCGCGATTGCGCCAGGAACCAGTCGACCAGGACCTTGCACCGTTTGTTCCTCGTGGCATCATCGCTAGAAAGCAGGAAAAAAGCTCTGTCGGTCTGAATCGTCTTTTCGATCGGGCGAACGAGAAGACGCCTGTTTAGGAGGTGCTGGGCCGTCAAAGACCAGCCCAGCGATATCCCTTCGCCAGCGAGGGCCGCTTGCAGCGTGAGCTGATAGTCGTTGAAAACTATGTCTTCCTTGATCTCACTACCGATGCCGCCGGCAAGCTCGACCCACTCGGCCCAGCTCATTCGCTTGCGAAAAGCGTCCGAGGAGTGGATCAGCTTGTGATGGGTCAAGTCGTCGACTGTGGTGGGAGCGGGATGCGATAGCAGGTATCCTGGAGAGCAGACTGGGAACACGATCTCATCGCATACGAACCAGCTGTTGCTTCGCTCGAAATCGCGGGGCCGAACCCACACCGTGACGTCGACTTCATGGTCGGGCTCGATGTCACGGTCGGTTGCCACCACCTTGATTCTGACGTCGGGATGCACTTCTTGGAAATGATAGAGCTGCGGCGCCAGCCAGTGAGCGGCAAGCGACGTGGATGCGGCGAAGGTGATATATTTGGTGCCCCCGTCCGATATCGCCTCCAGCCTCTGCTCCAGTCGACGAAAGCTGGTTCGAACCTCGTCATAGAGTTGCCGCCCAGCCTCGGTCAGCTGCACGCCCCGATTGTCTCGCGCGAAGAGCGCGGTACCGCAGTGCCTCTCGAATGTTTTGATCGTGTGAGAGACGCTAGGCTGGGTGACGTTCAATTCAGCAGCCGCGCTTTTGAAACTCAACGTGCGAGCGGCTGCTTCAAAAACAAACAGGGAATGTGTGGACGGAACTAGGCTTCTGAGCTTCGACATGAAGCTGATTGATATCAGACGCTATCTTTTTCGTCTACGAGATGAGCGCTGGCTAGGCTATTCGAATGGCGATCCAAAGCGAGCTTGAGCGGACCGTACAAGCTCAGGTCCTCTCATTCGTCGCGAGCTGCTCATGAATTCACTCAATCGGACAGTGTTGAAGGAACGCAGGGTCGTCGAGTTGCCCAATCCGGAACCGACCGATTCCGGGTGGTACTTGGCATCAGGCCCCGAACTCCCACTTGTCCCGCAAAAGGGCGATACAGTCTGTGACTGTCTCGTCATTGGCGGCGGCTGGATGGGGCTTCATGCGGCGCGCCGCTTTGCGGAACTCAACCCTGATGCCTCCGTGATCTTGGTTGACGCTGGCCGCATCGGCAACAACGCGTCAGGGCGATGCATGGGATTCGTTATCGACCTTGCCCACAACCCTCGCAAGCAGGACTTCGTCGAAGACATCAAGGGCAACAAGGAGGAACTGTTCGTCAACCTCGACGGCATCGCCTACATCCGAAGCGCCATTGAGGACCACGGCGTCGACTGCGACTGGGATCCGCAGGGCAAGTACCATAGTGCTGCCACTGCCCACGGTGTAGAGGACCTACGACGCTTTTCCGAAGCCCTTGACGTGCTCGGACAAAGGTACAGCTGGACCGAGCGCGAGGAAATTCGCGCGATCACCGGCAGCAGGCATTACATCAAGGCGATACACCATCCCGGCACGATACTTGTCCAGCCGGCCAAGTATATGAAGAGCGCTACAAAACGACTGCCGGCAAACGTGACGGTGCACGAGAATACCCCAATTACGGCGGTGCAGTTTGGCACTCCGAAGCACGTCTGCGAGACCCTTACCGGCACGATAAGAGCCTCGAAGGTAATTATCTGCGCCTCGGGTTATCTCACGAAGTTCGGCTTTTTCGAAAACCGCGCAATACCGCTCTACACCTTCGCGAGCATGACCAGGCAACTAACCGAGCGGGAGCTTTCGCTAGTCGGCAACAAAGAGGCTTACGGACTGATACCGGCGAACAGCTTCGGAACGACGGTACGGCGCACCAGCGACAACAGGCTCTTCCTGCGGAACGTCTACGCCTACGCGCGTGATTTCAAGACGACCGCGAAGGACGTCGAAAGGGCCCGAATTCAACAGCAGGTGGCGTTCGAGCGTCGCTGGCCCGAACTTTCGCACATCGGTTTCGAGGCCAGTTGGGGCGGTCTCCTGACGCTGGCGCAAAACGGCGGCATGGTCTTCGGCGAGTTGGGAGAGAACGTCTATGGAGCCGCTTTCTGCAACGGAACGGGCGTGGCCAGGGGCGCCGCGTTCGGAAAGGCGGTTGCCGAAGTCGCTGCCGGTCTTTCATCGCCGGTGATCGAGATTCTGAAAGGCCGGGCCCAGCCAAGCAGACCCTATCCAAGACTGATCACCGCCATGGGAGTCCGCCTCGTGACGGCGCTTCGCTTCAAGCAGGCGGGCGCAGAGGTTTAGTCAAATCGAAGAGGAATGGAATGAGCGACCTGAAGGGCATTAATCTGGCGATGCAGACTCCATTCGACGAGGATGGAGCGATCGACTTCGCGATCTTCGAAGAACTGGTCGAAAAGTATGTTGCCGCCGGCGTGCACGGCCTGGTGCTGGGATCCGGCACCGGACAGCACCCCTACCTGACCGAAAGCGAATGCAACCGTCTCTATGAGGTTGGCGTCAAGCTCGTGGCCGGCCGATGCAATGTGATTTGCCAAAGCTCCGCGCTCAACGTGGAGGAGGTGATCCGGCGGTCTCGGCAAGCCGAGTGCGTCGGGGCGAACGCCCTGATGATCCTGCCGCCCTACTTCGAGGGTCCATCCGACGAGCAGGGCATTTTCAGCTTCTACGAGGAAATCGATGCGGCTGTCGGCATCGACATCGTCGGCTACAACATTCCGCAGGCGACCGGGATTTCGGTATCGGCGGGGCTTTTCGACCGCCTCAGCGGGCTCAAGAACTTCAGATACATCAAAGACAGCGCCGGCGACTTCACCGTGCACCAGGAGTTCCTGCGCACGCGAGGCGCTGTCCTCAACGGCTGCGACACGACCACGCTTTACGCGCTCTTGGCCGGTGCTCGCGGCGTGATCTGGGGGGCAGCCAATTACATGCCCTACGAAGCAGTCAGATTGTACGAGCTGGTGACCGCCAGACAGTATGACGAGGCGTTCCAGCTTTGGCAGCGGGTGCTGCCGTCGCTGCTTTTCATCTGGCGAGGGCCATACACACCATCGGTGCTGAGGGCAGCGCAGCTGCGCGGCTTCGGCACCGGAAACGTCCGCAAGCCGCTAAGGAGGCTCTCGTCCGAGCAAGAGGCGGCTCTGCGGCATTCGCTCGGGCCTCTGCTTGGCTGAGGTCCTATCATCGGCCCTAATGGGAGGGAACGTGCATGCGTAACATAATAAGAAAACTGACACTTGTTGTGGCCACATTCGTGGCCGTCGCGTCCGCGCAGGCGCAGGCGCAGGAAAAGACCATCACAATCGGAACGATGGGCTGGGAAGATCTGCTTCCGGTCAGCCTGATCACCAAGAAATTCATGGAGAAAGAGGGCTACAAGGTCGAGCTCGTGAAATTCTCCGAATGGGGCATTGCGTTCGGCGCCCTCAGCAAGGGCGACGCTGACATTCTCGTTTCGCAGATCAACTATGTCGCATCCGACTACTGGGAGAAGAACAAGACCAAGCTGGAGAAGATCTCTGTCGTCTCGCACGGCCTGTTCCAGGGCCTTGTCGTACCGTCCTACGTGCCCGTCGACTCGGTCGACCAGCTCAATCAGATCAGCGACAAGGTCGGCGGAAAGATCATCGGCATCGAGCCGGGTTCGGGGCTCATGCGAGAGGTCGGCGAAGCCGTCAAGGCCTATGGCCTGAACTACAAGGTCGTCGAGGGAAGCACCGCCGCCATGACGGCGGAGTTGCAGTCGACCATGCAACGCAAGGAACCCATCGTCACGATGCTGTGGAAGCCATCCTGGATGGTGATGAAGTACGACGTGAAGTTCCTGAAGGACCCCAAGCACATTTTCGCTCCGCCGCAGAGCTATTACTGGATCGGCAAGCGAGGCTTCTCCGCCAAGGATCCGCATGCCCGCGAGGCGCTGGCGAGCGTCTACGTGCCGATCGAGGACATCACCGCCATCAATGGCGAGGTGAAGGACGGCAAGACGTTCGATCAGGCCGTCGACGACTGGTGGAACCAGAACAAGGACCTGGTCGACCGCTGGTCGGTGATGGCTGAAAAATAGCCCAGTTCGGCTGCGCAGGCGGCGACGGCAATCGTCGCCTGCGATGTCAGTCAGGAATCGGGCGCAGCCCCAGGGCCACGAACCAACTCATCATTTTGTCGAGAGGCCGTGTGATGAAAGTCGTCGTTGTCGGGTCCGGTGGCACGATAGGCGCGGCAGTCGCTGCCGAATTGGATTCCCGGCATGAAGTGGTTCGCGTGGGTCGCACCAGGGGCGACTTGCGCGTCGATATCTCCAAGCCCGACTCGATCAGGAACCTTTACGAGAAAATCGGCAGCTTCGACGCGCTGGTCTGTACGGCGGGGGAAGTCCACTTCGCTCCGCTGGACCAGTTCACGCCAGAACAGTTCGAAATCGGCCTGCAAAGCAAACTCATGGGCCAAGTCAATCTGGTGACCTACGGGCTCGAATACATTCGCGATGGAGGGTCCTTCACCTTGACGTCGGGACTGACCAACGACGACCCGGTGCCTCAAGGATCGTCGGCTGCATTGGTGAACGGAGCGCTCGAGGGGTTCGTTCGCGGCGCAGCCATAGAGATGAAGCGAGGGCTGCGGATCAACCTTGTCAGTCCGACGGTGATCGAGGAGTCGCTGCCAATCTATGCCCCTTACTTCCGGGGCACGAAAGCAGTTCCGGCCAGTGAAGCCGCCCTCGGATACGTCAAGAGCATCGAAGGGGCGCAGACCGGGCGGATCTATCGGATCGGCTGGTCCCGCGAGTCCTCCAACTAGCGAACGCCCCCCGCGCCACGGGCCGGGTGGCGGCGCGCTCTCGGGATTGTACTCGTGCCATATTTTTTATGTGTACGCAAATTATACAATCTGTTGACTCTCGGATGCTGACGTGCAATCTTCCGCGTCATCAAACGCGATCAACCGGTTTCGAGCGCTGCGAATTCCCGCTTGGGAATTCGCGGATGGCCTTCGTTTTGCCGAATGACGCATTGGTCGAAACGGCCACTCCATCGATGGAGAAATGTCTTGAAGTTTGAGGGCATCTACACGCCGGCGGTGACGCCGCTCGGTCCGGACGGTCAGATCGACAACGCCGCTTTTGCCGACGTTCTCGAGTCACTGATCGAAGCCAAGGTGCACGGCATCATCGTCGGCGGATCGACCGGCGAATACTACGCCCAGAGCGCCCAGGAGCGCTTCGACCTCGGCGCTTACGCCAAGCAGGTGATCGGCACCCGCCTTCCGCTGGTCATCGGCACAGGCGCTACCAGGACCGAAGATTCGGTCGAATACGCCAAGGCGGCGAAGGAGATCGGCGCCGACGCGATCCTCGTCTCGTCGCCACCATATGCCCTGCCGACGGAGCGCGAGAATGCTGTTCATGCGCTCACCGTCGACCGCGCGGCCAACCTGCCGATCATGCTCTACAACTATCCAGCCCGCATGGGCGTGATGATGAGCGAGGAGTATTTCTCCCGCGTCGGCAAATCCCGCAACGTCGTCGCCATCAAGGAAAGCTCCGGCGACATGGGCAATTTGCACCGGCTTGCCCGCAAGTTCCCGCACATCTCGCTCTCCTGCGGCTGGGACGACCAGGCGCTGGAATTCTTCGCCTGGGGCGCCAGGAGCTGGGTCTGCGCCGGCTCGAACTTCCTGCCGCGCGAGCACGTCGCGCTCTACGAGGCCTGCGTGCTCGAAAAGAACTTCGACAAGGGCCGCGCCATCATGAGCGCGATGCTGCCGCTGATGGACTTTCTCGAATGCGGCAAGTTCGTCCAGTCGATCAAGCATGGATGCGAGCTGATCGGCCTGAAGACAGGCGGCGTGCGCGCGCCACTGCGGCCTCTCAATTCGGAAGAAAAGCGATCCCTCCAGACTGTCGTCGCCACGCTGAAGCGCACGGTCGCCCAGATCACGTCGGGAGCAAACCAATGCATGAGCCTTTGACCGCCGCCGAATACAAGGCGCTCGCCGCCGAGATTCAATTCCCGACCAACGCCTTCATCGACGGAGCCTTCCGCCCGGCGAATTCCGGCAAGACCTTCAAGACGACGAATCCGGCGACCGGCGACGTGCTTGCCGAGATCGCGGCTTGCGACGCCAGCGATGTCGACTTCGCCGTGGCCAAGGCCAGGGAAGCCTTCGACGACGGACGCTGGCAGCATCTCGCGCCTGGCGAGCGAAAGGCCGTCCTGCTCAAATTCGCCAAGCTTCTGGAGCGCAACCGCCACGAGCTTGCCGTCATGGAAAGCCTCGACAGCGGCAAGCCGATCCGGGAATGCCAGACGGTCGATGTGCCGGACACGATCCATACCATCCGCTGGCATGCCGAGCTGATCGACAAGCTCTACGACAACACCGCGCCCGTTGGCTCGAAGGCGCTGACCATGGTCGTGCGCGAACCGGTCGGCGTCGTCGGCTGCGTCCTGCCGTGGAACTTTCCGCTGCTGATGCTGGCCTGGAAGATCGGCCCGGCGCTTGCGGCCGGATGCTCGGTCATCGTGAAGCCTGCCCAGGAGACGACGCTGACCACGCTGCGTGTCGCGGAGCTCGCCCATGAGGCCGGCATCCCGGCCGGCGTATTCAATGTCGTGCCGGGCGGCGGCAACGAGGTCGGCGAACCGATCGGCATGCATATGGGCGTCGACATGGTGGCCTTCACCGGATCGACGCCGACCGGCCGCCGTTTCCTGCGCTACGCGGCCGACTCCAACCTCAAGCGCGTCGTGCTGGAATGCGGCGGCAAGAACCCGGCCGTGGTTCTCGACGACGCCGAAGACCTCGACCTCGTCGCCGAACAGGTGGTCAACGGCGCGTTCTGGAACATGGGCGAGAACTGCTCGGCCACCTCGCGCCTCATCGTCGACGCCAAGATCAAGGACGAGCTGCTGCAGCGGATCGGCGCCTACATGCGCGAATGGAAGACCGGCGATCCGCTCGATCCGGAAAACCGCATCGGCGCGCTGGTCAGCAAGACCCATTTCGAGAAGGTGAAATCCTTCCTCGGCGACGTGAAGACCGAGAAGCTCTCGGTCGCCCATGGCGGCGCCACGCATAAGGGCGCCTATATCGAGCCGACCGTCGTCGACGGCGTCACGCCTGCGAGCCGCCTCTTCCAGGAGGAGATTTTCGGGCCGATCCTTTCGGTGACGACGTTCACCTCGCTGGCCGAGGCGATCGCGCTCGCCAACGACACGAATTACGGCCTGACCGCGTCCGTCTATACGGGGAGCCTGCGCAAGGCGATCAAGCTCTCGCGCGAGATCCGCGCCGGCGTCGTCACCGTCAACTGCTTCGGCGAAGGCGACGCGACGACACCGTTCGGCGGCTATAAGGAATCCGGCTTCGGCGGGCGCGACAAGTCGGTCTTCGCGCATGACAATTACTGCGAGTTGAAGACGGTCTGGATCGACGTCTCCGACCGTTCGGTCGACGAGACCGTCCGGTGAGCGATCTCGTCGTCAAGCGGCTTCCGGCTGAATCCGGAATCTCTGGCTGGGAGGCGATCAGCAGACGCTGCTTCCCCGTCCGCACGCTTGACGGCGACATCAAGGCCGACTGGCTGATCATCGGCGGCGGCTTCGCCGGCCTCTCCGCCGCGCGGCGGCTCGCCCAGTTGCGGCCTGGCGACAGGATCGTCCTGCTGGAAGCCGGAGAGGTCGCCAAAGGCCCCGCCGGCCGGAATTCCGGCTATATGATCGACACCCCGCACAATTTGTCCTCGGGCGAATATTCGGTCGCCGGTGAGGCCGAAACCAAGGCCGAGATTGCCGAGAACCGCTTCGCGATCGCCTTCGCCGCCGAGGCGGCTGCGGAATACGGCATGTCCGCGCGCACCTTCGATCCGTCGGGCAAGATCAATGCTGCGGCGACCGAGCGCGGGCTGAAGCTCAATGCCAATTACGGCCGCTCGCTCAAGGCGATCGGCGAAAAGCATCGCTTCCTCGACGCGGACGAGATGAAGGAAATCACCGGGTCGTCCTACTACCTCGCCGGCCTCTACACGCCCGGCGCGGTGATGATCCAGCCGGCCGACTATATCCGCGGGCTCGCCGCGGGGCTCGCACCGAAAGTCGACATCTTCGAGCACTCGCCGGTGCTCAAGCTGACCCGGGCCGCAGGAGCGTGGAAGGCGGTGTCGCGCACCGGAAGCGTTACCGCGCCGAGAGTCATCCTCGGCGTCAACGGCCATATCGACGATTTCGGCCATTTCCGCGGCCGCCTGATGCACATCTTCACCTACGCGTCCATGACCGCCCCTTTCACCGCGAAGTCAACGGGCAAGGACCGGTGGGCCTTGCTTCCGGCCGATCCGATGGGCGCCACGGTCAGGAAGATAACCAGCGACGGGCTCTCGCGGGTCGTGATCCGGACGCGGTTCACCTATGACTGGCCCGTTCGGGTCAGCGAGAGGCGCCTGGCCGGCATCGCCGCCGAGCAGCGGTCGTCACTCGATGCCAGGTTTCCGGACCTCAAGAACGTGCCGTTCGAATATGTCTGGGCCGGACGGCTTTGCCTCAGCCGCAACCACGTGCCGGCCTTCGGCGAGATCGAAGAAGGCCTCTACTCGGCGTGCTGCGAGAACGGCCTTGGGACCGTCAAAAGCACGCTCGCGGGCGTCATGGCCGCCGATCTCGCGACCGGCACCCGCTCGAACATGCTCGACAAATATGCGGATCAACCCCAACCCGCGCGGCTTCCTCCCGAGCCGTTCGCGTGGATGGGCATCAACACGGTGATCCGCTTGCAGGAATTGCGTGCTGGCCGCGAGGGATGAGCTCTCGCCGCGCAATGTGAAGACCGAGCAGACCGCGAAGTCTTCGAACGGGAATGGAAACGATAACTAAGGAGTGAGGAAACATGAAGACGTTGTGGAAAGCGCTCTGCGCTGCCGCGATGGTCGGGATGACCATGCTGTCCGCTCAGGCGGAAGAAAAGACAATCACCGTTGGCACGATGTCGTGGGAGGATCTTACCCCCATCACCGGCATCACCAAGAAGGTGCTGGAGGACGCCGGCTACACCGTCAAGGTGGTCGATTTTTCCGAATGGGGCATCGCCTACGCCGCGCTGACCAAGGGCGATATTCAACTGCTCGCCTCGCAGACGGACTATGTCGCGCAGGATTACTGGGACAAGAACAAGAAGCGCCTCGAGAAGATCTCTCCGGTTTCGCACGGCCTCTACCAGGCGATTGCCGTGCCGAACTATGTGACCATCGATTCGACCGAGCAGCTCAACGACAACGCCGACAAGTTCGGCGGCAAGATCGTCGGCATCGAACCGGGTTCGGGCCTGATGCGCGACGCCGCCAATGCGGTCAAGGAATACGGCCTGAAGCTCCAGCTGGTCGAAGGCAGCACCGCCGCGATGACCGCAGCGCTGAAGTCGGCCGTCGACCGCAAGGAATGGATTGCCGTCACCATCTGGGAGCCGTCCTGGATGATGCAGAAATATCCTGTGAAATTCCTCAAGGATCCGAAGGGCATCTTCCCGCCGCCGCAGAGCTACTACTGGATCGCCAAGAAGGGCTTTTCGGCCGACCATCCGCATGCCCGCGAGGTGATCGCCTCGGTCTATGTGCCGCTCGCCGATATCACCGCGATCAACGGCGCGGTCAGCGACGGCAAGAAGATGGATGAAGCCGTCAAGGCCTGGACCGACGCCCACGCCGACCTCCTGAAGCGCTGGGAAAACATCAAGGCCGAGTAACCACACCAACGGCGGGCCGCCCAACCGGCTGCCCGCCTCCAAACACGATGGCCATTTGGTGGCCCATGGGGAAGGCAATGAACATGACCGTGAATGCCCCCAACGAAGTCTTGGTCGACTGCAAATCCGTGTGGAAGGTTTTCGGGAGCCGCGCCTCGGCCGCCGTCAAGGCGATCTCCGAGCGCGGGCTTTCCAAAAAGCAGGTGCTGCAGGAGTTCAACTGCGTGGTCGGTGTTGCCGACGCCACGCTCCAGGTCCGCCGCGGCGAGATCTTCTGCATCATGGGCCTCTCGGGGAGCGGCAAGTCGACGCTGATCCGGCTGCTTAATCGCCTGATCGAGCCCAGCCTCGGCAAGATCACGGTCAAGGGAAAGGAGATCGCCAAGCTCAATGCCGCCGAGCTGCGCGACATGCGCGCCCGCAATATCGGCATGGTGTTCCAGAGCGTGGCACTTCTGCCGCACCGCACGGTTCTCGAAAACGCCGGCTTCGGCCTCGAAGTGCGAGGCGTCGCCAAGGAAGAACGCAACAAGATCGCCCGCGCTGCCCTCGAAAAGGTCGGGCTCGCCGATTGGACATCGCGTTATCCCTCGGAGCTTTCCGGCGGAATGCAGCAGCGCGTCGGCCTCGCCCGAGCCCTGGCGGCTGACCCGGAAATCATCCTCATGGACGAGCCGTTCAGCGCGCTCGACCCGCTCATCCGCCGGCAGTTGCAGGACGAGTTCCGGCAGCTGACGAAGTCGCTCGGCAAGTCGGCGGTCTTCATCACGCATGATCTCGAGGAAGCCATCCGCATCGGCGACCGCATCGCCATCATGAAGGACGGCGTCATCGTCCAGGTCGGGACGGCCGAGGACATCGTGACAAAACCCGCGGACGACTACGTCTCCGATTTCGTGGCGGGCATTTCCAGGATTCATCTGGTCAAGGCGCACTCCGTGATGACGCCGGTGAGCGAATACAAGAGCGCGCAGCCGCATAGCGACGTGAACGCCCTGCCCCAAACGTCGCCCGAGGCCGACATCGGCGCGCTTATCGACCTCACCACGCAGTCCGATCGCGATGCCGTCGCGGTGGTCGAGGGCGGAACGGTCGTCGGCGTCGTCACCATACGCGGCCTGCTGCGCGGCGTTGCCGGCAAGCCTGCGGGGGAACTCGTGGCGGCATAGCTCGGGAGGAGCACCATGGACATCTCGACCATCACCGACACGTTCGACAGTTGGACCGATACGGCTCTCGGCTGGATCAGCGACAATGGCGACTGGCTGTTCGAAACGCTGAGAGCCGGGCTTGAAGGAACCTATGACGGCGTCCTCTGGCTGCTGCAGTTCGCGCCATTCTATGTGATCGCGATCGTCGCGGCGCTGCTCGCGTGGCGGCTGATCAACGCCCTCGCCGGCGTTCTCGCCGGGCTTGCCCTGGTCTTCTGTGCGGTCATGGGGCTCTGGGCCGAGACCATGAGCACGCTCGCCCTGGTGATTACCGCCACCATACTGGCGCTGCTCTTCGGCATTCCGATCGGCATCGTGGCGGGTTTCGTCAGGGCGTTCGACCGGTTCCTCGAGCCGATACTCGACCTTATCCAGACGCTGCCGCCCTACATCTATCTTCTTCCGGCGATCGCGCTCCTGGGTTACGGACCGGCGACCGCGCTCGTGGCCACCTTCATCGTCGCGATGCCTCCTGCCATCCGGCTCACTGCGCTGGGCATCCGCATGACGCCGCGCGAATTCGTGGAGCTGGGACACGCGACCGGCCTGACGCCATGGCAGATGTTCGTCAAGATCAGGCTCCCCTTCGCCATCCCGAGCGTGATGGCGGGGATCAACCAGAGCCTGATGATGGCCTTCGGCATGGTGGTCATCGCCGGCATCGTCGGTTCGGGCGGTCTCGGCGAGACGATCTATTCGGCCGTGCGCACGCTCGACATTGCCACCTCGATCAATGCCGCCATCGCCATCGTCATCCTGACCATGGTGCTCGACAGGCTCACGCAAAGCGCGGCCAGCCGCGCCAAGGGAGGCGTAAGATGAACTTCGATCTGCTCCGCTTTTCGCCGGGGGCTTACCTTGCCCCTGCCGTGGATTGGCTGAACACCAACTTCCATCCGTTTTTCGATGCCGTGGCCAGACTGATCGAGGCGGTGCTCAGCGCCATCGAAGCCGCCCTGCTCTACCCGCCCGCCTATGTGACGATCGTCTTGGCCGTTGCTCTGGCCTTCTTTCTCGTCGGCATCAGGGTTGCCGTCGTGACGGCCGTAGCGCTTCTCTTTTGCCTGCTGGCCGGCTTCTGGGCCGCGTCGATGCAGACGCTGGCGCTGGTGACGGTGGCGGTGATCATCTCGGTGTCGATCGCGTTCCCGCTCGGCATCCTGGCATCGCGCTACAAGAGTTTCGAGGCCGCGATCCGGCCGGTGCTCGATATCATGCAAACGGTGCCACCGTGGGTCTATCTCATCCCTGCCGTCATGATCTTCAGCCTCGGCCGCGTGCCGGCGATCATCGCCACGATCGTTTACGGCATACCGCCGATGCTGCGCCTGACGACGCTCGCCTTCAACCAGGTGCCGAAGGACCTTTTGGAACTCGGGCAGGCAACCGGCGCTTCGCCGCGATCGATCCTGTTCAAGATAGAAATCCCCTCCGCCACGCCCACCCTGCTGGTCGGCCTCAACCAGTGCATTCTGCTCTCACTAGCGATGGTCGTGCTGGCCGGCCTCGTCGGAGCGGGAGGCCTGGGCGCGGAGGTGACGCGGGGGCTGACCCGCATGGAGATGGGGCTCGGCCTGCGGGCCGGCCTGTCGATCGTGGCGATCGCCATCTTCCTTGACCGGCTGTCGAGGGGCGCGCTGCAGCGCAGCCGGGCACCCGGCGCGGCCAAGCCTGCCTGAACGGAGAGATCATGCGCCGCAGCTTCTTCTGCATCGACGCCCACACCTGCGGCAATCCCGTTCGGCTGGTCGCCGGCGGCGGCCCTTTGCTGCCGCACGCCCCGATCGCCGAGCGACGCGAGCTCTTCGTGCGCGAGCATGACTGGATCCGGCGGGCGCTGATGTTCGAGCCGCGCGGGCACGACATCATGTCGGGCGCCATCATCTATCCCGCCTACCGCGAGGACTGCGATTTCGCCGTCATCTTCATCGAGGTCAGCGGCTGCCTGCCGATGTGCGGCGCCGGCACGATCGGCCTGGTTACGGCGGCGCTGGAAGAAGGGCTCGTTACGCCGCGGGTTCCAGGCAGGCTGTCGATCGAGACGCCGGCGGGAAGAGTGGATATCCAGTACGAGAAGCCGGGCGAATTCGTGGATGCCGTGCGGATGTTCAATGTCGCGAGCTATCTGCATACAGCCGATGTCGGCGTCGATGTTCCGGGGCTCGGCCGGCTCGTCGTCGACATCGCCTATGGCGGCAATTTCTACGCGGTGGTCGAGCCGCAGGAAAACTGGCAGGGTTTGGACGGCATTTCGGCCAGCGACATCGTCGACCTCAGCCGGCGTCTGCGTGACGCGTTGGAGCATGACTGCAATCCGGTCCATCCCGAGGACGAGAGAATAAGCGGAGTCCACCACGCCATCTGGTGCGACAAGCCCTCGGGCAGCGATGCCGACGGCCGCGGTGCGGTGTTCTATGGCGACAAGGCGATCGACCGTTCGCCGGGCGGCACGGGAACGTCGGCGCGCATGGCCCAACTTCACGGCAAGGGCCGCCTGAACGTCGGCGATAGCTTCCGCCAGGAAAGCCTGATCGGCACTGTCTTCGAGGGCCGTGTCGAGGCGGAGGTTGACGTTGGCCCCTTCAAAGGCATTCGGCCAAGCGTCGGCGGATGGGCGCAAATTATCGGCCACAATACGATCTTCGTGGACGATCGCGATCCGCTCGCGCATGGGTTCCAGATCAGATAGGCGTCGACCCCTTGCCGTCGTCCGAATGGCCGAGCATGCGATGCGCACGGCCAATATTTACCTAAGGTGGCCAGTCCGGCCATCGTCCTTAGGGATGCGTTTCAATTGTATTAGCATTAGCGCATATTTCTATCAGCCGGTGCCCTCTTAGCGAAGTCCCCGTACTAGGTCCCCGCCGGTTAGGCCCGGTGGCCCTTGCCTTTCGCCACCAAACCCACAAGGGCTCCGGGCCGCTCCCGTGTCAGGGTGTCGACAAGCCGTAAAGCACCGACTGGTCCGTCCGCGCGATGGAGCCCGTGCTCATGGGCGCAAAGAAACATGTCCATGTCATCCTGTATCTGCCGACGCGAGCCGTTTGCATCAAAGTCTCGCAGATATGATACCGTTCATCCGGCGCAGCCTGTACGCGATCCCTTGGGATAAACCACGTTCCTGTAGGCGGATCATTCCTATAGTAGGGTTGAGGTTGCCTTACGAGATAGCCGTCTCTAGTTGGACTAACATTGCTGGAATCGATCGGGTGGCAGTCTTTGTTGCCGCAGCACTGAAGATGAAGGATCGGATCAGTCTTGTTTGAGTACCAGTCGTGAGCGTCCGCATTGCCGGCTAAAACCAGCCAAGCCAACGCCATACGCCTTCGTGGCTGATGCATTGAAATCGCCCCGTACCGCTGCAGATTATATTAGCGATTACTGAATTGGAAGTCGCATTAAGGGTACATGTCCATTACGGCGTCGGCTTTCGCCGGTTGACCCGCGACCTGCCGCAGATCAACGTCGCGCGGCAGCACCCGGGCGCCAAAATGGGGGAGCGTCGAGCGATGACGACCATCTATGAGTTCGCGGTCGTGGACGGTCAGGAATGGGTGCTCCCGGTCGATGACAGCTACTACGAGTTTTCTTAGCCCTCGACGGAAGACCACTGGGCGCCTGGGAGCCGGCGGTCATGCAGCGCGTGGCGGACCGCGATCCGGTCTATTCCGACTTCCCCTGGCTCGGCGGACACGCGCCACTCCTGCGCAAGCCGGCCGTCGATGCGCTGCAGGCCTCGCTGCGCCCTTATGGCGAGCTAATCCCATTGCGCGGCGAGAAGGTCTGGCTCTTCAACGTCACCAACGTGATCG
Source organism: Mesorhizobium sp. WSM3860 (assembly GCF_002294995.1). Lineage (GTDB taxonomy): Bacteria > Pseudomonadota > Alphaproteobacteria > Rhizobiales > Rhizobiaceae > Mesorhizobium. The sequence goes on along the minus strand of NZ_NSGF01000014.1, from coordinate 88,712 downwards.
ACGCGCTGGACCGAAAGCGGTCGAAGATCGTCTATTTCGACGACGGCGACATTCTCGCGATCGAGCGCTACGCGTTCGATGCGGACAAGATCGGCAGCGCCGAAGTGTTCAAGCTGCCGATGCGGGCGTCGCTGGTGTTCGTCAACGATGTGTTCGTGGATCGGGTGCGCAAGGCAGGGCTGCGGACCGTTTCATTCGAACCCCGATGGACGTCGGGCATTGCGGTTTGACCGCGCCGATGCAGTAAGAGCTTTCCTGGCGGGGGCTTGGGCTACGCGACGCGAGCCGCGTGCGGCTTCAACACCGTCGCCAGCACGATGCCGGCGACGATGAAGGCGGCGCCGATGAGATCGTAGTCATGCAGGCTCTCGCCGAGCAGCAGATAGGCGAGGATGGCGACGAACATCGTCTGCAGATAGAGCAGCATGCTCGCCCGGCTGGCGCCGAGCGTCGCCACGCTGCGATTGTAGAGATAGTACATCAGGGCGCCGCCCGGGCCCGCCAGGTAGGCGAGCGCCAGCCAGCCATGGACGTTCAAGGCGGAGCGTTCGTCGTTGACCAGTTCCCACAGATGGAAAGGCAGGGCGACGACAGCGCCGGCGCCGAGCAGAAGCACGACCAGCGGCAACAGCTCGATGCCGAATTTGGAATGGCGCACCAGCACGGTGTAGAGCGCCCAGCAGAACGCGCTGCCGACGATCCACAGTTCACCCAGATTGAACTGGAGCTGGAGCAGCGCCGTCAGGTCGCCATGCGCGACAATCACCAGCATCCCGGCTAGCGCTGCCAGCGCGCCGAGCGCCTGCCAAAGCCCGAGCGGCTCGCCAAGCACGAAACGCGCGAGCACCATCGTCATGACCGGAGACAGCGCCATGATGATGCCGGCAGTGGTCGCGTCGGTATCGGCGAGGCCGCGGTAGATCATGCCCTGGCAGAGCGTCAGACCGATCGCTCCGACGGCGACGATCTCCAGCGGCCGGGATTTGACAAGCGCGATCATCGCGCCGTGATGGCGATGCACGATCGGCAGCAGAATGGCGCAGGCGAGCGCAAGCCGCCAGAAGCAGAGCCCCCAGGGCGGCATTTCCGGCGCCACCCATTTCGCCGCGATATAGACGCCGGCCGACAGCAGCCAGCACAGCACCGCGGCCGGATAGCCGGAGATCGAAGGTATCGAGGCGACGGCGGACTGTTCCGCCGGATGAGCTATCGGCACCGCCTGCATGTCATGCCCCCGTTCAAAGAACGTCAGCGACCTAAGGACGTGGCGGCAATATATCTCAATCCCTGACTGTCACATATATGCGCGTCCCATGGATAGCGGTCGCCAAGGTGGCCTGCCTCGGGCTGCGATATCTTGCTTCGGAGCTGCTAGCGCATGTGCCCACCACCGGGGCCATGCATGAAGCCCTGGAGCTCGTCCAGGTCGAGGCTGCCGTCACCATCCTCGTCGGCAGCGCTGAAGATCCTGCCGACGATATCCTGAACTTCGCCCTGCGAGAGTGCGCCGTCGCCGTCGGCATCCATTATCGCGAACATGATCTGCATCCTGGCGCGGTGCATCATGCGCGGTCCCATCCGATCGGGCCTGCCGGCCATTCTGTCGGCGTCGCGCCGCGCTTGTCTGTCCTCGCGGTGCCAACGTCCGCCATGCCGGGCTCCCTGTTCAGCCGAACGATCTTCCTGCAGCTTCTCCTGGAGCGCGTCGTCGATCATCTGGCGGATCATCTCGCGCGTCGGACCTGCGGGTTGAGCGTTGGGTTCCGGTGTCGCGGCCGGTCCAGGCTTCTGCGGAATCGGCGTGGGCTCCGGCGCAGCACTTGTCTGGGCAAGGACCGGGACGCTCATGAATAGCAAGGCAGCAGCGGCGGCTGTAGTTCTGCACGGAAGTTTCATCGGGTTCTCCCTTGAGCTGTGACTGTCTCTCAAACTGAGATGCACAACCAACCTGCTCTCGATCCGATGGTTCCGCGCGAAGCGCCGATGGCCTAAGAAGTGTTTCGAGCATGCGACCCGACGCTCAGAAGACGCCGGCGCGTTCCCTAGGCGCGTGACGCCGACTTCGACATCCTGCCAAGCTCCACCGCTCAATCACCTAAGAGCAATATTTCGCGCTGCCGACGGCAGCAGGCTCTCCGTGCCGGGCGCGGAAACCGGGGCGCCGTGAAGAACCCAGTCGGCCGCGATCTGCCCGATCACCGGGGCCAGCTGGATGCCGTAGCCGCCGGCGCCGGCAGCGGTCACCAGTGTCGGCTCGGAAGCATCGATCGGACCGACGAAGGGGCGATGGTCGGCGGTCACCGGGTAAAGGCCGGCCCAGCCGCGGCCAAGCCTCGCGCCCGGCAGATCGGGCAGCCGCTCGAGGAGAAGCTCCGCCAGTCTGACCTTCGATTGTTCCTCGCACTGGTCGTTGTAGTTGTCGGGGTCCGCCGGCGCGAGCGAGTCCACCTTGTGGATCTCGGCGATCAGTTCGGTGCTTTTTTCGTGGCGGAAATTGAGCCCGCTTCCCTCGCCGTTCACCAGATCCATGACCATCGGCATCGTGTAGCCGAGCGGCTCGTCGAGATGGATGACGACCGCCTCGTGACGCTCGGGCCAAATGTGCAGGCGCTGGCCGAAGAGTTCGGCCACGTGAGGCGCCCAAGCTCCTCCCGCATTGACCACGGCATCGCAATCGATCGGATCGCCGCTGGTCTTCAGCGTGTAGCCGCGCGCCCGCCGCCTTACCCCGAGCAGCTTGCGATACTGGCGGATTTCGGCGCCCTGGGCGCGGACCATCTGCGCCAGGAAGGTGCACATCTCGTGAGGGTCGAGAAAGCCATTGTCGGGCCCGAACAGCCCACCCTCCAGCCCATCCGGGTTGATATGCGGCACGAGTTCCTTGAGCTCGTTCGCACGATAGAGTCGCGAGCGCAGGCCGGCCTCTTCCTGAATTTCCACCGACTTCGCAAACAGCTCCATCTGCTTCTGCGTGCGCGCCAGGCGCAGGTAACCGATATGGTTGAAGCCAAGCCCCTGGCTCTCCCATCGGCGGAAGCGGCGCAGCGCATGAACGCGAAGCATGATCTCGAACGGATCGGTGAATTGCGACCCGACCACGCCGACCGACCTGCCGCTCGACCCGGAGGCGATCGACTGGCCTTCAAGCACGGTGACGCGCGCGCCCTGTTCGACCAGGTGGAGGGCCGAGCACAAACCTAAAGTGCCGGCGCCGATCACCACCACATGAGGAGAAGCTGTCATCTGTGGTCCTCCTGCCCGCCTGTCTCAGGACCGGCGGGCGATCTCGCCCAGGGTCTGGTCGATCGCCTGCAGAATGTTGCGGGCGTCTGCCTCGGTCATCGGTGTCGACAGCGCGAACAGGCCATAGCTGGCCGACAAGACACCGCGGCCAAGCAAGCCCTTGTGGAAGGCATCGAGCTTCCTGCGTTCGGCCTGGCCGGGATAGACGGACCGGTAATCCGTGACGGGATGCGACGTGAAATGGACCTTGAAGAGCGAGCCCAGCCCGACGCATTGGCCGGCAAGACCATGCTTGCCCAATGAGGCGGCGACCCCGTCGCGCAACAACGCGCCGAGGCGATCGAGATGGGCAAAGCTTTCCTTGGTCAGCGCCCGCATCGCGGCAAGCCCGGCGCGCATCGTCACCGGATTGGCGGTGAAGGTGCCGCCATGCGGCAAAGCGGGCTTGCCCTGGGTCGGATCGAACACCGCCATGATGTCGGCCCGGCCGCCGACGGCGCCCACGGGAAAGCCTCCCCCGATGATCTTGCCCAGCGCCGTCAGGTCAGGCGTGATGCTCCACAGCCCTTGCGCGCCCGAATAGCCGAGGCGGAACGAAATCACCTCGTCGAAGATGACCAGGGCACCCGCAGCATGGGCGATCTCGACCATGGCGCGCAGATAATCCTGCCGAGCCGGAATGAGACCGGCGCGGTTCGGCATGGGATCGATCAGCACGCCGGCGATAGTATCGCGCTCAGCGGCGAAGACCGCGCGCAATGCTTCGCTGTCGTTGAACGGCACGGCGATCACATCGTCCAGCACCCCGCGCGGCGTGCCCCGCGCATAGGGCGTCGAATTCGGCATGTCTCCCCAATTGGCGGGAGAACTGTCCAGGCTGACCTCGGCGAAGTCGTATGAGCCGTGATAGGCGCCCTCGATCTTGACGATTTTCGGCCGCCCGGTGAAGGCGCGCGCGGCCTTGATGGCCATCATCACGCCCTCGGTGCCGGAGTTGGCGAAGCGGATCCGTTCGACCGAGGGCAGGCGCCCGACCAGCAGCTCGGCAAGCTCGATCTCGCTGACCGTCGGCGTGCCGAAGGCCGTGCCGAACGGCAACTGGTCGATCACCGCGGCGGCCACATCGGGTTGCGTGTAGCCATGGATCATCGAGGTGAAATTGTTGATGCAGTCGTAATAGACGTTGCCGTCCACATCCCAGACCCTGCACCCCTCGCCGCGCGAGGCATAGATCGGAAACGGGTCGACAAAGACCGTGGTGCGCGTGTTCCCGCCCGGCATCACCTTTTTGGCTCGCTCGAACAGGGTTTTCGATAGAGGCATTGCGTCTGGATAATGCGGCATGGTTCTCCGAAGCGAATTGGCTCGAGCTGCAGCGGGAAACCGCAGTTCGTTCCTCCGGTGACGATCGTATGGCTCGCCCCCAAATGTCCGCAAGCGGCCAGGCCGGCCAGGCGACGCGGGCCACAGATGTCGTTCATCGAGCTGCTCGAATCGGGCAAGTCGGAATAAACGGATCCTGTCAGCCCGCCAGTTAGACTACACAAATTCACGGGCAAAGCTGCCCGCGCTCAGAAGCGCGCGCCGCCCGGCGCTCAACTCAGCATTCCAGACCGGCCAGGCATGGATCATATGCGGCCAGATTTCGAGGCGTGCCTTAACGTCCGCAACCCCGGCCGCCTCGGCAAGCCGCGTCGCATCCGACAGCAGCGTCTCGGCCGAACCGACCTGGATCAGCATCGGAGGAAATCCGCTCAGATCGGCAAACAAGGGCGAGATCAGCGGATCGCGCCGGTCCACATCATGGGGAACATAGGCGCCCGCCAGTTCCTCCAGATAAGCGCGGTGGATGATGGGGTCGATCGCGTCCTTGGCTGACAATGTCGCCCCGGACATCGAAAGATCCGTCCAGGGTGAGACAACCCAAAGGCAGCCCGGCAACTGCTCGCCCGCCGCGCGCAACCGGCCGACCAGTGACAGGCTGAGATTGCCGCCGGCACTGTCTCCGCCGACAACGATGCGATCCGGCGCGATCCCCTGCCCGGCGAGGAAGCGCCACGCCGCGAGCGCGTCTTCGTGCTGGGCGGGGAAAGGATGTTCCGGCGCGCGCCGGTAGCCGACCGCAAGCGTGCGCATGCCCATTGCCCGGCCAGCCTCTGTCACCATCCGGCGATGGCTTTTGATCGAGCCGGAGCAGTAACCGCCACCATGGAAGAAGAGCAGTGCCTTGTCCGTGTCGGACCCGGGCGCCAAGGACCACTCGGCCGCGAGGCCGCTGAAAGTCACCGCCTCGCATCGAATGTCGTCCGCGACCGGCCAGGACGAGCCGACCTCGTCGAGCCGCGCCCGGCGTTCGTCCCAGCCCACCGGCCGCGGCCTCGACGCCAGCAAGGCGCGGATTACGTTAATTTCCTTTAGGTCGAGCTGTTCTTGCGCATCGCTCATTTCTGCTTCCCGCGCCAAAACCGACGCCACGACGGCGGCGCTTGCAGCTTTGGCAAGGAAAATCGTCGGGATAGTCGCTGGAGGTGTCAAACTGCGTCAGCGAATTCGCCCATGGACTATTTGAATTGATCGGCATGGCACGGCGCGAGCAGAACCCTATTGTGATTGTGTGAGCTGCAAATCGCGCGGAGACGGACGTGACCCTGACCAATCGAGACCTGGTCGAGCTGACGGAATGGCGGCGCAAGCTGCATCGGCAGCCGGAAATCTCCAACGAGGAGGAGAAGACGGCAAAGGAGGTCGTCGACTTCCTCGCCGATACCGGGCCGGACAAGGTGCTGATCGGGCTCGGCGGCCACGGCGTGGCGGCGGTCTATGACAGCGGGCTAGCCGGGCCGACGGTGCTGTTTCGCTCCGAGCTCGACGCGCTGCCGATCCATGAGCTTTCGGGCGTCGCGCATGCCTCGCAGGTGCCCGGCAAGTCGCATATGTGCGGCCATGACGGGCATACCGCGATCCTGGCTGCGCTCGGTCGCCAGTTCGGGCGCCAAAGGCCGGCGCGTGGCCGCGTGGTGCTGATGTTCCAGCCGGCGGAAGAGACCGGCAATGGCGCGGCCGGCGTCGTCGCCGATCCGCGCTTTGCCGAGATCCAGCCTGACTTCGCCTTCTCGCTGCACAATCTGCCGGGCGTGCCGTTCGGCGAAGTAAGGCTCAAACCCGGCGTGGTGAATTGCGCCTCGCGCGGCCTGCGGATCGTGCTTGAAGGCAAGACCGCGCATTCCTCCATGCCCGAAACCGGCAGCTCGCCGATGCTGGCGGTGAGTGAGTTGATGCCGCAGCTGCCGGCGCTCGGGTGCGGCACCTTCGCCGACGACGATTTCGCTATGGTCACCGTCACCCATTGCTCGATGGGTGAAGCGGTGTTCGGCATCGCGCCCGGCTACGCCGAAGTGTGGGCGACGCTGCGCACCCGCCGCGACGAGCGCATGGCGGCGTTGGTTGCAGCGGCGGAGGCGCTGGCGGCAAAGATCGCCGCCGAACACGGCCTTTCCGTCCGCCACGACTACCACGAGATTTTTGTGGCCAGCGTCAACGCGCCGGACGCGGTGGAGCATCTCGAGCGCGCGCTGGACGAGGAAGGCGTTTCGCGCGGCGAGGAAGCCTTGCCGATGCGCGCCTCGGAGGATTTCGGCATCTTCGGCCACAGCGCCAAGTCGGCGATGTTCTTCCTCGGCGCCGGCGAGCGTTACCCGGCGCTCCACAACCCCGACTACGATTTCCCGGACGACCTGATCCCGATCGGCTCGAAGATCTTCATGCGCACAGCGCGCAATTTGCTGGGGTGAGCGAGCTGAAGGCGGCGGTCCTCACTCCTCATTCGCATCCTTGCACGGCGCCTGTTGTTATGTCGGCTTTTCGCTTGTATGAGCGGAGATGACCTCGATCTCCCGTTTTACCGCGCTCGTGCTGCTGGCGGCCATCACGTTCGCCACGCTCTCACCTATCCAAATGCGGCCGCACCTCGGTGAGGCGAACATGGAACGCGCCCTGGCCTATGCCCTGTTCGGCCTTGCCTTGGCGTTCGGATTCCGCGCCCGCCTGATGCATACAATGCTGCTTGTCTGCGCCGCGGCCGGCGTATTGGAACTGCTGCAGGCGGTCGATCCCGGCCGGCACGCTCGGCTCCAGGATGCGCTCGTGAAAGCGGCGGCCGGCCTCATAGGGATTGGCTTAGCGCGGATTGTGTTTGCCGTCGCGAGCAGGCCGCCGATCGTTCGGCAGGTCCGAGGATTTGAATCTCAGCACGGCAGCGCAGGCAATAGCCCGGCCGAACGTGCTCCGGTTTCTCGATGACCGCGTGATCGACACCGGCGCGAGATCGCGCCCGACCTCGATCTCGGCGACGCGGCGGCGCTCATCGAGACGCTCCTGGAGAACGTGGTCCACCGCGCCATCGAACGGCACCCGGTCAGCGTCGCCGGCGAACGCGATGGATCAGTGCCGCAGGATGATCATGGCCTACCTGACGAACGTTGACCGCCATGCCGCCTAGCGCTCACGCCGACCAGCACCACAATTTCTTCGCGCGCGAAGCCGTCACTGTGGCGCGCGCGTTGATCGGCGCGCGGCTCGGCCTCAACGGCGTCGGCGGCATCATCGTCGAAACCGAGGCCTATCGCCCCGACGATCCGGCCTCGCACAGCTATCGCGGCCGCACGCCGCGCAACGCGCCGATGTATGGCGCCCCCGGCACGGCCTATGTCTATCGCTCCTACGGCCTGCATTGGTGCTTGAATGCGGTGTGCCTGCCGGGCAGCGCGGTGCTGATCCGCGCGATCCAGCCGCAATCCGGCATCGCCGCCATGCGCGACAGGCGGGGAACCGACGATGACAGGCTGCTCTGCTCCGGCCCGGGCAAGCTCTGCCAGGCGATGGGCGTCGACGGCTCGCATAACGGCCTGTCGCTCATCGCGCCGCCCTTCGAGTTTGCCGCCTCGGAAACCAACGCGGCCGCCATCCTGAGCGGACGCAGGATCGGCATCACCAAGGGCGTGGAGGCCCAGTGGCGGTTCGGCCTCGGCGGATCGCCTTATGTCAGCCGGAAATTTTGAGAGATCGATAGCGATCGGTCACGCAGCCATCCATTCCTGCGCGGCGCGCGCCGCGGCGAGTTCCATCGCTTCCGCAGCGAGAATGCCGCGCGACCTCGCGAACGCTTCGAAGGCGACGCGTGCGGCTTCGGCATCCTGTTCACCGGCGAGCGCCGCCCGGCACAGCGCGACGGTCGTCGCGTAGGTCGGGCTGCGGCTCCCCGCCCAATCGTCGAGAAACTGATAGGCTTCGAAGACGGTGTTAATGTCGCGCGGAAAGCCGAGCCCGACGAAGATTGCGACGGGCTGAGAGAAACGCTTGGCGGGCATTGGTGTGGGCTCCATGAGGTAGGCTGCTTGGACAACGCGCGTCCCGCAGGCCGGTTGCAGCTCGAAAGCGATTTTGGTTCTCGCCGGCGGATGCTTGCCCGAAGCCTCCTTCTGTGTTTTCTCGCCCGCACATTAGGAAAGGCTTGTGGATGCGAATCGCAATGATCCTCGCGCTGGGCGCGGCGCTGGCTGGATGCGTGACCTCTCCGGTCGATTACGGAGCGAAGCTATCGCAGCAGGACCCGAAATGGGCCTCGCCGGATTGCCAGCAGGCCCGCATTGCGGCCTCGGACTACGAGGCGCGCGAAAAGGAGCACCCCGGCTGGGGTTTTGGCGTCCTGCTCGGACCGTACAGCATGGGGATGGTGGCAGCGGTGAAGGAGCATGAGCAGCAGCAGCGACGGCTTCTCGCCCGGCAGATGCATCTGCAGTGCTCAAGCCAGCCGTTGCCGAAGGAACTGGATTTCGATCCGGCAATCTACGCGCCGAAGAAGGCGCAGTACCCGTAGGCGAAGCGCCGCCGCTACGCTTTCAAATCGCCGGCCGCTGCTTCCTTGCTGAAGGCGTAGGTGGGGATGGCCACGCTCGATGGCGACGGCGCTTGCATTCAGCGTTCGCCCCACGCCTTCAGCAACGGTCCGTCGCGGCCATAGACCGGGTCCTTGCGCGGCCGGCTCGCCTTCGGGATCGTGCGTAGCGCTTCCGCGTGCTGCTCGGGCTTGGTGCATTCGTCATAGGTGCCGGAGGGCGGGTAGGCGCCGACGACGAGGAAATCGTCGGAAGCCGAGAGCCGCTGGTGACCGGTGCCAGCCGGCAGGACCGCCACGTCGCCGGCCTTGACCGTGAGCGCGCGGCCCTTGTCGCCGCCGAAGCGCACCTTGGCCGTGCCACGCGCAATGCCCAGCACCTCATGGATGCGCGAGTGATAGTGGACATAGTCGTAGATGCCGTTTCGCCAGCTGTCGCCCCAGCCATTCGCCTTGAAAAGCTCCTCGAAGACGGCTGCCGGATCGAGACCGTCCGGCAATGTCACGGCGCCGCGGTAAACGATCAGCGGCCAGGACGGATGGCTCGGAACAAGGCCGTCGTCCTTGAAGCGGAAGGCATTGGCTTTCCTCTGCCTTACCAGATCCGCGAGCCTGGACGTGCCCGGTCTTGCGATCCCGGTCAGCTTCTCCGCTGCTTTCTTGATGTTCTCGACAATGCTCAAAGCCGGGCCTCCATAAGTACCGCTTGCAACGCCTTGCGGCCTTGGCCGACCGAACTCAACCCTTGGGGACAGCCTTGGTTCCAGAGGTGCCGACGCCCGCTCGCGGCACTAGCGACCCGGATTGCTTCCCGGCATCGCAGCGCTCAAGCTGCCGGAGGTTGCCGGCGTCGTATGCGCGACGCCAGCAATGGCCGCGCCTTCCCGAGGAGTTCAAAATGCGTGCATTCCGCCTTTCGACCATCGGCGTTTTCGTTTCGGTGCTGCTTTCGGCATCCGCCTTCCCGGTCCTCGCTTCAGGCAGCGTGGCAAAGGCCCAAAATCTCTACCAACTGTGCCGCCAAGTGAAGAACGACGATACGATCCGCCCCTACTCGCACGAGCTTTACGGCGGCACGGCCAAGGCGTTCAAGAAGCTCTTTCCGGACGCCAAGGACACGCCGCCGGAATCGGAACTGCAGACGCAGGCTAGCTACCGCTGCATGGACGGCAAGGTCCTGGCCTGCTTCATTGGGGCAAACCTGCCCTGCGCCAAAATGAACGCCGCGCGCGACAATCCCGGCGCGGACGAATTCTGCAAGGCCAACCCGAATGACGACGTCGTGCCAGCCTTCGCGACGGGTCACGACGCGGTCTATTCCTATAAATGCCTGGACGGCAAGGCGATGGTAACCGGCGAGACCTGGGTGCTCGACAAGCGCGGCTTTGCCGTCCGTTTGTGGGCTGACGTGCCCCGGCACTGAGGCCTATCCGACGCCTGCAGAAACGGCGCAGCGGCGCTTGCCGTTACATCCTTGCCGAGGCTGACCTGCGGCGAAGCAAAAGCGCGATGGCCAAAGCCGGAAGGGCCGCCGTGGCGGCGGCGAGGAAGACGAACCGCAGCCCGGCGGACGCGGCGATCAGGCCGAGCGCCGGGCTGCCGAAGCCAAGCGCCACATCGAGGAAGACGGTGTAGAGCCCCATGGCAAGGCCGCGGCTGCTTGCGGGGAGATGGCCGACTGCCTCTACCCCGAGGCCGGGATAGACCAGCGAGTAGCCGAGCCCCGTCAGGCCCGCTCCTATGGCTGCGACGAGCGGCCCCGGGGCCAGCCAAATCGATAGAAGGCCCGCCGCCTCGACGACCACGAAGATCGCGGCGACGCCGGCGCCGCCGAGCCTGTCCGGCAGGTGGCCGAAGCACAGCCTTGCCGCGATCAGCGCCGCCGCATAGGCGGTGAACGGAAGCCAGACCGGCTGCCAGCCGCGCTCGGCAAAGAGCAGCGCTGCGAAGGACAGGATTGCGCCATAGCCGAGGCTGCTGAGGGCCGCTCCGACGCCCGGAAGCCAGACCGCTTGCGCCACGCGCGTCCAGGACTGCCGCGCGACGCTGCCGGCGGCCTTGACGCCGCGCATCGGCAGAGTGGCAAGCAGCGTTGCAAGGGGCAGGACCATTGTGGCGAGAGCGATCGCGGCGAAGCCGCCGGCTCCATAGAGCGCGGACCCGATCGGTGCGCCGAACGCCAGCGCGGCGAACATCGCCATGCCGATCCAGGCGATGACCTTGCCGGAGTTCTGTCCGCCGGCAAGCGCCAGGCCCCAGGCCACGCCGCCGGTGATGATAAAGCTCTCGGCCGCGCCCAGTACCGCCCTGCCGACGAAGAGTGCCGTCGCGGACGCGGCCGGCTGACCGAGAAAGGCCAGCGAGCCGAGATAGACAAGCCCGGCCAGCGCGGCGGCGACAAGGCCGACCACGACGGCCCGCTTGCCGCCGCGCAGATCGGCATAGTTTCCGGCACCGATGCGCGAGAGCAGCGAGGCGACGAACTGGCTGCCCGTCACCAGTCCGACGGCGAACGGGCCGAAGCCGAGCCTGTCATGCAGGTGCAGCGGCAGGACGGGCAGCGCCAGGCCGATCAGCAGGAAGCCGGCGAAGACCGCAGCCATGATGGGCAGCAATCTCGCCATCGTCCCGCTTCGAACGGGTGCAGTGTCGGTCGCGGCCATCGTCAATACCTAGACCGACAGCATGACCTTGATGGCGCGGCGCTCATCCATGGCGCGGTAGCCCTCGGCGACCTCTGACAGCGGCAGCTTGAGGTCGAAGACCTTGCCGGGCTTGATCCGGCCCTTGAGCACGCGCTCCATCAGGTCGGGCAGGAAGCGGCGCACCGGCGCCGGGCCGCCGAGCATGCGCTTCTGGCCGAAGAACAGTTTCTGGCCGTCGAAGCTCACGCCATGCGGCACGCCGACATAGCCGATCGTGCCGCCTGGCCGCGAGCAGGCCAGCGCCTGGTCGAAGGATTCGGCCGTGCCGACGCATTCCAGCACCGAATCCGCGCCGACGCCCGCGGTGAGTTCCTTGATGCGGGCAATGCCTTCCTCGCCGCGCTCGGCCACGATGTCGGTCGCGCCGAACTCGCGCGCGAGTTTCTGCCGGCTCTCGTGCCGGCTCATAGCGATGATGCGCTCGGCGCCCATCTCGCTCGCCGCGAGGACGCCCATCAGGCCGACGGCACCGTCGCCGACAACGACAACCGTCGATCCTTCGCGCACCTCGGCCGCATCGGCGGCATACCAGCCGGTGCCGAGCACATCCGAGACGGCCAACAGGTCAGGCACTAGGTCTGCCGGCGGAACCTCCGACGTCGCCACCAGCGTGCCGTCGGCCAGCGGCACACGGGCGTAAGGGGCCTGGGCGCCCGACATGAACTCGCGCTGGACGCAGGAGGACTGGAAGCCGAAGCGGCAATGCGGGCAGGTGTTGTCGGAGAGGCAGAAGGAGCCGACGACGAACTGGCCGGGGCGCACGTTGCGTACCTCTGCGCCGACCTCGACGACGATGCCGCAATATTCGTGGCCCATATGCATCGGGCGATCGACCGGCTGCAGCCCGCGATACGGCCACAGATCCGAGCCGCAGATGCAGCTCGCGGAAAGTTTTATGATGGCATCCGTCGGGCGAAGGATCTTCGGGTCCTCGATTTCCTCGCAGCGGATATCGCCGGGCTTATGAAGAACAGTTGCGAGCATTTTGCTTTCCTTTCGTTCGATCGGTGATCAGGCGCCGTAGTCGGCGTCGCTGACATGTTCCAGCCAGTCCACGACCTTGCCGTCCTTGACCTCCTGGAGGGCAATGTGGGTCATGGCGGTCTCGGGCGACGCGCCGTGCCAATGCTTCTCGCCGGGCGCGAACCAGACGACGTCGCCGGGGCGGATCTCCTCGACCGGCCCGCCCTCGCGCTGCACGCGGCCACGACCGGAGACGACGATCAGCGTCTGCCCGAGCGGATGCGTGTGCCAGGCCGTGCGGGCGCCGGGCTCGAAGGTGACCTGCGCACCCTGCACCCGCGCGGCATCGAAGAGATTGAAGAGCGGATCGATCCGGACCGGGCCGGTGAACCAGTCCGAAGGACCCTTGCCGGACGGCCTCGTGCCAGCGCGAAGAATGTCCATGTGATCTCCTTTGCGTTCTCACATGCGTTCGATGCGCAGCGGGAACTCGCCGCGCGTGTGCAGGCCCTGGTCGAAGCGGCCGAGCCTGATCAACCCGGGATGGCGGGGGCATCCTTGCAAGCGGGGCGCCGGAATCGCTCACGGCCGCCGCGACCTGCCCGGAAGATATTGCAGCGCAACCAATTCGAATAGAGCAGATAATCCGTATGGACTTATCGATCTGTGATATAAATTGGCCAGGAGGTTCCGCATGCAGCGCGGCGACATGAAAGATCTGTTGTGGTTCCTGGCTGTCGCCCGGGAGCGCAGCTTCACCAGGGCCGCGGCGGAGCTCGGCACATCACAGTCGACGCTCAGCCACACCATCAAGCAGCTGGAAGCCCGCCTCGGCGTGCGCCTGCTTACCCGCACCACGCGAAGCGTGGCGCCAACGGAAGCCGGCGAGCGGCTCTATCAGTCGCTCGCCCCGCGCTTCGAGGAGATCGAGGCCGATCTCGCGGGCCTGGTCGCCTTCCGAGACAAGCCCGCTGGCACGGTGCGCATCACGTTGTCCGACCATGCGCTGCAGACGACGGTCTGGCCGAAGCTCGAGCCGGTGCTCTGCGACTATCCCGACTTGCGCATCGAGCTCTACAGCGACAACGGCATGCGCAACATCGTGGAGGAGCGCTTCGACGCCGGCGTGCGGCTTGGCGAGAGCGTCGACCGGGACATGATCGCGGTGCGGATCGGTCCGGACTGGCGGCTGGTGGCCGTCGCCTCGCCGGAGTATTTCGCGCACCGCTCCGCCCCGAGGATACCGCAGGATCTGGTCGGGCATGACTGCATCGGCTTGCGGCAGGCGACGTTTGGCGGGCTCTATGCCTGGGAGTTCGAGAAACGAGGCCGCGAGCTTCGGGTCCGGGTCGATGGCCAGCTGACCTTCAACTCAACCCTGCCGATGATCGACGCGGCGCTAAGCGGCTACGGCATCGCTTATGTCCCCGAAAACCTCGTCAGCCGCCACATCGCGGAGGGGCGGCTGACGCTCGCGCTCGACGACTGGAGCCTGCCCTTCCCGGGCTACCACCTCTACTACCCGAGCCGACGGCAGCTTTCGCCGGCGATGGCGGTCGTCGTCGAGGCACTGCGGCAACGGAGCTGAGGCTGGGGCGGGGAGCGGCACGAGCCCCCAGCGCTGGACGCCCACTACAGGCTGAACTCGGCAATGCCCCGACAAAAGATGCTTGACTCGCCCTGCCGCTTCGGGACAATTTGCGTTGTCAGACATCTTACATACGAGGGAGGTTTCGTGAGGAAATTGATCGCTTGTTTCGCGCTGGCTGCCGGCGCGCTCGCATTTGTGTCGGCAGCGCGGGCGGGAGAAACCCTGGATCGCGTCACATCCAAGAAGGCCATGGTGGTCGCGACCAACAGCGGCTGGCCGCCGCAGAGCTTTCTCGACGAAAGCAATCAGTTGGTGGGCTTTGATATCGACGTCTCGAAAGAGATCGCCAAGCGCCTGGGCGTGGAGGTCAGCTTCGAGACGCCCGATTGGGCCACAATGACCGGCGGCCACTGGCAGGGCCGTTACGATCTCGGCGTCGGCTCGGTGACGCCGACCAAAGCCCGGGCCAAAGTGATCGATTTCGCCGGCATCTATTATTACAGCCCTTATGTCTATGTGGTCCACAAGGACAGCAAGGCGAAGTCCGTAAACGACCTGAACGGCAAGGTAATCGGGGTCGAAACCGCCACCACTTCGGAAGATTTCATCCGGCGTCAGTTGGAGATCGACGCTCCCGGCCTTCCGCCAGTCGAATACAAGCTGCAACCGGGCGAGATCCGGACCTTCGCCGATTCCATGCTGCCATTCGACGATTTGAGACTTGGGGACGGCGTGAGGCTCGACGCAGTCATCGCGCCCGAGCAGACCGCCCAGAACGCCATCAAGAACGGGTATCCGCTGCGCATCCTCGAGGGCGACTACGCCTTCCGCGAGCCGCTGGTGGTGATCGCGGACAAGGGCGACGCCGAGTGGACCACCAAGATCGGCGGCATCATCGACCAGATGAAAAAAGACGGCACGCTCGCCACGCTGACCACCAAGTGGTACGGCAAGAACTACAGCGCCGACTGACGCTCGTCGCGGGCGGCCCTCAAGGCCGCCCGCTCTCATGCGATTCATCATGACCTATCCCGATACTTATTATCGCCGCACGCTTGCCGACGCGAAGGTCAGACCACCATTGGCGGGTCTGGCAGAATGCGACACAATCATTGTCGGTGGCGGACTGGCCGGTCTGACGACGGCGCTGCAGCTCGCCCGCGCCGGACGCGAGATCGTCCTGCTCGAAGCCGAGCGCGTCGGCTTCGGCGCCTCGGGCCGCAACGGTGGCTTCGTCAGCCCCGGCTTCGCCACCGGCAGCGACAATATCGCCTCGATGGCCGGCGCCGCGGCGGCACAGAAGCTGCACCGATTGTCGATCGAAGGCGTCGAATTCGTGCGGCAGACGATCAAGGATCTCGGCATCGAGGCGGCAAAGCCTCGCCCCGGAATTATCGGCGTGCTGCGCCATGAGGGCGGCGCCGAACTGAAGGCCCACGCCGAACGGCTGGCGCGGGATTTCGACTATCCGCTCGAATATCTCGAGCGTGACCAGGTGCGCGCGGTGCTGCATTCCGATCGCTACTTTCAGGGCCTGCGCGACGCCAACGCCTTCCACATGCATCCGCTCAACTACCTGCGCGCTGTCGCCCACGAGATCGAGCGGCTGGGCGGCAGGATCCACGAGGCGTCGAGTGCCCTCGAGGCGAGACTCGACGGCCCGCAAAAAACCATACGCGCCGCAAACGGCGAAGTACGCGCGCGGCAGGCGGTGTTCGCCACCGGCGGGTACACAGGACGGCTGCTCGGCCAGTTGAGGCGGGCCATGTTGCCGATTGCGACCTATGTGATGCTGAGCGAAGAGGCCCCGGAGCTCATCGCCAGCGCCATCGCGACGACCGATGGCATAGGCGACAACCGCCGCGCCGGCGACTATTACCGCGTCGTGGAAGACGGGAGGCGGCTGCTCTGGGGTGGGCGCATCAGCACGCGGGCCGCTTCGCCGGCGGCGCTGGCCAGGGAATTGCGCCGGGAGATGGTCGGAACCTACCCTCAGCTCGCTGCGCTCAAGACCGAACTCGCCTGGTCGGGGCTGATGGCCTACGCCCGGCACCTGATGCCCCAGATCGGGCAGCTGCAGCCGGGCGTCTGGTATCTCACCGCGTTTGGCGGCCACGGCATCAACACCACCGCCATGGCCGGCAAGGTGGTGGCCGAGGCGATTCTCGGCCAGTCGGACCGGTACCGGCTGTTCGAACGCTTCGGGCTGACCTGGGCGGGCGGGCCGGTCGGGCTTGCCGCGGCGCAACTCACCTATTGGAAGCTACAGGCGCAAGACTGGTGGCGCGAACGCCCCCGCTGACCACAGGGAGATCGACAGGTGATCGGCAGATTGCTGCTCAATTATCCGGACGCCGCGCGCCGCATCGGCGTGTGCCTGGCGCTCGCCGCGCTCGCCGCAGGCCTCTACGGCCTTGGCATCAAAGCCGACTGGATCGGCAAGCTGATCCCGAGTTCCCTCGGATGGCTCGCCGTCAATCCCACGGCAGCGCGGGGCGTTTCGGCGGTGCTGATCGCGCTGATCGCGGCGGCCAACTGGAAAGCCCTGCAGCAGCTCGGGCGCAAGCAGCAGATCGTGGCCGTATGGATCGAGCTGTTCACGCTGCTGATGCTGTTCTTCTATTCCTTCGACCTGTCGTTGTCTTTCATTGCCAGGAAGATCGGCTTCCTCATCTCGCAGGGCGTGGTGACGACGCTCTACATCTCCGCCATTTCGATCGCCATCGCCACCGTCATCGCCTTCATCGGCGCTATAGCCAAGCTCTCCAAGAACGGCGTCGTCTATGGCCTGGCAACGTTCTACACCTCGCTGTTTCGCGGGCTGCCATTGCTGATGCAGATCTATCTCATCTATCTCGGCCTGCCGCAGGTCGGTTACGTGATCGGGGCCGTACCCGCCGGCATCATGGCGCTGTCGCTCTGCTACGGCGCCTACATGACCGAGATTTTCCGGGCCGGCATCGAAAGCATTCCGCGCGGCCAGACGGAGGGCGCCACCGCGCTTGGCCTCAGCCCCAACCAGACGATGTTCCTGGTGATCCTGCCGCAGGCGATGCGCGTCATCGTGCCCCCGACCGGTAACCAATTCATCGCGATGCTGAAGGATTCCTCGCTGGTTTCGGTGGTCGGCGTATGGGAGATCATGTATCTGGCGCGCACGCAGGGCCAGACCGAGTTCCGGCACATCGAGATGCTGATCACCGCCTCGATGATCTACTGGCTGCTGTCGATCGGGCTCGAATTCCTGCAGTCCCGCATCGAGGAACGGTTCGGGCGCTCGCTGAAGCGCTGAACTTCAGTGCGGCATCCCCTCCTGGGGGAAGCCGCCGAGATGGCAGCAGGTCAGCGCGGCGCGGTCGCGGCCGCTTTCGAGGCATTGCAACAGCGGCTTTTTGGCCAGCCAGGCGTGGAGAAAGCCGGCAATGAAACTGTCGCCGGCGCCGGTCGTGTCGACGACCTCGACCGGACGGATGCCGGTCTCGGCGCGTTCGCCGCCCGTCAGCGCCAAAGATCCCTCGGCACCGCGCATGACGACGGCGCAGCCCGCGCCGCGCGACAGAAGATGCGCCGCCATTGCCGCCGCGGCATCACGGGGTTCGCCGGTCGAGCAGAAGGCTACGCTCAACCCCTCGACGCCCAGATTGGCCGGATCGGCGTTGACCGAAATGTCCTGCGAGACGCTGACGCCTGCCCGCGACAGGCGCCTGCGCAAGTCGCCGCCGTCATCCAGCCAGCCGATATGGACGTGATCCATCGCTGCCAGGATCGCAAGCTCGGCCTCGTGCGGCGCGTATCCGGCGCAGGCGCCGAAATCCTCGGCGGCAATCAGCCGCTCACCGGACGGCAACACTTTGATGTCGGTCCAGGCGGTGGTGCGTTCGCCGACGCGCAGGTGGTCGACCACGACCCGATTGGCTTCGAGCTCGGCGCGGGTGCGCTCACCCTCGGCGTCGCGGCCGACGGCGCCGAAATAGAAGCTCCTGTGGCCAAGCCGGGCGAGCTGGACGGCGACGTTGAGCGCGTTGCCGCCGACCAGCGAGCGTCCGATCGGCAAGCCGAGGCGGTCAGTGCAATTGTCGCCGACGGCGGCAAATCGAAATTGGGTCATATCCACTGCTACGCCATGAAGCGCTGCCGCTGAAGGCAGGCGCTCAATAGGCTACGCGCTTATAGTAGCGGCGCGTCGTCAGCGGGTGGTTGCGGATCACCTCGAGATGAGCGCTGACGCGTTCGAGGGCGGTGGCCAGCACGATCGGCGAAACCAGCGCGCGCACATCCGCAGAAATGCCGGGCAGTTCGAAGGCGGCCGTGTCGAGCACCGTCGTCTTGTCCGTGTAGTTACCTGCGAAGTTCTCGACCCGCTCGGCCAGCGGCCGGGCGCTGTCTTCGCCCTTGAAAAGAACCACGCTCACATCTTTTTCCACCAGCTCCAGCGTGCCGTGGAAAAAATCTGAGGCATGCACGGGACGGGTCCGGATCCATTGCATCTCTTCCAGGATGCACATGCCGTAATACCAGGCCTGCGGCCAGACGTTCCCGGCGCCGGTTATGATGTGATAGTCGGAGGCGGCCAGTTTTTGAGCGAAGTCGGCGGCTTGCTTTTCATAGCTCCGCTTCACCTCCAGCAGCAATTGCGGCAACTGCGCCAGCTCGGCGAAAATGCGTTCGGATTCGGCGAGCTCGCCGCGGTGCTTCAGCACCGAAAGCGCGATGAACAGCGACTGGAGGTAGAAGGACTCGCAGGAGGTGTCATCCTCAGCGAAGTTGACGAAGACGTGGTCCCCGCCCCTGCCGAGCGGCGTCTCCTCATGCCCGACCAGCGTGATCACCGTCGCTCCGATCTCCTTGATCCGGGCCAGCAGCGCCACGCTTTCCTTGGTGGTGCCGGAGAGCGAAGGCAGCACGACGATCGACTTCTCGGTGAGGTGCACGGACTGGGCAAGCTGCAGCTCGGCAGTGATATCGACGAAGGCGGGAAAGCCGGATCGGCGCTGCAGCAATTGCGCGGCCGGATGCATCAGGATCGCCGCGCCGCCGGTGCCAAGGAAGAAGATGTTTTGTGCACCGGAGGAAAGGCATTGCGCAACGGCGGTTTCAATGCGCTCCCGCAAAGCCACCGCCCCCGATTGAATGCGCACAAACCGGGCTTCGTCGAAATTGAGCATCGTTTCCTCGATCGCTTTTAGTTGTAAGACAACTGACATCCCGGCGGGCGCATTTCAAGGGAAATTTCGCGAACCGGCTCCCATAAATTGTCGTATGCCGCATGTGGGGCGCCTCGACATACCGCCGCTTGACCTAGCCCCGATTGTCCGACAACAAAAGGAGAGTTGGCACAATGGGGATGAGGGACTTGGACGAGCCGCTTCGGGATGCGCGCACATTGGCGGTCCAACTCCGCGACCGCCTTGCCGACCTGATCAGGAGCGAGGGGCTCAAGCCCGGCGACCGGCTGCCGACCGAGTCGCAATTGACGCAGCGCTTCCGCATCTCGCGCCCTGCCCTGCGGGAAGCGCTGAAGCTTCTCGAACAGGACGGCGTCATTTCCGTCACCCATGGGCTCGGCCGCTTCGTCACAGCCAGCTCTGCCGTGCAGGTCGACCGGCCGATCACGATGTTCGAAAGCGTGACCGACATGTCACGCCATTATGGCTATGACACCATCAACAAGGTTCTGTCCATCGCCGAGGAAACGCCCGAGCCGGTGATCCAGCAGCAATTGCGGCTGGCGGACGGAGAGCGCGTCATTAGGCTGGAACGGCTGCGCCTGCACAACGACGTGCCCCTCATCTACTCGCTGGATTACGTGCCGCGCAGCCTTTTGCCCGGCCGCCTTTTCGACATCGAATGGAGTGGTTCGCTGCTCGCGCTATTGGAAAAACATCGCCACCAGCCGCGTATGTCGGCCGCCTCGGTTTCAGCCGTGACGCTGCCGGACGAAATCGTGCAGCGCAACGACCTGCGCGATTTTGGGCCGGCGCTGCTCATTACGGAAACCTGCTTCGATGCGACCGGGACCCCGGTCGTCTATGCCGCCGTCTATCATCGCGGCAGCCATTTCGCCTTCAGCTTCGCACGCCGGTGACGCCCAACGCCGGCGTAGTTGCCGGCGACGGCGGTGGTTCGCCGGCGCTGCGGCCGGGGAATTGAGTTCGAGAAAGAGCCTTCGAACAGGTCCTCTGGTTCACGCGTCTTTTCTTAGGTCCTGGCCTACGCACTGAGATCCACCCCTGTCCGGCAGCTGCAGGCTGCCATCTGTGGCGGGTTAATCCGGCAGCGTGTTGGCGCGCAGATGCATGTCGGCCTCGGTCGAGACCGTCACCTCCCCGCCGGATCTCGAGAACGCGTAGAGCTGTTCGCGGTAGCCCGGCATGGCGAAGGTCACGGAATCCCGGTCGGCGAGACCCATGACTACGCGCTGCGGATCGCCTCCGCCCTTCGGCGCGAAGGTGGCGGTGACTTCCAGAAGGCCGCCGCCGATTGGGACGTAATAGACCACCATGTCGAGACGCCCCTTGTGCAGGCTGCCCGCTTCGGTGGGGCGTCCGATGGTGACTTCCTCGGCGAGGGCCGGCGTCGCCATGGACAGCGCGGCCAGAAGCGATGCGCTAAGGGTTCTGCGGATCATCTGCATTCTCCTCTGGATAGATTTCGATTGAACTCTATACCGTTTAGATTTCATATGCAATCTAAAACGGGGGCGCATTTGGCCTGCAGCAAACCTACGCCCCCGACGAGGCGAGCCGCCTCTCCCGGATGCCGCTTGAATGGATTGCGGTCAGTCCCTACATGAGATATAGATTTCGTACGCAATCTAAATACGGAGGTCGATCATGCGCGTCAGCCGGGTGCAGGCCGAGGAAAACCGCCAAACCGTGATCAATGTGGCAAGCCGGCTTTTTCGGAAGCACGGGTTTGACGGCATCGGCCTCAAGGACCTGATGAAGGGCGCCGGCCTGACCCAGGGCGCCTTTTACAAGCAGTTCGCATCGAAGGACGACCTGGCCGCGCGGGCGTCCAGGCGGGCGATGGCGAGCGCCTTCAACCGCTTGTCAGCCGCGGCCGCGGCAAATCCCGACGATCCCCTTGGCGCGGTAATCGCGCTCTACCTCAGCACGCAACATCGCGAAGAGCGGATGGACGGCTGCCCGGTCGCAGCACTCGGTTCGGACGCAGCCAGACAGGGCGCCGACGTAAAGGCGTCATTCGAAGCCGGGATCAGGGAATATCTCGATATGCTCGGCCTTTGGGTTGACGAAGCCGAGGGCAAGGAGCCCGGCGGCAAGGCCATGGCGATTCTTTCGACAATGGTCGGCGCGATGGTCCTCTCGCGCGCCGTCAACGACGAGCAGCTGTCGAAGCAGTTTTTGCACGAGGCCGCCAAGAGCGTGATCGGGTTGTCTGCCGGTGCTGCCCAAAAAGGACAGCTCCGATGACGATGGTTTCTCCAGCCGAGTCCCGCGGCCCGGTCGAGAACCGGCCCTGGGAAACCTCTTCACCGCAAGAGGAAAATTAGCGCGCCAGGCCCAGCCCAACCCCCTCCATCCACAACACGGAGCCCATCACCATGGATGACGTCATCATCATCGGCGGCAGCTTTGCCGGTCTCGCAGCCGCCCTGCAGCTCGGCCGTGCCCGCCGCAAGGTCACCGTTCTCGATACCGGCCTGCCGCGCAATCGCTTCGCCGGCCACTCGCATGGCCTGCTCGGCCACGATCACAAGCCGCCGCTGGACATCCTGGCCGAGGCGCGGCGGCAGTTGGCGCGTTATCCCGCGATCAGGCTGGTCAGTGCCCGGGCCGACAGCGTCTCCGGCGCCATCGATGATTTCTCCGTCCTCACTGGCGATGGCGAAAGCCTTGGGGCGCGCCGGCTGATCCTGAGCTATGGCATCATCGACCAGATGCCTGATGTGCCGGGCTTTGCCGAAGGCTGGGGCACGTCCATCGTGCCCTGTCCCTATTGCGACGGCTTTGAAGTCGCCGGCCAGCATTGGGGCCTCGTCTGGTCCGGCCCGCAGTCGCACAATCAGGTCAGGCTGTTCCACGATTGGACCGACAGGTTGACGGTCTTCGCCGATGGTCACGACATTCCGCCCGATATCCGGGCCGATCTGGAGCGTCGCAACACACCTATCGTCGACGGCCGGATCACTGAAATCGCCCGTCATGGGGGCCATAATCCCACCCTCAAGCTCGATATCGGCCCCGATGTCGCTGTCGACATCCTGTTCGCGCATCCGCGCAACAAGCCGGCCGCAAGCCTGCATGAATCACTGGGCCTCGCCACGCTCGATACACCCCTCGGCATCGTCCTCAAGGTCGACGAGCGCCGTGAAACCAGCATGCCCGGCATCTACGCCGCGGGGGACCTCACCAACCCCCTCATTCCCTCGGTCACCACGGCATCATGGCAAGGCGCGATGGCGGGCATCTTCGCCCAGCAGTCGATGCTGGTTTGAGAGCACAGATTCGCTTTTCCGGTCGCAGCGAGGCAGGGCAGCAGGGCCCGAGCTTCGGGTGCGGGTGGACGGCCATCTGACCTTCAACACAACCATCCCGTGGTCGATGCCGCGCTCGCCGGCTACGACATCGCCTATGTGCGGGAAGACCGTGTCAGCCAGCACGTGGCCGAGGGCCGGCTCAGGCTCGTGCTCGGCGACTGGAGCCGGGATATCATCTCTACTATCCAAG
The DNA here is from genome assembly GCF_002294995.1 of Mesorhizobium sp. WSM3860. Lineage (GTDB taxonomy): Bacteria > Pseudomonadota > Alphaproteobacteria > Rhizobiales > Rhizobiaceae > Mesorhizobium. The sequence goes on along the minus strand of NZ_NSGF01000014.1, from coordinate 65,624 downwards.
CCGGTGGCGGTCGACGCGCTGCGGTATCGAATGAGAGCTGGAACATCTTCCAGCGCTGGCTTAGGAGCGCCTGCACAGCCCCTTGCGTAGCTCGGTCCTAAAGTCGATCCAAGCAGCTCGTGTCATATGTTGCTTAGTCCGGCTTGCCGAGAGCTTTCAGGCTAAAGCGAATCTGCTCACGCAGGCCCGCTTCGGTGTCTTCGCCGTGTTGGACGCGGTGCTCGATCAGAATCGGGTGGAGGAACGCCGTGAACGCGGTATTTACGACACGCGCCGCCTCCGCAGGATCTTCCACCTTGAATTGGCCCGCTTCGATGCCCTCGCGGATGATCGCCTCGAAGATCGTTAACATCCGCTCTATGTGCGCCTTGATGATCGCCCAGTTCTCCCGCATGGCGGCGACAATGAGGTCGTGCATGCGCTTTTCCTTGACCAGGGTCGTCTTGCCGTGGTGATGAACCGCAGTGAGAAGACGGACGAGTTTCTCCGGGGCCGGCGCGCTCGACTGCGCGATCGTGGAGGCGATCTCGGCGAGTTCGTTGACGGCCAGCGCGCAGATTGACGCGGTGATCGCACCCTTGGAGGGGAAAAAGCGGTAGACGTTTGCCGGGCTCATGCGGAGTTCGGAAGCAATGTCGGCGACCGACGTCTTTTGGGAACCGAAACGGCGAAAGTGCGCCTCCGCCACATCCAGGATTCGCGCGCGCATCTCGACGGGATCCGTGCGCGTTCGGACCGGACGATTCATCGATGCCTCCAGCATTGACGAAAGCGCGAACCTGCCGGACCCGCGTGGGCGATCATCGGTAAGCGGCAAGTTCGAGCCGTTGGCTTGCCTGTGTCAGGCAAAGCCGACACCACAGCCTTGAACCTTCTTTTTCGACAACAGAGCCCTACTCGGCCGCCATTGCTGTTGGCACTTCCAGCTGCTCAGTCGAAACCTCCTGGACCTCATCGGCTGTCGGTTTAATCCGGAACCACGCGGTATAGAGCGCGGGAAGGAAGAGGAGGATCAGCACCGTGCCCACCGCCGTGCCGCCGATCAGGGTATAGGCCATCGATCCCCAGAAGACGGAGTGCGTGAGGGGTATGAAGGCCAGCACCGCTGCGAGCGCAGTCAGGATCACGGGCCGCGCGCGCTGCACCGTGGCTTCGATGACGGCGTGATAGTCGTCAAGGCCGGCTGCACGGTTCTCCTTGATCTGTTCGGTCAGGATCAGCGTGTTACGCATCAGGATGCCGGCCAGCCCTATCAAGCCCAGAATGGCGTTGAACCCGAAGGGCTGGTTGAAGGTGAGCAGCATGGGCACGACACCGACGAGGCCGAGCGGTGCCGTCAGCACGACCATGAACATCGTCGAGAAAGATCGCACCTGGAGAATGATGACGATCAGCATGGCGGCGATCATGGCCGGAAAGATTTTACCCAACGCGGTATTGGCCTTTTCAGCCTCCTCGATCGATCCGCCCATTTCGATGCTATAGCCGGCCGGAAGGGACGCGATCAGCGGCTGAAGGGCTTTCGTGATCTGCTTTGAGACCTCCGGAGGCTGGGTCGCCTCGTTGATGTCCGAGCGGATCGTGATGACGGGGGTGCGATCGCGTCGCTTCATGATCGGCTCTTCCAGGCGGACTTCCGAGTGACCGATCTGGTCGAGCGGAATCTGGCGGCCATCCCGGCTCATCAGCGAGAAATCCGCCAGCCGCGATGGATCCAGCCGCTCGGCGCCGGCGCTGCGAGCCACGACGGGGACATTGCGAATGTCCTCGCGGACCTGCGTGACGGGGATGCCGGTGAGGAGAAACTGCAGCTGCTGAGCCACCTCCGCCGGCGACAGGCCGATGAGGTTCAGCCGATCCTGATCGGGGACGAAGCGAAGCACAGGCGTGCGGTTGCCCCAGTCGCGGCTGGCCTGCCGCACGTCCGGGACGCTTCGCATGATCTCGAGGGCCTTTTCTGAGATGCCGTAGAGCTGCGCGGGATCAGGCCCCATGACCCGGAACTCGACGGGGAACGGCGTGTAGGGGCCGAACACGAGCTGCGTGACCCGGACGTTGGCTTCCGGCGCGACCCCCTGTGCCACGGCCTCCCTGAGCCGGTGTTTCAGCGCCTCGCGCGCCTCGGCGTTCGGGGTCAGCACGACGATCTTGGCAAAGGCAGGATCAGGCAGTTCCGGTGCCATCGCGAAGAAGAAGCGCGGAGCGCCCTGGCCGACATAGCTTGTGACGATCTTGGCCTCGGGCTGGCCGTTCAGCCAGTGCTCGAGCTTCTCGACCGTGGCGGTCGTCGTCTCGATGCTGGTGCCTTCCGGCAGGCGAACCTCGACAAGCACTTCCGGGCGGTCGGATGTCGGGAAGAACTGCTGCTTGACGGCGCCCATGCCTGCAACGGAAAGCGCGAAGGCGATGGCGACGATGCCGGAGGTCGCGAACTTGTGGCGCACGGCAAAGGTGATGAGCCGCCGCAGACGCCGATAGTTCGGCGTGTCGTAGATCGCGTGGTGTCCGCCTTCGATCGGTTTGATCTCGGGCAGCATCTTGACGCCGAGATAGGGCGTGAAGACCACGGCAACGATCCACGAGACGATGAGCGCGAATCCCACGACCCAGAAGATGTTGCCGGCATATTCGCCGGCGGTCGAGCGTGCGAAGCCTACCGGCAGGAAGCCGGCGATCGTCACGAGCGTCCCCGACAGCATCGGCGCCGCGGTGTGGCTCCACGCATAGGCCGCCGCACCGATACGGTCCATGCCCTCTTCCATTTTCACCACCATTACCTCGATGGCGATGATGGCGTCGTCCACGAGAAGACCGAGCGCCAGGATGGGGGCGCCGAGCGTGATGCGGTCGAAGAACCGGCCGGTCTCCAGCATGATGAGGAACACGGCGGCGAGCGTCAGGGGAACAGCGGCCGCCACGACGATGCCGACGCGCCAACCCATGCTGAGCAGGCTGATGAGCAACACCACGCCGAGCGCCATCGCGAACTTCATCATGAATTCGTCGACCGCCGAGGTAATGTTGACGGCCTGGTCGGACACCTTGTCGAGCGTCATCCCGAGCGGCAATGTCCGGACGATGCCCGCCGTCCTGTCCTCCAGCGCCTTGCCGAGTGCGCGACCGTCCCAGCCCTGCTGCATAACGGCCGCGAGCATGATGGTGGGCTCGCCCTGGCGTCGGATGAGGTATGTGGGAGGATCTTCGTAGCCGCGACGGACCTCGGCGATGTCGGAAAGTTTCAGCGTCCGTCCCGAGGCGACGATCGGCGTGTCGGCGATCGCCTGGACACTGTCATAAGCGCCATCGACTCGAATGAAGACCTGCGGCCCCTCAGTATCGATCGAGCCCGCCGGGGTTACGGTGTTCTGCCGCTGCAAGGCGGCGACGATGTCCTGGGCGGACACGCCGAGCGTGGCCAGCTTGGCGTAGGAGAACTCGACGAAAATCTGTTCGGGTCGTTCACCGAGAATGTTGATCTTCTTGACGCCGGGCACGTGCAGGAGGTCCTGGCGGATCGCCTCGGCCTGCCTGGCCAGCTCTCGCATCGGCATGCCTTTGGCCTTGAGCGCGTAGAGAGCGAAGCTGACGTCGGAATATTCGTCGTTGATGAACGGGCCGTAGACGCCGGAAGGTAGGTTGCGGGTTTCATCCCCGAGCTTCTTGCGGGCTTGGTAGAACTCTTCCTGGACGGCGGATGGCGGCGTGCTGTCCTTCAGGGTGACCGTCATATACGCATAGCCCGGCCGTGTTGTCGTCTCCACCCGGTCGTACCAGGTCAGTTCCTGAAGGCGCTTCTCCAATGGTTCGGCGACAAGGTCCTGCATCTCGCGCGCCGTCGCGCCCGGCCACGCCGTCGTGACCGTCAGGGTCTTGATGGTGAAGTTGGGGTCCTCCGCCCGGCCGAGCATAAGGAAGGCGTAAGCGCCGGCGGCCACCAGCAGGAGGATGAAGAACAGGGTGACGGCGCGTTCGCGAACGGCGAGCGCTGAAAGATTGAGGTTCATCGTCAATTGCTCCCGCTTTCGGAAGCAGTTCTGACGCGAACTCCTTCCTTCAGGAGATGAGCGCCAAGTGAAACAATCGGTTGATCAGAACTCAGTCCGGAGATCACGGCGGTTTCGCTGGTCACACGAACAAGGCTGACGGGCCGAAAGTGCACGGTCGAGGCGGCGCGATCCAGGGCCCAAACGCCGGTCTTGCCACCGTCATCGAGCACCGCTCCCAGCGGCACCTGGACTTCGGGCTCACTCGCCTGGCTTGCAATCCGGATGGTCACGGTCGCACCCAGCGGTGCTGCCGCGGCTTCCCCGTCGAGCACATAGCGGGCCTCATAGGTGCGGGTCTGGGGATCGGCGGCGTCCGACAACTGCCGCAGATGCGCTGTATAGCGCCTGTCGACCCCGTATACGCCTGCCTCGGCATGCGAACCGATCGCCGGCCGGATCGTTTCGGGAAGCGCAACCACAGCTTCGCGGGGGCCGGCCTGGGCGATCCGAACCACCGTCTGGCCGGCGGAAACGACCTGTCCCGGCTCGCCAAGCGTTTCGACCACCGTTCCATCCGCGTCCGCCACCAGGACCGAGTAGGTCGCCTCGTTCTCAGCGACCTTCGCTTCCGCTTCCGAAGCGGCAAGCTGTGCGGTCGCGGTATCAAGTGCTGCCTTCGCCTGCTCGTAGCGTTGCGGGGTTGCGGCCAATTCCTTCTGAACCAGAACGGCATAGCGCTTTTCGTCCGCACTCGCCTGAACCAGGACGGCGCGTGCCGCAGCGACAGCGTTGCGCTTGGCGGTTAGCGCAAGGGCCAGATCGGTGTCGTCGATCCGCAGCAGCGGTTGGCCCGCCTTGACCCGTTCACCGACATTCACGAGGCGCTCGATGATCTTGCCGGGTACGCGAAAACCAAGATTGCTCTGCACCCGCGCGGCAATCGTCCCCGTAAAGCCGCGTTCGGATCCGGCCACCACCGCCGCCGTCACCAGCCTGACGATCGGCGCTTCCTGCCTGGGATCGGCCACGGCTGCTGCCTGCGTACGAATGGGCAGCGTGACGAATGCGGCCACCCCCAACCCCGCGACCAGGATGCTTCCCAGCCCAATGACAAGTCGCTTTTTCATGCCCATCGCCTCATGTCGAAATAGATTGCGTTCGCACTCTATATCTGCTATTGATTACGAATGCAATCTAAAAAAGGAGACTGGCGATGCGCTTAAGTCGCAGTCAAGCAGAGCAAAACCGGCAAACCGTGATCGATGTGGCAAGCCGGCTTTTTCGCGAACGTGGATTCGACGGCATCGGCGTCAAGGATCTGATGGAGGGCGCCGGGCTCACCCAAGGCGGGTTCTACAAACAATTCGCCTCCAAGGACGACTTGGTGGCACAGGCGTCCAGGCGGGCATTGGAAAGCGCCGCGAACCGGTGGTCGGCCGCGGTCGCGGCGAAACCCGAGGATCCGCTTGGCGCGGTGATCGACTTCTATCTCAGCACGGGGCACCGCGAAGAGAGGATGGACGGCTGCCCGGTCGTGGCGCTCGGCTCGGACGCCGCGAGGCAGGGCATCGAGGTGAAGGCCTCGTTCGAAGCCGGCATCAGGGAATATCTCGAGATGCTAGGCCCTTGGGTCGGCGAGGCCGACGGCGAGGAATCCAAGGGCAAGGCCAAGGCCATTCTCTCGACGATGGTCGGCGCGGTCATCCTCTCGCGAGCGGTCAACGACGAGAAGCTGTCGGAGCAGTTCCTGCAAGCGGCCGCTAACGGCGTGCACATGATGTCGTCCGCCGGCAATCTCCGACAAGAGCCACCCCAATGACGATGGGTCCTCCAACCTCCATCATCGAGTCGACGAGGTGCTCCGGGTTCGAGTTCGTTGCCGGGCTGGCCGACGGGAGTATCCGCCGCCCATCAATGGCGGAGACGCTCCCATTCACCTTGCTTCCGCCGGAGGAAGGCAAGGTCGAGCTTCTGGTCACCCCCGAGGCGCGTTTTTGCAATTTGACCAATAGCATCCATGGCGGCTGGATCATGACGATGCTCGATACTGCCATGTCACTTGCCGCGCAGACGACCCTCGCCCCTGGCGAATTGTGCCCGTCGCACGAAACCTCCGCCAAGTTCGTCCGTCCGATATTCGTCGATTCCGGCGTAATGCGCGTCATCGGCCATGTCGTTTCGCGCGGCCGGACCATCATCACGCTGGAGGGCAGGATCGAGAATTCGCAAGGCGGGCTCTACGCTCATGGCACGTCGACATGCCTGATCTTGCGCGAAAAGCAATGATGCCCACACGAAATGGACGCTGCGGCGCCGGCCTCGCCGGCCGCGCCTTGAATACCAAACAGGAGTATCGATGCGACGGATTGTTGTAACGGGCATGGGCGCGGTCACGCCGCTTGCCGCGGATGTCGAGGCGTCCTGGTCGCGTCTCCTGGCCGGTCGCTCGGGCATTCGCAGGCTTCCCGACGAAATGGTGGGAGACCTGCCGGCGAAGGTCGGCGGCGTGGTTCCGTCCCTGGAGGAAGATCCCGAAGCCGGCCTCGATCCGAACGCGTTCCTGGCGCCGAAGGATCAGCGTAAGGTCGACCGGTTCATCCTGTTCGCGCTGGCCGCGGCGGAAGAGGCGCTTGCCCAGGCGGGATGGAAGCCGGCCTCGGAAAACGATCGGGTTCGCACGGCGACGATCATCGCTTCGGGTATCGGAGGTTTTCCCGCCATCACCGAGGCGGTGCGGACCGTCGACCAGCGCGGCGTTCGGCGTCTTTCGCCGTTCACGGTACCGTCTTTCCTGGTGAACCTCGCGGCTGGCCACATCTCGATCCGCTACGGCTTCAAAGGCCACATCGGCGCACCGGTAACCGCATGCGCCGCCGGCATCCAGGCGATCGGCGATGCGGCTCGTATCATCCGCGCCAACGAGGCCGATATCGCTTTGTGCGGCGGCACCGAAGCATGCATGAACACCGTAAGCTTGGGCGGCTTCGCAGCGGCACGCTCGCTTTCGACCTCCTTCAATCACCGCCCCGATCAGGCCTCTCGCCCGTTCGACATGTCGCGGGACGGTTTCGTCATGGGCGAAGGCGCCGGCATCCTGGTCATCGAGGAATTGAGCCATGCGCTGGCTCGCGGCGCGAAACCGCTCGCCGAGGTCGTCGGCTACGGCACCACGGCGGATGCCTATCACGTCACTTCCGGTCCCGAGGACGGCGATGGAGCGCGACGTGCCATGGAGATCGCGATTGTCCAGGCCGGCATTTCGCCACGTGAGATCCGCCACCTCAATGCGCATGCGACCTCCACGCCGGTGGGCGACCTGGGCGAAATCGAAGTGATCAAAAAGGTCTTCGGCGCGGATTTCTCCATCGCCGTCAGCGGAACCAAGTCGGCGACCGGACACCTGCTCGGCGCCGCCGGCGGGCTCGGCGCGATCTTCACGATATTGGCGCTCAGGGACCAGGTGGCGCCGCCAACCCTCAATCTGGGCGCGCCCGATCCGGCCGGCGACGGGATAGACTTCGTCGCGAACCAAGCCCGACCAATGGAAATGAACTACGCGATCGCCAATGGTTTTGGCTTCGGAGGTGTGAACGCCAGCGCGCTGTTCCGGCGCTGGGACGGACAGGGATGAACCGGTCGAGCCGCTGCTGGCTGACGCTTCTGCTTCGGCCTTCCTGTTTCCCCACTCCAGCCGCAAGAAAGTGATCTCATGAACAAGACCAATCCTGGCGTCGCCCTCGTCACAGGGGCATCCTCGGGCATCGGGCGTGCAACGGCCGCAACCCTCCGGAACGCGGGCTTTCGCGTGTTCGGAACCAGCCGTCGCGCGGTCTCCGAACAGTCCGACGGCGTTACCATGCTGACCGGCGACGTGACCGATGACGCGTCCGTATCGAAGCTGGTCGAAGAGGTGCTGGCCGAAACAGGGCGCATAGATCTGCTCGTCAACAATGCCGGCATCGGCCTGCTTGGCGGCGCGGAAGAATCCTCGACTGCGCAGGCTCAGGCGCTCTTCGATGTCAATGTCTTTGGTGTCATCCGAATGACCAACGCGGTGCTGCCGACAATGCGACGCCAGCGCAGCGGCAGAATCGTGAATTTGAGTTCCGTGCTGGGCCTGATTCCCGCTCCCTATTCCGCCCTCTATGCGTCGACCAAGCATGCGATCGAAGGCTATTCCGAATCGCTCGACCATGAACTGCGCTCGTTCGGAATTCGCGTGGTGCTGGTCGAGCCCGCCTACACCCGCACGTCGTTTGAAGAAAATCTCGCCCGGCCCGATCAGTTGCTGGACATCTATAGCACCGCGCGCGCCGGCATGGATGTGGTTCTGCGGAAAGCCATCGAGACAGGCGATGCGCCCGAGGTCGTGGCCAAGACGGTCTTGCAAGCGGCGACCGCCTCCGTTCCACGGAGGCGCTATGCGGCCGGAAAAATCGCTCGCCAGATCAGCTTCCTGCGCCGTTTCGTTCCCGAATCCGCCTTCGATAAGAGCCTGCGAAAGCAAAACGGCTTGCCGGTCTGATATCCAAGCCGCCGACAGTGGTCTTCGAGGCTCGCTGACGTAGGAGTTGGGCAGCCGCAGCCGCTCACCTCCTACGCAGCGCTGCCGGTTCGGCGCGACGCAGCCCTGCGGGATCGAATAGGGCTTTGCCAGAGTTCTCGAAGTGCGTCGGCTCGAAGGCGAGCGCGTCTTGCATGGGAAGTGCTGCCGAGAAGAGGAAGCCCTGCGCGATCATGCAATCGAGCGAGCGCAGGATCAGGCGATCGGCGTCCGTTTCGACCCCCTCCGCCATGACCTCTATGCCAAGCGTTCGCCCGAGATCGATGACGGCCTTGACCAGCGCCTGATCTTCCACCGACTTGGCCAGATCGCGAACGAAGTCCTTGTCGATCTTGATCTTGCGGATCCGGCTGTCCTTCAGCGAAACCAGGGTCGAAAAGCCGGTGCCGAAATCGTCCAGCACGATCGATATGCCCGCGTCCGCCAGGCGTTCCAGCTTTTCGTCGACCCTGGCGCGATCCACGGGCGCCTCTTCGGTGATCTCTATCTCGAGCATGGAGGCGGGGACATTCCTCGTCTTCAGGATGTCCAGCATCATATCGTCGACATTGCCTGCCTCGAGCTCACGCGGCGACAGATTCATCGCAACACGCACATCCTGGCGCCCTTTTCTCGCCAGTTCCTCGATCATGGAGCAGCAATTGAGAAACACCGTCTCCGTCAGCAGGGAAAGCAGACCGGTTTCACGCGCCGCTGTCACGATCTCCGGCGGGGGAATGGCCCCGTGGACCGGGTGCTGCCACCGCAGCAGCGCTTCGAAGCCGACCACCGCCTGCGTGTCCAGCCGCACGATGGGCTGGAACCATGAGCAAAGCGTGCCTCTCTCGATGGCTGCGCGCAGGTCGCGCTCGATGCAGTGCTTGCGTTCGAGCCCGTGATCGAGCTCGGCATCGAAGATACAGTATTCGTTCCTGCCGCTGCGCTTGGCCGCGTAAAGCGCGAAGTCGGCGCGCAGCAGCATCTCCGTCAGTCGCGGTGTCTCCGAAGCGTAGATACCGATCGACGCGCCGACACGCACCGATTTCAATGCCGGATCCGGATTGGCGATGGCCGCGATGATCAACGACGCAAGCTCGTCTATCGAGTGCTGCGAGCTTGCGGCGGGAAAGAGCAGCACGAACTCGTCGCCGCCGATGCGCGCGATCGTTGCCCTCGGCGGCGCGTGGTTCTCTATCCTGCGCGCGACCCTGACCAGCAGGTCGTCGCCGATATTGTGACCATAGGTGTCGTTGACGGATTTGAAGCCGTCGAGATCGATCAGCATGGTCACGAACGGACCGTCGGAAAAACCCATCTCGCCAATTGCGTGCTCGAGCCCGTGCCTGTTGAGCAAGTTCGTCAGCGGATCGCACCTGGAGTTCCGTTCCATCCGGGCTGCGAACGCCCTCGCCTCGTATTTGAGGCGGCTCGTCTCCTTGAAGCGGGCCTGCCCGAGCAGCGAGGTTCTAATCATGCCTCCAAGAAAAAGCAGGACGGTGAAGCCGAGGACGTAGTTCTCGATATTGCCTTTCGCCAACACGCATCCTGCGGCGATCAGAAGCGGCAATGTCAAGAAGTTGATCGAAGCCGGCGCGTATGACGCACCATAGGTGACCGAACCGGCCGACAGGCCGGCGAGGACGATCAGATAGAGCGGCGCCTGGGGAGTGGTGTATCCATCCGACAGCACGGCCAGAAAAGACCAGGCGATGCCCGATGCCAACGCCAACTGCCCGTAAAGGGAAAGTCGCGCATCGACCCGCTTCGACCGGCTATCGGGCCCATTAAAGGCAATTTCCGGCTGGGCGAGCGCCAGTCCTATGCGAGCGCCGTTGATGATGGTGACCGCCGCAAACCACAGCACCGCCACCGGGCCACCGCCCGAGAGCATCTGCACGGCCAGGATCAGGGCCGAGAGAACCGTGCCGATGGGCATCGAGATGAAAAGGCCCTTCTTCAGGTCAGCGAACTGATCCCGCAGAATTCCCGCTTCCACGGCGTCGCTTTGCCCCTGAAGGGCTGCACCAGGGCCAGGCTGGTCGGTATCTCTCATGTGCCAAGTGAACTAAACGAGCGGAATGAAAATCGCGTTAAGGATTTCAGCGACTTACGGCGCATCGGTTATGGATAGGCGGGTGCGACGGTCCGCCCGCTTCCCCATCGGGGTCGAGGCTGTCCACAAGTCCAGCCGAATGGGCTGTCCCCTACGCTGCCTTCTGCGCTTCGATCTAACCCGGTGTGGCCGGAGCTTGCGAAAATTTGTCGGTCCGTTGGAAACCGATCTGACGAAACTTCATCAAATCATTCGTCGGCCGGCATCATCAAAGGATGGGGTGTCGATGTCGCGCTAGGCCTCGAACATTTGCTCATCGACAGGCGCAAAGCAGGCCGGGCGATCCTTGATTTGCCCAAACCAGCGTCAGGAGTCAGTCTGGCTCGGTCGGACCCCAATCGAACAGCGCAGGGAGAAGAAGATGGCTCAAGACCACTCTAAATCGAACGGACCGGATCTGGCCCAAGGGATCGCGCTATCCGACCTTGCCGATGGCGCAAAGCTGGTCGGTCACTGTGGCGATGAACAGGTGCTGTTGATGCGCCGCGGGACAGAGGTCTTCGCAATCGGAGCGGCGTGCACGCATTATGGCGGGCCGCTGGTCGATGGTCTTGTCGTGGAGGATACCGTTCGATGTCCGTGGCACCACGCCTGCTTCGATTTGCGCACGGGCGAAGCCGTGCGTGCGCCGGCGTTCAGCCCACTCGCCTGTTGGTCGGTGGAACAGCGCGGCGATCGCATATTCGTGGGCGAGAAGCGCAAACGGGTGGCTCAAAAGCCCATCAGTGGAGGCGCTGGCCGGTTTGCCGGCAGAATCGTGATCGTTGGCGGCGGCGCGGCCGGTTTCGCAGCCGCCGAAAGACTACGTCGCGAAGGCCATCAGGGCAGCATCGTCATGCTCAGCGACGACGAGGCGCCGCCCGTCGATCGCCCCAATCTTTCCAAGGACTACCTCGCCGGCAAGGCGCCATCGGATTGGGTTCCGCTGCGTGGGGAAAGCTTTTATGCCAAGAACGGCATTGATCTGCGCCTCAAAACCAGCGTCGCCGACATCGATGTCCAGTCCGGCGAGGTCGTGCACGCAGACGGGAACCGAACTGCTTACGACCGCTTGCTGCTTGCGACGGGAGCCGAACCCGTCCGCCTCGCCATCCCGGGCGCCGGTCAGCCACAGGTCCATACGCTGCGCTCGCTCTCCGACTGCAGCACGATCATCGAGGAAGCCAAGACGGCCCGCAGCGCCATCGTGCTGGGCGCCAGTTTCATCGGCCTCGAGGTTGCCGCGTCCCTGCGCGCGCGAAACATCGAAGTTCATGTCGTCGCGCCCGACGAGCGCCCCATGGAGCGGGTCCTCGGGCCGCAGATGGGCGACTTCATCCGCAGCCTCCACGAGCGGAACGGCGTCGTTTTTCATCTCAAGGACACCGCGACCGCCATCGACGGCACGAGCATTCAACTGAGCAGCGGCCTTACGCTGACCGCGGATCTCATCGTCGCCGGCATCGGCGTGCGGCCGCGGCTCGGGCTTGCCGAAAAGGCTGGGCTCAGGCTCGACCGCGGCATCATGGTGGACGCCTTTCTGGAGACGAGCGTGCCGGGCATTTTCGCGGCAGGCGACATTGCACGGTGGCCCGATCCCCACTCTGGCGAAAACATCAGGGTCGAGCACTGGGTGGTCGCAGAAAGGCAGGGGCAGACGGCAGCTCTGAACATGCTCGGAGAGCGCGAGAAATACACTGCCGTCCCGTTCTTCTGGAGCCAGCACTATGACGTCCCGATCAATTACGTCGGACATGCGGAGCGATGGGACGAGATCGCCGTGGAAGGCGACATCGCCGCCAAAGATTGCCTCCTGCGTTTCAAGCGCAAGGGACGCACACTGGCGGTCGCCTCGATTTTTCGCGACATCGAAAGCCTGAAGGCCGAATTGGAGATGGAACGCCAGAAAGCTCCCTGATGGAACATGCAGAGGCCGGTTAGAGCACGCACGGCGGCGGCCGGCGTCAGTCTCCAATGCAGCGCGGCCGGTCTGGAAGGCGGGTTCGTCGCATTGCGGGTGACGGACACGGGCATGGGGATTGCGCCAGACGTGCTGCCGCAAGTTTTCGAACCGTTCTGCCAAAGGGCCCGAAGGCACGGGCCTCGGCCTCGCCCAGGTCTACGGCTTTGCGCAGCAGTCCGGCGGTGCTGTCGAAAGCGACGTCGGCAAAGGCACGAGCGTGACCCTTTGTTTGCCACGGGCCGATATGGCGTGCGCCCTGCAGCGTGCCGAGACGGAACGGCCGACCGCTGCAAATGTGGTGCAGTTGAGGACCAAAGGCCGTCTTGCCGATTCAGGCGGGTCCGGCGAGGGCTGATTTGCCGCTACGCGATCGGCGGTGCCAATGGCTTACGAAAAGCAACAACGGCATGAAACCTTTCGGGGCTTGTTCCCGTTCGGTCGGAGGAGGATCCTACAATGACCGAACCCGGCGAAAGCAGTTCCCATAACCGCATCGACGACAAGCAGCTCGTCATTTTGCTCAAACAGAAAACAGGCATTTCGGACGCGCAAGCCAAGAGGCTGATAAAGGCGGTTGGACGCGATCGTCCTGCGCTGTTGCGGGAAGCCAGAATTATCAGGGCGAGGCACTCAGGCGTCTAGTTCCCGCCGACTTAAGCCGCTCGATGGACCCACTCGAGATCGGCCCTCCCCTCAGCGTGTGACCAGTCGAGAAACCTTGAGCCGTGGCGCGAAAAAGCAGCGCAAATAGGGCTGATTGGTTATGACGTACTTGTTTTCGCAGATATGGTATTGGCCGTCCGGCGATTCCTGAACCCGGTCTCGCGGAATGTTGAAACCATCGGGCAAATACGTATAGCCGCCGTCAGCCCTGGACCGCACCGACGACTGAGGGATGGCGCGGCAATCATACCCGCCGCAACACTTGAATTTCGTTACCGGGTCAATCTTGTTTTCGTACCAATCATGCGCATTGGCGCCTGTTGCGGCGGCAATACACATGGCCGTGACGATGACCCATCGCATAGCATTCCTCGTGTGCGGAGGCGCTGCTCATTCGGGTGTCATGTATATTAGCGTTCCGCCGAAAATGCCATCGGCCCGCGACGTTTCGGGATTGGCTGTTTTAGGACATCGAGCCGGGCTGAAGCCTGTCTAACGCGCGCCGCGACCCTTCCTGAGACGGACTCGGTCGACGAGCTTTTAAGCTCTCGTTGCCTAAGAATCGCTGCGCACTCCTGGTCGGTGCACAAGAATCCGCGGCTTGCGCAGACCTGCCGATTGCGCGATGGTGGGCAATGATCGCTGGCAGGTATCTGGATCACAAATTGGAATGCCCGTATTGCGGTGTGATCCGGTTGCAGATCCCCATCGATGCTCAACCCACAACTCAAATCCATTGCGCGGAATGCGGCAAATATCTGGGTACGTGGGACGAACTCCAGACCGACTTCGAGCGCCAGGGCGGCACTGAGGGGGTGTTCCGTCTGGATAACGGACGTATCCAGAAGCTCGCTTCCAGCCAATGACAGACCGCCCGTGGCAGGCCAAGCCCGGGTCGGTGAATTGGCGGGAACCAATCCCTGACTTGAACGTTGCGCCGCCATAGGGGACTCCGCATGGCGCTCACATCTGAAAGTCAGTCACAGGAATCTGTCGTTCAACGGCTTGTCCGGGAGATCGGCATCACCGAAGCGCAAGCTTTGGAACTTATTTCTTTCCTGGGCTTGAACTGGGGTTCGCTCGTTCGCGAGGCGAAGGCACTGTTGCGCAGGAAGTAGCCTGTTCGACGCGAGCCAGATCCGGTTTTCTTGGACGCGTGCCAAGGCACGCGCTGGAAAGTCCGCAAAGATACATTAGCGATCGCTTGACGAATCCGTTGGCCGCACCAGTCTTTGCGTTTATGGCAAGAGGCATCAAGGTCGGAGACGAGGTCGCTATCACCGCAACGGTTCGCCGGCGGGTGACGGAGGACCGAGTCAGCGTGTCGATTCCCTCCTATGGGCAGCCGCATTCGATCATCGACCGCACGGCGACCGTGAAGAGAGGCCAGCCGATCGAGCTCGTCGGAGATGTAACGCGCGTCAATGGGAACCGGGTGACCGTGAAGCTCGGCGTACCGGTTACAGTGGACATCGACAAGGTCAGGCTGGTGACCACGAGCAAGCCTCCCGCGCGAAAGGCACCGCTGGTTCAGCGGCCGGCGTGAGGAAGACTGTGCCTGCCGGCAATTGCGTACGGAAACCGGTGTGACGCTTTTGAATTGCTCCGGCAAAAACCCGCCCGGGGAGAGCGCGGGGCGGGTTTTCGCAACAGAGCGGGACGATGACTCGCTCACGGATGGCGGCTCTGATTTCGGAGCAAAGGGTTGCCCTGCCGCTGCGTACCGAACAGCAAGACCCGCAGAAGGTTCCATCGAGCCGAAACGCTCCCGCACGCGCGCCCATCTTGACGGCCAAAAACCACAAACCCATATCGCAGCCAGGCCAGGATCGCTGCCGGTTCCGGCCTGCCCCAGAACTCAAATTGTTCGTTCGACTTGGAGGATCTTATGAACGATCGGATGTTTGACAGCCCTGTTTTCGTGAAGAGCGGGAACAGCCTTATCCAGGAAATCGCGTGCCTCGAGGACGCCCTGGAATTTCTCTACGAATGGCCCAAGAACAGACGCGGCACCATCTACGAGACCGCCCTGCGCGCCTGCCAGCGAGCATTCGACAGCGATTATCCGTTGACGGCCGCCAGAGACGCGTTCTGCGGCTTCGCAAAGTCGGTCAAAATCCACGAGGACGTGAGAGTCACTTTGCCTTGGATGACCGGCAAGAGCCCAGACAGCGGCGTGGCTGCGTAGCCGCAAAGGAGGCAGTCGCGATGCTTGCAAAACCGTTCGAAAAGCCGATCCGCGTCTGGGTCGGACTGGGATTTCCGCGTCAGCTGAACACTGTCGTAGATGCCTATCAATTCGTCGTCGACTGGTGTGGCAACAGCCCTGAGCAGAAGGCGGCGATGCGCGCCTGCAAGGCCGCCTTGGCCGGCGAAATCGACGCAGAAACGGCGAGAGGCGTTTTCGTTGCCTTTGCCCGCCGGAAGGACATCCTCATCGAGGAGGGAGCAGTTCCACCCCCAATAGGAAATGCAGCCCAGCCGAATCACGCTTGATGGGACCGAGGCGGCGGCCACCGCCGCCTCGGTCTATCTCTTTGATTTAGCCATTCCGGACGGGAAACCGCTTCCGGCGTTTCTAACGCTTGGCGCTGTCGCTGTCGGCGTCGGCCCGGGCGAGAAACGTCTCGGTGACCTCCGGAAGATTGTTCTTCAGCCACTCGGCCATCGCTTCTTCTTCGCGCAGGTTCTGCTCGCAGACCCGAGCGACCTCGGCTTCACCCACGGTTTCAGCGGCAGCCATGAGGATCGTGTAGGAGGCGATCTCCATATGTTCGAAAGTGTAGCTGGCCAGAGAGCCTTTCATCACCTCGTCGCCGGCGAACACCCCACTGATCGACTGCGCCATTGCGGTCAGTTTTCCGCCTGCGTCCTTCAGTGTTGACGAGCCTTCTTCCAATCCATCGAGGCAAGACTTCAATCGTCTCGCCTGCTCCTTGGTCTCGGCCAGGTGAGCCCGGATGCGTTCGCTGAGTTCCGGATAGCTCTCGAGCCGGCCCAGTTGGCCGGACAGCATCGTCTCGGCTTGCTCTTCCATTGCGTGAGCATCCCTCAGCCATTGGATGAGCCATTCGCGGGATTCAGACATAGTTTGTTCCTCCTGGTTTGGTGGGCCCGAACCACAAGGACTGCGGATTGTTCCGTGGCGAGAGTGACAGGGACCTCGTGAGCATGACGAGCGGCAGGCCCGCGGCTCCACGAAAAATATCGCTGATCAGGACGGAAGCCGCGTCCGCATACCATCCTCCTAGAGGCTGGAACATTCCCACAGGGAGGCGGTTTTATCCCTATCCAGGAGGAACAACGATGGCAGACGACACGACCAAGCGCGATTTCCGCGACCGCGGCCGCGTGTCAGGCGATGAAGAATATGAGGTCGCCTACTTCGCGAGGAAATTCCAGCTGACAATTCCCGAGGCTCGCGACCTCATCAAAAAGCACGGAAACGATCGTGCGACGCTGGAGCGCGAAGCAAAGGCATTGTCGAGCCGCTGACGAGCGTTCGCACTTCTGCGGACACATTGCGAAGGAGACTTGACATGGCTAACAACCTATCCCGGGAGGACGAGCAGCGTGGCACCAGCAGGGTCTTCATGTGGGGCAGCGTCGCCGCGGCCGTAATCTTCGTGGCACTTCTGGCCCTATTTTGGTTCGGCTCGTGATTGCCGTCATCATGGCGGAAAGTTCCGCGGCGCGCCTCAGCCCGCTTTGACGCCGGCCTGCTCCACCGTCGAGGCTGTGTCTTGCGCCTGAGATTTCGAAATGAGGCAACCGACGGCATGGGCGGGGGGCGTTGGGGAGCCGTCGGTTGCCAGGATCAGGGGCCATCGAATCAGAAATATGCATAGGCCCTTATATGATCATGCCAGCAATTTGCGCTCTTGGAAACTGGTTCCGCCCGAAAATTCAATCGCCTATGCGTAAGAGCGCAGATTCGGGATGATCTTTACCGGCTTCGCCCGCTACGCCGCATTTCGCTGAGCCGCCCTGAACGGATGGTCCATGGCAAACGCATCGGGCCGGATACGCCGCTCGACCTGCACCCATGTGACGGGATGTGCGATGGGGAAGCCGGGGCGGGCCCGCGGCGAAAAAGCGCCGGCGGCCGTGTTGCCGCGTCCGTTGCGGAGATAGTCGATGAAGATCCGGCCTTTGCGGGCCGCCGGTGCGGCTGAGAGCAAATAGCGGTCGGGTTCTGCGTCGGCGAGGACCTGGGCGATCGACCTGGCGAGCTGCCGCGCGCGGTCGTGGGTCACCTTCGCCGCCAACGGCGCCATCAAGTGAATGCCCTTGCCGCCCGTGACCTTCGGCCAGCTTTCCAGACCTGACGCTGCCATGATGTCGCGCAGGGCCAGCGCGGTCTCAGTCACTTCTGCCCATTCCACACCCTCACCCGGGTCGAGGTCCAGCACGATCCGGTCGGCATGCTCGATGTCATCCACCGTGGCATTCCAGGGGTGCAGCTCGACCGCATCCATTTCGACCAGCCCGAGCAAGCCGTCGAGGTCGTCGACCCAAACCCGAGTGCCCTCCCCGCCTTCTCGCTTCTCGACGCGCAGCTGGTGCACCGCTGCCGGAATCTCGGGCAGCGGCCCCTTGTGATAGAAAGTTGCCCCGAAGGCATGACGGACGAGCTTCAGTGGGCGACGGCCGAGATGCACCAGCGCCTGGTCGGCGACAAGCCTCCAATAGCGAACGAGCTCCTCCCTGGCAGGCGAGACCGCATCGGGCAGCAGCTGCAAAATGTTCTCACGCGGCACGCCGTGGTCTCGGTCCGCGCGTCGTTTCGAGGGCGCTGGCGGCTTGGCCGGGACCGCCACAAGGTCCTCCCGGAGCCCCTTGAACACGGCCTCGCGCAATATGCCGCGATCGGTAACGCCGCTGAACTGCACCTCGGCCAGGATCTCGGGCCTCACCCAAGTCGCCTTTGGCTTCACAATGGGCTCCGACAAAGGCGATTTGCCGACGATCAGCGGATCGAGCCGTTCGCGAACGCGTCGCGCCACTTCAAGCGTATAACCGCTCTGAGCCTTGCCTGCATAAAGCAGCCGATCGCCCTCGCGCCTGCCAATGTAGAGCGATGCGATCCGGCGCGGCTCAGCGCCGAGCTTCTCGACGAACGCGACGATCGGAAAGGTGTCGCTCTTGATGCATTTGACCTTGACCCAACTCGTCTGCACGCCGGAGCGGTAGGGCGCGTCCGCGCGCTTCGACACGATCCCCTCCAGGCCCATCCGGCAGGCATGATGGAACATGTCCCTGCCGCTCACCTCCAGATGCTCAGCATAGGTCAGCGTCGGCGCGCTGTCCTTCAGCAGCTTTTCGAGCGCTGCCTTCCGTTCGACCAGCGGCTGCTGTCGCAGATCGCGGCCGTCGAGGTGCAGCAGGTCGAAGGCATAGAAGATCAATCTCGGAGAGTTTGGGTTGCCCAACTCGCGCTCCAGGGCCTGGTAGTCAGGCAAGCCGGTGTCGCCGAGAACGACAGCCTCGCCATCAATGATCGCAGATTTCACCGGCAAGCCTGCCGCCGCCTGGACGATCCTCCGGTAGCGATACGACCAGTCATAGCCGCGGCGCGTGAAGGCTCGCGCTATTCCACCTTCCACGATGAGCTGGGTTCGGTAGCCGTCGTATTTGATCTCGTGCAGCCAGTCGCCGTCATCGGGAGCTTTCTCGACCAAGGTGGGCGATTGGAACTCGATGAAGGAAAGCCGGTCTTTGCCGCTGGTCATGCACGCGCGACTCCAGGAACCGCGACTCAAGCCGGAGCAGTCTCATGAGTTCCTTCTATTTTTAGTAAAATCGTATGTTGGTCCGCCTTGGCCGGGCGCGGCCTCGTTTATCAGTTGTCTGCGGAACGATCCTTTGCCGGCGACGTTTCGCTGCGGGATGGATCTTCTTCAGGTGGGCCGTCAATGAACAAGTCAATCGTAATGGATTCGGTCGAGATCGACACGTTGGAAGACAGGTATTACGTGCGCGTTATCGAGGATGGCGTTGTAACCATCAAGGGGTTCAGTTCCGAAGCGGACGCAAAAGCTTTTGCCCAGCACGAACACACGCGACTGGGACTTGACTCTGTCAAGCGGTCGGGCGACGGCCAAAAGCTGCCTCGGTATGGATTTCCGGAAAGTTGATGCCCCCTCGAAGGCCGAGCATTGGCGTCCCCTTTGGGGGATGTGGTAACGCTCGGCCCGCGATCTTGCCGTACGAACAAGGCAGCCGTACGCGCTGAGATGTCGAAGCTCACCGGCAGACGTGCAGGAGTGCGCACCGGCCTCTCGGAGGACGCCGCCTCCGGTTTGCGTGTGAACTGGACAGTTAGGCTCGTTGCCGACAACGTAGACTCGGCAGCGGGTCTAGGTTACCGGCGCTGTTTATGGCGATAGCCATTCATTCCGGGCTTGACGGCGGAAAGCGACGGCCCCTTCGCCGTGAACACGATGCCGGCCGCCTCAAAAGCGCGACGGATACGGGTTCGTTTCTCGACCCGCAGGATTCTGATCCCCTTCTCGAAGTCGCGAATGGTCCCTTCGCCTAGGCTGGCCTTGGCGCCAAGGCGCACTTGCGACCAGTGCAGGAGTTCTCGTGCAACTCGCGACTCCTCTGGCGTCAGATCTATCAAGGGACTCCCCCCTAAGGCTTTTCAGCTGTCAATTTCCAGCCGCTTGTGTCCCGGCTGCTCATGCCAGATCACCTGCCGAAGGTCGCCCCAGTCCACTGCCTGCCCGCAGGCGGGACATATCCGGAACTGGTCTCCTTCACTGGCGGCAGCTCTGATCCGCAATCGGGCAAAGATCGGCGGTCCCAAATCAGAAAGCTTTGTCACCCAGCTTCCTTGCCTCACGCTGCAAAATCTTACGCTCGTTGCCGTGCTCGCTGATCAGTTCCCGAACCTGTTCAGGTGTGATGCGATGCTGCTTGGCAAAGTAGCGAACCTCATAATCCTCGTCCGCCGACACACGGTCGCGGTCCCGGAAATCGCGCTTCGTTTTGACGTCTGCCATGGTTCGTTCCTCCTGGCAAAACGAACACCGGGACGGCAGGAATGTTCCAAATCGCTAATATGAGTGAAGCGCTGGCGTTTGCCCCGATCGGCGACCCTGGCCCATCGTCGCTTTGAACCGAATGCGCGCCGGGTCGGCCACGGCATTGCCTGGGGCTGAGGTCTCAAATGAGGCAACCGGCGGCATGGGCGGGGGGCGTTGGGGAGCCGCCGGTCACCAGGAGAAGGGCCCATCGAAATCAGAATATGCATAGGCCCTTATATGATCATGCCAGCATTTTTCGCTCTTGGGAACTGCTTTCGGCTTAAAATTCAAGATCGTACGCCCAAAAGTGCACGTTCGGATGATCTTCACGCCGGCGCTGCGACAGGAACCAGATCGGCGCGCCCGCGTCATAGAGACAGGTTTTTGTCGTACCCGGGAGGAAAGTCGATGGTCCGGCTGCTTGTGGTCGTTGCGGTAGCGCTCGCGGTCGCATGCGGCGGAGCTCAGGCTGCCAGGCTTGACCCGGACGCGGTCAATCAGGCGCAATTCAGCGAGGGCGAGCCGAAGGACGTCAGCCCGATGCTTCTCAAGGCGCAGATCCTTCTCGATCGCGCCCGCTTCTCGCCGGGCCTGATTGACGGCCGCCTCTCCGACAATTTTGCCAGATCCGTCGCGGCTTTCCAGGCGGCGAACGGACTGGCTTCCGACGGCAAGCTCACACGCGAGACCTGGGACAAGCTCACCGCGACTTTCGCCGGCCCGGTGCTGACGAGCTATGACGTCACCGCCAAGGATGTGCGCGGGCCTTTCACCAGGCGCATCCCTGCCCGGATGGAGCGGATGGCGAATTTGAAGCGGCTCGGCTACCGCAACGCGCGGGAGAAGCTGGCCGAACGTTTCCACCTTAGCGAACAACTGCTGAGAATGCTCAATCCCAAAACCGCTTTCAGGAAGCCCGACACTACCCTGGTGGTGCCCGACGTCGGCCGCGGCGATCCTCCTCCGGCGGTCGCCAGCATCGAGGTCGACAAGACATCCCGCCAGGTCCGCGCGCTCGATCCATCAGGCATGCCGGTTGCCGTCTACCCCGCCTCGATCGGCAGCGAGGAAAAGCCGGCGCCGAGCGGCGCCGCGGAGGTCAAGCGCGTGGTGCACAATCCGACCTATCACTACAATCCGAAATTCGCCTTCAAAGGAGTCAAGAGCAAGCGGCCCTTCACCATCGCCAAGGGGCCGAACAATCCGGTGGGATCGGTCTGGATCGACCTCTCGATCGAAAGCTACGGCATCCATGGCACGCCGGAACCCGCCAAGATCGGCACGACCTACTCGCATGGCTGCATCCGGCTGACCAACTGGGATGCCGAAGACCTCGCCGCAATGGTCAAGCCGGGCACGAAAGTCGAGTTCAAGGACGAGACGGCGCAGGACGGGCAAGCCCAGTAAAAACGCCGGGAGGAGCGAGCCCGCCAAGGCGGGACCGCTGCATAAGCCCAATTTATTGTCATCCCTAGTTTTTCAGAACGTTACACGGCCATCCGTCGCCTGTAGCTTCGGCGGCGCGCTATGGAAAAACGATCTAGAATGGTGGTTCGATGCAAGCACATGCGAGAGTGGTGATCGTCGGCGGAGGATGCGTCGGCGCCGGCATCCTTTACGGCCTGGCCAAGCGCGGCTGGACCGAGGTTGCGCTGCTTGAGCGGACCCAGCTTACGGCCGGCTCGACCTGGCATGCGGCGGGCCTGATCCCGTCCTATGCCCGCAACATCAATGTCGGTCGCATGATCAAGAAGACCATCGAGATCTATGAAGGGCTGGAGGCCGAGACCGGGCAGCCGGCCGGCTGGCACAAATGCGGCCAGCTGCGCATCGCCAACAGCCGCGACCGGCTCGACGAATATAAGAGCTATATGAGCGTCGCCGAGGTGCAGGGCATGCGGGCGCAATTGCTGACGCCGGCCGAGGCCAGGCAGCTCTGCCCGCTTCTCCACAATGACCACATGCTCGGGGCGCTTTATCATCCGGATGACGGGCACATCGCGCCGGCCGACGTGACGCACGCCATGGCCAAGGGCGCGCGGGATCTGGGTGCCAAGGTCTACTTGAACACCGAGGTCACCGGCTTCAAGCGCACGCCCGGCGGCGAGTGGCTTGTCCAGACGAACAAGGGCGACATCACCTGCGAGCACGTGATTTCAGCCACCGGCAATTATGCGCGCCAGACCGGCGCGCTGCTCGGCCTCGACATCCCGGCGATCCCGATCCTGCATCAGTACTGGATCACCGAAGCCGTGCCCGAAATCGTCGAGCGGAAAAGGCAGGGACGACCGGAGATGCCGATCCTGCGCGACGAAGGGTTCGAGGGGTATCTGCGCGAAGAAGGCGACGGCCTCATGTTCGGGCCTTATGAGCGCACGGAGCACCTCAAGCTGTTCGCCGAGGACGGCGTGCCCTCCTGGTTCGGCGCCGACCTCGTCGAAGAGGATTTCGAAGCGGTGTCGTGGAACTGGGAACAGGCGCTGCAGCTGGTGCCGGCGCTGGGCCGCGTCGGCATCAAGGCCAATGTGCGCGGCCCCTTCCAGATGACGGCGGACGAGCTTCCCTTGATGGGGCCAGCCTGGGGCCTGCCCAATGTGTGGCTGGCCGAGGGCGTGCCAGGCGGCATTTTGTGGGGCGGCACGATCGGCTATTACCTGTCGGAGCGGATCGTCGAAGGCGGCAACAGCCTCGACACCTCGGATCTCGATCCGCGCCGCTTCGGCGACTACGCCAACAAGGCCTGGACACGCGAAAAGGTCCGCGAGGCCTGGGGCACGCATGCCGAGCAGAAATATCCCGGACAGGACATGCCCGCCGCGCGGCCGCAGAAGACCGCGCCTTCCTATGACCGGCTGACGGAGCTCGGCGCCGTCTGGGGTGTGCTCAATGGCTGGGAGATGCCCAACTGGTTCGCGCGCGACGGGGTCGAGGCCAAGGATCAGTATAGCTGGCGCTGGACGCCGAAGGGCAACCTTGTCGGCGAGGAGGTGCTCGCCGTGCGCAACGCTGTCGGCCTGGTCGAGATGACGCCGATGACCAAGTTCGAGGTATCCGGGTCGAGCGCGGCCGCCTGGCTGGACAGGATCATCGCCAATCGCCTGCCGGCTGTCGGAAAGGTAACGCTGGCGCATCACCTCACCGCGGGCGGCGGCGTGCAGGCGGAATATATGGTGGCGCGCCTTGGCGAAGACCTGTTCTACCTCATCTCGACGCCGCGCGCCGAGCGTTGGAATTTCGACGATCTCTCAAGGCTGCTGCCTGCCGACGGCAGCGTATCACTGAAGAACGTCACCAACGATCGCGGCTGCTTCACCGTCGTCGGGCCCAAGGCGCGCGAAGTGCTGCAGCCGCTGACCGAGATCGACCTTTCGAACGAAAAGTTCCCGTGGTTCAGCGTGAAGACCGGCAGCGTCGCCCTGGCCAGCGACGTGCGGCTGCTGCGCGTCAACTATGAAGGCGAGCTCGGCTGGGAACTCTATCATCCGCTGCCCTACCAGCGGCAGTTGCTGGATGCCATCCTGAAGGAGGGCGAGAAGCACGGCATACGGCTTGTCGGGCTGCATGCGCTGGAGTCGCTCAGGCTCGAAAAATCCTATCGCGCCATGTACCGCGACATGAATCCCGAGCTCAACGCGCTGGAGAGCGGGCTCGAGCGCTTCATCCGCCTCGACAAGGGCGATTTCGTCGGGCGCCAGGCGGTGCTGAAATACAAGGCGAGGAACGACCAGCGCCGGTCGGTGACGCTCAAGATCGAAACCGACGGCGCGAGCACGCTTGCCTCCGAGGGCCTCTATATCGACGGCGAACTTGTCGGGCGCATTACGTCGGGTGGCTACGGCTACGCGCTCGGCCATGATGTGGCGCTGGCCCTTCTGCCGGAGCGGCTGAGCAAGCCCGGCACCAAGCTCGACGTCGCCATTCTGGGGACTGGAAGATCGCCGAGGTGATCGCGGACTCGCCTTACGATCCGACCTCGGCCAGGGCGCGCATGTGATGCGCGTCGATCGGATCAACGTCTATTCAGCGCAGCTGCCCGTCAAAGGCGGCGCCTACCGGATGGCCAGCGCCGACGTCGAGGCGCTGGACTCGACGCTTGTCGAGATCGTGACTGATGACGGTCTTGCCGGCTGGGGCGAGACTTGCCCGGTCGGACCGGTCTATCAGCCGCATCATGCGCTGGGCGCCCGCGCTGCGATCGCCGAGATCGCTCCCGGACTCATCGGTGCGGAGATCGCTTCGATCAGGTTGCTGGCAAAACGCATGGACGAGCGCCTGAACGGACACGGCTATGCCAAGGCCGCGTTCGACATGGCCTTTCTCGACCTGCTTGGCCAGAAGCTCGGCGTGCCGGTCTCGACGCTGCTGGGCGGGCCGCTGACGGATCGCGTGCCGGCCTATTATTCGCTGATCGTAGGTCCGCCGGACGAAACGGCGAGGATCGCCGCCGACAAGGTGAAGGCCGGCTATCCGCGCCTGCAGGTGAAGATCGGCGGGCGCAACCTGGAAGAAGACGTGGCCGTCGTGCACAAGGTCTGGGAAGCTGTCGGCTACAAGGCGCGCATCGCGGTCGACGGTAACCGGGGCTTCACGGTCGCGTCGGCAATCCAACTCGACCGGCTCTGCCAGGCGATCCCGTTCGTCTTCGAACAGCCCTGCAACACCATGGACGAGGTCGCGACTCTCAAGGGTCGCGTCACGCATCCGGTCTATCTCGACGAAAACACCGAGGACCAGAACGCGGTGCTGCGAGCGATCTCCATGGGCATCGCCGACGGCTTCGGCTTCAAGGTGACGCGTCTCGGCGGCCTCACGAAGATGACGACCATGCGCGACCTTTGCGCCATTCGCTCGCTGCCGCACAGCTGCGACGATGCCTGGGGCGGCGATATCATCGCGGCGGCCTGCGTGCACCTCGCGGCGACCGTCGAGCCGCGCCGCATGGAGGGCACTTGGATCGCGCAGGAATATGTCGACGGGCATTTCGACGCGAAGAACCCGATCGTGATCCGCCAAGGACATATCGCCGTGCCGCAACGGCCGGGTCTCGGCGTGAAACCCGAGGCCGGCATATTCGGCAAGCCGCTGGCGACTTACGGAGCCTGAACAAAACGCCGACGCACCGGCCAGGCTTTGGCTGGCGCCAGCCGATCACTTCTTGGGTCTCGCGGATCGTTCCGCCTCATCCCGCGTTGAGTGGCACGCAAAGGGAGGAACGGCAATGGATGATGATCGGACCGAGAAGATCAGGCAGCGCGCCTATGAACTCTGGCAGCGCGAGGGTAGCTTGCATGGCGACCATGAGCGGCACTGGCGCCAGGCCGAGATGGAAATCGATCGCGAGGCGGCGCTGCCGCTCACGGCAGACGATGCGCTGCCTGAAACGCGCGAGATCGACAGCGCGGATGTGCTGACGGTCGAGGCGCTTGCGATACGCACCGGCATATCGGCCGAAGAAGCGCAGGAGTTGCTCGACAGGCTGGGCAGCGACCGCGCCGCGATCGAGCAGGCGGCGCGGAGCATCCGGGCACGGAAAGGGCTGTAGGTCAGAGGAACCGCGACGCGAGCGACAGTCGCCGGCATTCGACGTAGGTGGAACCCTCGTTGCCATCGACAGTTCCTCCTGTCTAACCACAGGAGACCTGTCATGGATCATACCAACCACGTAAGGCTGACCAACGCCGAATTGACTCCCAGCATTCTCGAAGGCGCCACCATCTACGGCCCCGATGACGAAAAGATCGGTTCGGTCGACCACATGCATGGCAGCCAGGTCGTCATCGATGTCGGCGGCTTCCTCGGCATCGGCGCCAAGCCGGTCGCCGTCAGCGCCACCCAATTGGATTTCATGCGCGACGAAGACGGCGATGTCCACGCCGTGACCAGATGGACGAAGGACCAGCTGAAGTCCATGCCCGAGCATCACGACTGAGCAAGGACAGGGTCCGGCGAGAGCCGACATATGTTGGGGCGTCTTCGTGCTCATCCCGGCTTTCTCATCCCGCATTCCGGCGTGGTGCCGCGCGAGGAGGCGTATCTGAAAGCGCAAGCTCGGTGACCCCGCCGGGCCTACAAGGCGAGCGTGCGCCGCTACTCTGAGGCGATGCCGCTTGTCTTCAAGGGTGGCGGCCATGCTCGATCGCTCAGCGCGCCAGTCAATCTTGACTCGGACCGCTTGGTTGAGCCTCTTTGAGAGCGACGCTCGGCTGAAGCCGGCTTCGCGGACCTGATTGGAACGAGGATGACGGCGACCAACGGCAAAACGTTGCGACTGCATATGCCGCAATGGCAGGGCGGGAATCTCGAGGAGTATCATCTTAGTTCGAAAGTGCTGTCATGGCTCCTGCCCGCATCCCGAGGACCGGAGGAGACCGTGCCGGTCCCCTCTCCCGGCGACAGTCCGGCGCCGGCGATCGAGGGCGGCATTCACGCGAGGAAAGCTCTGCTCGATCAGGCGCGCGCGGCGCGAGCCGCCATCGAACGGCATCGGCCGGATAGGATTCTCACGATCGGCGGCGACTGCTTGGTCGATCTCGCGCCCATCGCCTACCTCAACAAGCATTACCGCGGCAAAGTCGGGGTGCTCTGGATCGACGCCCATCCCGATGTGCAAACGCCGAAGGATTTCCATCAAGGCAATGCGCAGGTGCTGGCTATGCTGCTTGGCGAAGGTGATCCGGATTTCCTCGCCGAAGTCGACGTTCCCGTCGACCCTACCAAAGTACTGTATGCAGGGCTGGACGAGTGGTCGCCACCCGAAAACGAGTTTCTTGTCCGCATGGGCCTGCGGCGCACGGGATCGGCCGAGCTTGCCGAGAACTCTTCCTCGGTGCTGAAATGGATCGAGCAGCAAGGCATCGAGCACCTCGCGATCCACTTCGACGTCGACGCCATCAGGCCGCAGAGCTTTCGGCCGATACTCTTCAACAAGCCCCGCGCTGGAGACGGCTTCCTTGCCCGCGTTCCGCGCGGCCGGCTTGAGCCAGAGCATGTGTTGCGGCTGCTCGGCGATGTCGCGGGCGCCTGCGACATCGTCGGGCTTGCCATTACTGAGTACATCTCCTGGGACGCCATCCAGACACGGAAGTTGCTAGCCCGGTTGCCGCTCATGGGCGCTTGAGCGAGGCCGCGGCGTTGGCCGTCAGCCCTTCATCGAATTGCTGTAGACCTGCACGCCGACGCGCTCGTTGCGGCGCCAGCGCACGACGGCCCGGTAGACGGCATCGTCGGCGGGAACAATGAGCGTGAAGCGGTCCGGCAATTCCACCTGCGGGCCGACGCGCAGTTCGGCGCCATGCTCGTGCTGGTTACGGACGGAGCACCTGATGCTGGCGTCGCCGGTGACGATCGTGGCCTCCTTCAGCACGAACTCTCGTGAATGAAGACGGCGCTCTGCGTGGGGAAAGGTGGCCATGATGCACTGGTCCCGAAACTTGCCCGGCGGGCTCAAACTCCCTCGCCCGGCCCACCACCCTAGCGCGGACGTGTTTCCGTTCCGTTAGCGTTTTCCGATCACTGCCGACTCGCCGATCCCGTTTCCGCACAGGGCGCCGGACCGAACGAGCTTGTCGCACGCCGCTAATGCCGCTTGAAATACTGCACCTCGCGCTCGTGCTTCTCGGCGGCCTCGCGCGACTTGAAGGTGCCGAGATTCCGGCGTTTGCCGGTCCTCGGATCCACCTTGCGCGAATAGAGCCGGTATTCGCCGGACTTCAGCTTGCGGATCATGCGACACCTCCTCTGCGATTTCGTAAGTCTAATCCCTGGACCTTGTCCGGGGTTCCAGCAGCGAACGTGATCCATTTCACGGAAGCGCCGCGCCGAATGTCGGAATCGACGCGGCAGCGACACAATTGCGTCGGATTATTTGTACTCAAACGACTTCCGCGGCGTTAGTCTTTGCGTCTGCGAGCATGCCGGACTGGAGGAGGGTGAGATGGCGACGGCCAAGCTTCACGGCGTTGAACTCGTCAAGGGCCAGAAGTGGACGGTGCGCGTCACCGCCTACGGCACCACGCTGACCTTCCCTTTCGAAGCCGAGCAATATGCGCGCTCCTATGCCGACGGTCAGGCCTTCCGCCTTGGCGTCGAGGTGGTCGAGATGAAGGACTGCGCCTGACTATTTTCTGGCGCGCCGACATCAAGAGCAGGCGCAGAGCACCAGATTGAGGGTCGCGGCGAGCGCGAGCACGGCGGTGAGCGCCTTCTCCAGTCGTGAGCCCGCACTTCCATCCGATCGGGAACAACCAACCGCTCTGCAATCATGTGATCGCGTCCGGCTTTAGGGCGACTCGGCTCCCGCGATTACCCCATGTTTGAAATTGCAGACCTGTTAGCCATGTTCTAAACGTTTCGACTTGATCACTCGCTGTTGAACAATATTGAGCGACCGGGCGACTTGCGGGTTGTTCGTGGTTGTGATCTATACCCTCCCGCCGGAGCACACCCAACAATGTCGCTCCCAAGCATAAGGGCTCGCTCCTTTACAGAGCGAGCCCTTTTCATTTGTTGGGGACTGTGCATTTAAGCGATGCGCTCTTTGTAAGGACCGCGCACCATCGGTTTCTCGGCTTCCTTTGCCTCGATCAGCGCAACGATGTCCGCGATCTCCCAAAGCTTTTCCGTGGACGCTTGCTTACGCCTGTTTCCAGGCGGAGCCTAGGCGAGAGCGCCTATTGTGATCGGGGCGGAATCTCAAACTGACCCACCATCCAAATTAGCGATCTCTTGTATTTCTTGCAAATGAGGATCATGCTTGGCTCAATGCGTGGCAACCTGATGCGCAGCGGGGTGGATAAAAAGGGTAAGGCGTCATGGAATTCGCAGTCTGCTATGACCACAGCGGGATCGATCTGGCTTGGTCGATCTTCCTCGGCATCACGACGGTTTTCATGTTCATGGCGCCATTGGCCGTTGCGCGGCTGATAGCGATCTCGCGCGGGGCACCTGTCGGACGGCTTCAGACGGCCTAGCAGCCGAGGCCTCCACTAGCTGACGATTTTTAGCCCAGGCACTTCACCGAACAGCGCCGAGCAGTCGATCTCGTCGCGAAAAAGCGCGTCGGGATCGAGCACCAGCCACGATGTATGCGTACGAAGATCCCTTAGCCTGGCGTTCTTTTCGGCGCGCGCCTGGCGCTCCGCCTCGGCAAGCGAGGCCAAGGCTGGCGTCTCGGCCTTGTGAAGGTGAGAACTCCTCGACATAGCGAGACAAAACGCGCTCGCCCCATTTTGTGTTCCAGTCCATGCGTTTGAAGCCAAGTGCGGTGATCAGAACCGCGAGCACGGCCGAAAAGCGGGATGGCCAAGGCCACCTCAATCCGCCGCACGTTTCATTCGCGCCGGCTTCGCTTCTAGCGTACCGACTGCATCAGCGCAGACCCAGAAAACTCAAGATGGCGATCACGATGACGATAGCACCTACGATCCAAATGATGTTGTTCATGGTCCTCTCCAAACATCAGCGGTCAGGCGACGCGCCT
This sequence comes from Mesorhizobium sp. WSM3860, assembly GCF_002294995.1. Lineage (GTDB taxonomy): Bacteria > Pseudomonadota > Alphaproteobacteria > Rhizobiales > Rhizobiaceae > Mesorhizobium. The sequence continues at coordinate 35,868 of NZ_NSGF01000014.1, read as the reverse complement.
GCAACGCGCGGCCGACCAAGCTCTATCGGTCTTTGCGGGCATAGGCCGAAGTTCTTTCGGGAGCGCTCGCAAATACCTCAACACTTAGAAACTGCTAATGTTCCGCCCGCATCCGAGCCGGGGGACGGACCAGGCGTTCTTGGCACCTGCAAGGGGCTCGTGCAGACAGGGCGGCCGCGTTGTTAACCGCTCGCCTGAAGGCCGGACCAAGGTCGGTGTCGCAATTGCCGTGGCTGGCCTATACTCTTTGTCCGTGGTGGGGTGAATCGCGCGTATGCTCAGGGAGACCTTGAAGCGACTTGTGCAAATCTGGAGCGGGCTGTCGCTGGCCTGGCAGTTTGTGATTGCCGGCGGCATCGGGCTTTTGGCGGTGATGCTCGTGGTTGGCCTCTGGGTGACCTCGCAAATCCGCGAAGGCGTGATGCACAACTCCGCCACCACCACGGCGCTCTATGTCGACAGCGTGATCGCGCCGCTACTGCCGGATCTGCGCAAGAGCCGCGAGCTCGACGACACGGTCAAGCGGGCGCTGGACGAGACGCTCGGCCAGGGCGCGCTCGGCAAGAGGCTAGTGTCCTTCAAGCTGTGGCGGCGCGACGGCACCGTGCTTTACGCCAACGACTCGACGCTGATCGGCAGGACGTTTCCGCCCAACCCCAATCTGATCTCGGCCTTTGCCGGCAATGTCGTGGCGGAATACAACAACCTCGCCGACGACCCCGAGGCCAACGAAGAGAAAGCGGTCAACGCGCCGTTGTTCGAGATCTACAACCCCGTGCGCGAGCCCTGGTCGGGCGAAGTGGTGGCGGTATCGGAATTCTACGAGATCGCCGACGATTTCCAAGAGACGCTGAACTCAGCGCTCAGATGGACGTGGCTGGTGGTGGCCGGCGCCACCGCTGCCTCGCTGGCGCTTCTGTCGGGCATCGTGTTTCGCGGCAGCCGCACCATCCAGACGCAGCGTGCCGCGCTGGAAGCCAAGGTCACCGAGTTGCAGGAGGCGCTGGCGCAGAACTCGTCGCTGCGCCAGCGCGTGCAGCGCGCCTCGCGGCGAGCCACCGCCATCAACGAACGCTACCTGAGGCGCATCGGCGCCGACCTGCATGACGGCCCGGCGCAGCTGGTGGCGCTTGCCGCGCTCAGGATGGACAGTCCGGTGCTGGTCGACCCCGCCACGCCCAAACCGCGGCGCGAGGCAGAAATCGCCGGCATTCATAAGACGCTCGGGGAAGCAATGAGCGAGATACGCGGCATCTGCAACGGCTTGGTGCTGCCGCAGATCGAGACCCAGGCGGTGGCCGACATATTGCGGCTGGCGGTCGCCGAGCATGAGCGCCGCACCGACACCAAAGTGCTGCTGACGCTGCCGGAGCGCTTGCCGGAGCTCGGCACCTCGGAGAAGATCAGCATCTATCGTTTCGTGCAGGAAGGACTGAACAATGCGTTCCGGCACGGAAAGGGTAAGGGCCAGCAGGTGCGAGCCACGATGAAAGGCGGCAAGCTTTTGGTCGAGGTGCAGGACACCGGCCCGGGCTTCAATCCTGCGCGGAGCGAAGGCCTCGGGCTCGCCGGCCTCAGGGAGCGTATCGAAAGCATTGGCGGGCAATTCGAGACGCTTTCAGGCCCAGGGGGAACGAGACTGGTAATCACATTGTCTGTCGAGGAGCAGCCGTGACCGCACCCATCCGCATCGCTATTGTCGACGACCACCCGCTGTTTCGCGAGGGCGTGGCGCGCAGCCTCGGCGAGATCGGCGGCTTCGAGCTTGTGGGCGAAGGCGCCAGCGCCGAGGACGCCGAAAAGCTGGTCCGCGCCAGCGCGCCCGACGTGCTGCTGCTCGACATCAGCATGCCGGGCGGCGGCCTCAATGCGCTGGCCAGCATCCTTTCGGCGGCGCCTGAGCAAAAGATCGTCATGCTCACCGTGTCCGAGACCAATGCCGACGTCGCCCAGGCGCTGAAGGCGGGCGCGCGCGGCTATGTGCTGAAGGGCGTCGGCTCCAAGTCGCTGGCCGAGATCCTGCGCGACGTCGCCAACGGCCAGAGCTACGTTTCGCCGACGCTTTCGGCCCGGCTGCTGTCCGACCTGCTACAGCCTACCAGCCGCAAGCCCGACCCGCTCAGCCAGTTGACCGGCCGCGAGGCCGAGATCCTGGGGCTGGTGGCGGAGGGCCTGAGCAACAAGGAGGTCGCGATGCGGCTGTCGCTGCAGGAAAAGACGGTCAAACACCACATGACCCGAGTGCTCGCCAAGCTCAACGTGCGCAACCGGACGGAAGCGGCGCTGCTGATGCATGAAGCTAGGGACAGGCAGTAGGGGATAGGGAAAAGAGCACCCCGCCTCCCGCCTAGCCCCTCCTCCATATTCCCTAAACGCAATCACCCCCGCCGCTGAAGGCGGGGGTGACATGCGAGGGCGCGGGAAAAGGGGGTAGCTTCTCTCAGCCCTCACAAGCCTAGCAGACGGGCCAGATCCTTCTCAGTCGCCCCCCGCTCGACGATGGTGCGGCCTTGCGCATCGGTCATCTCGAAGCGTCCGTTCTCGATCTCTTCCTTCATGCCGTTGCGGTGAATGATGGTGATCCTGTTGCCGGCGATCTCGACTATGTCGCCCGTCGCATTGACATGGCTGGCGGCCTTGCCGCCGGGATTGGTGTTGCCTTTGCCGCTGTTGTTGCCAGGACCGGCATTGGCATTGCCGCCCCCGGCATTGCTGTTGCCTGAATTGCCGCCAGCGTTTCCGCCGCCGCTATTGCCCCCACCGCCGTTGCCGCCGCCATTGCCGCCACCATTGCCGTTGTCGGCATAAGCGGTGCCCACCAGGAGCTTGACGAGACTATCGGACGTGAAATGACCAGGCGCGGCGAGAAGCGCCAGCGCGGCCGCAACGCGCAACGTAAGGCGCACAAACCTTTTAGAGGCGAGTTCGCGCATGCTGTCCTTGGTTCATGCCGGTTCCGCCTCGGCCCTGCCGAAGTTCCGCTCTCAGCCCGGCCAAGGCGGAACCGGTGTCTTGACCAGGCTAGATTCACGCTTTGGTAAGGTTACGGAAGCGGCCCACGACCCATGCCATGTCCGGTCGGACCTTTTTGCGGCCGCTTGGGGACCATCGTCGCAGCCAGCGGGGATGCAACTGGAAGCTGCGACTGCCGTCGCGTTAACCAAATCGCTTGGAAATTGACCAGCAATTCATTATGACTGTCGCACGCGAGAACGGCGCGGACACTCAACGAACCGCGGCATACTACGGCGCATGCGCCCTCCTGGGCGCGGGAGAGCACCGTAACTTTTGGTTTGCGCATGGATTGTTTCCCCGGACTGTGGGGGCATGCGCCAAGAGCCCGCCTTATCCGGCAAGCCGTCTCAAGGGCCCAAAAAAGTACCCCCGCCAAAAGGCGGGGGCAAGGTGAGCAGCGGGAGTTCTGTCGTAAGAATGATCAGGACCGAAGAGACGAAGCAAAAGGTGGCAACCTGATTTTGCAGCGCTGGCTTTTGGCCCCTTAAGATCTAATCCAGATAGAACCTCGCTCTCACAAACTCTTCAGGCGATCGAGATCGGCCATTGTAGCCTTGCGCTCGACGATGGTACGACCAAACTTGTCCTCCATCCTGAAACGGCCATTCTCGATCCTCTCCGTCATTCCATTCCGGTGCGTGACCTGGATGCTATTGGCACTGACCTCGACCTTGTCGCCGGTCGCCGCATTCACATGGTCATCGACATCGGCAGTGTCCGTTGCGCCCTTGGCGTTGCCGCTCTTTCCGTTACCGCTGTTGCCGCCCGAGTTGCTGTTTCCGCTATTGCCGCCCGAGTTGCCGTTCCCGTTCCCGTTGTTGCCGCCGCCGTTGCCGTTACCGTTTCCGCCGCCGTTGTTTCCGCCGCCGTTGCCATTGCCGCCTTTGCCGGCATAGGCCTTGGCCACGACAGGACCGTCGAATGAGAGATGAAAAGGCGCGACAACAAGCGCCAGCGCAACGAGCGCCCGCAAGACATGCCTGCAGCCCATGCGCGATACGCGCATCCCATTCTCCCCTTGCCAGCCATCCGACCCTTCGGCCGAACTACCCCACCGGCAATGTCGCAACATCAGCATCCCCAATCAGCGCGTCGTGGGGAAGTGGCCCACGACCCTTGTCCTGTTTTTTCAGACCTTTTTCGCAACGATATCGGACTTAGGTCCTAATTCAACCAACAGATGTGGTCGGGCGCGGCTGCGCGCACGGCTTTTTTCTGGCGTGAATGAGCGCGCTTCGCTGAAACGGATTCCAGCGACGCGCTTCGTCTTGTTCGATGGCTCTCCCGTACGCCGCGTCCTCGGGCGACATGCATTGAGCCTTTAACCAGGCGACGGAACCGGAGCTCTCGCCGTCACGGCCGCGCCAAACGCAGCGGCGATGACGGCTCCGATACCGGCGCATTGCAAAACGCTCAATCTCTCGTGCAGGAAGAGAAACCCGGTCAGCGCGCCGCCCGCAGGTTCCAGGCAGACGATCATGCCATAGACTTTCGCCGGCATTCTGGCGAGCACCATCATCTCCAGCCAGAAGGGCAGCGCGCTGGAGAACAGCCCGACGACGACCGCGGCCGCCATGACATGCGGGTCGGTGAGGTAAGGTTCCGCGGCGGTGAAGCCGAAAGGCAGCGCGACGAGCGCGGCGATCGCCATGCCATAGGCCGAGGTGCGGGCGCCTAGCTCGGCGCCGGCCTTCTGCGCGAAGATGATATAGAGCCCCCAGCAGCCGCCGGCGACAAGCGCAAGCAGCACGCCCACCGGATCGAGCCCGCGGCCGATATCGGCGAACGGCGAGAGCAGCACGATGCCGGCGACCGCAAGCACCACCCAGACGAGGTCGAGAAGGCGCCTCGAACCGAGTGTGGCGACAAAAAGCGGGCCGGTGAATTCGAGCGCCACGCAGATGCCCAGCGGAATGCGCTCGAGCGCGGCATAGAAGAGCAGGTTCATGACCGAAACGGTGACGCCATAGGCGGCGAGCCAGGGCATTCCCTTTCGTGTCGGCAGCACTTTCCATGGCCTCAGCACTGCCGCCAGCATCAGCGCGCCGATGAGGAGTCTCAGCATCGTCGTGCCCTCCGCCCCGAGGACCGGAAACAGGCCCTTGGCGAAGGCGGCGCCCACCTGCACCGAAAGGATGGCACCAAGCAGGCCAAGGACGGGCAAGGCGCCCAGCTGCGCATGCGGTTTTGCGATCGGCGTCGACGTCACTTCTTCTCCATCTTCCCCGCCCGGCCTGAGGTGGAGATAGGGTCTGGCGTTTGCCCTGTCGTGAGGCAACGGGGGCCGGGATGCTGGGACAGGGCCTCTCGGGTCTCCCGACTGCCTTTGCTGCGCCGCACAAGACGTTGAAATTCAATATACTTTTCCCTACGCCGTGTGAAAATCCCCGGCTAAATGGGCGATATTTTGAATATAGCCAAAACACCCGCTCCGGTTGCCGCGATAACCTTCAACATCCCTAGCGATAAATACTTCGAAAATCAGACCAAACGCCCACGAGAATATCGGACCATCGGCCAAATTGCCCAAGGCCAACTCTCTTCTGCAACCTTCCCGATCACGGCTTTATTTCAAACTCGTAAGCATTGTGTGTTGCGCCGCAACATAACCGGAGACAGATGTTAACCAACATGGGCAGTGGAGGATGCCGCTACGTTGGGCCGAATGGGCATTCCGCTGACAGCCGAGGACGGCACTCTCGCCCCGGACGGAGATTCGTCGACAGGCAGAGCCGGCGTGCTTTGCAGCGCAGGATCTTACGGCGGAATCGGGGGACCCCGCCAATGACAGGTCAGCGCGACATCCAGCTTGACGCATTGCGAGCTGTAGCCGTCACGCTGGTGCTTTACGCGCATTTCCTTGCGCCGAACGGCACCTCCTTCCTCGGCCATCTCGGCGTGCGGCTGTTCTTTGTGCTCTCCGGCTTCCTGATCACCCGGCTGCTGCTGGACGCGCGTGACAGCAATGCATTCGCTTCCGGGCCTGCGATGCGCGCCTTCTATGCCAGGCGCGTGATCCGGATTTTTCCGCCCTATTTCGCGGTGCTGGCCCTGGTGTGGCTCACCAATCTGGAACAGTCCAGCTCGTCGCTGGCCTGGCATGCGCTTTATCTTTCGAACTTCTGGTATGCGCTTCGCAACGACTGGAACCCCTGGCTGCTCTGCCATTTCTGGAGCCTCAGCATCGAGGAGCAGTTCTATCTCGCCTGGCCGCTGATCGTGCTTCTGGCGCCGCGCCGGCGTATCGAGGCGATCACGATCGGCGTCATCTGCTTCTCGTTCGCCTACCGCTTCTACTGGCCGCTCACCGCCGACCCGGCGCTCGCCCGGGACCTGTTGCCGCCGGCCTCGATGGACGCGCTTGGCTGCGGCGCCCTGCTTGCCGTGCGCCGCGCCAGGGGCGCCGATGTGCCGCGCTGGATGCGGCTCGGCTGGCCGGCTTTCGCGGCCGTTTTCCTGCTCGTCGTCCGGTCCGATCCGGGACCGGCGAACTCGGCATGGGAGTGGCCGCACTGGGTGCTGGTGCAGGTGCTGCCGCTGGTGCCGCTGGTGGCGATCGTCGCCGCCTGCTCGAACGGCCTCGGCGGCAGGCTCGGCAGGCTGGCCGAACTGCCGCCTCTGCTTTTCCTCGGCCGCATCAGCTACGGCGTCTATCTCTACCACCCGATCCTTCTTGCCTATGCGGTCAAGGCGCAGCCCTGGATCCCGCTCAACGTCTCGGAGCAAGGGCCTGGCCGGTTCCTGGTCGCGGGCGCCGCCACGCTGCTTGCCGCCTCGCTCTCCTGGGCACTGTTCGAAAAGCCGCTCAACAGTCTCAAGCGCTATTTCCCCTATGTCGCGCGGCCGCGCACCGGCATGGCGGGCGAGACGACCTGGGTCGGCCCGACGGCCAGCGTTCCCGCGCTCGATCTACAGCGAACCGAGGCGAGGCGATGATGGCGAGCGGCGCTCCCCTCATCTCCGTGCTTTTGCCGGTCTACAATGCCGAGCCCTATGTCGCGGCGGCGATCGGTTCGATCCTGCGGCAGGACTACAGCCGGCTCGAGATCATCGCCATCGACGACGGTTCGACCGACCGGTCGCTGGAGATCCTCGACCGCTGCCGCAAGGCGGACAGTCGCGTATCCATTATATCGCGCGAGAATCGCGGTCTCGTCGCGAGCCTCAATGAGGGGCTGGCGAGCGCGCAAGGCGAGCTCGTCGCGCGCATGGACGCCGACGACTTCGCCTATCCCTGGCGGCTGTCGCGCCAGGCGGCGCTGTTTGCAACGCGGCCCGAGCTCGGCTTCTGCGGCTCGGTCGTCGACATGCTGGTGCGTGGCCGTATTACGCCTGGCAGGCTCGACCCGGTGTTCCGCCTCGACCTTGCCGTGCTCGCGAAATTCTTCACGATCTTCATGCACCCGACCGTGATCTACAACCGCCGGGTGATCGGCGAGGCCGACCTTCATTACGACGCCGCTTACCGGCATGCCGAGGATTTCGATCTCTTCCGCCGGCTCGCCGACCGTTATCCGGCGGCCATGATGGAGGAGAGGCTGCTGGTCTACCGTGTGCATCCCGGCAGCGTGACCAGCCGGCATGTGAAGGAGATGCGGCGCACGCATCTCAGGATCGTCGGCGAAAACCTCGAGCGCGAGGGTCTGGCGGACGATACTAAGGACCTGCGCGCCATCGGCGATCAAGTCTCCTTCGAGACGGTGGCCCGGGCGGCGGCCTTCATCCGTGCGCTGGAAGAGCGGATTTCGACGCTGCCCGCGGCGGTGCGGCCGAGCTTCAAGGCCGGTGCGCTCAACCTCTTCTATTTCCTCTACCAGCTCGTCAACGACGAGGAGCAGCCTGCGCTGACGCATGAGCTTTTGACGCTCGCGGCGAAGTGGAACGCGATCCGCCGCCGGGAGCAATATGCGCTGCGCCCCGGCGCCTGGGCACCGTGGCTCAGCCAGGCTTCGATGTGGGCCGGCAAGCAGGCCGATAGGCTCGCCTACCGCTTCAAATCCACGCCGGCGACTTCAGTGCTGGCGCCTTACAGGATGGAGCCGGCATGAGGAGGTTCGGCGAGGTTGTGTTGCAGGGTGGTAACGACGAATGTCGGCGGGAAGGAACGCGGCGCACCGAATTTATCCGCCGGGCTGACATAGCCGCGGAGCCCTCTCCATGAACGACGCGCGCCATCCGCTGCCGCGGCGCCCGGCCCTGCCCGCGCCTCCCTGGCCCAGGCAGCGGCCGCAGGTCTCCTTCATCGTCTGTACGCGCGACCGCGCGGCGGTGCTGGAGGCCTGCATCGATTCGATCCGTGCCGCCTGCCTTGCGCATCGCGCCTTCGCCGCCGAGCTGGTTGTGGTCGACAATGGCTCGCGCGACGGCACGGGGGAATATCTTTCCCGAATCGCCGCGACCGCCGAGATTCCACTGACGGCGATCTCAGAGCCGCGCCCCGGGCTGGCGGCGGCGCGCAATGCGGGGCTGGCGCGGGCGCGCGGGCGCGTGCTGGTCTTCATCGACGACGACTGCAGGCTCGACCGCAACTACCTCGTCGATCTCCAACGGCATTATGCAAGCGGCGAGAAATGGCTGATCCGCGGCGGCCGCGTCGAACTCGGCGATGCGCGCGACCTGCCCTTCACCATCAAGCGTTGCGAAGAGCGCCAGCGGCTGACGCCCGCCGTGCATCCAGGCGGCTTCGTGCTCGGCTGCAACATGACCATGCATCGCGACGTCGCCGCCCGCATCGGCCCCTTCGACGAACGCTTCGGCGCCGGCGGGCCGCTGCGCTCGGCCGAGGATACGGACTACCTGGTGCGCGCCATGCTCGCCGGCATGGCGGTGGAATATGTGCCCGACATGACGATCTTCCACCACCACGGCCGGCGCGGCCGCAAGGCGATCGATCGGCTGCACCGCGACTATCATTTCGGCAATGGCGCGCTGTGTCTCAAGCACTTCCGCCGCGCACCATGGCTGCTTCGCCATTTCTATTGGGCGGCGCGTGCCGCCACGCGCGAGCTCATCGGCGGCCCGCGCTTCGACCAGGATCTCAGGCTCTCGCACTGGCCGATCGTTTCGATGAATCTCGCGGGGGCGGCGAAATTCATGGCTCTCGTGCTGGCCGGCCGGCCCGATCGGCAGGCGCGCCGCGCTCAGGAAGCCGCTGAGGCCAGCGCGGAGGCCGGCGCGCCATGAGCGGGCACCCGACACTGGCGATGCTGCGGCGGGCGCTCGGCCGCCGTCAGCTCGGCCTGCTGCCCGTCGTCGTCGCGCTCGGGCTCGCGAGTGCTGCGCTCGAAGGCTTCGGCATCGGGCTGATCATCCCGCTGCTCGGCATCATCATGGGACATGGCGAGGCGACCGGCATGGCCGGACTCTCCGCCCTGCTGCAGAAGGTAGGCGCCGGGCTCGGCGAGCGCGAGCGGCTGATCGCGATTTCGGCCGCGATCCTCGGCTCGATCCTGCTCAAGAACCTGCTTGCCTTCGCCAATGCGGTGCTGACGGCGCATATCTACGGCAAGGCCGGCCAGTCGATCCGCGGCGCGCTCGCCGAACGCCTGCTCAGCGTCGGCTATCCGTTCTTCCTGAAGGAGAGCCCAGGGCGGCTGCTCAACATCATCTCCAACGAATCCTGGCGCGCCTCCGACGCCATGCAGGGGATGCTGGGCGCGATCGTCAGCGCCTCGGCGGCGGTCATCCTGCTCGCCTTCCTGCTGCTGTTGTCCTGGCAGATGACGCTGTTGGTGATGCTGGGGCTGGCGCTGGTGCAAGCGGCACATATGGCCCTGTCGGCGCATCTGAGAGCGCCGAGCCGCAGCGTCGCGGCGCGTAACAGCGCGCTTGCCTCGCAGATGCTGCACCTGGTGCATGCCGGCCGTCTCATCCGCATCTTCGGCCAGGAGGCGCGCGAGACGGCGGCGTTCGAGAAGGCATCGGACAGCGTGCGGCGGGCGGCCTTCCTGCTTTCCAACCGCCAGGGCGCGCTGGCGCCGCTTACCGAAGTGCTGCACGCCGTGCTGTTCCTGGCGGTGGTGATCGGCGCCTGGCTTGCCGGCCTGAGCTTCCCGCTGGTCGCCGCCTTCCTCATCCTGCTCTACCGCCTGCAGCCGCATGTGCGCGCGCTGCAGATGACCTGGAGCCAGTTGCAGGGGCTTTCCGGGTCGCTGGAGGAGGTGACCTGGCTGCTCGACCCCGAGGGCAAGCCGGCGCCGCCCACGGGCAGCCGCCCGTTCGCGGGACTGGGCGAGAAGATCGCTTTCGAGGGCGTCAGCTTCAGCTATGCCAATGAGGAGCAGCGCGCGGCGGTGCTGCATGCGGCGAGCTTCGACATCGTGAGCGGCCGCTCGACGGCGCTGATCGGCCGCTCCGGCGCCGGCAAGACGACGATCGTCAACCTGCTCTGCCGCTTCGTCGAGCCCGATGGCGGCCGCATCCTCGTCGACGGGGCACCGCTTGGCGAGATCGACCCGGCCGAATGGCGGGCCCATATCGCTTTGGCCAGCCAGGAGCTGGAGCTGGTCGACGGCACCATCCTCGACAACATCACCTACGGCAAGGACACGGCCAGCGCGGAAGAGGCGCGCCGCGCGGCGATGCTCGCCGAGGCGCATGGCTTCATCGAGACGCTGCCGCAGGGCTATCAGACGGTGGTCGGCTATCGCGGCGTCAATTTGTCGGCCGGGCAAAGGCAACGCATCGCGCTGGCGCGGGCGCTGCTGCGCGACCCCGACATTTTGATCCTCGACGAAGCCACCAACGCAGTGGACGGGCTCTCGGAAGCGGCGATCGTGGAAACGCTGAAATCGCGCGCCGGCCGCCGCACCACGATCGTCATCAGCCATCACCACTCGACCATCGCGTTCTGCGACGACCTGGTGATCCTGGAGCATGGGCGGGTGAAGAAGCAGGCGCCGTTCGCGGAACTGGCGGCGCGCAGCATGGATGAGCTGTACCAGCCGGGGGAGAATCTCCCCCCTTGAGGGGGAGATGCCGCCGAAGGCGACAGAGGGGGTCGCCGCGCGTGAAGCGCCAGCGGCCCTTCCCTTTTGCAGGGCGTCGGCGATCTATGTGAGACGACCCCTTCTGGCCTGCCGGCCATCTCCCCCTCAACGAGCCCCTCAAGGGGGGAGATTACGCGCTCAGCCGCTTTCGCCGGTCGCCAGCGTTGTCGAAGTTGCGCCGGGGTTCTACCTCCCTGTTTGGGGAGGTCGGACCGAAGGTCCGGGTGGGGGTCGGCGCTGCCCCCCGCCCCGATCCGCTTCGCGGATCGACCCTCCCCGCCAGGGGGAGGGTAAGGAGTCACCCAGCCATCGCCAGCGGCACGGCGCTCTTGTTGGGTATCTGGATGTCGATCTCCAGCGTCGACATGGTGGCGCCGCGGTCCATCGAGACCTGGAGATAGTCCTGGTCGATCTGCACATGCTTGGCAATGACCGCCATGATCTCCTCGCGCAGGATGGAGACGAGGTCTGGCTGGCCACGGCTCTGCCGTTCATAGGCGAGCAGCAGCTGCAGCCGCTCGCGCGCCACAGGCGCACTGGTGCGCCGCTTGAAGAGGTCGAGAATGCTCATGCCGCCCTCCTTCCGAGAAGCCGTTCGAGGAAACCCTTGCGCTCGAAGGGGACGACCACCGGCAGGTCCTCGCCTTCCAGGCGCCGCGCCGCTTCGAGGTAAGCCTTGGCGGCGGTGTTGACCGGCTCGCTGAGCGTCACCGGCGCGCCGAGGTTGGAGGCCCTGAGCACATCCTGGCTTTCCGGGATGATGCCGAGCAGCGGCGTCGAAAGGATCTCCAGCACGTCGTCGATCGACAGCATCTCGCCGCGCGAGGCGCGCGCCGCGTCATAGCGCGTGACCAGCACGTGCTTCTGGATCAGCTCGCCCTGCTCGGCCTTCATGGTACGGGCGTCGAGCAGACCGATGATGCGGTCGGAATCGCGCACCGAGCTCACTTCCGGGTTGGTGACGATGACCGCCTCGTCGGCGAAGCGCATGGCGAGCTGAGCGCCGCGCTCGATGCCGGCCGGGCTGTCGCAGAAGACATAGTCGAACACCGAGCGCAGCCGGGCGATGACTTCGGCCACGCCCTCTTCGGTCAGCGCGTCCTTGTCGCGCGTCTGCGAGGCCGGCAGCAGATAGAGCGTCTCCAGCCGCTTGTCGCGGATCAGCGCCTGCGACAGTTTTGCCGTGCCCTGGATGACGTTGACGAGGTCGAACACCACGCGGCGCTCGGCGCCCATGATGAGGTCGAGATTGCGCAGGCCGACGTCGAAATCGACAAGCGCCACCTTCTTGCCGGTCCTGGCCACGGCAGCGCCGAGCGCGGCCGTCGAAGTTGTCTTACCGACGCCCCCCTTGCCCGAGGTGACCACGACTACCTTGCCCATATATCCAGCCTCCGTTGGCGATTCTTATTCTCTGGCCGTGCCGGGCACGGCGAACTGTTACATTCTTTGTTTTGGTGCATGTCGTCCTCCCAAAACCGCTACGCACTTTTGGGCGACATGCACTAGAACAATGGCACGCGAAACCGGTCCGAAGCTTGCGCAGCCAAAAACTCAGCCGAGCGGCACCACGCACAGCGCATCGTTTTCGAGGAAGGCCTGCACCGCCTTGCCGCGCGAAACGCCTTCCATCTCCTCGGCCGTGGTGTACCAGCCGTCGACGGCGAGCAGCTCGGCCTCGTTTTTGCGGCAGAAGATGCGCGCCGATGTGTTGCCTTCCGAGCCGGCGATCGCGCGGCCGCGCAGCGTGCCATAGACATGGATCGAGCCGCCGGCGACGATCTCGGAACCGGACGCAACCGAGCCCAGCACGATGACGTCGCCCTGCGGATGAAAGACCGACTGGCCGGAGCGGATCGGCGCCTTGATCATCAGCGTGCCGGCGGAAGGCTCATGCCGCGCCGGTACAGCACCCTGCCCCGACCCGGCTGGTTCCGACTTGGCTGCTTCGGCGGCTCGCGCGTTCTGCGCATCGAGCTTCGTCAGCTCATCCTGCGGCGCCCTCACCTGCCCCGGCTGCACCTCCTCGACGGCGGCCGTCTCGACCGTGATCTCTTCCGCCTTCGCCTTGCGCGCGGCTCTCCCCAGCAGGCCCTCGGCGGTCGCCTCCTTGGCGCCGGCCAGTAGCGGCGGCAAATCGGGGCCGAGCTCGGCGCCCTCGAGCTCGATCGCATAAACGCGGATGCCGCGCCGGGCGAGCGTGCCGACAAGGGCTGCGATCTCCTCCGGCCCCGGCTTCAAAGTGTTGAGATCCAGCACGACCGGACGGCCGTTGAAATAGCCCGGCGAGTTGCCGATCCAGTGATCGAGCCCCTCCAGCCACTCGTCGATCGGCGCCTCCGGCGTCAGCGTGAAAGCGACGAATGAGCGGGCGCGGAAGCGGATGGATTTGTTGTGCAAAGGGGCGGCGAAGGTCACGGCCAGACGAATCCTTACTCAATGGTTAAAGGGTGCCGGGCGAATGGTTAACAAAAGGTTAATTTCAGAGATGGCAGGCGTTAGGGAACTGGCGCGGCTAAGTTTTGTGGCAGGGCGGTCACAGGGCCTGCCGTAGCGCCTAACCAGCACACAATCGAGGGGAACGCTTAGGGGCCTAACGGCCGACAATCTGCCCGGCGCTTCGGTGCTTGTCGGTGGACGGATAAAGATCTGTGATCTCGGCGCCTTCACTAGCGCCGAGTGGAAGCCGGTCATCGGAGTCGGGGGCGCGCCGGGAGCCAAGCGCGCAATCCGTCGCCGGTAGTGTCTCAGTCGTCCAATCGCAGGCCAAAAGCGGTCGATAATATTATTATTTCGCGCTCGCCTTGTCGCATCCTCGGTTAAGCGCTATGTTTTTCAAATCGAACTTGTTGAACGAATGTTGTTTCCGCGCCTCGATGCCCTGACGATCTTCCCTCTCAATTTCGAAGACTGCGACGTTTGGCATGACGCCAGGCGGCGATGATTTGCGTCGATTTGAAAGGAAAATCGTATGACTACTGGAACCGTGAAGTTTTTCAATGCCACCAAAGGCTTCGGCTTCATCGAGCAGGGCAATGGGCAGCCTGATGTGTTCGTCCATATTTCCGCCGTCGAGCGCGCCGGCATGCGTTCGCTCGTGGAAGGGCAGAAGGTGAGCTTCGACGTTGTCAAGGATTCCCGCAGCGGCAAGAGCGCCGCGGAGAATATCCAGGCGGCTTAATGCGGTGCATCCATGGCCTTTGACCACGGATGTACTGGCATCGGCCCTGGAGCATTTGGAGGAGGTCGGGCTTGCCCGGCCTTCTTCGTTTCGAATAGCGAGGTAGACCATGGCCGAAACCAGTGTGTTCAAGCCGAAGGGCGACGCCAAGAGCGAAGCCACCACCAAGACGGCGCGCACGATAATCGACGGGGAAGCGGCAGCGCGGCAGGCAAAGACGGAGCGGCTTCGCGCGGCCAGGCTCGCCCGCGAGCCGGTCGAAGCGCCGCCAAAGAAAAAGCCGACAAGGCGAAAATAGCGACGGAGGTCCAGGGAAGGTCGACTTATCTCGCTGCGAGCCGGCTCGACTTTCCGCGGCTGCGAATAACCGATCCAATGCCCTCCAGCCGAACTAACCCAAAGGCCGGATGGCCGGGCCGTTGAGGACCGCTCCGTCCGGCGCGAACTGCGAGCCGTGGCAGGGGCAATCCCAGCATTGCTCAGTCGAATTCCAGTGGACGATGCAGCCCAGATGCGTGCAACTGGCCGAATGCCGGTGCAGCGTGCCGTCGCGGTCGCGGCACACGGCGAACTTGCTCAAGCCGTCGTGAAGGATGCCGCCTTCGCCAGGCTCGAGGGCGTCGTCCGACTTGACCTCACCGGGCAGCAAATACTCGGCAAGGTTCTTCACCGTCGTAAGGTTCTCATTGACGTAGTGCGCGAGCGCGGCGGGCGGCGTCCGGTCAGGGGCGTAGACGGCTTCCCAGAAGTTCGATCCGTCCACGATCAGATCGCGGATCAGCAGCCCGGCCAATGCGCCATGCGTCATGCCCTGGCCGGAGTCGCCGGTCGCGACGAAGACGTTGCCGTTGCCGGGGCTGCGGCCGATGAAGCCGCAATAATCGATCGTTTCGAGCACCTGGCCGGACCATCGCGCTCGTTCTCCGCCAAGATCGGGCACCAATGCCCTGATCCAGGCTTCGAGCGCGACAAAACGTGCCGCGCCGTCATCTGCTTCGCCCGATTTGTGATCGCGCCCTCCGGCGATGAGACAGTCCGTCTCGCCGGGGCCGGGATTGAGGCGGACATAGTAATAGGGATCGTCCATGTCCCAGTAGAGCGCATCCGGGAGGGTTCCCCTGGCGATGTCGAAAGCCATCGCATAGGTGCGGTAAGGCGCCATCTTGCTGTGGATCTTGACCCAGGTGTTGATCGGGGAATTCGTGGCAAACACCGCGTGCGAAGCCGTGACGGTGGGGCCGCCGTCGCATTTCAGCCGAACCTTGTCCCCCTCCTCGATTTCGATGACGGCGCTGTCGGCGAATGGCTTGCCGCCGCGCTTCTCGAAATCGGCCAGCAGCGCGCGCAAATATTTCAGCGGGTGGAAGGTCGCCTGGTCTGGATAGCGCAGGATCGGCGCCGATTCGTGGCCCTTGAGCGGCACGCCCTTGCCATGCTCAGCCTCGGCGCCGATCTTTGCCGCAGCCGCATACTCCTTGTTGCATTCTCTGGCGGCCTCCTTCTCATCCATCCATGCGGCCGGGAAAAGGAAGCCGTCCAGCCGGCGGAAATCGCAATCGATCTCCAGCGCGGCGACATGGCGTTCGATGCGGTCGACGGCGGCTTGCTGGCTTTCCTGAAATCCGCGCGCCAGGGCCTCGCCGCGCATGTCGATCAGCGCGCTCAAGCCGTCGTCGCAGATGGGTGCCAGATGGGCGGTCGTGCGCGATGTCATGCCCCCGAGCAAGGGGCCGCGATCCACGAGTACCACCTTGCGTCCCGCCAAGGCCAGCTCATAGGCGATGGAAACGCCGGCGATGCCGGCGCCGATGACGGCTACGTCACAATGCTCATCCTGCTCGAGGCGAGGCGCGTTGGGTAAGCTGGTGTCGAGTGTCCAGAAAGATCTGGTCGCTTCGCTGCTGACGTTCATTGCCTGCCTCGTCGAAACGAAATCGGGTGGCCGCGACGAATGCTGCTCGGCGCGGTTTGCAGGTCATCGTGACCGGCTCCACCCTAACGGCTAGGTGCTCTTGAGCGTTCCGTTCATCCCGTTCGGGTAAAAGCCGCCCTTGCTCACACCCGACTGATCGGTCAGGTAGACGATGCGCAGCACCTCCTGCGGCGTCCTGGTGAAGGCAATCGCATCCGGCGTCGAAGGAACGACGTTGGCTTTGCCGTCGACCTGAATGCCCTGGTCTTTGTCATCGGATCCATCGATCTTGTCGCGTGCGTCGGAAACCGCATTCGCCGCCTTCCAGGCCTTCTCGCCCATGCGATAGAGCGACGACCGCGCCATTCCCATGTGATAGGCCTCGACCGCGAGAATTCCAGCCGCGGCAGCAAGGAATTCCTTGTTCTTCAGGACAGTTGCCGCACCGGCGTAGGCGGTGACACCGACGTCCTCGAACAGCATGCCGCCGAGCACGAAATTCATCTGGTTGCCAAACGCATCGAAATCGGCGCCGAGGCCGGCCGCCTTGGCGACCGCGATAAAGCCGGCATCGAAATCGATCGCCGGCCGGTCCACCGCATTCGACGCAAGCGTCTTGCGATAGAATCTGACATGGGCAAGTTCGTTTTCCGCGACCTCGCGCATGAATTCACCGAGCGCGGGCGTATCGAAGGAAACCTTTTTGCCGCCGACCACGTCGCCGGGTTTGGAACCGACGTCTGAGTCCTCGATGCCTTTTCCCGTGGTGCCGCGGAGGTAATATTCAGCCTCCATATATTCCAGGTTGAGCGCGAAGCGGAAAATGTCTTCGTCTTTGATGTCGTCCTGCGCGGCAGCAGACGAAGTCGCAGCAACGCCGGCCGCCGAAGCAAGGGTCGCTCCAAGACCGATTTGCAGTGCGCGGCGACGACAAACATGAAGTGAAGGCGTGACAGGGATCATAGCTTCCTCCCGAAGCCCGCCTGTCAACCGGTTTGGCCTCAATGAGCGGGCCGTGGCGCCAAACTGCGCAGAAGGCAGAATGTTCCTGAAAATCAGCGATATGGCTTTGGATCAGGGAGTCTGGTGCGGCCGCCATTGGCTTGAATCGCGGCGCTGATGCGGTTTAGCGTAGCCAATGGCACGAGCCCTGTCGCCCAGGGCGGGCGCCGGGCTTGCAGGCGGGCCGGCGGCAGGGGCCGGTCGCTGCGACCTCGGTGCCATGAACAGCGCGCCCTGGAGATCGCCTCGCCGCGCTCGGCTTCGCGCTCCAGCCTGACGAGGAGCCGAAGCTTGCTCAAGCCGCCAGCTGCACCTCGCGGGCTGCGGCGATCATGACGCCGGCGAGCAGGCCGTAGGCGGCTTGCCAGGCCTCGCGGACCTGAGGCGTGAAGGCCTCGCCAAGGCCCGCCTCAAGTGTTTCGATCAGCGCCTGGCCGACGATCGGGTAATGATGCTCCTCGACGCCATAGCCGACATGGCGCCTGGCGAGATCCTGCACGGCGGGCAGGATGGTCTCGGCGCGGGAAAGGCCATGCACGACGAAGCCCAGCGCCGCCATAAGCTTGGCGCCCTGCTTGCTCATGTCGGTTGCGCGAAACAGCCTCTTGAGGCTGGCGTCGATCGCAAACAGCTTCTCGTAGAACAAGGCCGCGGCCGCCGCCTTGATCGGCACGACCTCGCGAAAACTATCCTGCACAAGCCTGATCTGGTCGGGTGTCATCGGCGCGCTCCTCCGCGTTTGCCAGGCTGCAAACATCCGGCGCGAGCGTTTCGCGGGCATGCCGGTTGTGGAGCGGGTGTGTTTCAGGCGTGTGTCAGGCGGGTATCGGGTTGCGGAAACTCCACCTCGCCTGCCATCAGCCGCTTCGCCGCATCCGCCGCGGCGCTGCAATAGCTCCGGTCGCCGTGGATCAGGATCATCACCATGGCGCCTTCGATCAGCAGGAACAGCTCGCGGGCCCGCTCCTTCGGCGACGGCACCTTCGCTCCGGCGAGCAGCGTTTCCAGATGCCGCTCCATCAGCGCCTTGTGCTGGCGCGCGATGACCCGCGCGGGGTGGCCGGACAGGTCGGCAAGCTCGATCGCCAGCCGGGTAAAGCCGGAACCCGCCCAGCGCGGCTTGGACGACCACTTGACCAGCCCCTCGAAAAGCTTGTCGATCAGCACGTCCGCGCCGCCCGAAGGCTCGATGCCGTAATTCTGGAAGTCGGCGAATGTACGTTCATGCTGCGAAGCGAGCACGGCGGTCAAGAGCGCGTCCTTGCTGTCGAAATGATAGTAGAGCGTGCGCTTGGTGACGCCCGCGGCCTCGGCGATCTCGTCCATGCCGACGCGGAAAAAGACCCGGCGGCGAAACAGCTTGTAAGCCGCCTGCAGGATCTGGGGTCTGGTCTCGTTGGA
The DNA here is from genome assembly GCF_002294995.1 of Mesorhizobium sp. WSM3860. Taxonomy (GTDB): domain Bacteria; phylum Pseudomonadota; class Alphaproteobacteria; order Rhizobiales; family Rhizobiaceae; genus Mesorhizobium. Next base: position 17,369 of record NZ_NSGF01000014.1, on the reverse strand, counting down.
CGCTCTGGGCATGGCCCCGCTGCCGTCGTCGGTGAAAGTATACTCGCTAGTGAATTTACATCAGCCGGCACGCGGCCTTCAATGATCAGCGTTTGCTAATATTCATTGGGAGGACGACGATGGAAAGAGTAGTCCCCACGGCACTCGATGTTCCGACGGGCATCGTGACTTTGCCCGAAGAGATCAGGGCATCATCGGCGGCGCCGCAACTGCTCGAGGGCATGACATGGCGCTGACCGGGACAACGAGCGTGGCGGAGATTGATGGTCGGGTGCTGAATTGAGCGACGATCACCTTCTCCCGTTCGCGGCGGGAAGGTGCCCGAAGGGCGGCGCTAACGTCAGCCATTCGATATGCTGGCGCGAGGCACTCCCCTCTGGTCTGCCGACCATCCCCCTCAAGGGGGTGTATGGACTGGGGACATCGCGAACAGGTGTGCGAAGACATCGCGAACAGTTTCGTGCGTTTTGCGCGGGGAGGTTCGGGGTGCCATTCGAGGCCAGAAGCGTGATGAGCCAGAAGGAAGAGTTTATCAGATTGTCGGCTTTGGCGACGGCGCTTTCCTTTTATCGTCCGCGATTGGCGAAAGTCGGCGCGACATCCAATCTCCCCCCTTGCGGGGGAGATGTCCGGTAGGACAGAGGGGGGTGCCTCGCGCCAGACTTCAGCAGTCCAGCGTCACTTCGCAGGACCCCGGCCCTGCCCTACTCGCACTGCCGGCGCGGGCCGCCGTCATAGGGCTGGTAGGTGTTGTCCTGCGGATCGTAGGAGCGATAGCGGCTGAAGCAGGAGTCGATGTGGTCGCCCGACATCTGCGGGCCCAACAGCCGATCCCTGGAAGGCTGCTCCTCCGGCAAGATCTCTTCCGGCGGGCCGCCATAAGTCGTCGCGTAGCCATCCCGTGTCGTGGCGTAGCCTTCCATCTCGGCCTGGTCGTCGGTCACCTCGCCTTGATTGTTCATCCAGAGCTGATCGGATTGGTGCCCGTCGGTCGAGGCTGTGCGATCGCCGCCCGGATCGAAATAGGGCGAGATGCAGGGGCGGATCTCCCCGCTGTAGGAACGGTAGCTGTTTTCTTGCGGACGGTAGCTGCGATAGCGGTTGGCGCACCATTCGAGATGCGCGGCGGGCAATTGTGCCTGCTGGGCCGGCGCCTGCTCGTTAGGCTGTGCGGCCGCATTGGCCTCGCCCGTCTGTGAAGGATTGGGCGGAGAGGCCTCGGGCAAGGGCTGCAGCCGCGGCGCGGCAGGTTGCGGCGCTGGGAGAGCAGCGGTCTGCGTGGCCGTATCCGCCGTCTTGGCCCCCTCGTCCGCCTGGGCCCCCTCCTCCGCCTTGGCGGGCGCGCCGGCGGCCTGCTGGGCCGGGATGCGCTCGAGGTCCTGCTTGGCCGGGTCGACCGGCCGGGCGTCCTTGGTCCAGAGCTCCGAAACGCCGATCGCCGGCGTTGCCTGGCGCACCGGCTTGGCGGCCAGAAGCCAGGTGGCGAAGGCGAGCCCTGAGGCAAACACGGCCAGGGTAAGCACGAAGCCGCCGAGGATTCCCAACAATGCCTTCACGCTGCTCTCCTTCAAGCCCCCGCTCATAGAATGCGGGGGGCGGGATGAGAGTTCCTCTGCCGCCGCTCGAAATGAGGAACTAGGCGACCACCTCGCGATAGGCCCTCACCTTCCCGTCCTGCCCGCGAATCCGCCATGTCTCGTTGTCCCGGCCCTCGATGTGGCTGGGGCCGAGCGGCACCTTGCCGCCGCCATCGGGCAAATCGATGACATAGGTCGGGTTGCAGATGCCGGAGACGCGCTTCCGCAGTTCGGCTGCCAGCGCCTGGCCTTCGGCAATCGTGGTGCGGCGATGCGCCATGCCCGGCGCGAGGTCACCATGGTGAAGATAGTAAGGTTTTACGCCCAGCCGATACATCAGCTCGCGGCAGAGCTCTTCCAGCACATCGACCTTGTCGTTGACGCCTTTCAGGAGAACGCTCTGGTTGAGCAGGACAAAACCCGCCTGCCGCATCGTCCGGCAGGCCGTTTCGGTGTCCGGCGTGATCTCGCGCGGGTGGTTGAAGTGGGTGACCACCGTCACCATCAGCCTTCCCTGCAGGGATGCCGTCAGGCCGGACGTGATGCGCGACGGCAGCGCCACCGGCACGCGCGTGTGGATGCGCAAGAGCCGCACATGCGGGATCGCCTCGATGCGGGCGCGGATTTCGGCGAGGGCGTTGTCGGGCAGCGACAGCGGATCGCCGCCGGTCAGGATCACCTCGCGGATCTCGCTATGTTGCGCGATGTAGGCGAGCGCCGGCTCCAGCGCCTCGCGCGTGTAGCCGCGGCCGATCGAAGTCAGCGACTCCTTGCGAAAACAGAAGCGGCAATAGACCGCGCATTGATAGGTCGGGAACAAGAGCACGCGGTCGGCATGGCGATGCGTCAGCCTGGGCACCGGGCTGAAGGCGTGATCGCCGATCGGATCGCCGAGCTCGCCCTCGGCAGTGATCAACTCGTCCGGCGACGGGATCACCTGCGCGCGGATCGGATCGTTCGGATCGTCCCAATCGATCAGGTCGAGATAGGCTTTCGGCGCGCGCACCTTGTGGGCGGCGGCGGCTTGCTGCGCGGCGGCGCGCTCGGCCGGCGAGAGCGGCAGGGCTGCGAGGTCGCGCACATGGCGCACGCCGGCGCGCATGTCGTCCTGCCAGGCGGCGTCGGCGCCGGGCGCGGCTTCCTTGAGATCGGTATCTGAAGTCATTGGGGTCTCGGTGCGAATTTGCGCGGGATATCGGCCGGATGGATGGCCGGGTCAATCGCTTTGGTTGCCGCAGAGCGGCGGAGCGCCGCACGAGACCGGCTGGGACTGATGCCGGCTTGTCTCGTAGCTTTGAGCGCAACGAAATTGGCGCTAATTTGGCGCAGGCTTCGGGGGGCGAGACGAATGGATTTCAGCGCAGGCCATGGCTACCTTCTCATCGGCGGGCTCATCCTGGTCGGCGCCGGGCTGCTGATTATCTCGCTGATCGTCAATCTGCGCGTGGCCCACAGCGTCCGCGACGAACTGCGCCATCGCGAAAAGCTGCTGGAATATTACCGCAACATCTTTTCGCAGCTGGGCGTAATCCTGATCGGCATCGGCGTTTCGCTGTTCATCTTCTTCTTCCAGCAGAACTATCAGGACCAGCGCAAGCGCGAGACCGAGCTGCAGCAGGTTCTCGCCAAGCTGGCGGCGCGCATTGCCCGCGGCGCCCCGGTCATCGAAACGCTCGGCGAGTTCGACGAGGTACTGGATGAGGGTGGCGCCTATGTCGGCCCCGAACACGGCGGAAGCAACGCCGCGGTCGCCACCAGGGGACCGGAGCTTGCCAAGCAGGTCGAAAAGATCCTGCTGGTCGAACGTGATGTCGACGTTCGAGACTTCGAAATCCTGAACCTGTCGCGCGACCTTGAAGCCACCTTTGTCGTCAACGAGCTCGATCCGACGCTGTGGTTCAACATCGTGCGCGACGAGAACGAGATCAAATACGCCACGACGCAGCTAGCCCTCGACTATAAGGACCTGCATGACGCGATCGGCGACGAGCCGGTCGAGGCCGCGGTCGCCAAGCCCGACAAGGAACCGAAGATCAAGCACGAGGTGCTCGACATCCTCTATGACGCCGACCTGCTGCGCCAGCGCAGCAGGCGCTTTCTCGCCCGCGCCTGCTGGCTCTTCAGCAAAGGCAAGAGTTTCGTCGCCCTTCCACCGGCCGATGCGATCGAAGCCGACGCCAAGTCGCAGCAGGAATGGATCGACCGCTCGAAACCGGTGCTGACGCAGACAAAGTCGGGCAGCGGCGACTGCTTCAAGCTGCTGCACTATGGACAGGCATCCTGAGCCCGCGGTCTTTGCCTTGACACATTCCGTTGCCGAGAACCGCCGCGCAGCTCTGGGCGACGCGCATTAGTCTCCCAAGCGCCGCAGCGTGCCGAGATGATTGTCGTCGAGGAACTCGATCGTCACAGCCGAGGCCCTGCCGTCGGGGCCGACGACGAAGCTCACGCCCGCCGGCCGGTCCGGCATCTCGGCGTCGGGGTACGTTACGAACAGGTCGCCGTTGAAATGCGTCAGCGAATAGGACCGAGCGCCGGCCGGCCCGAGCTTGAGCATGAGGCCGTCTCCCGCGCTGGACACGAGCGCGTCGCCGAAGAAGTCGTTGGTGTAACGCCCCGCATAGGCGCCGGTCGGCGCGGCTGGCCGTCCCGGTGACGGCGGCGCGGCATAGGTGGCCTTGGCCGCGGCGATCGCGGGCCCGAACATACCGGAAAAGATCGCGTCCCATGCTCCGATCCAATCCTTCTCGAGCTTGCCGTCGAAAACGAGGTCGGCAAAGCTGTCGGAGAGTCCTTCCGGTACGCCGCTCGGAAATGCATTGGCGAGGACGAAATGCCGAGCTTGTCCTTGGGAAAGACAGACGCCACCGTGCGCGCGCCGGTGCTGAAGGCGCCGGAGTGACCCCAGCTCAGGCCGTGCCGGCCGAATTCGACATTCCAGCCGAGGCCGTAGAAGGACTCGCCGCCGGAGACGGGGTTCTTGCCGCGCGTCATCAGTGGCACATGCATCTGGGCAAACGCATCGGCGGCAATCAGCGTCTTGCCGGCATATACGCCGTCGCCGATCACGAGGCGCAGCCATTGCGCGAGATCGCGCACGGTGGAACTGACGCCGCCGGCAGGCGCCTGCGCATCCGGCTCGCGCTTGACCTTCGCGGCCCAGGCGCCGTCGGCCTTGATGTGCAGCTCGGCGCGATTGGCATGCTTGAGGAAATCCGCGTAACGGGAGCTGGTCGAGGCCATGCCGAGTGGACGGTAGAGCTTTTCCTCGGCGACATCTTCCCAGGATTTGCCTGTCGGCCTGGCGGCCGCGACGGCGCCTTCGGTCAGCCCGAAATTGGAATAGGAGTAGCCGGCGCGAAAGCTCGACGATAGCTGCACGAAGCGCAGGCGCTGCAGGATCTCGGCACGGTCGTAGCCTATGGTCTCGAGGTCGTCGCCTGCCGTGCCAGGCAGCCCGCTGCGGTGCGAAAACAGGTCGCGAATGGTGAGTTGGCTGGTCGGGTAAGGATCGGCGAGCCGGAACGCCGGATCGAGGTCGGCGATCCTCGATTCCCAGGACACGACACCTTCGCTGACCAGCGCCGCCACGACGGTTGCCGAGACCGGCTTGGACAGCGAGGCGATCTGGAACACCGTGTCGGCGTCGACTGTCTCCGGCTTGCCGGCCTCGCGACGGCCGAAACCCTTGAGATAGATCACTTCGTCGCCGTGTACGACGCCGATGGCAAGGCCGGGGACGGCACCATCAGCGACCACGCGTTGCGCCAATGCTTCGAGCTTCGACAGCGCAGCGGTGATCCGCTCGGGCGAGATGGGGTCGGCCGATGCCCTCGAGGGCCAAAGCGCCAGGACGGCGATGACCGCCCAAACCCCCAAATGACAGAGATTCCGATCAAGCCGCATGCCCGCCCGCGCCTCCCCTTCTCCGCATTCGCCCCGCGATAATACAGGCAGGAGCCGGCGGGGCCAATCCCCGGCCAGCGCCGCAATCGACCCGGCGATCCAGTCGGACAGTCGCCATCACCTCTCCAACTTCCTGATCGCCTCGGCAGTTACCGGCGTGAAAAAGTTGACCAGGTTGCCGTCGGGATCGCGAAACAGCAGCGAACGGTTGCCCCAGGGCATGGTGGTCGGCGCCTGCACCAGTGAGCCCGCGATGCGATCGGCGAGCCGTCGGCAATCGGCGTCGACATCGGCGACGCGGAACTCGATGATCGCGGTTCGGTTGGCGGCCGGCTGTGCGACATGGTCGCCGCCGAAGAGCTGCAAGGTACGCGTGCTGCCGATGGCGAGCGTGCCGGCCTCGGTGATCAGTTCGGCGAAATCCTCGGTGTAAAGCGTGAGCTTCGAGCCGGTCACCTCCTCATAGAAGCCGACCAGCCGCCTGACGTCGGCGGTGATGATGCGGGTCGAAACGAAATTCATAATGCTTCTCCGTTATTTGGCCGCGGAGCCTTCTCCGTCGGCGGGCCGCGGAGCCTTCTCCGTCGGCGCGCCGCGGAGCCTTCTCCGTCGGCGGAAGCGCCCCTCGAGACGCCATGTCCCGACTTGTGGCCCAGCCCTGCTGCCAGCATAGTGGCAACAGGAGACATGCCTTGCGCCGCGCCGACAGACTGTTCCAGATCATCCAGATCCTGCGGCGCTCGACCCACCCGATCACCGCCAGCCGGATCGCCGAGGAACTCGAGACCTCGCGCCGCTCGGTCTATCGCGACATTGCCGACCTCATCGGCCAGCGCGTGCCGATCCGCGGCGAGGCGGGCCTCGGCTACGTGCTCGACGGCGACTACGACATGCCGCCGCTGATGCTGACGCCGGACGAGCTGGAGGCGGCGGTGCTCGGCGCGCAATGGGTGGCCGACAAGGGCGACGCGGTGCTGGCGGGAGCGGCGCGCGACCTGATCGCCAAGATCGCCACCGCAGTGCCCGAGCGGTTGCGCCCCTTCGTCAGCAATCCAACCGTCGGCGCGCCGCTCAGCCGCGCGAGCCTGCCGGACGGGCTCGACATCGCCCGAGCGCGCGGGGCGATCGGCAACGGCCACAAGATTCGCATCCACTATCGCAACGAACGCGACGAGGAGAGCGAACGCGTCATCTGGCCGACCATGATCGGCTATGCCGAGACCGTGCGGCTGCTCGCCGCCTGGTGCGAGCTGCGCCAGGATTTCCGCCATTTCCGCACCGACCGCGTCAGCGCAGCCACCTTCCTCGACGAGCGCATCGGCTGCCGGCCGGCAGAGCTCCGCAGCCGCTGGAAACGGCACATGGAGGCGCAAGGCCTTCGCCTGCCTTAGGCCGCAATCGACCCAAGCCGAGTTTTCAGGCAATCTCCGTCCATCGGCATGTCATGGGGAGATGACGGGCCGCCGAGGGAGGATCGCCATGACCAACACGCCAGTTGCGGCCGGGCTGCCACGCTATCAGGACGCCGTCCGGCGCTTCCGCATCGAGGACGAGATCGCCCGCCTTCACGGCGATCCGGCGAGCGGCATCAGTGCCTATGTCGAATGCTGCGGCCGCTATGCGGGGCAAGACCGACTGGCGCTGCGCGCCATCTCCGCCGGCGGCGACCTGCGCGAATACACTTTCGACGATCTCGCCGACATCTCCGGCCGTGCCGGCAATCTGCTGAAGGGCCTGGGCGTCCGCCCCGGCGATGTCGTTGCCGGCATGCTGCCGCGCATTCCCGAGCTGGTGGCGCTGATCCTCGGCGCCTGGCGCGTCGGCGCGGTCTACCAGCCGCTGTTCACCGCTTTCGGGCCGAAGGCGATCGAGCATCGGCTGAGCTACAGCAAGGCGAAGCTGGTGGTGACCAACCCCGCTAACCGCGCCAAGCTCGATGAGGTGGTAAACCGTCCGCGCACCGCGACGATCCTTGGCGCCGGCGACACCCTGCCGGACGGCGACATCGATTTCCGCGCTGCCCTTGCCGCCGCCTCCGCCGATTGCGAGCCCGTAATGCGCAAGGGCTCGGACCTGTTCATGATGATGTCGACCTCCGGCACGACGGGGCATCCGAAAGGCGTGCCGGTGCCGCTCAGCGCCCTGCTCGCCTTCGGCGTTTATATGCGCGATGCGATCGGGCTTCGGTCTGACGATGTGTTCTGGAACATCGCCGACCCCGGCTGGGCCTATGGGCTTTACTACGCCATCACCGGGCCGTTGCAGCTCGGCATCGCCACCACCTTCCATGAAGGCGCCTTCAACGCCAAAAGCACCTACGACATCATCGAACGGCTGGGAGTGACCAGCCTCGCCGGCTCGCCGACAGCCTATCGCCTGCTGATGGCTGAAGGCGCGGAGGCAGCCGCCCGCGTGAAAGGGAAACTGCGCGTGGTGAGCAGCGCCGGCGAGCCGCTCAATCCGGAAGTGATCCGCTGGTTCGACGCCCACCTAGCCGCGCCGATCCACGACCATTACGGCCAGACCGAAAACCGCATGATGGTCAACAACCATCACGGTCTGGTTCACGCCGTGCGCGCGGGCTCGGCCGGCTTTGCCATGCTGGGCTACCGCATGGTCGTTCTCGACGAGGCCGGCAACGAGCTCGGCCCCAACCAGCCGGGCGTCCTTGCGGTCGATATCGCCAGGTCGCCGCTGCGCTGGTTCGACGGCTACACCAGGAGAAGACGCCGGGAATCGCCGGCGGCTACTATCGCACCGGCGACACGGTGGAATATGAGCCGGACGGCTCGGTCTCCTTCATCGGCCGGGCCGACGACGTCATCACCTCGGCCGGCTACCGCATCGGTCCCTTCGACGTCGAAAGCGCGCTGATCGAGCATCCGGCGGTCAACGAGGCGGCGGTGGTCGGCGTGCCCGACCCGCAACGCACCGAGATCGTCAAGGCCTTCGTCGTGCTGGCGCCGGGGTTCCAGGGCAGCGGGGCGCTCGCCGAGGAGCTCGCGCAGCATGTAAAGAAGCGGCTCTCGGCGCATTCCTATCCGCGCGAGGTCGAGTTCGTTACCGAACTGCCGAAGACCCCAAGCGGCAAGATCCAGCGGTTCCTGCTGAGGAAGGCGGAGGTAGAGAAGCGGAAGGCCGGATAAAGATTCGGGTTCTCCCGGGCTTCCGCCACGCAAAAGCCGCCAAGTCAGGCGAAGGCCACACGGGCTTTGATCATTGAATGGGGTTATAAAATGCGGCTGGTCTGGGCGTTTCTGTTCGCGCTGGCGAGCGGCGTGGCTTTCGCGGCATCGCCGGAGGACGACTATATCGCCGCGCGCGACAAGGCGATTTCCGACATCGCCGCGCAGGAGAGCTCCAACGCGGAAGTGGAGACGCTCGATGCGGCCAACACCAAGGCGCTGGCCGATCTGGAAAAGCATCTTTCCGCCATTCTCGGTCCGCTTTCGGTCAAGGATTTTCCGGCAACCGGCACGATCAATCTTCAGAGCCTGAGCGCCTCCGATATTGGCTTCGGCATGCTGGACGGGCTGCGCTACGCCAAGAGCGACGCCGGCCCGAGCCTCGTCGTGACGACCCGCGGGCTGGTCGAGCGCTGGCTGCGGTCCAAGGCTGACGAGGACGATGAAAGCCTCCGGCTGCCCGCCGGCATCGACGAGGCGCTCAAGCTGGACGCGTTCTATACCCAGGCCATCGGCAGCGACGCCGCATTCGTGAGGACGCTCGACTTTTCACTGAAGAAGCCCGAAGGCGCCGATATCGCCGTCGCGCGGCTGGGCGGGTGGACGCAGGATGTCGGACCGATCTACGACCAGCAGGTCGTCGTCGCGGTCGTCAAGGGCGACCGCGTCCTGATCGCCGAGGCGCCCGCGTCACCGCCCGTGCCGAAGATCGCGGCCTGCGAGGCGCTTTGGACCGCGGCGGACGCGGCTGCCCAGACATTTCAGCAGACCTATCAGAACTCGGACCTGAAGGACCAGCAGGCCTATGATTCCGCCAACGCCGCCTGGGAGAAAGGCGACGGCGATTATCGCGCCTGCATGGGCGAGCGCCTGCCGGGCGATCCGGCCTTCCCGGCACTGCTTGCCGAGGCCCAGCAGCTTGCTGACCGAATGACCGGGAAGTAGGCTCCGAGCGGTGAAGCGCTAAGCTCGCTTGACACCTTCCCCAGGAATCAGCTCGCGGCGGCCCTCATGTTGCGCCGGCGCCTGGCGGTGGGCCGCGCCGGCTCCACGATATGCCCGTTTGTGACATGCCCATTCGTCACGGGCGCAACTTCCTGCCGGGCCCGGGCGTCCGTCACCCTGTGCAGCCGCTCGTAAGGCAGCAGCTCCTTGATGCGGGCGTTCAGCGTCTCGACTTCGGCGCGCAGGTCCTCGCATTCCTGTTTCTGGATATCGAGCTGGATCTGCTCCGAGGCCTGCTGCAGCGACAGCTGCGAGAGGTTGGTGCTGATCACGGACAAATTCTTCTTGTCCAATTCGCTCTCGTTCCTGAGAACAGCAAGCCTCTCTTCCGCGATCTGCCGCTCGGTCACGGCGTCGTTCAACTGCGCCCTGAGTCCTGTCGCCTCGGCGACCGCCTCGGTCTTGTCGATGGAGGCCTGCTCCAGCCGCGATTGCAGCTCCTGGATCTCGGAGCGCAAGCCGCGCAGCTCCGCCCGGCTCCGCGCGAGCTCCGCCGCGGCATCGCTTTCGGCAATGCGGGCGGCCTCGGTTACCTCGGCAAGCTTGGTCTGCGTCGTCTCCAACGATTTCTGCAGCCGGGCCTCCTCCTTCTCGTGGCTACCGAGTTGGGCCATAAGTTCGGCAATGCGCGTTGCTTCGTTGGCGTGGGTCGCCGCGAACTCGTCGAATTTGTGCCGGGCCTCGGCCTCGCGCTTTTGCGCCTGCTCCAGCTCGATCGAAAGCCCGACCTGCTTTTCGCGCAGGAGCTTGTTCTCGACAGCGCGCCTGTCGGCTTCGACGGTCTTGGCCGTCAGCGTCTTGACGATCTCACCGAACTCAGCCTCGCGCCTGGCGCTCTCATTGCCCATCTCGACCAGTTCGAGCCGCACCGCCGCAAGCGCCTCGCGCAGCGACTCCCTGTCCTGGACGAGACTTGCCTCGCGCTGCTGCCAGGCCTCGGCCGCGCCGTCGCGTTCGCGCTGCTTGCGCGCAGCGTCAAGCAATTGTTCCGACAAGGCCTTGTGTTCGGCGCCCAGAGCGGCGTTCTCCAGCTCCAGCTCATTGGCGCGCAGCGCATCGCGATGCAGGACGTTCAGGATATCGCGCGTCATGTGGTGCGCGGTGGCGATCTCGGCCAGCCTCGACCCGATCTCCTCCAGATGACCCTGTCCGTCGCGGAAGAGTTCGGAAACGGCTTCCAAGGCGGCCAACCGTGTCTGGGTGTGCGGCGTCAGCCGCGAGGCGGAAGCCTCGGACTGAGTCTCGCCCGGCGGGTCCTCGTCACTTGCCGCCAGGTCGGCGGCGGCATCGTCTTCCGAGGACGTCTGTTCGTCAGCCGAAAGACATTCTTCGAAAGCCTCTGCCAGATCCGACTGGAGCTCTTGAAATTCCTTGTCTACGTCTTCGGCCCGCTTGATCAGGGATTTGAAATTCATAACGGCACACCTCTTACGCTCACACCCGCCGTATTACTTAACGAATTGCTAATCTAGCCCTTAACGTTCCGTACGGGAAGCCTGACCAAAAGAAGGAAGAAATTAAGGTTATCGCGGATTTCCAGAGGCTTGCGCGGTGTTCCGTCAGCGACATCTGCGCTCAGCGCGGTAAACGGTTCCAATGGGCCAGCGTCGGCCGCACGACGTCGAGCCGCAAGCGAGCATCTTGCGCTATCGGGTCGGTGGCCTCCGTTGCCATAGCGGCTCGCCTGGGAGCGCGGTCTGGCATCCACATCTTGTCGCGCGCGCCTCGCTGCGGCGGCTCACTCGTTTGGAAAGGGAGCCATTCCACGCTCCAGTCAGCACCTAACGCCAGCGTTGGCGGTTCCATCTGATCGCCGAGATTCTTTTATAGCGCAGGGATTGGGCCAATCGGTCCAACCCCTGCGCTCAGACATCAGCTCTTGATTTCGATACGCTTGGCCTGCGACTGCGCCTTCGCGGTCTTGGGCAGCGTTACCGTCAGCACGCCGTTCTTGAAGCGGGCGTCGATCTTGTCTTCTTCGATCTCGTAGCCCAGCGGGATGCGACGCTCGAAGCGGCCATAGACGCGCTCGGAGAATTGCCGTTCCTTGTCCTCCGTCTCGGAGCGCTTTTCACCCTTCAGCGTCAGCACGCCATCATCAAGCAGCACCTCGATGTCCTTCTCCTCCAGGCCCGGGACTTCGGCCGCCACCTTGATCTCCTTCTCGTTGTCGGAGACCTCGACGCTCGGCCAGCCGGCGCCAAAAGCGGAGACGGCGCCCAGAGACGGCAAGCCGGAACCGAAGCCGCGGAAGACGTCATCGAACAGCCGATTCACCTCGCGATGCAGCGATAGGAAAGGATCGCGTTCGCTGTCGCGAAAGACACTTGGAACCTGGTTGCTATTGTTTCGGCCCCAGGGAATCAGATCACGAACACTCATTGTTTTCCTCCTTTCTGTTTACCGGAAGACAATGCCCTCGAGCGCCGGGGACATCACCCGGCGCCTGGCGCAAAGCGCGGCGAGAGGAAGTTCAGGCGGCCTTGTTGCCGGCCTCGATTTTCTTTGTCGCGGCCTTTGGCGATGATTTGTCGGCCGTGATCTCGATCCGGCGCGGCTTCATTTCTTCCGGTATCTCGCGTTTAAGGTCGATCGTCAGCAGGCCGTTGACGAGGCTCGCATCGACGACCTTGACATGATCGGCAAGCTCGAAGCGACGCTGGAATGCGCGGCCGGCAAGGCCGCGATGCAGGTACTCGCCGTTGTCCTCGCCTGCCCTTTGGCCAGAAACCATCAGCATATTCTGCTCCTGGGTAATGGCCAATTCGTCCTGGCTGAAGCCTGCCAGCGCCATGGTGATGCGGTAGTCGTCCTCGCCGCTCTTGGCGATATCGTAGGGCGGCCAGTTATCAGCGGTTTCGATGCGGCTTGCGGTTTCGAGCGCGTTCAGCATTCGATCGAAGCCGATGCTCGACCGGAACAGGGGAGAAAAGTCGAAACTGGTTCTCATAGCTACATCCTCCATTGAGCAACATAGATACGAGGAGCGCCAAGGCAGCGGCGCTCCTTGACCTCGCCGACCACTTCAGGCGCCGGCAGGTTCGATTTGGGAATTGAACCCTTTGCCGTCAAGGGCTCCGGGGCGCGCCCGTCAAGCTGCGTAATTCCCCTTTGTTTTCACCGCACTAGCACTCGGCTGTTGCGAGTGCCAAAAAATTTCTTGGAGCCTCTTGAAACCGGCGCGTGCAAAACCAAATCCACATGCGCGACGCCGAAAGGATCGCGAGCCCCGCTCCGGTCCTGCGGGTCCGGAGTGGAGGAACCTCTCAAAATCTGTTTGTCCCGAAGGAGAACGATATGAAGTTCCATCCATTGCATGACCGCGTTCTGGTCCGCCGCGTCGAGGCCGAGGAGAAGACGGCCGGCGGCATCATCATCCCGGACACGGCGAAGGAGAAGCCGCAGGAAGGCGAGATCATCGCCGCCGGCTCCGGCGCGCGCGACGAGAGCGGCAAGCTCATTCCCCTCGACGTGAAAGTCGGCGACCGCATCCTGTTCGGCAAGTGGTCCGGCACCGAGATCAAGCTCAACGGTGAAGACCTGCTCATCATGAAGGAAAGCGACGTGATGGGTGTGGTCGAGCAGACATCGGCGTTGGGAAAAGCGGCCTGAACCGGCCCAACCCGATCCGGTCAACGAAAGCTGCCTGCTGAAGGAGTGTTCCAATGGCTGCCAAGGAAGTGAAATTCCATTCCGACGCCCGCGACCGCATGTTGCGCGGCGTCAATATTCTCGCCGACGCGGTGAAGGTCACGCTCGGCCCCAAGGGCCGCAATGTCGTCATCGACAAGTCGTTCGGCGCCCCGCGCATCACCAAGGACGGCGTCACCGTCGCCAAGGAGATCGAGCTCGAGGACAAGTTCGAGAACATGGGCGCGCAGATGGTGCGCGAGGTCGCCTCGAAAACCAGCGATATCGCCGGCGACGGCACCACGACCGCGACCGTTCTCGCCCAGGCCATCGTCAAGGAAGGTGCCAAGGCCGTTGCCGCCGGCATGAATCCCATGGATCTGAAGCGCGGCATCGACAAAGCCGTTGAGGCTATTGTTCAGGAGTTGAAGACCAACGCCCGCAAGGTGACCAGAAATGACGAGATCGCCCAGGTCGGCACGATATCGGCCAATGGTGATGCCGAGATCGGCCGTTTCCTTGCCGAGGCGATGCAGAGGGTCGGCAATGAAGGCGTCATCACCGTTGAGGAAGCCAAGACTGCCGACACCGAGCTGGAAGTGGTCGAAGGCATGCAGTTCGACCGCGGTTATCTCTCACCGTACTTCATCACCAATCAGGACAAGATGCGCGTCGAGCTCGAAGAGCCCTATGTGCTGATCCACGAGAAGAAGCTTTCCAACCTGCAGGCGCTGCTGCCGGTGCTGGAGGCGGTGGTTCAGTCGGCGAAGCCCCTGCTCATCATCGCAGAGGATGTCGAGGGCGAGGCGCTCGCGACGCTCGTGGTCAACAAGCTGCGCGGCGGCCTGAAGGTTGCGGCCGTCAAGGCTCCGGGCTTCGGCGACCGCCGCAAGGCCATGCTGGAGGACATCGCCATCCTCACCGGCGGCACCGCCATCAGCGAGGATCTCGGCATCAAGCTTGAGAACGTCACGCTCGAGATGCTCGGCCGCGCCAAGAAAGTGGTGGTCGAGAAGGAGAACACCACCATCGTCGACGGCGCCGGCAAGAAGGAGGAGATCCACGGCCGTGTGGCGCAGATCAAGGCGCAGATCGAGGAGACCACCTCTGACTACGACCGCGAGAAGCTGCAGGAGCGCCTGGCCAAGCTCGCCGGCGGCGTGGCGGTGATCCGCGTCGGCGGTTCGACGGAGGTCGAGGTCAGGGAGCGTAAGGACCGCGTCGACGATGCCATGCATGCGACGCGCGCAGCGGTCGAGGAAGGCATTCTTCCGGGCGGCGGCGTGGCTCTGCTCAGGGCCGCCAACGCGCTTGATGCGGTGGCAGTCGATAACTCCGACCAGAGATACGGTGTCGACATCGTGCGGCGCGCCATCGAGGCTCCCGCTCGCCAGATCGCCGAGAACAGCGGGGCGGAAGGCTCGATAATCGTCGGCAAGCTGCGCGAGAAGCCCGATTTCGCCTATGGCTGGAACGCCCAGACCGGCGAGTATGGCGATCTTTTCAGCCAGGGCGTTATCGATCCGGCCAAGGTCGTGCGCACCGCGCTGCAGGACGCAGCCTCGATCGCCGGCCTGCTCGTCACCACCGAGGCGATGGTGGCCGAGAAGCCCAAGAAGGAAGCGGCACCGGCCATGCCCGCCGGCGGCGCCGGCATGGACTTCTAGGACGCTACGGGAAGGCGCGCCGAAACAGCCAATCTCCCCCCAGATGGGCTCCAAATTGGGGGGAGATTGGTCGGCAGGGAAAGGGAGCGCGAGGGAACGCCACCCTTCTGAATTGACAAGAACTGGAAAAGCGAGAAAGCACTCCGGGACAGATCGGCTGGCGGGACGCGCCCCCTTTGTCCTGTCGGACTTCTCCCCTCATCTGGCGGAGATCGGCAGCTTCGACGCGCCGCGGCGCGACGGGCCAGAGTTACTACGTGGGAAGATTCTGAATGACGACGGATACCAAGACGACGGAAACCAGGACATTCGAGGCGGACGTCTCGCGGTTGCTGCACATGATGGTGCATTCGGTCTATTCGGACCGGGACGTCTTCCTGCGCGAGCTGATCTCCAACGGCGCCGACGCCTGCGAGAAGCTGCGCTTCGAGGCGATCACCCGGCCCGAGTTGCTGGGCGAGGACGCAAAGCCGCGCATCACCATTTCCGCCGACCCTGACAACAAGCAGCTTGCCGTCGAGGACAACGGCATCGGCATGAGCCGCGAGGAGATGGCCGAGGCGCTGGGCACCATCGCGCGCTCCGGCACCCGTGCCTTCATCGAGCGCGTCGAGGCCGGCAAGGCGACTGAGGACTCGCAACTCATCGGCCAGTTCGGCGTCGGCTTCTACTCCGCTTTCATGGTGGCCGATCATGTCGATGTCATCAGCCGACAGGCCGGCAGCGAGGAAGCCTGGCGCTGGTCTTCCGACGGCAAGGGCACCTACGAGATCGCGTCCGTGCCGCTTGCGGCAGCTCCCAATCGCGGCACGCGCGTCGTGCTGCATCTGATGGAAGATGCGAGTTCCTACACCACGCCTTACCGGCTCGAAGGGCTGGCCAAGTCGCAGTCCGGCCACGTGCCGGTGCCGATCACGCTCATCGAGAAGCCGGGCGCCGAGCCGCGCGATATCGCCGACGGCACGGCGCTGTGGGTCAGGCCTAAGAGCGACATAAAGGCCGAGGAATATACCGACTTCTACCGCAGCATCGCCGGACAATATGACGAGCCGGCCGCCACCATCCACTTCCGCGCCGAGGGTCGGCACGAATACAGCGCGCTTGCCTTCGTGCCGGGCTCGCGTCCGTTCGATCTCTTCGACCAGGACCGCAAGGGCCGCATGAAGCTCTATGTGCGGCGCGTCTTCATCACCGACGATGCCGACGTGTTGCCGCGCTACCTGCGCTTCGTGCGCGGCCTGGTCGATTCCGCCGATCTGCCGCTCAACGTCTCGCGCGAGATGATCCAGGAAAGCCCGCTGCTCGCCGCGATCCGCAAGGGCGTCACCAATCGCGTACTCGGCGACCTTGCCAAAGCAGCCGAGAGCGATGCCGAGGCCTACGCCAAGATCTGGGAGAATTTCGGCGTCGTGCTCAAGGAGGGCCTCTATGAGGACTACGAGCGGCGCGAGCAGCTGCTGAAGCTCGCCCGCTTCCGCTCGACCGCTTCCGGCGAGACTCTGCGCAACCTGGCCGACTATGTCGCCGCGATGAAGGAAGGGCAGAAGGCGATCTTCTTCATGGCCGGCGACGACCGCGCCCGGCTCGAGGCCTCGCCGCAGCTCGAAGGGTTCCGGGCCCGCGGCATCGAAGTGCTGCTTTTGACCGACCCCGTCGACAGTTTCTGGACGACGATGGCGCCGGAATTCGACGGCAAGCCGTTCAAGTCGGTCACGCAGGGTGCGGCCGAACTGTCGGAGATCCCGCTGCTCGACACCGAGTCCAAGCCAGATGCCGAGATCTCGTCCGAAATCGCGACCTTCCTGGCCTTCGTGAAAACGGCGCTGGGAGACGAGGTCTCGGACGTGAAGGCCTCCGACCGCCTGACCGAAAGCGCGGTCTGCCTGGTCGCGCCGGAGCACGGTCCCGACCGCCAGTTCGAGCGGCTGCTCAACGCCGCCGGTCGCCTCGACAAGGCGGCGAAGCCGATCCTCGAGATCAACCCACGTCACGAGCGCGTCACGGCGCTGGCGAAGCTCGGCAAGGAGGAGCTCGCCTTCAAGGAAGACGCCGCGCATCTGCTTTACGACGAGGCGCGCGTGCTCGACGGCGACAAGCCGGCCGACGCGAAAGCGTTCTCGGCGCGGCTTGCGAGGCTGATCCAACGCGGGTTGCCGAGGGGGTAATGCGGGCGTTGGTGCAAAGGAGCGCACCCTTGCCTTCGTCATCCTAGGGCGGAGCAAGGAGCGAAGCGACGCGCGCAGACCCTAGGATCCATGCCGTGAGGCTAAGGTGTTGCAACGGTTACAGAATTCTGTACCGTTGCACCCTGCGGCAGAGGTCACGGCATGGCAACTGTGTTCACGCAAATGCAGTCTTGTCGCGAATGATGGCATTGAGGACGACCAGGAGCTTCCTTG
>NZ_NSGF01000013.1 GCF_002294995.1 Mesorhizobium sp. WSM3860 | reverse complement strand
CCGGTCCTCCCGGCTGGCGAGAAAACTGTCACCCATCTAATCGGTCCATTCTGTTACCTATCTATCCGGTTCGGACACCGGGCACTTCTCCCCGTATAGTGACGGGGAGAAGGGGCTGGCCGCAACGCTGGCTTCCTTTCTGCAATGTCGGCGATTGGCGAAATCGGTGGCGGGAGCGCCCCTCTTCCCGTCACTATACGGGGAGAGGATGCCGGCAGGCAGGTGAGGGGCAGCGCCAACGTCGGCAACTGGAGGTGCCTACAACCGCAGGTCTGTCGGTGATCACGCCATGACCATGATCTTCGGCATCCCCATCCAGGCCTTGCTCGGCCAACTGCTTGTCGGCCTGATCAACGGCTCCTTCTATGCGATGCTGAGCCTCGGGCTGGCCGTCATCTTCGGGCTCTTGCGCATCATCAATTTCGCCCATGGCGCGCTCTATATGTTCGGCGCCTTCATCGGTTATCTGCTGCTCGTCCATCTCGGCATCGGCTACTGGCCGGCGCTGATCATCGTGCCTTTGGCCGTCGGCCTGTTCGGCATCGTGGTGGAGCGGCTGGCGCTGTCGCGGCTCTACCGGCTCGACCCGCTCTATGGCCTGCTTTTCACCTTCGGCCTTGCGCTGGTCATCGAAGGCGTGTTCCGCTTCTATTACGGCGTCTCCGGCAATCCTTACGCGGTGCCGACCCTGCTTGCCGGGGGCACCAATCTCGGCTTCATGTTCCTGCCCAATTACCGCGGCTGGGTGGTGGTGGCCTCGCTCATCGTCTGCATCGGCACCTGGCTGCTGATCGAAAAGACCAGGCTCGGCTCCTATCTGCGCGCCGCCACCGAGAACCCCGAGCTGGTGCAAGCTTTCGGCGTCAACGTGCCGCTGCTGCTGACGCTCACCTATGGGCTGGGCGCAGCACTTGCCGGGCTGGCCGGCATCCTTGCTGCGCCCGTCTACCAGGTCAGCCCGCTGATGGGATCGGACCTTATCATCGTCGTCTTCGCCGTCGTCGTGGTCGGCGGCATGGGCTCGATCCTCGGCGCCATCGTCACCGGCTACATGCTCGGCCTCGCCGAGGGCCTGACCAAAGTTTTCTATCCGGAGGCCTCGAACCTGGTGGTCTTCGTCATCATGGCGATCGTGCTTTTGCTCCGCCCCGCGGGCCTGTTCGGAAGGGACGCGTAAGATGAGCGAGGCGACCCTTCACGCAGAGCGCGCCGCTGCCTCCGTCCGGCTGGAACGGGCGCTTGTGGCGCTGGGGATCGTCGCGCTTATCGCGGCGCCGTTCCTCATCTACCCGATCTTCGTCATGAAGATGCTGTGCTTCGCGCTGTTCGCCTGCGCCTTCAACCTGCTCTTGGGCTATACCGGGCTGCTCTCCTTCGGCCACGCCGCCTTCTTTGGCGGTGCCGCCTATTTCTGTGCCCATGCGGTGAAAGCCTGGGGCTGGCCACCGGAGGCCGGTATCCTGCTCGGCACCGCGGGCGCGGCAGGCATGGGCCTCGTGGTCGGCTTCCTCGCCATCCGACGGCAGGGCATCTATTTTTCGATGATCACGCTGGCGATGGCGCAGATGTTTTATTTCTTCTGCGTGCAGGCGCCGTTCACCGAGGGCGAGGACGGCATTCAGGGCGTGCCGCGCGGGCATCTCTTCGGCATGATCGATCTCAATGATCCCATGAACATGTATTTCTTCGTGCTCGCCGTTTTCCTGATCGGCGTCTTCGCCATCTGGCGCATCGTCAACTCGCCCTTCGGCATGATCCTGCGCTCAATAAGGGAGAACGAGAACCGCGCCATTTCGCTGGGCTATTCCGTCGGCCGCTACAAGCTCGCCGCCTTCGTCATGTCGGCGGCCCTTGCCGGCCTTGCTGGCGCGGTGAAGGCGATCGTCTTCCAGTTCGCGACCCTCACCGACGTCACCTGGCAGATGTCGGGCGAGGTCATCCTGATGACGCTTCTCGGCGGTATCGGCACCATGGTCGGCCCGGTGGTCGGCGCCGGCCTGGTCGTAGGCCTCGAGAACACGCTTGCCACCTCAGGCTTCCCGGTGACGATAGCCACCGGCGTGATCTTCATGGTCTGCGTGCTGATCTTCCGGCGCGGGATTGTCGGGGAGATCTATGCGAGATGGCTGGCGCGGACGCCAGGGAGCGAGGGCGCCAAGGGTTAAGCGGCGGCAGCCTCGAACTGCTCGATCTCCTCGAGTTCTTTCCGTATGGACGCGCCCTCGACAGCCAAATCGTAGCTCGCCTGCATGTTCATCCAGAACTGCGGTGTCGTTCCAAAGAACTTCGCGAGGCGCAAAGCTGTGTCTGGCGTAACAGGCGTGATCTCATTGGCCAGGCGCTCGATACGCGTGCGCGGCACATGAAGCTTCTTCGCCAGGGTATAAGGCTTCAGCGCAAGCGGCTCGAGGAACTCGGCCCTCAATATTTCGCCGGGATGGATAGGCTTGTCGAGCTTGATCATTTGGTTCGCTCCTGTCGGAGAGATCTGGTTGGTTCGGCTAGTGATAGTCCGTGATCTCTACATCGTCCGCTCCGCCGTCCGTCCATCGAAAGCAAACGCGGAATTGGTCATTTATGCGAATTGAGTGCTGACCGGCACGATCGCCCTTCAGCGCTTCAAGGCGGTTCCCCGGCGGAACCTTAAGGTCCGCCAGCTCGGCGGCGTTATCGAGCATGAACAGTTTCCGCTGGGCGACACGAACGAGGTCTGCCGGAAAACCTTTCGGGGCTTTACCTGTCGAAACCGCTTCTGTGGTCTTGTCCTTAAACGACCGGATCATCAGCTGCCTGCGTGACGTATCTTGTCATGATACGTACTGGAATGTCAAGGAAACGCATCTCAAGATGATACGTCGCGGTTGCGTCTTTCGATCGACATTATCCTGATCGCGCCACGGGCACCTCCAGCCCCACCTTCACCCGGTCCATCGCAACGAACGTGCGAAACCGCTTGACGTTGTTGTTCTCGAAGAACAATCGCCGGGTCAGCGCCTCGTAGTCGGCCATCGTCGCCACCGTGACGACGAGGATGAAGTCGGCCTCGCCGGTCACGTAATAGCACTGCTGCACTTCCGGCACCGCGGCGAAGCCGCGCTTGGCGGCGTCGATCAGCTCGGCCCGCTCGCTCTCGACCTCCACCTCGACGAAGATCGTGATCGGATGGCCGACCCTGGCCGGATCGACCAGCGCGACATTGGCGCGGATGACGCCCGTCTCCTCCATGCGCTTGATGCGCCGCTGCACCGCCGGCGCCGACAGGTTCACCGCCTCGCCGATCACCCGTTGCGGCGTCGTGTTGTCCTTCTGCAGGATGGCGAGGATCGCGCGATCGAAGGCGTCGAGGTCCGGCAAAACAGGCATGGCGATGTCTCAACGAAACAAACTTGCACATCAGCTGGCAAAATAGAGCGCCTTTCTCACTCGGCTTGCAATAAATTTCGACCCATCGACGACGGAGAAAGCCGACCCATGTTCCTGCTGAACCGCCACCCGGACCATCGCCAGCCATTGCCCCCGGAGGATGCCGCGACGCTTGGGCGCGCCGGCGCCGAGGAGGCCGAGCGCTTCCTTGCCGCACGCGACAACCGTGCCGAGACGCCGCTGCATGCCTTGCCCGCGCTGGCCGGCGAACTCGGCATCGCCGCGCTCCACGTCAAGGACGAGGGCAAGCGCCTCGGCCTCGGCAGCTTCAAGGCGCTCGGCGGCGCCTATGCCGTGATGCAGCTGGTGCTGGAAGAGGCCGGGGAACGGCTCGGCCGCGCCGTCGATGTCGCGGAACTGCATGGGCCCGACGTGAAGGCGATTGCGGCCGGCATGACCTTCGCCTGCGCGACCGACGGCAATCATGGACGCTCGGTGGCGCAGGGCGCCGGTCTGGTCGGTGCGCGCTCCGTGATTTTCGTCCATTCGGGCGTCAGCAACGAACGCGTGGCGGCCATCGCCCGCTTCGGCGCCGAGATCGTGCGCGTCGCCGGCGACTACGACCAGTCGGTCAGGGAAGCCGCCCGCGTCGCCGCCGAGCGCGGCTGGACCGTCGTCTCCGACACATCCTGGCCGGGCTATGAGCGCATCCCTGGGCTGGTGATGCAGGGCTACACGGTGATCGTGCGCGAAGCGCTGAGGCGCTTGCCGCAGCCGCCCACCCACGTCTTCCTGCAGGCCGGCGTCGGCGGTTTTGCCGCGGCGGTGGCCGGCCATCTCGCCATCGCGCTCGGCGAGGCTCGCCCGAGGGCAATGGTGGTCGAGCCCGCGCGGGCGGCGTGCGTCTACGCCACCGCAAAGGCGGGGCGTCCAGTCGCGATCGCGCACAGCAAACCCACGGTGATGGCGATGCTCGAATGCTATGAGCCGTCGCTCGTCGCCTGGCGCGTGCTGTCGCGGCTCGGCGATGCTTTCATGACGGTGGACGAGGAAGACGCGGTTTCGGTGATGAACCGCCTGGCGCGGCCTTCAGGCAACGATCCGGCGATTGTCTCCGGCGAGAGCGGCGGGGTTGGGCTTGCCGGCCTGATCCGCGCTGTCGGCGACAACAAGATGCGCGCGGCTCTCGGCCTCGATGCCCATTCGCGCGCGCTCATCATCAACTCCGAAGGCGCGACCGACCCCGTTCGTTATGCCGAGCTGGTCGGGATGGCGCCGGACGAGGTTGCGCTGGCGAGGCAACCGGCATGAGCAATCTGACGATCAACGCCGACCGTCTTCTTCGCCGTATCGAGGAGCTTGGCAGCCTCGGTCGCGATGCGCAGGGTCGGCTCGTCCGCGTTGCCGGCTCGGACATGGACAAGCTTGGCCGCGACCGGCTTGTCGATTGGCTCGAAGAGGCAGGGCTCGACGTTGCCGTCGATCGCATCGGCAACATCTTCGGCATCTGGCAGGGCGACGCCAATGCAGGCCAGGAGCCGGTCATGCTCGGCTCGCACATCGACACGGTGATCGACGCCGGCATCTATGACGGCTGCTACGGCGTGCTTGCCGGCCTCGAAGCCATCGAGAGCCTGAAGGAGGCAGGCTTCGCGCCGGCGCGCCCGCTTGTTGTCGCCGCCTTCACCAATGAGGAGGGCGTGCGCTATTCGCCTGATATGATGGGCTCGCTGGTCTTTGCCGGCGGACGGGATCTCGAAGAGGCACTGGCCTCGATCGGCACCGACGGCTCGGTGCTGGGCAGGGAGTTGGAGCGCATCGGTTATTCCGGCCAACACCAGCCCGGCTTCCTCAAGCCGCATGTCTATGTCGAGCTGCATGTCGAGCAGGGGCCGGTGCTGGAGCGCGAGGGCATCGCCATCGGCGCGGTCGAAAACCTGCAGGGCATTTCCTGGCAGCGTATAACGATCGACGGCGTGGCGAACCACGCCGGCACCACGCCGATGTCCATGCGCCAGGATGCCGGCGTCGCCGCCGCGCGGGTGATCAGCTTCCTCGCGGATCGCGCCAGCGCCTTGCCGACGCCGACGGTGGCCACCGTCGGCACCATCGCTTTCGAGCCAAACGCGATCAACGTCATTCCGTCGCGGGCGACCTTCACCATCGACCTTCGCGATCCGAACGAAATGCATCTTCGCGAAGAGGAAGCGGCGCTCGCCGCCTTCCTCGACGACCTTGCCGCGGGCGCCGGCGTCACCGTTCATGCCGAACGCCTGGCCCGTTTCGGGCCGGTGACCTTCGATGCCCGCATCGTCTCGCTGATCGAGGACGGCGCGAGAACTGCCGGCCTTCCCTGCCGGCGCATGACGTCGGGCGCGGGGCACGACGCGCAGATGATTGCCCGCATTGCGCCGTCCGCGATGATCTTCGTGCCGAGCCGGGATGGCATCAGCCACAATCCGGCCGAGTTCACTGCCGCCGGCGAGCTGGTTGCGGGTGCCAATGTCCTGCTTGGCGTCGCCGCCCGGCTGGCAGCCGACTGATCGCGAAGCAACGGTATGGTTGTCGACGGCAGGGTGCCGCCAAGGCGAAACACCACCAAAAATAGTCATCTCGACGACGATGCTGCTACCAAGGCGGGAATCCGGCGACATCTGCTCGAAACAAACTTCAATCACTAGCCAGATTAGGGAGCGCGATTCTCGCGCGCGTCAAAAAAGTTCAGTGCCTCGAAGAAAGAATAGCATGCTGCTCATCAACCAGCGCCCCGAACACAGCCAGCCGCTGATGCCGGCCGACGCCGAGTCCCTCGGCCTGGCGGGCGCCGACCGGGCCGAGCATTATCTCAGGGCGCGCGACGACCATGCCGAAACGCCTCTCTACGCCTTGCCCGCGCTGGCCAATGACCTCGGCATCGCAGCACTGCATGTCAAGGATGAGGGCCAGCGTCTTGGCCTTGGCAGCTTCAAGGCGCTGGGCGGCGCCTATGCCGTCATGCGGCTGGTGCTGGAAGAGGCCGGCAAGCGCTTCGGTCGCGAAGTCGATATCTGCGAAATCAACGATCCCAAGCTGCGCGCCATCGCC
Organism: Mesorhizobium sp. WSM3860; assembly: GCF_002294995.1. GTDB lineage: Bacteria > Pseudomonadota > Alphaproteobacteria > Rhizobiales > Rhizobiaceae > Mesorhizobium. The sequence continues at coordinate 167,310 of NZ_NSGF01000013.1, read as the reverse complement.
GCTCAGATGACCTTCTGCTGCGCCACCGATGGCAACCATGGCCGATCGGTGGCGCAGGGGGCGGGCCTCGTCGGCGCGCGTTCGGTCATCTACGTCCATGCCGGCGTCAGCGCCGAGCGCGTCGCGGCCATCGCCCGCTTCGGCGCCGAGATCGTGCAGGTCGAGGGCGGTTACGATCATGCGGTGCGCGAAGTCGCCCGGGTCGGCGCCGAGCGCGGTTGGAAGATCGTCTCCAACACGTCCTGGCGTGGCTACGAGCGCATTCCGGGGCTTGTGATGCAGGGCTACACGGTGATCGTGCGCGAGGCGCTGCGGCATATGGCCGAACCGCCCACGCACGTCTTCCTGCAGGCCGGCGTCGGCGGCTTTGCGGCGGCGCTTGCGGGCTATATGGCAATTCTGCTCGGTGAGCGGCGGCCGAAGGCCGTCGTGGTCGAGCCGAGGCGCTCGGCTTGCGTCTACGCCTCGGTGGAGGCCGGACGTCCCGTAACGATCGCACCTCAGCGGTCGACCGTGATGGCGATGCTGGAATGCGCCGAGCCGTCCCTGATCGCCTGGCGGGTGCTGGCCCGCGTCGGCGATGCCTTCATGACCGTCGACGAAGACGACGCGGTCGCGGTGATGAAACGGCTGGCCCGGCCCTTGGGCAACGATCCGGCGATCGTTTCCGGCGAGAGCGGCGGCGCGGGGCTTGCCGGGCTGATCCGCGCAGCCGGAGACAAGGGCATGCGGGCGGCTCTCGGGCTCGATGCGACGTCGCGTGTGCTCATCATCAATTCGGAAGGCGCGACCGACGCCGGCCGTTATACCGAGCTGGTCGGAGCGGTGCCGCGGGAGCTGCAGCTGCAGATCGCCTGAAGGATTTTCAGGAAAACGGTCTTCCCTCGGGAATCGGTGGAAACGAAGCGCAATTCCGGGAAAACTTGCCTGGAACGAGCGTTGGGGAAGAGAAGATGGCTGAACTCGACCAGCAGCAGCTGCATCGCGAGATGACGGCCTGGCGGCGCGACCTCCACGCCCACCCGGAATTCGGCTTCGAGGAAAAGCGCACCGCGGCTTTCGTGGCGGAGAAGCTTCGCGCGTTCGGGCTGGAGGTCGCGGAAGGCATCGGCGGCACCGGCGTCGTCGGCACGCTGACCAGGGGCAGCGGCGATCGCGCGATTGCGCTGCGCGCCGACATGGATGCGCTGCGCATCGCCGAGCAAGGGACGCGAGCCTGGCGCTCGCAGACCCCCGGCACCATGCATGCCTGCGGCCATGACGGCCACACCGCCATGCTGCTCGGCGCGGCGAAGCTGCTTGCCGAAGAGGGCGGCTTCGACGGCGCGGTGCGGTTCATCTTCCAGCCGGCCGAGGAATGGGGCAGGGGCGCGCTTGCGATGATCGAGGATGGCCTGCTCGAGCGCTTCCCCTTCGAGGAGATCTTCGGGCTGCACAACATGCCGGGCCTGCCCATCGGCCGTTTCGAGACCCGGCGCGGTCCGGTGATGTCGGCCGAGGACAATTTCGAGATCGTGCTGAAAGGTCTCGGCGGTCACGCCGCTCGGCCGCATGCCGCTCGCGAGACGCTGGTTGCCGCCTGCGCGCTGGTCGTCAACTTGCAGACCATCGTCTCGCGGCGCTTGAGCCCCGTCGATATCGGGGTCGTCTCGGTCACCGAGCTCATCACCGACGGCACTCGCAACGCGCTGCCCGGCCTCGCCCGCATCCTCGGCGACTGCCGCAGTTTCCGGCCCGAGGTGAGCGCGGCGATCGAGAAGGAGATGCGCCGCATCGCCGAAGGCACGGCGCAGGCCTATAACGTAGCGGCTGAAGTCACTTACACGCGCGAGTTCGTGCCCTTGATCAACGACGCGGCGCTGGTGGATGAGGCCCTTGCTGCGGCCCGCACGGTGCTGGCCGACGATGCCGTCGGCATCGCGGCCGAGCCGATGACCGCCTCGGAGGATTTCGCCCGCTTCCTCACCGAAGTGCCCGGCTGTTTCGTCTTCCTCGGCAACGGCAACTCCGCCCCGCTGCACAACCCGGCCTACGATTTCAACGACGAAGGCCTGCTGCATGGCGCGCGTTTCCACGCGGCGGTGGTGAGGCGAAGGCTGGCGGCGGGGTGAGGGCGTCTGCGATTGGCAAAAGCGGCGGAGCAGCTTCACCCCAGTAACCCTTTCTTCTCTCGTTTCGTGCAGAATTGTCCGACGGGGTGGAAGAAAACCAGGGCATGGCGGACGACAACAAACGCAACGGCGAATTCTGGGCGCTGGCGCTCGATCGCGCCCAGCTCGGCCTGTGGGACTGGAACCTCGCGACCGGCGATTGCTACTATTCGCCGACCTGGTGGAGGATGCTGGGTTATGCCGAGGGCGAGCTCACCGACGCCTCCGATCTCTGGCTGAAGCTCACCCATCCCGAAGACCGCGAGCGGGCGCTGGCGAGCGGCGACCGCCATATCGCCGGTCACACCGAATCCATCGAGACGGAACTGCGGCTGAAGCACAAGGACGGCCACTGGGTCTGGGTGCTCGACCGCGGCGGCATCGTTGGGCGCGATACCGAGGGCAAGCCGCTGCGCCTGATGGGCGTGCAGACCGACATCACCAGGCAGAAGGAGGCCGAGGCCGCGCTTGAGCAGGTCAATGTCCGCTTACGGCTCGCGCTCGCCGCCAGCGGCACCGGCATCTGGCACTACGACATCGGCACCAACAAGAGCTATTGGGACCCGCGCACCAGGGAGATCTTCGGCCTGGTCAGCGATACCGACGAAGTGACGGCCGATCTCTGGCACACCTATCTCCACCCGGACGACAAGGAGGCCACCGAACGCGCCCATCTGCCGCCGCCGGGCTCGAAAAGCGTTACCGCCACGCAATACCGTATCGTCCGGCGCGACGGCGTGGTCCGCCATGTCGAGTCGCTGGTGCGTTCCATCGCCGACGCCGGCTCGGCCGGCCAGATCCTCGGCACGGTGCGCGACATCACCGACGAGATGAAGCGCGCCGAGGAGCTCGCTTACGCCGCCCATCACGATGCGCTGACCGGGCTGTGGAACCGCTCGGCCTTCGACCGGCTGCTCGCCGAAAACATCGGCGGGGCGGACCGGCTACCGCTTGCCGTCTTCTATGTCGACCTCGACTACTTCAAGGCGCTGAACGACTATGCCGGCCATGCTGCGGGCGATATCGCGCTGAAGAGCGTCGCCGCCGGCATCCGCGCCAGCCTGCCGCCTTCGGCGCACGCCGCGCGCCTCGGCGGCGACGAATTCGCGCTGCTGGTGCCGAACTGCGGCGACGCCTGCGCCGAGCGGCTGGCGCGTGCCGTGCTCGCCGCCGTGCGCGACGCCGATCTCGGCTCCGCTGTGTCGTCGCGCAGGCTCGCCGCCAGCATCGGCGTCGCCTTCGTGCGCGATCCCCGCACGACGGTAACCGATGCGCTCGCCTGCGCCGATGATGCCTGCTACGCCGCCAAAGCCGGCGGGCGCGACCGCTTCGTGGTGTTCTCGGCCGAAACAGCTTCCGGAGCCGGCGGCCTCAACGCCGCGCGGCTTGCAGCCGATCTGGTCGATGCCATGGACGACAGCCGGTTGCAGCTGTTCGGCCAGGAGATCCATCGCCTGGGCAGGTCCTGGGAAGAAAGCCGCCAGGTCGAGGTGCTGGCGCGGCTCGAGGCGCGCAACGGCAAGCTGATCCTGCCGGGCGAGTTCATGCCGGTGGCCGAACGCTTCGGCCTTGCCGCCCGGCTCGACCGCTGGATCATCCGCACGGCGCTGTCGCGTCACGGCAAGGCGATGCTCTCCGGCGGCGTCTCGCTCGGCTTCAACTTGTCGGCGCAGACGCTCTCCGATCCGCAGCTTTGGGATTTCGTCGACGCGGCGATCGCAGAAAGCGGCGCGCCGCCGTCTGCGATCGGCTTCGAGATCACCGAGACCGCGGCTGTCACCAATTTCGATGCGGCGGAGGAATTCGTGCGCCGGGCAAGGCTGCGCCATTGCCGTGTCAGCCTCGACGATTTCGGCGCCGGCATGAGCTCGTTCGAATATCTGCGGCGCTTTCCCATCGATGCGATCAAGATCGACGGCTCCTTCGTCCAGCACATTGGCGACAGCCGCTTCGACCGCGAGATCGTCTCGGCGATCGCCGGCATCGCCCGCTCGATGGGCTGCGCCGTCGTGGCCGAGAAGGTCGAGGGGAAAAGCGCGCTGGAAATCCTCATCGGCATGGGCGTCGCCTATGGCCAAGGCTATTTCCTCCACCGGCCAGAGCCGCTTGAGGCGATCGTGGCGCGGGCCGCGGTTGAGAAGCCACAAGCCCGGGTGGGTGTCGCAAAATAGGCGGCTGCTAGAATTGCGAGCACCCTCCGCGATTGCCGAGATCGAAAAGCACCTCGGCCTGGATCAGCTCGGCATTTCGCTCGATACGTGTAGAGCCAGTCTCCTCCTTGTTGGGGGAGATGCCCGGCAGGGCAGTGGGCGGCCGCCGGCTTTTACTTACCCCATCAGCCACCGCAATGCCCCCGCCGAAGTCACGCCGATGACCACCGTCGGCAGCATCGACAGTCTTGTCGCCGCAAGCAATGTGATGGCGAGCGCCGCCAGATCGGCCGGATTCTTCGACACGAAGTCGGGCGCGATCACCGAGATCAGCACGCAGCCGGGCGCGGCTTCCATCACGGCGGTGGCGCGTGGACTGAGCGTGCGGTTCCTGAGCACGACATAGCCGCCGATCCGCGTCAAATAGGTGACGCCGGCCATGGCGAGGATGGCAAGGACGGTCCAGGGCTCGATCATTTCTCACCTGCCAGGAGCCAGGCGGACACCAACCCGGACAGCGCGCCTGCCGCCACATACCAGGCGCCGGGAACGACGAGATAAGTTGCCGCCGCCACCACCAGGCTGACAAGCCAGGGGCGCGCCGCGGCAAAGCCCTTCCACATGCCGCGCAGCAGCACCAGGAACACAGCCGGGAAGGCCATGGCGAAGCCGTAGCGCTCGACGTTGCCAAGCACCGGTCCGAGCGCCGCTCCGCAGGTCGTGAAAATCACCCAGGCAAGATAGAAGGGAAGGGCAGTTCCCGCATAATAGGCGAGGCTGAAGGCTGGCCGCAGCCCGCTGGCCGCGCGGCGCTTCGCGTCGGCGAGCCCGAGCGCCCAGCTCTCGTCGCACATCAAGAACAGCGCGGGGAACACCTTGCGCTTGGGCAGGTGGCGCAGGAACGGCGCAAGTGCCGCGCCCATCAGGAAATGCCGGCTGTTGACCAGCAATGTGATGGCGGCGATCAACAGGACATGCGGCGGCGAGGTCCAGAGCTGGATGGCGGCAAATTCGGAGCCGCCGGCGAAGTTGAGGCCCGTCATCAACGGCACCTCGACGACGCTCAAGCCCTTCTGCGCCGCCTGCGCGCCCAGCACGAGTGCATAGGGCACAATGCCAAGCAGCACCGGCGTCGAGGCGGCGGCGCCCCGCCGGAATTCGGCGCCGCGCGCTTCGGCGGCAGGGTGGCCCAGGGTTATTTCGGAAACGCTCATGGCTCTTCTTCGGCCAGCCTTGCGGGGCGGCCCTTCTCCGGTCGTTTGATGGTCGGTTATCTCTGGCCACCATAGCCGAAACGCTTCGCAATCGGGTTGCGAAGATGCGCCGTTTTTGCAAGAGTTTGGCATTGGATTGCGAGAACTCAGGCAAAAGTGGAATCAGACGCCATGAAGCTGGATGAGATCGACAAGCGGATCCTGCGCGCCCTGCAGCGCGACGGGCGCATGGCCAATAACGATCTTGCGAGAGAGGTCGGCCTGTCGCCGTCACCCTGTCTCAGGCGCGTAAAATTGCTGGAGGAGGCGGGTGTCATCGACCGCTATGTCGCAGTCCTCAACCCGGCCAAGATCGGTCGTGGTCATACCTTCTTCACCCGCATCTGGCTGAAGCAGCAGGACGAGGACACGATCGAGCATTTCGCCAGGGAGGTGGCCAAGCTGCCCGAGGTGCTGGAATGCTATCTGATGCTGGGCGACTGCGACGCTATGGTCCGGGTTGTGGCGGCGGGCATCGAGGACTATCGCCGTTTCCAGTCGGAGCACCTAAGCCGCATCAGGGGGGTGCAGAACGTCAAGACCGACGTTCCCAGCCAGACGATCAAGCAGACTTCGGAGATGCCGCTTTAGATCTTCCCTTTATGCCTAGGGAGAAGGTGGCCTCGAAGCGTCCGGATGCTGTTGGAAGGGTCGCTGCGGCGCCAATTTACTAGCGCCTCGTTTCGTCCTCATCCGTCTCTACGCTGCGCCTATCCACCTGTCTCCCGCAAGGAGAAGGCAAACGCGCGCCTAATGATGCGCGTGGTGCTCCGCATTGCGTTTGCGCGTCGCCGCCGCTTTCTTGGCGGACGCGGAACGCTCGGCCGCCGAGCGCGAGCTTGATGCTTTGCCGCCGGCCTTGCCGCCCTTGTGCGCCGCCGGATGGCCGGTGTGCTTGCCACGGCCCGAGCCGCCCGCCTTCTTGCCGCCGCCATCGTCCTTGTTGACGGTCGCCCAGGCCCTCCGTTCGGCTTCCTTCTCGGAGACGCCGCGCTTTTCGTAGCCCTCGGCGATATGGTCGGCCTTGCGCTCCTGCTTGTCGGTGTATTTCGATTTATCTCCGCGTGGCATTTTTCTTCTCCTGTTGCGCTGAGAGGAGCCGCCCTACGGCTCCTTCTTCGTTTTGACCGCGTCGCCGAGATCGGACCGCTCGGGGTCCTGGTTGTTCTCGCCGGCCGCGTCGCGATCCTCGTCGGGATCGTCCTTGGCTGGCAGATAGCCTCTCGGCCGATTGGCTTTCGGACCTTCCCAACGTGGCCACTGATCGGATGTGCCTGGACGTCCGGTACGGGGTGAGTTGCTCATCGTTGCCTCGCTTTCAGAGAGCCGGTCAGCCCTCGGCCTTCATGGTTCGTGCGATTTCAAGCAGCTTGTTGCGGTCATGGCCGTGCTCGCGGATCAACTCGAGCGCCTGCTTCGGTGAAAGGTCGCTGTTCTCGGCCAGGAACCGCACGTCCGGGTCGTCGCCGCCCTTGGTCGGCAGCCTGCCGTCTTGCGGCGCTCGGCCAGCGCCTGGGCGATGTGGAAGTTTGCTCTTATCCATCGTTTTCTCCTTCCGATAACCAACCCTCGGCGAAAGGACTGGTTCCTTCGCCGAGCTGGTGACCGTCATGAGGCAGGGCGCCTGAATGGGCGGCTGCGGTCGTGCGGGGCTGAGGCTACGCCTTCTCGTTTTCGTGCCCGCGCTCGGCAGCTTCCTTCTTGCGGCGCAGTACTTCGTCAGTGCCGACGATATCCTTCGCGCCACCGCTGATGGCGGTGGAGACGACCGCCGGCGGGTCGCTCGCCGGGAAACTATCCTCCAGGCCGGACTGCAATTGTTCTTCCAACGTGTCCGGATTCTCCGACCGCCCTTGGGTGCGGCGGCCGTCGATCTGTTCCACATCCTGTTTGGCATCCGGATGCTCGCGCACATTGCGTATCGTCGACACGACGAGTTCGACCGCGAACTCCTTCATTGCCTCGACGTCTCCCGTGACGACGTCCGCTTCTTCGATGACGCGGATGAGGGAGGCCTCGACCTTGTCCATCTCGCTCTTGCCTTGGCAGCGCGCCAGCTTCTGGCTCAGCGCCGTGATGAGCAGCGGAGCGAAGGTCGAATAGGCCTGCATGCGTGTCTCATCGACACGTTCGGGGTGAAGTGTACGCACGGACATTGTTGCCTCCGTTCAAAGTCCTGCCGGCTAGCGAGCCGCGGGGTTTCGGAGGAACCAAGGGGAGGGGAAGAAGTTCCCAATTGGATGTTCTGGGCGGCGTCCCGCGAACGGTTCGCGGGACGCCTGTTTTAAGCTCAGCGCTGGCCGCCCTTGCGGCCGGCTTCCGATGCACGTTCCCGGTCTTCAGCGAAGTTGCCGCTGCCGCCCCTGTGCTGACCTGAATTCTGCTGACGCATGTTGCGGTCCTCGGCCTGCTGCTGGCCGCGACGCTGATCGTCGCGGTTCTTGTGGCTCTGCTGGCCTGCTCTGACGTGCTGTTGGTGAGTTCCGCCTTGATTAGGCATATCTGCAGCTCCATCGGTTGGGGATTGGTCTTCGGGGTTGATTCAGGGAGGTTTTGACCACCTTGAGTAGGGAGAACCGCTGCCCGCGATCGATGTTCCCCACGAAATATTTCGTGAATCCCATACGCCCGACCATGCCGCGACGGCCGGCCGTTCCGCACTGGCGCTTACGCTCGGGGGCCACAGTCCGAACGGTCCCTACGACTGAAGTCGGAGCGGCTGGCGCATTGGGCCCTCGACGGCAACCAAAGCGGACGCTTCGAGTTGTGAGCGGTCGTCGATGGAGTCCCCTTCATCGGCGCCGTTTGGGTGCCCGCCGTTTCCGCGCAAATGGCGGGCATCCAATACCACGGGAACCCACAATCACCGGAACAAGGAAGTCGCGCGGCCGGCTTCGAAAGCGAGACGACGTTTTGACCTTTATTTCTGCAAAGCCCGAGCTGCGAGAGCCTGAAAGCCTGCCCGCGAACGACAATCGCCTCTCCGTCCTCACCGACACCTCGATCCTCCAATTCATCAATGACGATGACGATGTCACCGACATCGCCAGGCGCGCCGAGCGCCTGGGCAATGCCGTGGTGATCGTGATGGCGCTCTGCCTGATCGTTGCGCCGGCGATTTACCTCACCCTGGCCTACGGCCTGTAGCCGGCAGAAAAAAATCGCCGAGCCTTGCGGCTGTCTCGGCCGGCGCCTCCTCGGGAAAGAAATGCCCGCCGGGCATCGGCCCGCCGCTGACGTCGTCGGCCCACTCCCGCCACAGCGCCAGCAGCCCGCCTTCTCCAGCGTACCATTCGGCCAGCGCGCCATGTCCGCTCCATAGCGCCAGCATCGGGCAGCCGATGCGCCGTCCGGCTATCCGGTCCGCATGGTCGTTCTCACGGTCGAGCGTCGCTGCCGCACGGTATTCCTCGCAGATGGCGTGTGCGTGGGCTGGATCGCGAAAGACCTCGGCATAGGCCTGCCGGACCTCGGCGGGAAAGGCGGCAGGCGAGGAGCCCCAGCCAGCCAGCGCATTGTCGACGATCGCATCCGCGGCCGCCGTCATGATCGTCTCCGGCAGCGGCTCGGCTTGCGCCAGCAGCGACCAGGGCCAATAGCCCAGCGCCAGCCGGGCGTCGGCCCTGTCCCAGACATCGGCGGTGGGCACGATGTCGAGCACGGCAAGCTTTTCGACGCGGTCTGGGTGGTCCAGCGCCAGGCGATACGCAACGCGCCCGCCGCGATCGTGGCCGGCGACCATGAAGCGGGCAAAGCCGAGCTTCGTCATCAGCGCCGCGAGGTCGGCAGCCATGGCGCGCTTGGCGTAGGGCGCATGATCCGGATCGGATGGCGGACAGGAGCTTTTGCCGTAGCCGCGCAAGTCGGCGCAGACGACGCTAAAGCGGTCCACCAGCTTCGGCGCCACGTCGCGCCACATCAGATGCGTTTCGGGGAAGCCATGCAGCAGGAGCAATGCCGGGCCGCTGCCGGCAGTCCGGATGAATATCCGCGTCGCGCCCGTATCGACTTCCGCGCTTTCAAAACCGCCGAACATGCTTGGTCTCCGACAGGCGGAACGGCCGCGGGCGGGGAATGGGTTGCTCCGGCCGCGGTTCTCTAGGCTGGTGGCTTCCCGGTGTTCAGCTCCAGGTGGACTGGAGTGTAAGGGACGCCTCGAATATCTGTTCTCTCTTGTCGTTGCGCATTTTGATGGTGATCTTGAGGTTATCCCCGTTCGGCATCTCGTCGCGCGCGACATCCCGCAATATCCTGAGCGCCTCCTTGCGAGCGTTTTCTGGCGAGGAGAAGAGCTGCCCCTCGCTGTCCATTTGAGTGTGCTCGGTGTTGTGCAAATCGAAGTAGAAGCGTTCCATCTGCGAGAGCATCCGCCGCAACCTGGACGTTCAATCCCTGCGCGCGATCATGGTTCCAAAGGATCATCTTGGCCGCGATCTGCTTGCCGCGGCTGGCGGCGTGGTGGTCCGCTGCAACCCGGCCCGGCTCTTCAACGTTAGCCCTTGCAAAATCCACAACGGCGGCCGCGCATGCTGGAACCCCTTTATCTGAACCTGGGTCAGCACGATGCTCTCTCCGAAAGCGAGAAGGCCTTGTTGGCCAGCGCCACATCGGTGGAGAAGTATTTCGTCGCCGGCGAGGATCTCGTTGCCGAAGGATCAAGACCGACCTTCAGCACCCTTATCGTCGACGGGATTGCCGCGCGCTACAAAGTGCTGGAGGACGGCGGCCGGCAGTTCACGGCGCTCCATGTTGCCGGCGATTTCGTCGATCTGCACGCCTTTCTCCTGAAGACCATGGACCATGGCATCGTCGCGCTGTCGCCCTGCCATATCATCGCGGCGGAGCACAGCAAATTGCGGGAAATCACCGAAAAGGCCCCGCATTTGACGAGGCTGCTATGGTTGGACACGCTGGTGGACGGCGCCATTCACCGGGAATGGATCGTGGCCATGGGACGCCGCTCCAAGACCGCGCATCTGGCGCATCTGATATGCGAACTGTTCGTCAGGCTGCAGGCCGTGAAGAAAACGCGGGACATGAGCTTCCATCTGCCGCTTTCGCAGGCCGAACTCGCCGACGTGCTCGGTCTGTCCGTCGTCCATATGAACCGGGTCATCGGCACGTTGCGGCGCATGAACGTCATCAACTGGACCAACCACCTGATCGACATCCTCGACTGGAACCGCCTGGTCGCGATTGCGGAATTCGATCCGACCTATCTCAGCATGAGGAACGAGCCTAGGTGAGGGCGCGTCAGCGCGGCGGCCCTTGGCCGTCGCCAGACCACAGCGCGTCGAGCATCGAGAGCGCCGCGCTAGGGTCGGCCCCCCTCAGGAGACCTTGCCGGGCGGCGGCCTTCTTGAAAGCGTCGAAGGCGACCGCCGGACGGCAGATGCCTGCCATGGCGTCGTCCACCAACCGCGCCGCCGCCAAATAGTCGGGCGCTTCCTTGTTCTTCCAGGCTCCGCCCAACGCGTTCTTTGCGTCGGCGATCGACGAAACCACCATTGAGCCGCCAGTGACGAAGCGGATGGTGAGCGGCAGGAATCTACTCATCCCTGGTCACCATCCAAGCCACTGTTGTGCCCGCCAGGCGAGGCCGGCGAAGGGCGCCGCGGTCACTACCGCTGCCGTCAGGATGAAAAGATAATTGTTGGTCCGAAAGGGTTTCATCGTTGCCACCACATGTTTTTGGATCGTCATAACGAGGATGCCGCCGACCGGTTGCACAGGCAGGCGCTGAAGAAGGCGGGCAAGCTAATTGCTCGCCGGCCGGGCGGGCGGCTGCGGGCGAGACGGCGGGCGCGGACGCGGCCTGAGCGGCACGTCGGTGCGCGAGGATTGGATCGGCCCGGCAGGCCGGGCATCCTGTCGCAGAAATGGCCTGGCCAGTGTGCCGATCAGATTTCGAACGTCCATGGGACTCTCCTCGTAGAGTCCCCCCAAGCTGGTAGCGATTAGCACTCCGGCAGCCATCCGCGCATTTAACTTTGATGTACCTGCGGCCAGGCTCTGCCTTGTCCCCAGGCTCGACCGAAAGCCAACCTTTTCGGCCGGCATGCGTTGTCTCTGTATAGCGTCGTCTCTCGAGAAGGAGATGACGAATGCGCCGGTGCCCCGCCAACAACCAGGTGGCAAACACGGCCAGCAGGGCCGCGTGGCACGGACCGCGGGGTCGACCGCCGCCGAGCCTGCCAAGGCGAACGGCTCTCGCCGATCATCGGCGGTTAACCGAGCCCATAAGGAGGATCCAATGAAGAAAGCACTTCTTGGCTTCGCCATTGTCCTGATGTCGGGCCAAATGTCGGGAATGACTGCCGCGGCGCAGACCCAACTGGAGAATCCGCAGATCGAGGATTGCCAGGTCAAACCGGACGCCAACGCGACCCCCAGTCAGACCGGCGAGCAGCCGAAAGCGCAGGCCGATGATCCATCCAACAACCTAACCGCCAGCCTGGCGCCTTGCGGCGGTGTGCTGAAACCTCCGCCCACCGGAGACAAGAACGCTACGGCTCCGCCGGCCGATACCAGCCAGATGCCGGTGATCAAGCCGGGCGAGGTCCCGCCGCAGACGGCGAAGTAGAACGCCTGATCGGGCTGCCGGGAAACTTTTCCTGCGCGGGCGAGTTAGTGCCTGTGCAGTTCCCGGATACCCGAACTGCTTCCCACAATTGCCGCCCCGGTTCTCCCATCCGGGGCGGTTTTTTGCTGGCTGCGGGCCCGCCACGCTCTGCCTCGGTGCCCTACCTTCTCGGCTCCGAAGCACGGAACCATCGGGCCCGCGCCGAATTGATCTCAGCGGGCCGCGTCAGCCGGACCTGGTGGTAAAGAGAACAGGGTTTGGTTTCTCCGGCTTCACACCCTGGCCAACGAAAAGGCAGTCGAGCTCTTGTCCCACCCGGCCCGCCCAACTCGGGCGTGGGCGCATGGCAAACAGCACAGATTTCAGCAAGGGCCCTGAGCCGCGCAAAGGCATGCCGAGCCCGCGTCTCGGCGAAAGCGAATTCAAGGCACGCTACCTGAGACAATTCTATGATCCGGCCTTCCAGTCGGAGGCGGATGCCGTTGCTAGGCTGGCCGAGATCGCCTGGCAGGCCTACAGCGAAGGACGCAAGGCACCGATCACCAGAAAGGCGGGACAGGGCTTCCACGATCCGGACTACGATCTCTCCGTCGAATGGTTCGCCGCGCACGAAGCGGTCGAAGCGGCACAGCGCCGTTACGAGGACAAGTCCGCGCCGTCCCGCATCCTGCTCATAAACGGCTCCTCGCGCAGCGAGCACACCTGCCCCGGCGAAATGTCGAAAAGCTTCCGCCTTGTCGAGTTGGCGCGCAGCGCCATTGCAGCTAGACCGGGCTTTGCGATCCAGGTTCTCGACCTGGCGCGGCTCGCCTCCGAATACGGCCGCAGGATCTTTCCCTGCAAGGCGTGCTTCTCGACGGCGGCCGCGCTCTGCCACTGGCCATGCTCCTGCTACCCCAATCATTCGCTCGGGCAGATCAATGACTGGATGAACGAGATTTACCCGTTCTGGGTCGAGGCGCATGGCGTCATGATCGTCACGCCGGTCAACTGGTATCATTCATCCTCGCCGGTGAAGCTGATGATGGACCGGCTTGTCTGCGCCGACGGCGGCAATCCCGATCCTTCGCTGACGCAGGGCAAGGATGCCGCGCTCGCCAAGAAGGCCGAGCTTTCCGGCTGGCACTATCCGCGCCATCTCGCCGGCCGGCTGTTCTCCGTCATCGTGCATGGCGACACCGAAGGCGCCGGCAGGGTCCGTCACAGCCTCGCCGACTGGCTGCGCTCGATGAAGCTCGATCCGGTGGGCGAGGTCGCCGAGCTCGACCGCTACATTGGCTACTGGAAACCGTATGCGACGAGCCATGACGAACTCGACGCCGATCATGCCGTGCAGACGGAAGTCCGCAATGCCGCGCTGGCGCTCGCCGAAGCTGTCGAGAAGCGTCGCGCGGGATCGTTCCAGACCATCGGAGCCGGGCTCGAGGATCCGCGCCCCAAATAGCCGACGAGGAGAGATAGCCGACGGGGAAAATGATGCAGCGCTGGTTCCAGGAAGCCTGGGTTGTGCTGAAGGAGAGCATCACCGGCTACGTCAACGACAATGCGCTGAGCCATGGCGCGGCGATGGCCTTCTACGCCACGACCTCGCTGGCGCCGATCCTTCTGATCGTCGTGGCGATCGCGGGCATCGTCATCGGCAACGACGCCGCGCAGCTCGCGCTTTCGGCTGAGTTCGCGGGCGTGATGGGCCCGCAGAGCGCCGAACTCCTCAAGGCGGTGATCGAGACCGCCGCGCATCGCGGGTCCAGCACGCTGGCCACCCTCATCGGGCTGATCACGCTGCTTGTCACCGCCTCCGGCGTCTTCGGCGAGATGCAGCAGTCGTTGAACGAGATATGGAAGGTCAAGCCCAACGGCGTTTCGCTTTCGCGCCTGGTGCGGGCGAGGGCGGCAAGCCTCGGGCTGGTGGCAGCTCTTGGTTTCCTGCTTCTGGTGTCGCTCGCCGCAAGCACGGCGATCTCGGCGCTGAGCGAGGTGATCAACCAACACCTGCCGTTCGGCGAGCTGATCGTGAGCGCGATCAACACGATCGTCTCCTTCGTGCTGATCGCGCTGCTCTTCGCGGCGATCTACAAGGTCCTGCCGGACCGCAGGCTCAAATGGCGCGACGTCGGCGTCGGCTCGATCGTCACCGCGCTGCTCTTCACCATCGGCAAGTCGCTGATCGGCTGGTATATCGGCACCAGCGCCATCGGCACTTCCTATGGCGCTGCCGGCGCCCTGATGGTCGTGCTGGTCTGGGTTTACTATTCGGCACAGATTTTCCTGTTCGGTGCCGAGATCACCCGCGCCTATTCGGTGCGGAGCGGCAGCCGACAGGATCTCGCGCCGGTGGTGGCGGCCAACGCTGAAACGGCAAGGTCAGGCAGGTCACCGAAACCGAGCGTGCCGGACGGCGAGGTCGTCAGTTGGATCGTCCTCAGCAGCCTGATCACGCTGCTGGTCTCGCAGTTCCGGCGCTGGAGGCAGGGGTGACGCTGCTGGCTGCCGATCCGAGGGTTGGCCGTTCTCTGTCTGTCGCTCCTGCTGACGCTTTTCGACTTCGTAGGAAAGCCAGCGGCAGAACATCCCGATGATCGAGGTGGCGGCGCCGCCAAGCAGGCAGGCAATCAGCAGCGGATTTTGCGAAACGTGCTCCCAGCTGACGATTGCCAGCAGCATCACGCTTACCGTTGAGATCGAATAGCCTATGCCCTTGAGCAGATGCAGCGACGATCTGGTCATCTCGGCCGCCTTTCAGGTGCAACAATCGGCGGCAACCGAAGTTCCACGTCCGCAGTGTCCCCCAAGTTGGCTGCCGACCGGCTGCCACACGTCCGGTCGGTCCGCGCCTTGCAAAAAGCGCAGGTCTTGGTTGCGCGGGGTGAGAGGGCGCGATCCATATTCGGTGAGCGGGAGTTGCTTCAAGCGCCGGTCAGCTGCCGATATGATGTCAACGACGCCGGGGATCTTTTCGCCCAAGCCGGTCGAGCAGGACGCGAAGCCGCTCGGGCATCTGCCGTTCGACCCGGAAGAAGGGCCATTCACGCAAATGCCGCCGGAGCGCTTCCGTCGAAAACTGGCGCCTCAGCAGCCAGGCCAGCGCCTCGGTACGACGTTGATTTCGGGCCATTGGCGTGCATGTCCTCTCAACGCCAAACAGACTGGCCTTGACCTTGTTCCGCGCGCGATCATGAATTGCCGCCCCTGGGATGCTGGCGCGGAGTTCCCATTCGTGCGTGCCAGCTCAACGAGGCGCGAGACGACGGCGCAACCTCCTGTGCCCCTGCGCCGACACATTTCTGGTCGCGGGCGGTTGATTGGCAGCGGGCTCGCCGCCGTGTGCAAGCCATGAAACCTTGTCCAGTTGGATGCGTTGCATCACGTGTCAATCGCGGGAGGAAGTCGTCACGATGCCAAAGACAGGACCAGGTTGGGAGCAGGCCTATCAACCGCTCGAATTCGCCCAAAAGCACGGCCTGACCCTGAAGCAGGCTGAGATCGTCATCCAAACCAACGGACCGTCGAAATACAGATGCGATCTCGCCGCTCCGATCTTTCTCAAGGCGCTGAAGCAACTCGCAAAGAATCGAGGGAATAGCACGCCTGGCTAGCAGGCAGCATCAGTGTCGGCTTTTGAGGAACCGAGCTTCGCGCAGCAGCGAAGGCCAGTCGGTTCCGATCAACTTGATCAGCTCGCGGGCATCGTCTTCCGAAATGTTCGCGTCCTTTGCCAATCGGTGGGCGAGCAGTTGGACATCGGCCTCCGTTTGCTGCACCTGCTTTCCATCATTTCCAGCCATAGCGCGCCTCCTCTAGGCAAGAACTTTCGAGGAGGCCGTATGTTTCATTCGCTGGCAATGAGTTCACGGACGACCGGTTTGGACACGCGGAGCTTTGCCGCCGAGCGCCGGCACTGTGCAACCCCGGCCCAAGTCCGGGGGCGGGAACGGCCCGCCGCCCCGCCTACCGCTTGCGCTTTCCGGCGTCGGCAGGCTTGGGCCCGACGCTCACGAGCGCCTCGCGCATTATCCGCAGGGCTTCGTCTGGGGTGAGGCCGCATTTGCGGGCAAAATAGATCGCTTCGGAAGCCTCCGAGCGCGAGGCTGCGGCGATAACGGACAAGGCCGGTCTCGATTTCTTCTTGGCCATCGGTTCACCGTGCCACGAATCGCTTAGTCAACTAATATAGCGTCCCTGTTCTGAAATCAAAATTCCTGGCTTTTGACGCCGCAGCCCCGATCGGGGCTGCGGGCTCATTTTCTATCCAGCGCAGATGTTACCAGCCTTGGCGACTCGCCCAGTCGTCGATGTCGCGGCGGATGCGATCCTTCTCGATGCCGTAGCGCTCTTGGATCTTGCCTTCGAGCTGCTCGCGGTTGCCGGCGATGCGGTCGAGGTCGTCATCGGTGAGCTTGCCCCACTGTTCCTTCACCTTGCCCTTGACCTGTTTCCAGTTACCTTCGACGCGGTTCCAATCCATGGTGCGGACCTCCTTTGCTTTTGCCTAAGAGCTAACGACGGCGCGGGCCGCGGGTTCCTGTTTTTCGACCGGACGCGACGGAACATTCAAACGCTGCTCATGTTCTGCTGCAGTATGGCGCGCAGTCCCCCCTGCACCATTAAGGCACGCTGGCCGACCGGGGATCAGGTGCCCCGCTCCTGCCCGACTCGGTGGCCCAGCTGGGCGGGCTTCGGATGGAGAGACGAGGAGATCATGCTTTACCAGGCAGCGAAGATCGCTGAAGAGGCCCATCGCGGCCAGAAAGACAAGACCGGTCGTCCCTTTATCGAACATCTGAGGCGCGTCGCCGATGCGGTCGAAACGCTTGACGAGAAAACCGTCGCCTACCTGCACGACGTGGTCGAGAAAGGCGAGGGGTGGACGCTCGATCGGCTCGAGGGTGCGGGCTTCGGCTTTCCGGTGGTCGCGGCCGTCGACGCCCTGACGAAAAGAATGGACGAAAGCGAGCACGACTTTGTCTGCCGTGCCGCGTCCAACGCGCTCGCGCTGCCTGTCAAGCAGGCGGACCTCAAGGATAATCTCTGGCAGGCGCACCAAGCGGGCACCGAACCGGGGAAATATGAAAATGGACTGCGCCTGCTGGACGAGTTGACCAGCGACTGACTGGAATTGCTCTAGCCCTTGTCGTTCAGCTGCAGCAGATCCGCCGCCTCGGGTGAAAGAAGCGACCGTTCTCTCAGCGCCTTTTCCAGATCGTTGCGGCTGTCAGCCGGGCAGGCGTCGGGGAGGTCCAGCGCCGTCAGAGCCTCTTCGTCGAACTCGATGGCCCCGCCATAGAGCTGAGCCACCTGCATCACCAGGCTCTCAATATCCTCGCGGGCAATGTTCTCGCCGATATTCATCAGCCTGATTTCTTCCGACAATTGGATGATGTTGACGATGCCGTATTCCCGCAAGGCCTGTTGGACCTTGTGGTGAGCGTCGTTGCGCAAGCGGTCGGAAAATCCTCGTAACATCGGAAAAACCTCCTTTCGCGGGCGGTTCATCCCTCTGCCGGCCATAATGCGCCGACCTCGCCGGGTTGGCAATCAAAAAATGCAAAAAGAGCCAGAAAAATCAATAAGTTAGCATAGACCAAGAAATGCGGTTTCGCCATATCATGGGTACCATTAGCGTCCATTGCCTTTGGTGTCTCGCCTGACCTTGACGTCTTTTGAGCCGAATCCTACTTTTACTGACAGTGAGTGACATACTCATTCGTGTCATTATGGCCTGCGGGAGGCTAGGGTGAGTGAATTGGAGCGGCCGCAAAGGCTGCAGATCATGTTGACGGAAGAGGAGCTGGCGGCAGTGGAGAACTGGCGCTTCGAGAAACGCATGCCGAGCCGCTCCGCCGCCGTGCGCGAGCTTCTGCGAAGGGGCCTCGCCTCCGAAGGTTTCCTGACCGCCGGGACCGGCATGAAGTCGCAGGATTTCGGCGTCCTGGATCCAGCAAAGGGAGATGGCGAAAATCCGGATCCCTCCAAGGCTTAAGCGCTTGCTATGAAATGCAGCCGCGCTAACTAGTGCCCATGGTGACATCCGGGGGCAGGGAATTTGAAGATGCCAGCGCCAATGCGCGTCTGGCCGCCATTGTCGACTCTTCCTTCGACGCCATCATCGGCAAGGATCTGAACAGCATCATCACCGACTGGAACCGCGCGGCAGAACGCATGTTCGGCTACAGCGCGGAGGAAGCCATCGGCCAATCGATGCTGCTCCTTATCCCCGAGCATATGCACGACGAGGAGACCGACATTATCAGCCGCATCCGCCGGGGTGAGGGCGTGGCAAGCCTCGACACCATGCGAAAGCGCAAGGACGGCTCGCTCGTTGCCGTTTCGGTAACGGTGTCGCCGATCAGGACCCTTGCGGGCGACATCGTCGGCGCATCCACGATCGCGCGAGACATCACCGCCGCCAGGGAAAATGAGCGCCGCATCCGGCTCCTGATGCGCGAGGTCAACCACCGCGTTAAGAACCAGTTCGCGGTGATCCTGTCGATGGTCAGGGAAACCAACAAGCGTTCTGCGAGCCCCAGCGAGTTCGAGGAGATGATCCGAGCCCGGATCATGGCGCTGTCGCGCTCGCACGATCTGCTGGTCACCTCGGAATGGGCAGGCGCCAGTCTCTTCGACCTCATCCAGGAACATCTGAAACCGTTCGGTCATGAGGAGCGCATCTCGCTTTCCGGCCCGCTTTTGACGCTGCAGTCGAATGCCGTGCAGAATCTCGGCATGGCCTTCCACGAGCTTGGCACCAACTCGTCCAAGTATGGCGCGTTGGCGGGCGAGGGCGGGCATGTCGAGATCACCTGGACGGTCGAGACCGGCCCGAAGGCGCAGCGCCAATTTCACCTTGTCTGGCAGGAGAGCTCGAATGGCCATGCCGCTGGCGAGCCGGACGAGACGGCGCGCAAGGGTTTTGGCACCGTGGTGCTGCAGCGGGTGGCGCCGCAATCGCTCAGCGGCTCCTCCAGTCTCGAGCGTTCGTCCGGTGCGTTGAAATGGTCGCTGGCTGCACCGCTCGAAGCCATTGTCATGCCACAGCTCGGCGCCGAGAGCGGAAGCGACGTCTACGGATGAGAGCCCGTTCCGAGCCTTTGCCGTGAGGGACGGCTAGCCCGATCCGGCGCGGACTCCGTCAGGACAACCGCGCCGAGCACGATGAGCTTTGCCTAGGTGGCACATAAGCGGACGCAAGGCGCGCGAATCGTGGCTGCCGCGGAAGGTTCCCTTGTCGGGCCGTAAAAATGTATTACATCATGTAACATAGCGTGCGCATTGCACGTGAATGCAGTTGCTTTGGTCTGGCTTCATCGATGGAGGTTGTCATGGCAAGCAAACTGATGGAAGAAAGGAAGAGCAAGGACTGGGTTATCCTGGTCCTCGCGATCTGCCTGTTCATCTCACCCTGGGTCATCGGATTCACCGCGGCAATGATGCCCGCGTGGAACGCCTGGATTGTCGGCGTCCTGCTCGGTGCGCTGGCGCTCGCGACGCTTTCGGTGTTCGCCGAATGGGAGGAATGGGTAAATCTCGTGCTCGGGCTCTGGCTGATCGTGTCGCCCTGGCTGCTGGGCTTCGCGGCGGACAGGAATGTAATGCTCACGCACGTCATCCTTGGCGTGCTCGTGGTAGCGGCATCTGCCTGGGCCGTCTGGGACGTCCGTCATCCCCACGCCCACGCGTGAGAGGTGATTGACCGGGAGCCCGCCGCGCAAGCGGCGAGCTCCTTGAAAAGGCAATCCCAGGAAAAGCGTGCAGCCGGTTTTCCGACCGGAACTGCATGAAAGACCGATCGGGGCACGGGGCTGAGCAGCGGTTGCGACCTCACGCAATTGCTGCAACTGCAAACCTTTTCGTGCATTCTTGGGAATGGCACCGATGCTCCATGCCGATCAGCCTGCCAAATGCTGCTCCTATTGCGGCGGCCGCGATCATGAGTTCGAGGCGTGTCCGAAGCGCAAGGCCGACGCCGAGAAGGAAAAGCCGGCGCGGGAACCCGAGCCGGCCGGCCTTCTGCAAACTGACCTGAGCGCCGCCAAACTGCCAGGGCAGTCTAGCGAGCGTGGCGCTTTAGTTTCGCGGCCTTGCGCAGATCGTCGTTCATCCGCGTCTGCCAGCCGGGACCCTGGGCGCGGTAAGCGCTGACCACATCGGGGTCGAGCTTCAGCGAAACGGCAACCTTCTTGACTTTGGCGCGCGGCCGGCCGGGCTTGCGGCGCGGCAAAGTTTCGGCAGGCTGCGCATCCGGATCGGCCAACGCCGCTGCCCTGATCGCCGCATCTTCCTGTTCGGACATGCGGGAAAGGGCTGCCCGGGCGATGGCGAGGGCTTCCTCGCGGGTGCGCTTCGGCGGGATTGCTTCCCGGTGCACGATCGCGGAGCGGGAACGACTAGAGGTTTTCGACATAACTCTCGATCTCCTTCTTCGTGGCCCGTCGCAGCGAAATCACCCGGATCGTCTCGCCGCGCTCGACATAGACCATCACACAGACTGACAGGCCGATGATCCCGGTGGCGACCAGGCGTTCCTCGCCATAGTCCGCGCTGTCGTCGATAGCGATGATCGCGTTGGCGAAATCGAATTCCGGAGCGAGCGCGAAATCGAGGCCGTGCTTGGCCCTATTGGTCTTGGCCTTTGCAGCATCCCATTCGAAACGCATCGCCCCCGCCGGTCTCGACAATTAACGTATATACTGAAATTACTCTTTGATTGCAAATATTCTTGTACCGCTCATCCCCTCAGCGCATGCGCCGCCGCGTCGGCGAACGAAATGTCTCCCTTGATCTCGCGCATCGCCATGGAGGTGACGGTGCGGCGCACGCCGGGCAGCCGGCTGAGCTCCTCGCGCAGCATCCTGTCCAGCGCCCGCATGTCGACGTTGACGATCTGCAATAGATAGTCGGCCTCGCCGGTCGTGGCGTAGCAGCGGCGGATCAGCGGGTGCTTTCTCACCGCCGCCTCGAAGGCGTCCGACACCTCGAAGTCGATCGACACCTGGATGAAGGCCTCGATGTCGAAACCGATCGCGGCCGGATCGATGCGGGTGGAATAGCTGCGGATGATGCCTTGATCCTCGAGCGCCTTCACCCGTTTCCAGCACGGCGTCTTGCTCAGTCCCACCTCTTTGGCGAGCTCGCCAAAGGAGATGCGCGCGTCGTGCTCGAGTGCTGCCACTATCTTGCGGTCAAGGGCATCAAGCACGATCCGTTCTCCGCTGGTGCCAGAAAGGACGATAATCGTCCTCCACTTTCCGCTATTTGGATAACAGAAAGGAACAATGTTCAAGCCTAAAGCGCTATGCTTGGCTGCCTGCCGAAACCATGCCCGCGCGAGGAGGATGAGCGATGGACAAATCGGATTATCACGCCCGCATCGAGGCGCCCGAAATGCGCGACTATGGCGTCTACCTCAAATGCGACCAGCTGCTCGCATGCCAGAAGCCGCTCTCGCAGATGGTCAATGCCGACGAGCTGCAGTTCCAGATCGTGCACCAGGTCGAGGAATTGTGGATGAAGCTCATCGCCTACACGCTGGTCGACGTGCTCGACTATCTGGAGAGGCAGGACACGCACCGCATCGCCACGCTGATGGGCCGCGTGCACCGGCTGGTGCGCATGATGACGGCGCAGCTCGATCTGCTGGAGACGATGTCGCCCAAGGAGTACCAGCAGATCCGTCTCGAGCTCGGTAATGGCAGCGGCCAGGAATCGCCGGGCTTCAAGCTTATCCTGCGCCTGCCGCCGGACCTCTGGCGGGCCTTCAAGCATTCCTATCTCGACGGCCGCGGGCTTTCCGTCGAGGATGTCTATGACGCTCATTACGATCATGGCGATGCCTATGTCGTGGCCGAGGCGCTGATCGAGTTCGACGAGCTGTTCCAGAAATTCCGGGCCAGCCACCTCTATCTCATCCACCGCTCGATCGGTCTCGGCGCCAAGTCGCTGAAGGGCCGCCCGGTGGAGATACTGGAAGGCGGCGCGCGCCACCGCTTCTTCCCCGAGCTCTGGGACATACGCTGCGACATGACCGACCGCTGGGGTGCGGCCTACGGCACCGTGCGCGATTCGATCAGTCATCCGCCGCAGGCGAAGGCGGGCTGAGTCTGGTTCCCCGCGCGAAGCAGGGCAGAGGTGGCGCGGTGTAGCCGCGACCGAGAGGGGCCTCGTAGAGCGTCGAACTTGGGCTGTGGGCTCGCAGTCTGCCGTTCGTCGTGCCATCGCCGGCACTGTCCCCCTCTCCGGCCACTGCGCGGCCATCTCTCCCGCCTGCGGCGGGGGAAGGAAACAAGCACACCCAGGCAAAAAATTCCCGCCGCTGTCGGAATCATTGCCCTTCCTCCGTCCTTGGGGCATCAACCGCTTCAACCGGAGGGACAAACGTGGAAACGCAATCGACCTGGCGGACCGCCGCCATTCTCATCGCTCGCCTGATCTTCGCCGCCGTCTTCGCGATGGCCGTAACCTTCAAGTTCATGGATATGGGCGCCACCGCCGGCTACATCGCTGCCGCCGGGTTTCCGTTCGCGCTGTTTCTCGCCTGGTGCGCGGCGATCCTGGAAGTGCTTTTGGTGATCGCCTTCCTCACCGGCGCCTTCTTCACGCCGGCGGCGCTGGTCGCGGCGCTTTATGTGATCTTCCTCGGCTTTTCATTCCATGGCCCGTCGCACTGGGCCGGCAACCAGGCCGAGTTCGGCTTCTTCGTCGACCATTTTACTTTCCTCGCCGGCCTGTTCTTCGCCGCCGTGCACGGACCGGGCAATGTGCTGGCCGTCCGGCAAGGCTGGCCGGGCAGGTGAAGCGGCCGCCACCTCACATCTGATCGTTATAGGGTTCCTTCATCTGGCCGACCATGCGCGCCAGCTTGGAGAAGGACGGCATGTCCGCTTCCGGCTGGCACTGGTTGGCGAGCTCGAGCAGGCGGATCGGGAAGTTGATGGCGTCGCGATTCGACGCCGATATGCCCTCGGACCGGTCTTCCCCGGTCTCGACAGCCTCGGCCTTGCGCAGCGCGATGTCGATCTCCTCGACCGTCAGCACCCCCTTGCGCACCAGAGTATGGTTGATTGCCGCGACGGCCATCAGCAGGCCCTCGAGTTGCAGGTTGGCGACGTTCATGGCGCTTCCTCCCATTGACCTCGCTTGAAAACGCATGAGCGGCGTTTCCGATCCGGACCGCCTTACGCCTCCATCAGGCGCACGCCATATTCGGCCCAGAGCTGCTTGACCTCGCGGGCGCCCAGCGGCGGCGTCGAGCGATCGCCATAGGAAATGGCCACGGCGCTGAGGTCATATTGGCCGTCGGCCTCGGCGATGAAGCGGATGGCTTCGCCAAGCGGGCGCGAATGGAAGACCGGATCCGCCTGGCCCCGGCCAAGGCTGCGAACGCCTGAAATACCTGCTGGCGCATGCCGCATCCGAAAGACCGATGCCATGGCAGACTTGTCCATGCCCGCTCTCCGCGATTCCCCTTGGGGAATGATTCCATAAGGTCCGGCTAATGACCAGCCCAGGACAACCGGGCACACCAACCCGCCAATATGGGAAAGGCCGGGCTCTGGGCCCGGCCTTCGTCCGCGGCCTGCGCTGCGGCGGCCGTCGGGGCGCGATTGCTCTAGCGGGTCCAGGGGCGAGCCCAGTCGTGGTCGGCGTCCGAGTTGCGCGCCATCGCCATGCCGATCAGCAAGCCGACGAGGCCGCCAAGAACCATGGCAGTGGAAACGGTGCCGGGATTCTGCTGCACGGTTTCGGAAACGCTCTGGGCCTGGCTTCGCAGCTGCCTCGCCGCGCGTGAGGCGCGATCGCTCGCGCCGCCGTAGAATTCAGACGCCCGGTCGGCAGCGCCGCTGTAGAGGCCGGAGGCCCGGTCGGCCGCGCTCTGGTACCACCCTTGCGTCGCACTGGCGGCTTCCTCGGCCTGGTCGGCAAGCGCGCGGTTGAGCCGGGTCACCTCCCGCTTCAATTCGGCGATCTGCTTCCTCATCGCCGCTTCCGAAGCGGCTGAAGATCTGGCGCTGGTGCGCGAAGCGCTGCCGCTGCGGGCAGCGCTGCTGCGGGTCGGATTGCTCCGCTCTGTGCCGCCGCCCTGCGACGTCGAGCTGCCGTTGCGCGCGGCTGCTGCGTTCGTGTCCTTACCCTGGTTGGTTTCATTATCTGCCATGGGTCTCTCCTTGCTGAACTTTGCAACGGCTCACGCCCGACCTTGCAACGGCTCACGTCGGCCATGGTTCCCTTCCAAGCAAAGGGCCGTGGAGTGGAACTCCACGGCCCTCGCGCGGCGAAACCGCCGTGTCTCGTTATTACTTGCCGCAATGATTATCGTTCACCGACGGCGCTGCCGTGCCAGGCGACGTGTGAGTGGCATCCGGCTGGGCGCCCTGCGGCGTCGCCGGGCAATTCCGATCGGCGTTCGAATTCATGCCGTCCGTGGTGATGCTGCCCGTCGTGCCAATATCGGGTGCCATCTGATCAGGCGGCGGATTGGCCGGCGTGGTGGGGTCCACCGTGATGCTCTGGCCGCTGCCCGCCGTGCCGGCGGAACCGCCCGTTGCATTCTGAGCCATCGCAGCCGTAGCCAGACCGATGGTCAGAGCCGATGCCGCAAGAATCTTGGTAAGCATGATCTTCTCCTTCTTGTGCGAGATCGTTTCTCTGTTCGGGAGTCTGTCGCGTCGCGACTAAGGGTGGAACCCGTCGGCCCGGAGCTGGTTCCGACAAAAATTCCTGGAACTTTAAGACTTAGGCCTCAATTTATCGGTGCGCCGAGCGGCGCCGCGTCTGCAGCATAGGGGAACGCCGCCATGCAACTCACTCACCCGATCTTCACGGATGCCGAAGCTACCCGCATCCATCTTGAGGCGCAGCGTTGGCCGCATGGCCCGAACTGCCCGCATTGCGGCAACGCTCGCGCCGACCGCATTACGAAGAAGGAAGGCAAGCCACCGCCTTACCTATCGGCGGATTGGTGGAGCCGGTATCGCCTAAGCAGAAGGCGCGTAAACTAATCCGAATGCGAAAGCGGCGCGGTTAGTCTTCCAGCACTTTGTCCCGGTGCGCCTGCTCCATTACATCATTCCAACTGACTGCATCCCTGACCCTTGTGCGCAAGAAAGGGGCAATC
Source organism: Mesorhizobium sp. WSM3860 (assembly GCF_002294995.1). GTDB lineage: Bacteria > Pseudomonadota > Alphaproteobacteria > Rhizobiales > Rhizobiaceae > Mesorhizobium. The sequence continues at coordinate 142,063 of NZ_NSGF01000013.1, read as the reverse complement.
ATCCCGTGATGTCTGGCTGGGTCTCCCAACGCTTGCTGCACAAGTTGCTTGGGGATGTGTGTCAGCTTCGTTGTATCCACATAGGACAAATGGTGCAGGAAGCCTGCCTCTTGGATGTCTATCGTAATGGCTAGTTCCCGCGCCTTTCTGAACTGCGGCGGGTCGCTATTGATGAACATAAAGAGATTGGTTTGAGGGCAGATGCAGATACAGAATTTGTCATGCGGATTGGGCAGGAAATCGCAGAATATGCGAATTACCTCCCATTTCTGCATCGATTAAGCAATGCATTGAGTATTCTCGCGAAGTTGAGCCTTCGCGAGGTCAGGGTCTTCAAAGTCGTCGAACCAAAGTTCAACATCCATCTCGTTCGCGGCGCCAGCTTTTGCCCATGCCGCCTCGTATGCGGGATCTTTATGAGAGACCGCCTTCAACTGAGTGAAGGACATCGCTCCGTATTTGTCCAGCGACGCCTGTAGATAGGCTTTGTCGCTTCCGGACAACCGGGGAAAGTCATTCACCCCTTTCGAAAAAACGTGCTGCTTGTTCCCATCAGGTTTAATGTCGAGCCTACCATTAAGCTGATCAACGATCTCGTCTGGGTAGCCAGTATCAGTCTTGAGAAGGTCGCGGATCGCGGAAGGGACAGGGCCATGCTCCATCGCCACATATTTATCGCCGCTAATGGGACGGCCGAAATCGATGAGATGCTCGCGGTCAGCGAAAAACATCACCTTGCCGATGTAGTACTGGGTCAGCCCGGGACGCAGGCTGGCGATGTAGTCGATCGCCTGAATCGCCTTCTCCCAATCAAATTCAAATCGCGTCATGTCGGTGCGCGAACCTCATAATTTGAAGGCTTCATACGCGCAAATTGTGGAAAAATCACGAACTTTCAACGCCCATCAGCGGGTTTGGTTGCTGGCTCTTTGCTTTTCCCGTCTTGATTGCTTTGACCGTCGCCGTCACTTTTGTGCGGTTTCGGCGGCGTCTTTAGCATCCGCTTCAGCTTCTCGTTGAATTTCTTCTCGTCTTCGGCTTGCGAGGGATCCATGGAACCGGCCTTTAAGCTCCTATTGAGCGATGAGCAGCACGCCCAGCTTGGCGAGCTTACCGCTATCATCGGGCAAGTCGACGAAATCCTGATCCGCACCGTTGCCCATCTCTTGACGGTCGAGAGAATGGCGGCGAACCGTATTATGGGGGCAACCAAGATTTCAGACAATGCCGGGATATGGTCAGAGCTAGTCAGAGCCAAGACAACCGATGAGAAAATCCTATGGCTCGTCTCTCACGCCATGGTGGAAATCCAGTCTGTATCGGCCGCCAGAAATGACTTCGTCCATGCCTGGTTTCAGATGGTCAGACGCGATGGCGCGTGGGCTGATGGTGTATGGAAAGAAGGTGTCTGGTGTGACGGCGTTTGGGGCGACAAAGCCGTTCTTGAGGCGCGCCGGGTCAAGTCCGACAAACCGCGCCCTCTCTCAGAATTGCCGATTGTCAGGGATCGGGCCGCACGGCTTTCCTGTCTCGTTGCTCATATATGGCATTTGCTGACAGAGGCGCCGGCGACAAATTCGCCATGGCTCGAAAGGCTCGCGCCAACACTTCCGCCTCGTCCGAAGTCGGATGGAACTCCACGTCAGGGAAAAGGGCAGAAAGCCCGGCCTCAAGCATAGCGGGCGTCACTTCAATGACTGCCATGGATACATTCCCGGAAGATGAAAAACGATGGTTTATGCACATCGGCTATTTGGCTCAGAATTGGGCCGGTGTCGAAACAACCTTGGACGGCATAGTCAGGCAATTGCACGTCCATTACGGCGGACAGAAGTTCGAACTGACGCCGCCCCAGGCTTTCAAGAGGAAGCGTACGTTCATCCGCAAGGCGTTCGCCGACCGGCCTGAGCTAGCTGAGCATACAGGATGGCTAGAGACCCTTTTGGCTACCGCAACTCGCCTTGCTGAGATTCGACATTGGGCACTGCACGGCGGCTGGGTGGCAGAAGGCTCAACCACCGTAACTCTTAACCGCTATAGCAAAGACGATCCTCTCAAATGGGAACAACAGAAGTTCACCTTGGACGAGCTTTATGCAGCCGGCGAGGAGTGCGCAGGGCTAGTGCTCATGCTCACTTGGTTTGGGCAAGTTGCCTTCGGCATAATGACGAAGGAACAGCTCATAGAGAGCCTCGGCGAACTCGGTAGCAAGATCGGGGTTCCCCTCCCAAGCGATGATCCTGCGGACTAGCTCCCGCTTGAATTCCTCTGATTTGTCGGCGCCAGCCTGTCCTAGCTTTTCTATCGAAAGAACCATGTTCGGGCACGTATACAATTAGGAAAAGTTACCTAATATGTTACTTCCCGTACCCAAGGTCAACAGGAGCGTGCTATGAACGCGCACGTTGATTTCCGGGATGAGTCGATAGCCTCGCTCTTCCCCTTGGACCTATCGGGTGAAGTCGTGGCGCTTCGTGCCAGCATCGATGCAGGCCGCTCGGGTTCCGGCGTTTACGCCGTGGCCGGCGTAGCTTTCACCTATGGTCGCGCCAAGCGAGCGAATAAACATTGGCAGCGCCTAATGGACGGTCGCACCTTCCACATGACTGACCTAAACGCGCGAGAAGGAGACTTCGCGGGTATAAGCGATACCGACAAAGACAGAATTATGCGGGGCATCGTAGAAATAATAAGGAATAACGCTTCGCACATAGTATGCACTTCGTACGATGATGTGCTGATTGCAGAGAAGTTCCCGAAAGACTCAAATAATGTGAAGGCGGCAGATAAGTTTTTATACAAGGCGTTTAAAAAGCAATATGGACCAATGATTCACATGTGCATGTGGGCATTAGGTGATTTCGCAAACGGTGGAACCGATACTGGTAACCATATCTCATATGTGCTTGAAGCTGGCGATGATGGTCAAGGTGGATTTATTGAATATATTCATAATTTGCTTAAAAGATCAAAATCTCACCCGGTGTATAAGTATGTTCTAGAGCAATATTCTCTGTCCAGGCTTGTTGCGACACCCAAAGAAGAGATGGAAGGGATCTTCCATGCTGCGGATTTTGTGGCGTGGGAATGGGCGCGCCATATCGAGGACAGAAGGAAAAAGCTGCCTGTTAGAAAGTCGTTTGAGGCTTTGACGAACAAGATTCCGGCCGCCGAAGATTATTACGGCTTCACTCTTGGTGACCGTAGCAAGCTTTTCTGCCGGCATTATGCCGAAAAGCACGCCAATCGACTTGTAAAATTCCTTCGGGAGACTGCGGAAGCCAAGTCGGAAGCGGACCTTCAGGCCGCTAACGCTCATTGGGCCGAGACGCGCTTTTGAGAAGCTTGCCAACGACCTTTTCGAATGACGCGCCGCTTTCATCTGCCTCAAGCTCCCGAGCGGTTTGTTTGAACCGCTCGGACTGCTCTTTCTGGCTAAGTTTTTTGGCCTTTTTTGCGGGCGGCTTTCGGGCGGTATTTTGATGGTCGCCAGATGCCATAGGGTACCTCACCTCGCACTAGTCGTTTCATAGGTGAGCCGCTTGCCAACGACACCCGAAAGGATGCTGGCGGCGCGCGCCTCGTCGTTCACGCCAAGAGCTACGCGGCGATTATAGCGGAAGTCGAACTCGGCGAGATAGCGGTGAAGGTGCTTCTCCGCACAATGCTGGTAGGTGCCGCGCATGCCGCGCTTGAACACCGAAAAGTAGTTTTCGATGGTGTTCGAATGGATGACGTCACCGCCTTCGTAACGGACGTATTCGCCAGCGGCGTGCTTGGTGGTGCCGTGGCCGGCGAAGTGATTGCCCATGCCCGAGTAGAGGCGGCTTTCGTCGGTGTAGAGCTTGCTTTCGCGGGCGACATTGGCGGTCACCAGCGAGGCAACGTTGTGCTGGTTGGCCTGAATGACATGGAAGGTGCGGACAGAACCGCCGCGCTCGACAAGACCAAGGATCGCGCGCTTGTTGCTGGTGCCCGGCTTGCGCTTCAACAGTGGGCGGCCCTTGCGCTGTGCGGACGGCGACTGGTCGCTTGCCTTTCCGTAATAGGCTTCGTCGGCCTCGACGATCTTGCCGTTGCCGCCGAGCGGGCCAAGGTTACCCTCGCGCATCGCCTCACGGATACGGTGCGAGATGAACCAAGCGGTTTTCAGGGTTACGCCAAGGGTGCGGTGAAGCTGGTTGCTCGAAATGCCCTTCTTCGACGAAGCCATGAGGAAAATAGCCTGCAACCAAAGATGCAGCTTCACATGGCTGGCCTCGAAAACGGTGCCGACCTTCACAGTGAAAGGCGCACGGCACTGGTAGCACTTGTAGGTGCCGATCCGGGTGCTCTTGCCCTGCATCTTGGAAATGCGGTCGGTGCCACCGCAATGCGGGCAAACCGGACCATTCGGCCAAATCCTGGCTTCAACCCAGCGGTACGCTGCGGCTTCGTCGTGGAACTGGCGGTCAGAGAGAACGGATGACATGGCGGCTAACTCCTTATGCCACCTTTATAAACCTTCGATTTGGGTACGGCAAGTAAAATATTAGGAAAAGTTACCTAAGATGGTTGCCAGGTGAGGGCAGCTCTGCTATGATTTTATCCATGGTGCTGATTTGCGCCAACGACCCGCCGCCCGGCGGGTTTTTTGTGGTTCCTCAGCTTGGTAGCTTCGCCACTGGCGGGATAGCACCACCCCTCTGGCCTCCCGGCCATCTCCCCCGCAAGGAGGGGGATTGGATGTCGCGCAGGCTTTCGCCAATCACCGATGTTTGGAAGAGCGGCGCCAAGGCCGATGCTGCTGATCTCGCCTCTTGCGGGGGAGACGTCCGGCAGGACAGAGGGGGGTGGGCCGGAACTCGACCGTTCCAGTTGAATCCAATTTGCGGAAGTCCTGCATGCCACGCTTTGCCACCATCATCACCGGCGACGACGGCGCCGAAATCGTCAGCGCCATCGGCGAGTTCGAATCGTTCGGCGTGCCGCCCCGCACAGGCCGCGTCGAGCCAGTCGCGCCGGGTGTGCGCATCGGCATGGTGCGCGGCGGCGCGGTCGACGCCGCTGGCGGCTTCGGCTTTCCGCGCCAGGGTCTTGGCCTTGTGGATGTCAGCGCCGCCGCCGCGAGGCTCAAGGCAGTGGTAGCGCGGGCGCCGAGGCTGCCGATCTCCCCCCAAATGGAGGAGATGTCCGATAGCACAGAGCGGGGCGCAGTCCCGCCGACCTCGCCAATTGGCTTGGCTGCATGCAACCGCGCGGCATCGCCAAAGCCAAACCGCGCCAAGCCGCGCAAGAAGCCGGCGCGCAAGGCCGCCAAGGCGCGTGCGCTTCGTTCCGCCGGAACGTCGGTAGCCGATGCAGCCGCCAATGGCTGACGGCGCAGCCAAGGCGCGGCGCAAGAGTGCCGGCGCCCGAACCGCAAGAGCGAAGCCTGAGCCGGCCACCGCGCCGATAGCCCGCCGCTCGAAAAAGACGCTGGGCGACGATTTCGCCGCCGCGCTCCGTGCTGATTTCCGCGCCCATGGCGCCGGCGTCATCGCCGCGGTAAGGGCGGAAAAGCCCGATCAGTATCTGAAGGTCGTGCTGACGATGCTGCCCAAAGAGTTCTCGCAGGGTCTCGATGCAAACCAAAACAGTCTCGGCCAATTGAGCGATGAGGAGATCCGCAGCCGCATCCGCGGCCTCGAAGCGAGGCTGCGGCCGTTCCTCGATGATAGAGACCTATCTGGTGCTGCTCGAGGAGATGGATCGGCGCCGTCAACGTAACCTTCTTGCTGCCTACAGGCCGTACGAAAGGCAGGCCGAGTTCCACGCGGCGGGGGCAAGAAATCGCGAGCGCCTGTTCATGGCCGGCAACCAGCTCGGCAAGACCAGGGCAGGGGGCGCCGAATGGGCCATGCACCTCACCGGCCGCTATCCGGACTGGTGGACGGGCAAGGTGTTCGACACGCCCGTCCGGCTCTGGGCCGCCGGGGTGACCGGTGAAGGCACGCGCGACAATCCGCAGCGCGTTCTGGTCGGCCCACCGCAGCAGCAGGCCGCCTGGGGCACCGGCATGATCCCGGCCGATGCGATTTCCGGCACGGTGATGGGCCGCGGCGCGCCGGGGGCGCTGGACAGCGTGGTCGTGCGCTGGGGCGGTGGCGGTGACGTGCAGGCGGGCGAGAGCGTGCTCTCCTTCAAGAGCTACGAAAAAGGCCGCGAGAAATGGCAGGGCGAGACGCTGCACGGCGTCTGGTTCGACGAGGAGCCGCCGCTGGACATTTATTCCGAGGGTCTGACCCGCACCAACGCGACGAGCGGGATAACGATCGTGACGTTCACGCCGCTGTTGGGGATGAGCGATGTGGTGCTGCGGTTTTTGACGGCGGAGGCGGTTCAGGGCTTGGGTTCCTCGCCCCCGCAAGGCAGGGGGGAGGTGGCCGCGGAACGCCCGGCGAGGGGGTCTTCGTAGGGCGACAAGCTTTACGAGTAGCTTTCCGCTCTTGCCTCGAAAGCCGGCGCTGCCCCCGCTCCGTCGCGGCTTCGCCGCGCCACCTCTCCCCCACTTGCGTGGGGGCGAGGAACCGCAGCTTCGCGAAACCGCGTCGAAACCATGATTTGCGATTCCGCTGTGGCCGCAACCGAAGGTCGAGTAGCTTTCGGCCGCGATCCGGAGCCGATATGCGACCTATACCGAACCTGCTTCTTGCCTGCGCGCTGCTCTCGGCCTGCTCCGCCTCCAGTGGCGACTGGCGCGCCGATGCGATCGCTTCGGCCGAAGCCAAGATGCGCGGCCTGATCAACGATCCGGCGGCGACCTTCTCGCATGTGTACCTTACCGGCGACAACGCGACCGGCCAGACCTGCGGGGTCGTCAGAAGCGGGATCTTCACCAAGGAAGCGCGATTCATCGTCTATATCGACGGCGCCGGCCCCTATGTGGAACCGGGCCTTGGGCAGTCGATGTCGCAGGCCGACTTCGATTGGGCCTGGAAGAACGACTGCGTCAACGAAGGCTACAAGGGCTGAGCGCCGCTTCCTCCTCCCACAAGAGAAAAGGCCACCCCTGTCAAAACGATTTCCACCGCTTATGGTGCGCGAACGCGCTCGCGCGATTTGCACGCCGTAAGGGATTTCGGAAATGTATATCGGCCGTTCCTATAAGTTGCTGGACTTCGCACTCTGGTCGCGGCGCAGCGTCATCTACATGGTCGTAGTAAGCGGCTTGGCGGTTGCCGCCTATCGCTTTCCGGCGACTGCGGGGTTTTCCGTGCCATGGTCGATCGTGCTGGTGCTCGGCACCACCGTCTCGCTCGTTGCCGGCTTCAAGAATTCGCAAGTCTTCACTCGCGCGAACGAGGCGCTGCAGGCCTTTTCGCAGATCACCGCCAGCAGCCGGATGCTGTCCGGTTTCTCCCGGGATTTTGCGGATGCCGCAACGGCCAGGCAGCTCATCTATCGCCATCTTGCCTGGCTGACGGCGCTGCGCTTTTCGCTGCGGCGGCCGATGCCGTGGGAATCGCTGGCGAAGGCAGCCAATATCGAGTTCCGGCGGCGCCGCTATCACATCCAGGAGGACAACACGTCGCTTGGCGACGAACTGCGCAGGCTGCTGGGCGAGGAAGCCGAAAGCGTGCTGAAATCGCCGCAGCCGGCAATAGAACTTCTCGACAGGCAATTGGCCGAGATCAACGGCTTGTTGAAGAGGTCAGCCGTTCCGACGCAGGTCTATTCCGAATTGACCAAGCTGATGCGCGACTTGCACGACCAGCAGGCGCGCTGCGATCGCATCAAGAACAATCCCTATCCTCGGCAATACGCGATCGTCAGCTCGATCTTCATGATCATCTTCTGCAGCTTGCTGCCGTTCGGCATTGTGCCGGTCTTTGCCGAGATGGCCAGGCTTGGCGGCGCGCTCGGCGTCGTTGCGATCTGGCTGACCATCCCGTTCAGCGCGCTTCTGGGCTGGGCCTACATGTCGCTCGACCAGGTCGGCGAAAGCAGCGCCAATCCGTTCGAGGGCAACGCCAACGATGTGCCCATCTCGCAGATCTGCCGCGACATCGAGATCGAGCTGCGCCGGGGCCTTGGGGAGGCCGCGCTTCCCGCGCCGCTGGCGCCGGTGAATGACATCGCGACTTGAAGGCCCCCGGTTCCTCGCCCCGCGCGAAGCGGAGGGAGGAGAGGTGGCCGCGGAGCGGCCGGAGCGGCCCTTCGCAGGAGGATAGGCGCGACGAATAGCCTGCCGCTCTTGCATCACAAGCCGGCGCTGCCCCGCTCCGTCGCGGCTTCGCCGTGCCACCACTCCCCCACTTGCGTGGGGCGAGGAACCGGAATTGAAAAGCCGGATGAGGCCGGATCAGGGATATTTGCTGCCCGCAAGCTGCCTGGCGCGAGCCTTAGGATCGGTCGCTTTCCGGGTGAGGGGTTGGCACCATATTCTTTCGTCGCCCGTAATCTGATTGAACCACACATTGCATACTTTGTTCGGAGTGTCTGGAGCACAGACTTTGTGTTGGTGCCCATTGAGATCGTACATCCTGCAGGTCTGCTTGCTGGTGTCATAAGGCACATTCGACTGGCAGGCTGAGGCGCTCGCGGCAATGGCCACGACGATTGCTATGCGGATCATGTATCTCCCCCCCAATTCATCAGCAACATCGCATTGATGAACAGTATTATCAACGGCGATATTTTGCCGTGGCAGATAATTGCGGCAAGCTAATATGTCCCGACACGTCACCTTCATGACCATCGACGATGCCGGGCACTATTCGCCCGAGCAGCGCGCCGAGATCATCGCCGCCTATCCCGAGCATGAGCGCGAGGCGCGCGCGAAAGGCATCCCGGTTCTCGGCTCCGGCCGCATCTTCCCGGTGGCGGAGGAAACGATTGTCTGCGACCCGTTCAAATTGCCGCGCTGGTGGCCGCGCATCGGCGCGCTCGATTTCGGCTGGGACCATCCCTCGGCGGCGATCGAGCTTGCCTGGGATACCGAGGCCGACATCGTCTACGTGACGAAGGCGCACCGCGCCTCTCAGCAGACGCCGGCGATGCAGGCGCTGGCGCTGAAGGCCTGGGGCGAATGGCTGCCCTTCGCCTGGCCGCGCGACGGTCGCCGCGAAACGCTGGAAGGCGCTGGCGTGGCGCTCGCTAAGCAATATGCCGCGCATGGGCTGAACATGCTGACCAGCCACGCCCGTTTCCCCGACGGCTCCGTCTCGGTCGAGGCCGGGCTGATGGACATGCTCGACCGCATGCAGTCCGGCCGCTTCAAGGTGTTTTCGACGCTCCACTCCTGGTTTGAGGAATTCAGGTTGTATCGGCGATTCTACTGGGACGCCGTGTCCGGCGACGAGCTCCCCGACGGCGTCGACTATGCCGTCTTCGATTTCGCCGTGAACAGCGGGCCGGGCAGGGCGGCGAAATATCTGCAGGCGGCGCTCGGCGTCGCCCAGGACGGCCGCATCGGCCCGGCCACGCTCGCCGCGGCCCGGGCGAAACCAGCCGGCGTCGTCATCGACATGCTTTGCGATGCCCGGCTTGCCTTCCTCCAGCGGCTGCCGACCTGGCCGACCTTCGGCAACGGCTGGCGCGCGCGCGTCGCCTCGGTGCGCTCCGAGGCGCTGCTCATCTCGGCGCAGCCGGAGGCGCCGCTTCAATCCTCGTCGCGAGCGCCGGTCTCTGACGCCACGCAGCCGCCCATCAACGCGTCTGGCGACGACAGCGCCCCGCCGGCTGTTTCGCAGCCATCGCCCCGCAAGGCCGCCGGCGTCCTCGCTCTCGTCGCGCTGGCACTCGGCTCAGCCGCTGCCTGGGCTGCGCATCTTCCCTGCAATCTCTTCGGAGTGTTCTGCCAATGATTGCCGTCATCATCCGCATCGCGCTGCGTTATGCCGCCGGCGTGCTCGTCGCGCGCGGCCTGCTGGGCACCGGCGACGCCGAGGCGCTCTCGGCCGATCCCGACATCCAGATGGCGCTCGAAACCGCCCTTGGCCTGGCGCTCAGCGTCGCCGCCGAGGCCTGGTACGCGCTCGCCCGCAAATTCCATTGGTCGAAATGAGGTAGCAAAATGGTCGAGGTCTTTACCGAACTCATTCGCCACGCATTCCCGTGGGTCATCGGAGTGCTGCTCCTGATCGCGGCGCTCGTCGTGTGGTGGCTGGCATGACGGCGCTCTTGTCGTTCCTCTCCGGCAATCCGGCGATTCTGAGCATTCTGGCCTCCTTCATTGCCGCACTTGGTTGGGGCTTTCACCAGAGGCTTGCCGGGGCGCGGGCCGAGCGCAACCGGCAGGCGGCCAGCGAGGCGGCAGCCCGCGATATCACTGACCAGGTCGACAACGATATCGGCGCGCTGCCTGCCGGTGCGGTCAAGAAGGAGCTGAAGTCATGGGCAAAACCCTGATTGCCGCCGTGTTCGTCGCAGCGCTCTGCGGCTGCACCACCGCCAAGGGCGGCTTCTGCGCGGTTGCCTCGCCGTTGCGTCTTTCCGGCAAGGCCGTCGAGACCCTGTCGGACCAGGAGGCGAGGGCGCTTCTCGCCCACAACCGCAAGGGCGAAAAACTCTGTGGCTGGAGGCCCTGATGCACGACATCTTCGACCTGCTCGGCGTCAAGGGCCAAGTGGTGGCCGCCGGCCTCGCCGGCGGGGTGCTCAGGGCACTGTCGCGCCATCGCTACAAGTTGCGCGAGATGATCGCCTCGCCGATCTGCGGCGCCTTGGCCGCCGCCTATCTGACGCTGCCCGTGGTCGCTTGGGTTGAGGCGAGCGGCCTGCCGATGCCCGACGCTGCGGACGACACCACCACTCTAGCCGCCGCCTTCCTCATCGGCGTCTCGGCCATGTGGATTTCGGACATCGTGTTCGAGGTGGTGGTGCGGCGCTTCAGGCCAGCACCAGAAGAATGAGCGGCGCGGGATTCCGGCCTGCCGATCGATCCCGATCATTGGCGACATCCGCCGGCAAGAATTCTGCCAATCGCGATGAACCAATTCGCCTGGCCATGCGACGCATCGGTGCAAATGAACACCCGTGTATCCATGGAGATTTTCGATGCCTGCAATCCTTCGCAACGCGCTTCTCGCCGCCTTGGCCGTATCCACCCTGGGTGGATCCGCGATGGCCGGCCAGCAGATCTACGAATGCGACAACACGCCGACCAACAAGCTTTGGGCCGGCCGCTGCTGCGGCGTCGGCGACGCCAACTGCCTGGGTGGTGAGAGCCATGGCCATGACCGGGGCAATCCCGGCCGGGGCAACAATGGCGGCGGCGACAACGGCAAAGGCGATAAAGGGCCCAAGTGAAGCTGGCGCTCAGCTCCGAGGCTCGCCGGTTTGCCCGACCGGCGAGCAATCGGCGTAGACCCGGGCGCCGCGTTCGGTTGCGTTCCCTGCCAGTCGCCCCTTTCCAGGCGCCTTTCCCAGCCGCTTGAGCGGCTGGAAGAAGCAGGCCACAATCCCCACTTATGGAGAAATCCAAAGGAGGTTTGACATGGCTTCTTCCGAACGCGCGGTCCTTGCCGGCGGTTGCTTCTGGGGCATGCAGGATCTGATCCGCCGCTTCCCAGGCGTGATCTCCACCCGTGTCGGCTACAGCGGCGGCGACGTGCCGAACGCAACCTACCGCAATCACGGCACCCATGCCGAGGCGATCGAGATCGTCTTCGATCCGGCCAAGACCAGTTTCCGCACGCTGCTCGAGTTTTTCTTCCAGATCCACGATCCGACGACCAGGAACCGTCAGGGCAACGATGTCGGCATGAGCTACCGCTCGGCGATCTTCTACACCAGCGACGAGCAGAAGCGGGTGGCCGAAGACACCATCGCCGATGTCGACGCCTCAGGTCTCTGGCCAGGCAAGGTCGTCACCGAGCTCGCTCCGGCCGGTCCCTTCTGGCAGGCCGAGCCTGAACATCAGGATTATCTGGAGCGCTATCCCAACGGCTACACCTGCCATTTCGTCCGGCCGGGCTGGAAGCTTCCCGTCCGCGAAAAGGCCGCCGCATCATAAAAAAGAGGGCTGTGTGTCAGCCCTTCATTCAGGATCACGCCCGCCGTGCCGACAGGCATGGCGGGCTTTTTGCGTTCCGGGCGCAAGCTCGCACCTCCCGGCAGGCTCCGGCTGGAACAGTGACCTCAGCCCTTGGCTCGGCGGTTCTCGTTTTCGTGGCCGCCGATCCAATGGGCTCGGATGCGGTCGCTGGCTTCAAGGTAAGCCATGTCGATGAGATAGGTCAGAAGCTTTTCGCCATCGGCCTCAGCCTTCTGGCGAAGCTCGCGCAAGATCCCCTGCGCAAACTGCAGGTTTTCCATTTTGCTCGGCTGGTCCATCGGTGCCCCCAATGTCTGCGTGGAAGTTTGGCTCACTATACTTGTACGAAGGTTGGCGTCTCACTCGCGGCCAGGCTGCGCCCGGTTGCACCTGCGCTCGATCAATGAAGTTGTTGCACATCGCGCGAAAATGTCGATATTTTACGCCCCCAATCGGATGGCGACCATGCACGAAGACGAGGGCAGCACTCCCGACAAGCTGCAAGCCATGCTTGACGTGATTGCCAGGAGCGAGCCCGCGAGCGGGAGCGGACAGGTCGATCTCGGCAGGCTGCAGGCCGATGCCGTCAAGGCCGCCAATGTGCTGATCGAATTCTATGGCGACGCCGCCCTCGAGCGGGCCAAGCTTATCGAGCGCCGCTCGCCCCACTCGCATTTCGCGCGCTTGGTGGCGGCCGAGATCGGCAGGCGCGGCAGGCTTCCGCCCAGAAGCTAGCCCGGAACCCGGCCGAGAAACCGACAAGGATCGCCTCAGGACGATTTGCGCCTCCTCGATTTCTCGCCAAGCCTTTGCTGGATCTCTTCCTGGATGTTGTCCAGCAGGTAGGAAAGCATGTCGTGCCCGATCGACTGCGCGATTTCCCTGGCCTGCTCGACATGGTCATGGATTTCGCGCAGCGAGTGATCCTCGCCCGCGGCATCCTGCGTCAGGTCGATGAACCAGCCGGGATAGAGCGCTGCCTCGCCCATGTCATCGACATAGCACTGGCCGACGGCAAGGATCTTGCGCAGCCCCATCTTTTCCGAGCGGACCTTGTAAACCTCGCGGAAACCTGACCTGCGCTCGATCGCCTTGCGGATCGCCAGCCGAACCCGCGGCCGATCGTCCCGCTCTATGCTTTGCATAGACCGTTCCAGCGGCGCGCCGTGCGAGAACTCCTCGAGCGTCAGGTCGAAATAAGCGGACAGATTCGCGTCCCCATAGACGCGGTCGCGCTTGATGTCCCAGGTCCAAAACCCGTCGATCGGTGGATACCGCATATGCACGTTGCGGCCGCGTTGAGGCGCCAGTGTCATGAAAACCGCCCCGTTCGGTTTCAAGATTCGCCAGTACTATGTCGCAAAACCAAAGAGAAACAAAGGTGGGTTTTTCTACAAGGCAGGAAAATCATTGGGCGTACCGCTTGCTTGCATAGCTTGGCCGTAGTTAGCATCATCAGAAATACGGATAGTGAAAAATGTTCTCTCGGCGAAACAATTTTCATTTCCCTGTCGCAGCTGAATCCGAACAGTTTACGCGAGAAGGAAGCTTTCGAATTTAAGACAGCCTCAAAAGTTGTATTCGCCCGGACGCGACGCCGATGCTGGACATTCTATCCATCTTTTAAGGCCGGCGCGGCAATGCTGGTCTGTTGCCTGAGCCGCGCCGGCCGAAGCGGCCTCCAAAAAGGTTTCGCCGCGCCGGGGATGCTAGCGGCCGCTGCCGCGCCGGCAAACCGACCGTTGGTTGAAAATGCCCGACTTCCAGAAGAAGACAAGGCCCTCGCTGTCAGCGCCGGCCATTTCAGGGCATATTTGCCGGCTCGCTGCACCCATCCCCCCTTTCTCTGCGACTTAAGGCTTACTGTCACTCGGCATTTAGGCTGATTTGCGATACGGCTCCCGCCCGGCCTCCGGCTCGCCATCATCGGCCGCCGACTCAGCGACGGTCCGGTCATGCTCGAATTGGCGCGCCTCGGGCAGAGGATGCAACCACTGCTCGCGTCGGCCGATCCACAATTCGTAGCTGGGCTCCAGCCCTTCCGTCGGCACGACATCCAGGCTGCCGATCATCACCTCGGCCTCGTCCTCGCGGACCGACGGCAAGCGGCTGCCGCAGGTTGGACAGAAGCTTCGCCCGCCATAGGTGCTGGTGATACCCTCGCATTCGAATGCCTCACGCGGCCATATGGCAAAGGCCTGATACGCCGATCCGCTGGTCTTGCGGCAGTCCTTGCAATGGCAAAGTCCGACCCTCAGCGGCTCGCCGGCCACCCGGAACTGGACACCGCCGCATAGGCAGCTGCCGCTACGCATGACATCGTTGGACATGGCCGTTCCTCCTGCAGCCGGGACATTGGTGTCACCATCCGCTACAATTCGCATGCTGCCTCAACTGTTCCGCACCGCGGTCGCAACGTCGCTCAACCGGGGAAGTCGAAGACCGGTTCCTCGCAGCGGTAGACGCGGCATGGACCGTCACGGGTCGGAACCGAGACCGACATCGGGACTTCCGGCCAGTCGCACTCATTGCCGAATTGGCGCACGAAACGATCATAAGTATTGGCCCCTGTAGTCAGCACCGCGGCATGCCGGCGCTGGATCAGCGCCTGCGTCTCGCCGCAGGTCATGGCGCGTGTGTCGGGCCGCGCATCGGCGGCGCCCGCGGTCCATAATATCGTGCCGGCAACAAGGGCGGTCGTAAGGCTTTTCATGGAGGCGCCAGCTTTCAGTGATGGCTTTTGCGGTACGAATATGGCTCGCTGCCGGAACACCGCAAGGCTTTTGAGCAGCAAGACGACGCCGATGAGGTTGTCTGCGCGACCGGCCTTGTCGCGCTCGGACGGACGGCGAGGCGGCGGTCAGCGCGACGTCGGTAAGAACCCGGTCAGGCATTCTGGCCTCCGTGTCCGCCGCATTCCAGGCAGATCACACTGTGTCCCGGACAGCTCAGCCGGTGCGTTCCTTCCGGGCAGCAATGGCCGTTGGAGGCGACCCAGCGGGCGCAAATGAAAACTTTCCTGGCGCCATGGCAGCGCCGGCATTCCGCCGAGGGCATCAGATTCTCGTTTGGCGAGACGCGATGCTCCGCTTCAACGACCGCGTTCATCCATTTAGTCCCCAACGACTGGATTGTCGGCCCTGTTTTTCGCAAGACATTACATTAGCTATCCGAGATATAAAAGCCCCGGACGGATGACGAAAGTTTCATCCCTCGACGCTTCCCCTTTGCGCTGCCCTTGCTAAAGCTCCTCTGGCAAAAAGCGCCCGAGCAGATTCCGCCGGGCGATGGCAGGCAACGGGATCTTCCGGCAATGACATGGACCGGCGCGGGTGCGCTTTTCATCCTGGTAGCTACCTATGCCGGCGTTGCGGTCGGGCGCATTCCGGGCTTCAGGCTGGATCGCGCCGGCATCGCGCTGCTCGGCGGCGCCGCCATGATCGCCATCGGCGCGATCGGCATGGAGGATGCGTACCGCGCCATCAATTTCGACACGATCACGCTTTTGCTGGGCATGATGATCGTGGTCGCGCATCTGAAGGTGTCGGGAGCGTTCCGCGCGCTCGGCGGCTTCGCCATTGAGCATGCGCACGCGCCCTTCATGCTGCTCGTCATGGTCACGCTTCTGACCGGTGTGCTTTCGGCCTTCCTGGTCAATGACGCGATCTGCCTGGTGATGGCGCCGATCGTCGTCCACGTCACCCGCGTTATCCGGCGCAACCCGGTGCCATATCTGATCGCCACCTGCACGGCCTCCAACTGCGGCAGCGTAGCCACCATCACCGGCAACCCGCAGAACATGGTGATCGGCGCGCTCTCGGGCATTTCCTATCCGGACTTCACGGCGGCGCTCGCGCCGGTGGCGCTGTTCGGCCTTGTCGCCGTCATCGTCATCGTTCGCATCGTCTACCGCGGCGAATTCTCTCGCCCCGCCGAGCTCAGCCCAGAGGTCTATCGCGGCCGCATGCTGCCGGGACAGGTGCTGAAGGCGACCATCGTCTGCGTGGTGCTGGCGATCGCCTTCTTCGCCGGCGTGCCCGTCGCCAAGGCGGCGCTCATTGCCGGCGCTTTCCTGCTCGTCACCCGCGCGATCAAGCCGCACCGCATCTACCGTGAGATAGACGGCCCGCTGCTCTTCATGTTCGCCGGACTGTTCGTCGTCGTGGCGGGCGCCGAGCGCGTCCTGCTCACCCCCGAAATGATCGCCTGGGCGAAGAATATGGGCCTCGACGATGTGTGGCGGCTCTCCGGCTTCACCGCAGTGCTTTCCAACATCATGAGCAACGTGCCCGCGGTGCTGGCGCTGAGGCCCTTCATCCCGGGCCTCGAAAACCCCCAGCGCGCCTGGCTGATCGTGGCGATGAGCTCGACGCTCGCCGGCAATTTCACGCTGCTCGGCTCAGTCGCCAACCTCATCGTCGCGGAGCAGGCGAGGGCGGCGGGCAAGGAGCTGTCTTTCGCAGCTTTCTTCAAGGTTGGTTTGCCGCTCACCTTGCTGACGCTTCTTGCCGGCACGGCCTGGCTGGCTTTCACCTCCTGATTTTAGACTTTCCGCCCCCAAAAAAATCTATCGCTGACATCTATCGAATCGATTGCGCAAACGTTTCGATCGCTCTATTGTCTGGCTGATCCGTCGAAGAACGGACGGGAAACGCGTCTAAGGGAGGAGCGCTTGCGGGCACTCCGTAAGAGCCGTTATGCCGACAATGGCTGAGGTCGCGCGCCGCGCCGGCGTCTCGGTTTCGACCGTCTCGCATGTCGTCAACCGCACGCGCTTCGTCTCGCCCGAGAAGGCGCAGCTCATTAACGACGCCATCGCCGCCATGGGCTACCAGCCCAACGAATTGGCGCGGTCGTTGAAAGTCGCGTCGACCAACAGCGTCGGGCTCGCCATCTCGGCGATCTCCAACCCTTATTTCACCGACATCATCTGCGCGGTCGAAGCCGAATGCGCGCGCCTCGGCCTCATGGTGTTCCTGTCGGATACACAAGAAGACCCCGACCGCGAGCTTCAGGTGGTGCGTGCCTTCCACCAGCGCCGCGTCGACGGCGTCATCCTAGCGCCGTCCGGCTCGCCCGAGCGCGCGATCGCTTATCTCGCGGACAAGAGTGTTCCCTGCGTCCTGATCGACCGCTTCGCCGACGACCGCTTCGATCAGATCGGCGTCGAGAACGAGACCGCGATGCGGGCGCTGATCGATCACGTCGCCTCCTTCGGCCACAGGCGCATCGGCTACATCGCCGGCCAGCCGGGGCTCGCCACCACGCGCGAGCGTGTCGAAGCCTTCGGTGCCTCGCTCGCCGCCAACGGACTTGAATGCCTGCCGCACTATGTCTCGCCGGAGAATGTCGACACGGCGAGCGCCACCGCGTCGACGCATGCGATCCTGTCGCTGCCGACACCGCCCACCGCATTGGTCACCGGCAACAACATGACAACGATCGGGGCAGTCCGCGCCATCCGCGAGAAGGGTCTTTCGATCCCGCGCGACCTCTCGCTGGTCGGCTTCGACGACTTCGAATGGGCCGACTGCTTCGAGCCCAGGCTGACGCTGGTCGAGCAGCCTTGCACGGAGATCGGCCGGCAGGCGGCGGCGCTGCTCAGCGAGCGCATCGCCAACAACGTTGCCGCACCCCGCGCCGTGCGCCTTCAGGCGACGCTCCAGGCCCGCCAATCCTGCGCGAGGCCGGCCCAAACGAGGCCTGCATGAGCGCGCCGCTGCTTTCCGTCACCGGCGCCGTAAAGCGCTTCGGCGGCGTACAGGCGCTGCGCGGCGTCGATTTCGACTTGAAGGCCGGCGAGATCCACGCACTGCTCGGCGAGAACGGCGCCGGCAAGTCGACGCTGATGAATCTTCTGTCGGGCGTCCACACGCCGGACGAGGGCGAGATCCGGATCGACGGCAAGCCGGTCCGGTTCAACAATCCGCGCGAGGCGCAAGCGGCCGGCATCGCCACCATCTTCCAGGAACTGGACCTCGTGCCCTCGCTCGACGTCGCGGCGAATCTCTTCCTTGGCCGCGAATTGATGCGGCCGGGCGGCATGCTTGACGTGCCGGCTATGCGCCGCGAGGCGAAACGGCGGCTGGAAGCGATCGAGCTCGCCATCGACCCGGCGCGGCTGGTGGCCGATCTCTCCATCGGCCAGCGCCAGGTGGTGGCGATCGTCAAGGCGCTGTCCTATGCGTCGCGCGTGCTGATCATGGACGAGCCGACGGCGGCACTCACCGTCGGCGAGGTCGAGCGCCTGTTCGACATCATGCGCAAGCTCGCCGCCACCGGCGTCGGCATCGTCTATATCTCGCACCGGCTGGAGGAAGTGCCTGATATCGCCGATCGCGTCACGGTGATGCGCGACGGCCGCGTCGCCGGTATCACCGAGCCGCACGCGCCGCAGGCCGAACTGGTGCGCCTCCTGGTCGGGCGGCCGCTGGACGAGCTTTACCCCGAACGCGCGAAGAGCGCCGGCAAAACCCTGCTCAGATTGAAGGATGCCAGCTTTCGGCTCACCCGCGAAAGCGCCGGCTGGCAGCCGCCGAACGGCATCTCGCTCGAGGTCAGGGAAGGCGAGATCGTTGGCCTTGCCGGCATCATGGGGGCGGGGCGCACCGAGCTGCTCTCCGCGCTCTACGGCACCGGCCTTGCCGGCCGCTGGCAGGGCGAGCTCGCTGTCGACGGCAGACCGGTGAAGCTCGAGTCGATCAACGCGGCGCGCAAGGCCGGAATCGCCTTTGTCACCGACGACCGGCGCGGCAGCGGCCTTATGCTCAGGATGGCGGTCGGCCTCAATCTGGTCATGTCGGTGATCCGCCGCATCTCGCCGGCCGGGCTGATGTCGCCGCGCCGCCAGGCGGAGGCCGTGCGGCAATCCTTCGGCCAGTTCGACATCCGCCCAAAGAATCCGGACATCGCCGTCGGCGCGCTTTCGGGCGGCAACCAGCAGAAGGTGGTGCTGGCGAAGGAGATCCTCGGCAACCCGCGGCTGTTGCTGCTCGATGAGCCGACGCGCGGCGTCGATGTCGGCGCCAAGGGCGAGATCTATGCGCGCCTCAGAGCCCTTGCGGCGCAGGGGCTGGGCATACTGGTCGCCTCCAGCGAGATGCCGGAGCTGATCGGGCTCTGCGACCGGATCGTGGTGCTGCGCCAGGGGCGCGATGTGGCGGAATTCAATGGCGGCGTCGACGAGCACACCGTGCTTGCCGCGGCAAACGGCAGGGAGGCCTGATGTCGGACCAGAAGATTTCGGTGGCGGCCTCCACGGCGGCTTCAAGCCCGGCGGCGCCCGCGGCGTCCAAGCATCGCGTCGACCCGCTGGCCATCATCGTGCGCTTCCAGAGCCTGATCGGCTTGGTCCTGGTGGCGATCGGCGGCGTCATCTTTTCGCCCCGGCGCCATGGCGAGATCCTGTTCCTCAACCCCGACAACATCGCCAACATCGTGCGTGCCGTGTCGGAGACCGGCATCATCGCGATCGGCATGACCTTCGTCATCATCACCGCCGGCATCGACCTGTCGGTGGGCGCGGTGCTCGGTCTCTCCGCGGTCGTCACCGCCACCATGATGATCTCCGGCGGCTTCGGCCTCATCGCCACCATCCTGGCCGTGCTGGTCATGGGCACCGTCTTCGGCATTGTCCAGGGCACGATTTCCACACGCTTCCGGCTCGAGCCCTTCATCGTGACGCTCGCCGGACTGCAGGCGGCGCGGGGCCTCGCGCTGGTCGTCTCCGGCAATCAGTACATCAATATTTCCTATGGTGACGGACCGGGCCTGGCACCGCCGGTGTTCGCCGTGCTCGGCGAGCGCCTGTTCGACAACACCGTGCCGGTGGCGACGATCGTCTTCATCATCTTTGCGGCAATAGCCACCATCGTGCTCAACACCACGCGCTTCGGCCGCTATGTCTATGCCGTTGGCGGCAACGAGCGCGCCGCGCGCATTTCCGGCGTGCCGGTGTCCATGGTGAAGATCTCTGTCTACGCCATCACCGGCTTTGCCTCGGCGCTTGCCGGCATCGTCCATGCCGGCCAGTTCAACTTCGGCAGCGCCAATGACGGCATGGGCTATGAGCTGACGGCGATTGCCGCCGTCGTCATCGGCGGCACCAGCCTGTTCGGCGGCGCGGGCTCGATGGTCGGCACCGTCGCCGGCACCATCATGCTCGGCGCTCTCGCCAACATCCTTCAGCTCAACAACATCACCCCCGCCATGCAGTTGCTCGCGACCGCAGCGATCATCGTCCTGGCGGCAGTGCTTCAATCCCTCGTTCGCCGCCGCGAGGGTTTGGGACGATAGGAGGCCGGCGGCAGCATTCCCCAAAAGACTGGAAACTAGCACTGCAACCAAAGGTCTGGCCTCGGCCAGACGAGGAGGAGACTGAGTATGAGAACCACACTGAGAGGATCGCGCGTCCTGCGGGCCGCGCTGCTGGCGGGCGCCGGCCTGTGCGTAGCGGGCACTGCCCAGGCAGCCGAGCCGATGGTCAAGGCCTGCGCCAAGGACGGCCAGTTCGTCATCGGCTTTTCGCAGGCCAACAACGCCGAGCCCTATCGCCAGCACGTCAATGACGAGCTGACGGCGGCGGCCAAGGAAGTGCCGGGCTTCACGCTGCAGATCGCCGACGGCGCCGGCAACGTCAACACGCAGACCTCGCAGGTCGACAATTTCATCACCCAGAAGGTCGACCTTCTGCTGATCTCGCCCTTCGAGGCCGCCCCGCTGACGCCGGCCGTGAAGCGCGCCATGGACGCCGGCATTCCGGTGATCGAGCTCGACCGCAAGACGGTGGGCGACCCCGGCAAGGACTACACCGCCTTCATCGGCGGCGACAATTTCAAGATCGCCGAGGAAGCCGGCAAATACACGGCCTCGAAGCTTTTGCCCGATGGCGGCGAGGCGGCGGTGCTGGAAGGCCTGCCGAGCTCGACGCCGGCGGTGGAGCGTCTCAACGGCTTCAAGGAAGGCGTGAAAGCCAACCCGAAAATCCAGATCGTCGCCGAGCAGGCCGCCGACTGGGTTCCGGACAAAGCCCAGACCGCCTTTTCCGCCATGCTGCAGGCGCATCCCGACATCAAGGTGCTCTATGCCTCGAACGACATGATGGCGGCGGGCGCGCTGCTGGCCGCCAAGGGCGCAGGCAAAGAGGTCAAGATCATCGGCACCGACGGCCTGCCGGGCCCGGCCGGCGGCATCGAGGCCGTCGCCAAGGGCGACTGGGCGGCGACCTTCACCTATCCGACCGGCGCTAAGGAAGCGATCGACATGGCCAAGAAGATATTGCTCGACTGCGCGACGTCCGTCGAGCCGACCGTGACGGTGGACACCACCGCGATCACGCCGGAAAACGCCAAGCAGCTGGCGGGAAAATAGGGCAGGGTTCTGCTGAGAGGTGAGTGCGACAAGGCCCCATGCGGGCCTTGTTTTTGTTTTCAGGTCCGGTTAAGCCGCCGCGCAACAACCGAAGGACGACACAAGTGAGCGAACCGACCGTGGCCGAAGCGACCGAAAGCATCTATGCCTCGATCCGCGCGGACAATGCCGACATCGATGCGCATATCGCGACGCTCAAGGCGGCGATGGCGCGGGAAGGGCTCAAACAAGTGGTGTTCGAGCCGGCCAAGCTGGCGCACAACAACCGCGCCGGCCGCAAGCTGATGCAGGCCTATTTCCGCCAGCGCGGCGTGACCGTGACGTTTTCAAGCTAGGGCCGCACGCCGACCGGGCACCGGACAAAGCCTATTGCGACAAAGGCTCCGCAAGGGGCCTTTTTTTGTTTTTTAGCGCAGTCTCATGCGGTGGCCGCATGCACATGGGGGAGAGGTGGCTTGGCGAAGCCGAGACGGAGTGGGGGCTGGCGCTGCCATATGAAATTTCCTTGGCATGACGCTGAAGCCAGCATCGCGCAGAGGGCGGGGCTGCCCTCCGGCTGTCAGCGTCAATCGCACGCAGCCGCAGTCTTCAGCGCCTGGGCGCGCGAAGGTCCGGGCAAATTCCCGATCCGTCGAACGGCGGCGTAGAACCTTGGATAGTCGCCGGAGCACAAGTCGAACAGGCGAAGAAACGCCGGAACCTGTTCGCCATAAACGGCAGTCGCGGCGAGCTTTGCGTTGTTGATCGGGCTATCGAACCAGGCGTCATAGCCCCGGTATCCGGCCCAACGCGTATCGCGCATGCGCCGGTAGCGCATCCGCAGCCTGTCGATCGTGGCTGCTTTGGCAGCGGCCATCTGCTGTGGGCTACGCGGACTTCCAAAGACCTGCCGCAACTCGTCCCGGGTTTTCGCTATCAGACCGAGAAAATCGGCGCTGCGCTTGCGATTGGCTTCGTAGCGGCGCAATCCGGCGCGATTGCCGGTGGCGCGGAGCCATTTCCTGACGCCGGTGGTTTCGACCGAAACCGCGAAAGCCTCGTTGAACGAGGAGTCGCCGTTCACATAGATTTTCTGATGCGCCAGCTCATGGAAGATCAGGCTTGCGAGATAGGTGTCGTCCTGACGCAGCATGGTGCTGAGCAGCGGGTCGCTGAACCATCCAAGCGTGGAATATGCGGTGACGCCTGAGACGTAAACGTCCAGCCCCTGTCGCTGCAGCTCGGCAGCGCTTTCAGCCGCCGATTTCCGGGAAAAGTAACCCCGGTAGGGAACGCAGCCGAAGACCGGAAAGCACCATGTTATTGGCGTGAGCGAGAATTGCGGCGCGGCAAAAACGGCAAAGGTTACAGCGTCCCGGCCGATGTCGACATAGCTGCGATAGCTGCTGTTTTCCGGCAGCGCCACTTCATCCGTGGCAAAGCGACGTATGGCGCTGGCCGACGTCAGCTTGGCGCGCAATGCCTGAGGCGTCGAAGGATCGCGGATCAGCTTCCGCACATTTTTGCGCGCCGCCATGATCTCAACATGGCCCTCCAGCGACTGCGCGTAATAGGAAACGCTGGTGCACCCGGTCACGCCGGACGCGATGATCGCAGCGGCGAGCAATCGAAAAACGCGCCTCACAGCCTGCCCACCGCCTGCTCATCTCCCCGTGGAGCAAATGTCCCCATCTACCCGAGTCTCAAACAGGCCCGCCGATTTTCGTCAAGACCTGGTGGGGCGCCGCGGGTCGGACTTTGGCAGGATCGGCAACGCCTCAAAGCTGACATCGGTGCCGACCAGGTCCATGCCGCTGACAAGATCCAACGCACCAATCTTCGGCGGCATTCAATCTTGGAGCACGATGCGAGCCTTGGCCTCGCCACGACGACAGATAGGGCTTATAGTCGAAGATCGCCGGCTCGGACCTGATAAGCCGGCGAATTGAGAGCGGGAGACGTCGCTTCAACTAGGGCGCTCTTCTAACTCGGGGTTGTTCCACTCGCTCTCATCATTGCCCGCCGCGTCCGGCTTCTGCTTTGCGCGATCCCGGTCGCTATTCGCATCTATCACTGAAGGAGAACTGAGCTTTTCACTGGAGGAGAAGTGATCATGCATTACCTACCCAGACGTGAATTCATGGTTCGAGGAGGGGCAGCCCTCGTAGCGCTGGCGTCCTTTCAATCGCGCATTGCTTATGCCTTTCCAACCCGGGCCGGCGAGGAAGTCATCAAATGGCTCGATCAGCTGCCGCCGAACCCGGTTCCGCAAGTCATCAAAAACCAGTTGGTGTGGGAGGATCTCGATTCCTGGGTGACGCCCAACGACAAGTTCTTTTCAATCGCGCATTTCAACCGGCCGGTCATCGACGAAAGCACGTGGAAGCTCGAAATCGGCGGCTCCGTCAAAAAGCCGACAGCCCTGACGCTCGCCGACATCAAGGCTCGACCGCGCCAGGAAGTCACGTTCACGGTCGAATGTTCGGGCAATACTGGCCTACCGTTCTTCAATGGCGGGATTGGCAATGCTCGCTGGGCAGGTACGCCGCTCGCCCCGATCCTTGAGGAGGTCGGCGTCCTCGACAGTGGTATCGAGGTTGTCTTCTGGGGCACCGATAAGGGAGAAATCAAGCGAGCCGACGACGTCAAGTTCACGCAGAACTTTGCGCGCAGCATGTCGCTCGCCGACGCCTTGGACCCCAAAAACATCCTCTGCTACGAGATGAACGGGACAGCCTTGCCTGCAGATAACGGGTTCCCGCTGCGGCTGATAGCGCCGGGCTGGTACGGGATAGCGAACGTGAAATGGCTCAAGCGAATCGAAGTCAGGGACCAACGCTTCGTGAACCAGTTCATGGGACGCGATTACGTCACGCTGCGCGAGGAGGAGCACAACGGAGAGACGGTATGGGTGGAAACCTCTGTCGGGCGGGCGCGCCTGAAGTCTGCACCGGCCCGGGTCACTCATATCGGCAATGATTACCGAATCGTCGGGGCGGCCTGGGGCGCGCCGATTGAGCGGGTCGAGGTGAAGATCGATAACGGGCCATGGATGCCGGCGACCATCGACGAAACCGAAAAGGCGGACTTCGCTTGGAAGATATGGTCCGTCGACTGGCCCAAGCCCACCGCCGGGGAGCACACAGTCACCTCGCGTGCGGTCAGTACTGGAGGGCAGGTCCAACCCGCAATGGACGATCCCATCATCGCCAAGAAGCATACCTACTGGGAAAGCAACGGTCAGGTGACGCGACGCATCGCCATTCACTGACTGGCGGCAAGCCTATCAACCCTCTGAGATCGATGTGACCCCATGCCTTGGCATGGGGTCATGACTTCGATCGAGCTGGCCGTGACGGTGAAAACGCCCCAGCCGGCGGGCCGACCGCCTTATGGCATCATCCTGGCCTGGTGGGCGCTCATCGGAGCCATGTTCAGGTTGAGATGGGCCATGATCCAGACCGAGCCGATCACGACCAGCGCGACGATCAGCACGCCGAAGGCGAGCGCGAGCACGTTGTTGGTGTTGTCGGGCCCGGTGGTCAGGTGCAGGAAGAAGACGAGATGCACGCCCATCTGCGCAATCGCCAGCACCACCAGGGCCGAGATCACCGCCGGCTGGTAGATCAGCCCGGTCTGCGCCGCCAGGAAAGAGGCGATGGTCAGCAGGATCGCGAGGCCGAAGCCGAGCAGGTAGCCCGACAGCCCTCCCGCCAGCTCGTGCTCGGTGATGCGCTCCTCGCCCGGCGCCGAATCGCGGTGGTCGAGTTCCTCGTCCGTCCGGCTGTCGATGTCGCTCATGGCGACGCCCCCAAGAGATAGACCAGGGTGAAGATGGCGACCCAGATAATGTCCAGCGCGTGCCAGAACAGGCCGAAGCAGTGGAGCCGGCGCAGTATCTCCGGCCGGAAGCCCTTCACCCAGAGCTGCGCCATCATGGTGCCGAGCCAGAGCAGGCCGAGCCCGACATGGGTGCCGTGGCAGCCGACCAGGGCGAAGAAGGCTGACAGGAAGGCGCTTCGCGAAGGGCCTGCCTGCTCGCTCGCCATCGCCGCGAATTCCTGTACCTCGAGAAACAGGAAGGCTGCGCCGAGCAGGCCGGTGACCAGAAGCCAGAACTGGGTGGCGGCCATCGACCGGCGGTGGGTCGCGAGCGTCGCCAGGCCGCCGGTGAAGCTCGATGTGAGCAGAAGCCCCGTCTGCGCCGCAACCCGCGGCAGCTCGAATAGCTCCTTGCCGGATGGCCCGCCGGCGGTCGCTGTCGACAGGACCGCATATGCGGCGAAGAAAGCCGAGAACATGATGATGTCGGACAGCAGGAAGATCCAGAAGCCGTAAGCCACCGTGACGAACTTCGAGGCCGGGCCGCCCTGGCCGTGGCCGGTCGCCGAGAGCAGGCCATGCCCGTGTCCGCCATGGCCATGCCCGCCGGAGCGTCCGAGGCGGTAAGGATCGGGCGCACTGCCGGCCGTGATGTCGCTCATGCCACGCGCTCCCGTCTGCGCAGCCAGGCAAGCTGTGCGGCCCTGCCGTCGCGGTCGATGCGCTCGACCTCCTCCGCGGAGACCTCGTAGTCGCCATGCTCTCGCCAGGCGAAGACGACGAAAGTGATGTAGGCCCCGATGAAGCCGACGATCGCCAGCCACCAGATGTGCCAGATCAGCGCGAAGCCGATCAGCGTGCTGAAGAAGGCGGTGACGAAGCCGGTCGGGCTGTTTCGCGGCATTTCGATCGGCTCATAGCTTTCGTCCTCGCCGGGCCTTTGCTCCTCCATCGCCCGCTGCTTGATGGTCCAGTAGGGTTCCTCGTTCTCGACATGCGGCAGCCGCGCGTAGTTGAAGAAGGGCGGCGGGGAGGATGTCGACCATTCCAGCGAGCGGCCGTCCCAAGGGTCGCCCGTCTCGTCGCGCAATTCCTCGCGATGCCTGATCGAGACGACGAGCTGCGCGACCTGACAGGCGGCGCCGACGATCATCACCAAAATGCCGAAGGCCGCCACGATCAGCCACGGCGTCCACATGTCCAAGTCGATATGCTGGAGACGGCGGGTCATGCCGAGCAGGCCGAGGATATAGAGCGGCACGAAGACCAGCACATAGCCAGCAAGCGTGAACCAGAACGCGGCCTTGCCCCAGCCCTCATGCAGCCGGAAGCCGAAGGCTTTCGGGAACCAGTATGTGAAGCCGGCGAAGGCGGCGAACAGCACGCCGGAGATGATCACATTGTGGAAATGCGCCACCAGGAAGAGCGAATTGTGCAGCATGAAATCGGCCGGCGGAACCGCGAGCAGCACGCCGGTCATGCCGCCGATGATGAAGGTGGTGACGAAGCCCAGCGCCCACAGCATCGGCGTGTCGAAGCGCACCCGCCCGCCATACATGGTGAAGAGCCAATTGTAGATCTTGACCCCGGTGCCGACGGCGATGACCGAGGTGGCGATGCCGAAGGCGGCATTGACGTCGGCGCCGGCGCCCATGGTGAAGAAGTGGTGCAGCCAGACCATGAAGGAGACGATGCAGATGAACAGCGTCGCGGCGACCATCGACCGGTAGCCAAACAGCGGCTTCGAGGAGAAGGTCGAGAAGATCTCGGAATAGATCCCGAAGGCGGGCAGCACCAGGATGTAGACCTCCGGATGGCCCCACGCCCAGATGAGATTCATGAACATCATCTGGTTGCCGCCGGCTTCGTTGGTGAAGAAATGGAAGCCGAGGTAACGGTCGAGCGTCAGCATGGCGAGCGTGGCGGTGAGGATCGGGAAGGCCGCGACGATCAGCAGGTTGGAGGCGAGCGATGTCCAGCAGAACATCGGCATGTGCAGATAGCCCATGCCCGGCGCGCGCATCTTGAGGATGGTGGTCGCCAGGTTGACGCCGGTGAGCAGCGTGCCGACGCCGGAGATCTGGATCGACCAGAGATAATAGTCGACGCCGACGCCCGGCGAGTAGGTCGTCTCCGACAGCGGCGCATAGGGCAGCCAGCCGGTGCGCGCGAACTCGCCGACGACGAGCGAGATGTTGACCAGCAGCGCGCCGGTCGCCGTCAGCCAGAAACTCACCGAATTCAGCGTCGGGAACGCGACGTCGCGGATGCCGAGCTGCAGCGGCACGACGAAGTTCATCAGCCCGATGACGAAGGGCATCGCGGCGAAGAAGATCATGATCGTGCCGTGGGCCGAAAAGACCTGGTCGTAATGCTCGGGCGGCAGGTAGCCCGGCCCGTGGATGGCGAGCACCTGCTGCGTGCGCATCATCACGGCGTCGACGAAGCCGCGCAGCAGCATCAGCGCCGCCAGAACGATATACATGACGCCGATGCGCTTGTGGTCGACCGAGGTTATCCATTCGTCCCAGAGATAGGGCCAGTATCCTTTCACCGTGACCCAGATCAGCACTGCGGCGGCCGCCAGGAAGACGATGAGGGCGGCACCCAGCGGGATGGGCTGATCGAAGGGAATGGCAGACCAGTCGAGCTTGCCGAGCATCGTCATCCTCCCGCTTTCGGCTGCGGCTGTTGGGCTGGCGCCGGCGTCCCGGCCTTGGGCTCGGCCTTGGGGCTCACCTGCGGCTCGCCGGCGGCGGTTTCGGCGGGACCCGGACCGGGGGGCAGCGTCTGGCGCACGATCGCGTCGAACAGGCCATCCTGCACAACGCCGAACGAGGCCGGCGGCGCGTTGATGCTTTGCCGGGCAAGCTCGGCATAGGCGCGGGCGTTGAGCACGCCGCCGCCGCCATGCAACGAAGAGGCCCAGCGGGCAAATTCGTCGGGCGACACCGCCCGCACGCGGAAATTCATGTCGGAAAAGCCGTCGCCGCTGAAATGCGCCGACAGGCCGCGATAGTCGCCCTCGCGGTCGGCCTGCAGGTTGAGCTCGGTCTGCATGCCGTTCATGACATAGATCATGCTGCCGAGCTGCGGCACGAAGAAGGTGTTCATCACGCTGGCCGAGGTCAGCTTGAAACGCACGGGAACGCCGGCCGGGATGACCAGCTGGTTGACCGTTCCGACGCCCTGGTCCGGGTAGAGGAACAGCCATTTCCAGTCGAGCGCCACCACCTGGATGTCGAGTGGCGGCTGGCTGGAGGCGATCGGCCGGCGCGGGTCGAGATGGTAGGATCCGTAATAGATCAGCCCGCCGAGGAAGAGGATGGTGAGCGTCGGGATCGACCAGACGATCAGCTCGATGCGGCCCGAATAGGTGAATTCCGGATCGTAGCGGGCATTGCGGTTCGAGGCGCGGAACATCCAGGCAAACAAAAGCAGCGCCACCAGCGTCGGGATGACGATGACCAGCATGACCGCCAGCGAGTTGAGCAGGATCGTGCGGTTGCCCGCGCCGATCGGGCCCTGCGGGTCGAGCACCCCGCCCGCGCAGCCGGAGAGCGTCGCGATCAAGCCTATCCAGAGCGGCGAGCGGCCTTGCCTTGGTTTAGGGAAGGAAAGCACTGGAACGGATCATGCTCTGCGCGAACGGATCGGCGGGACGTCTTGACTGTGGGCGGCGCGTCGTCGGCGCCGCTGGGCCGCGGCGCGGCCGGAAACAGACTTCGCGGCCAGTCCGGCTGGGCCGTGATCCTTGAGAAGCTCGCGCCTGCGAGGGTCGCGTTCTGCGGCAGCTTTCATCTGAAGTCTCCCCGTGTGCAGAGGCACTTCCGCCATACATCGTACGACTGCTGAACAAGGCTGCCAACCCAAGCAACTGCCGCTTGTTCCGCAAAAGGCGGTGTTTTGCCCGATGGCTGGACGGGCCGTGGTAGACATAGGGCGCGGCTCCAGCCTGACCAGACGCCGTCTCGGCATGCTCGCGCTCGCCGATCGCCCGCCAGGATGGTGACAAGGCGCGCGCCGCGTGCATTGTACCGCGCAGGGAATTGCAGCCGACCTGCGGAGGAAGTCTTGTCCGAGATTGCAACCATCCTTTCCATCCTTGGCGTTTTCCTGCTGGGGGCGATGAGCCCGGGGCCGAGCTTCGTCGTCGTCTCGCGCATCGCGGTCGCCGGCGAGCGCACGGATGGCCTCGCGGCGGCGATCGGCATGGGCATCGGCGGCTTCATCTTCGCCACCATCGCGGTGGCGGGCCTGACCGCGCTGCTCGTCCAGGTCGCCTGGCTGGACATTTTCCTGCGCATCGCCGGCGGCGCCTATCTGTTGTGGATCGGCATAAAGATCTGGCGCGGCGCTCATCAGCCGATCGAGATCGCGAACGATGCCTCGGCGCGCGCCGGCTCGTTCTGGCGGGCGCTGCGGCGCGCGCTCCTGGTGCAACTCGCCAACCCGAAGACGGCGATCTTCTACGCCTCGATGTTCGCGGCCATGCTGCCGGCCTCGCCGCCGCTCTGGATGCTCTTCGTCCTGCCGCCGCTGCTCTTCCTCAACGAATTCGCCTGGTACGCGGTTGTCGCCTTCGCCTTTTCCTCCAGCCGGCCGCGCGCGGCCTATCTCGGCACCAAGCACTGGATCGACCGCGCCGCCGGCGCCGTGGTCGGCGCGCTCGGGATCAGGCTGATGTGGGAAGGCATGGCCGCCGCGCGGCGGGGTTTTGCCGCGTGAGGCGACGTTCGAGGCCCGAGCTGGCAGGCAACATCTCTCGCCGCGATCGTGAAACCTTCTGATTTTTGAGCCGTTGTCGGCTGATGCCTGAAGCAAAGCTCAAGCCAAGATCGGCCGACGGCGCCCAGCCGCGCGGTGCCGGGAAGTCGCGCCCCGCAAAGACGGGCGCAACGAAAGCACCCCCAGGAAAGGCGCGGCCGGAAAAGTCGCACCCGGAAGGATTGCGCCCGGAAAAACCCCGCGAAGAGAAGTCGCCCCCGAAGCAATCCGACGAGCAAAAGGAACCGGCCGCCGAAGTCACGCCGGAGGCCGTCGGCGAACCGGCGCCGCCGCCGCCGGAATCCGTCGAGCCCGGTCCGAAGCTGACGCCCGAGGAGGCCGAGCAGGCGCGCCGGAAGTATCTCTTTAGGCGGTTCTGGATCAGCGGGCGCGGCTACTGGGGCCGGAACGGCGACAAGCTCGCCTGGCCGTTCACGATTGGGCTGTTGGTCCTGATCTGCGTCAATGTCGGCTTCCAGTATGGCATCAATGTCTGGAACCGCGCCTTCTTCGACGCCATCGAGCAGCGCAATGTCCACACCGTCTATATGCTGAGCGCCGTCTTCGTGCCGCTGGTCGCCGGAAGCGCCAGCCTCGTCGTCGCTCAGGTTTACCTGCGCATGACGATCCAGCGCCGCTGGCGCTCCTGGCTCACCACATCTGTCATCGCGCGCTGGCTGGCCAGCGGCCGTTATTATCAGCTGAATCTCGTCGCCGGCGACCACTCGAACCCCGAAGCCCGTCTCACCGAAGATCTGCGCATCGCCACCGAGTCCCCCGTCGATTTCGTCTCCGGCGTCCTCAATGCCTTCTTGTCGGCCTCGACCTTCATCGTCGTGCTATGGACCATCGGCGGCGCGCTCACCTTGCCGCTCGACGGTGCGAGCCTGACCATTCCCGGCTTCCTCGTCGTCACCGCGGTCATCTATGCCGCCATCACCTCGACCTCGATGGTGGTGATCGGCCGCCATTTCGTGCAGCTTTCGGAGCGGAAAAACCAGGCGGAAGCCGAATTCCGCTATACGCTGACGCGCGTGCGCGAAAACGGCGAAAGCATCGCGCTGCTCGGCGGCGAGGCGGAGGAGCGCAACGGCATCGACAGGAATTTCGGCCATGTGCTGAGGCAATGGGCGCTGCTGACCGGACAGCACATGCGTACCGCGATTGTCTCGCAAGGGTCGATGCTGTTCGCGCCGGTGGTGCCGGTGCTGCTCTGCGCGCCGAAATTCCTCGAAGGCTCGATGTCGCTCGGCCAGGTCATGCAGGCGGCCTCCGCCTTTGCCATCGTGCAAGGCGCGTTCGGCTGGCTGGTCGACAATTATCCGCGCCTGGCCGATTGGAACGCCTCGGCGCGCCGCGTCGCTTCGCTGATGATGTCGCTCGACGGGCTGGAGCGCGCCGAAGAGAGCGAGTCCTTTGGGCGCATCCGGCGCGGCGAGACGCAAAACGGCGCCATGCTCAGCCTGGACGATCTCTCCGTCACGCTCAACGACGGCACCGGCGTGGTCAAGGAGACAAAGGTCGAGATCAACCCGGGCGAGCGGGTGCTGGTCGCGGGCGAATCCGGCACCGGCAAGTCGACCCTGGTCCGGGCCGTCGCTGGCCTGTGGCCGTGGGGCGGCGGCAGCGTCAATTTCCAGGCCGGCAAGCGGCTGTTCATGCTGCCGCAACGCCCCTATATCCCGACCGGCGCGTTGCGGCGCGCGGTCGCCTATCCGGCCGCCGCCGACAACTGGACAGTGGACGAGATCGACGCCGCGCTCGACAAGGTCGGCCTCGGTTACCTGCGGGACAGGATCGAGGAAGAGGCGCCGTGGGACCAGACGCTCTCCGGCGGCGAGAAGCAGCGCCTCGCCTTCGCGCGCCTGCTGCTGCATGAGCCCGACATCGTCGTGTTGGACGAGGCGACCTCGGCGCTCGACGAGAAGAGCCAGGACAAGATGATGCAGACGGTGATCCAGGCACTGCCGAAGGTCACCGTCATCAGCGTCGCCCACCGCGCCGAGCTGGAAGCCTTCCACAGCCGCAAGATCACGCTGGAGCGGCGCGAGGGCGGCGCGAAGCTGGTCAGCGATGTGGAGCTGGCGCCGCGCAAGGGCAAGCGCAACGTGTTCGCGCGGGCGCTGTGGGGAAGCGGGGCGAGAGGAGGCCAGGCGCGATGAGGCCGGCAGTGAGGGCAGGGCGGCAAGCGCGTCCGATGTGGTGATCGACCGCAGGGGGCGCGCTTCGGCCAGACGACAACCTTGACGTCACCAGAGGCCCCGGTCTGTAATCGCCGCAGGCCAGGGAGACGCGACACCGATGGAAAAGATCATCCTGGACTGCGATCCGGGGCACGACGATGCCATCGCCATCCTGCTTGCGGCCGGCAACCCGAACATCGACCTTCTCGGCATCACCACGGTTTCGGGCAACCACAATGTCGAGAACACCACGCGCAATGCCCTCTCCGTATGCACGGCCTACGGCATAAAAGTCCCCGTGGCGAAGGGCTCTCCCGGTCCTTTGATCATCGACCAGGTGCTGGCGGTCGAGATCCACGGCGAGACCGGGCTCGACGGCCCGGAGTTGCCGCCCGCCTCGTTCGAGCTCGACAAGCGCCATGCCGTCGACTTCATCATCGAGACGGTTTTGTCGCATGAGCCGAAAACCGTCACGCTGGTGCCGGTCGGTCCCTACACCAACATCGCGTTGGCCATCCGGAAGGAGCCGCGCATCGTCGAGCGGGTGAAGAAGGTCGTCGCGATGGGCGGAAGCTACACCCGCGGCAACATCACGCCCGCGGCCGAGTTCAACGTCTATGCCGACCCGGAGGCTGCCGACGTGGTGTTCCGCGCCGGTTGGGACGTGACCATGGTGGGGCTCGACCTCACGCACCAGGCCTTGGCCACCCCGCAACTGCAGGACAGGGTGCGCGCCGTCGGCGGTCCGATCGCCAAATTCGTCCTCGACATCTGGGAGTTCATCGCGACCACGCATGGCGGCCTGCTGCAGATAGCCTATCCCGCCGTCCATGACGCATGCTGTGTGGCGGCGATGATCGACGCAAGCGTCTTCACCACCGAGAAGGCCGATATCCGTGTCGAGCTTGCCGGACGGTGGTCCAAGGGCATGACGGTCTGCAATTTCGAGAAGATGGGCGGCAT
Source organism: Mesorhizobium sp. WSM3860 (assembly GCF_002294995.1). Classification (GTDB taxonomy): domain Bacteria; phylum Pseudomonadota; class Alphaproteobacteria; order Rhizobiales; family Rhizobiaceae; genus Mesorhizobium. The sequence goes on along the minus strand of NZ_NSGF01000013.1, from coordinate 108,983 downwards.
GCGCCATTTCGGCGGCACGGCGAGCGAGCAGGTCGATTTCCGCCACACGCTGGCGATGAAGCTCGACCATGCGAAATTCTGCGACTTGATCGTCGATGCGCTCGAGCGGCTCACCAGGCAAAAGGCGTGACGCTTCTCCATGCTCAAGGCCTGGCCAAGGCCAGCCCTCACAGCAGGAACGATTGCCTGTCGCGCAATGTGGCCGTAATCGCCGCGATGCCGGTCTCGATCTCGCCTTTGTGGGCCAGGATCGCGTCGCCGCCGCACCTTCGACCATCGATCGCAAAAGGTCGGCCTGGCCGACCAGCACCGCGTCCTTGTCGGCCAGCGCGACGAGGGTTGCGGCTTCCAGCCGGTAGCGCTGCGCCATGCGCGATGTTCTCCCGGCGATAAGCCGAGCGGGGGGCCGCTCCGTCGAGCGCCCGGCTTCGGCATCGGCAATCGCCGCCGGCACGGTGAGTGTCCTTGTTCTGTTGCATATTAGTTGAAACTAATTTGAAAGTTAGTCGTTAACAGCGCGTGGGCGAGCTCATTACATGCCCTGGCTGTCGACAGCTAAGTTGAAAGGCGAAGTGCTAAGCCTTTTTCAGTGCTTGGCGTTACCGAGATCGCTTCTCTATCATTCGTCTTTCGAGCGGCATCCAGCCGCGCGGTTAAGGCCGAGGCCGATGCCTGGAAGGACGAGAAGGCCGCCATGCTCGGCACGACGCATCGCTTGACATAGGCTTCGCAGGCCGCTGTCGAGCGGACGCTCGATGAGGAGCGGCAGATGGCAAAAGTTTGGCCATGAAAAAATACCTCGCAGCCGCGCTGGCGATCGGCATCACGATCGGGCCTGCCTCGGCGCTTGACGTCGGCGTGGGCGGCAAGGTCGGCGGCGTCGGCGCGGGCGCAGGATTGGGCGCCGGTTCGCAAGGCGTGTCGGTGGGCGTGGGCGCCGGCGCCGACGGTGTCGGCGGCGCAAATGTCGGCGCCTCGACCGGCGGCGGATCGCTCGGCCTCAATGCCGGCGGCAATTTGGGCAGCACCAGCACAGGCGTGTCGACAAGCGTGGGCGCCGATCCGTCAGCCGCAAGTGGACCAACCGGCGCCGCCACGGGCGACGATCCTTCCGCCGTATCGGCTGCCTCTGCGCAGAACCCGCCCGCGGTCCCGACAGCCCCCGCTTTGGCCAAGAGCGCGACGCAGCCCATTGTGCTGCCTCCAGTCCTGAGGCCCTCCAAATCCGCCGGCGGCGACCTCCGGCGGGTCACCAAAGCATATCCCGTTGCGCCGCTGTCATCTCTGAAGGCGATACCGGGCACGCCGGCCGCCGTGGTGCGCGCCTGTCGCGCCGCGATCGCGGCGGCCGCCAAGCCCCTTGGCGCCGTGCGTGTTTACACAGTCAGCGCCGGCTCCTTGCGTCAACGCCGAAGCGGGCTCAACGCGCCGATCGAGGTGCGCATTGACTATGACAGGCAAGGCGGCATCGAAGTGAGGCAGGCGAAAGTCGGCTGCCGCCTCGATGCGAAGGGCAAGGTCACCGCGGTGATTTAGGCACCAGGGCCGTTGCCAGCCTTCGCGCTCAGTTGCAACCTCAGCGATTGGCATTTCCTCGGCGCAGCCGAGACGGAGCGGGGGAGCGCCATATCCGATAACCTGCCGACCGCAGGCGCGGGCCTCAGCCGGCTGCAGACAAGGCGCCCGCGCTTCGGCTACAGTTCCGCCGGGCGCAAAAAAATCATCGAAGGGGTGCATCGCGATGAACGAAGTCAGGCCGATCGCCGAGATCGCCAGCTATCACGCCCATATCTACTATGACGGAGAGGCGGAGCGGCAGCATGCCGAATGGCTGCGCGAGCGCATCGGCGAACGCTTCCATGTGCGCCTGGGCAACTGGCGCGACGAGCCGGTCGGCCCGCATCAGCAGGCCATGTACCAGGTTTCCTTCGCCAACGAGATCTTCGCCACGCTCGTTCCCTGGCTGATGCTGAACCACGGCGGCTTGAGCATCCTCATCCACCCCAACACCAACAACCCCAAGCGCGACCACCTGATCGACCCGATCTGGATAGGCCGGGCGCTGCCGGTGAAGGGCGAGGTGCTTGGCGAGGAGGACGAGGCGGAAGAGGCGCTGGAGGTGAATACCGAGCCGACGTTGGAGGCATAGCCGACTTGGCCGGGCAGCGACATCTGATATTACCCTGCTGCCCGTGCGTTGCCGACAAATAGGGGGTGCGATGCGGATTTTCTTGACCGTGGCAATACTGCTGGCGTCGCAATTTGCCGAGGCAGGGCAAGGGCCGCCATTTCCTCCATTGGACACGCAAGGCTATTGCAAAGCGCTTGTCTCCAAAATGCTCGTCAAGGCTGAGCAGCAGGTCGAGAAAGGAAAGTGCCTTGCCGACGAAACGATGCTGAGGGCCAGCCTTGAGCCTTTCTGGTATCTCGTCACGCCGGACGCTAACCAAAGGCTCATGCGGGATTATATGAAGGAGGTCAGGTTCCAAACCTATCTGACCGTCGCGCCCTTCGTTGCCTCGGCGTTGGGACGGGCCTGCATCGAAGGCCGCGTGTCCTGCAGCCCCAGCGAACCAACGACGGAACCCCTGTTTTCAGCTTTGAAAAGCGACCCCTACTGCCATGCGAGATTCCCGGACGCCAAGGCAAATGTACTGCGCAATTGCCTGGATGGGGAAATCAAGCGCAAGGCCAGTTTGGCCGGATACTGGGCCACACTGCGGCCGGAGATAAGAAGCTACTGCCTTCAATTTTTCCGGGGCGGAGAATTTACACCCTTCCAGGTGCTGTCCGGCTGCGTTGCCCGCGACATCGGCGACCAATGCCTGAAGCGGGCGCGCCAGTGCAGGCCTTGAGCATCCTCATCCACCGGAGACGCTACCGATCCCAAGGGCGACTTTGGATCGACCGCCCGCTGGCGGTGAACGGCGAGGTTGTCGGCGCCACGCTCGCAGCTGGTAACAAAGCAGTGCTCGCTCGACCGTGCTGAACAGAGCGTCCTTTCCATATCGCTTGATCAGGGCCGCGGGCTTCACGTCGGCGTGATCCGAGCAGTTCTTGCACCCTTGCCCGCAGGCGGTGCTGTTCGCCCAGATCACGCAATGCCACGTCGAGGCCGGCATGCACGCTGCCGTCCACGATGGTCTCAGGCGGGGACCGCCGGTTCGCGGGGCGTGATGATTTTGCCACAGCTTCGCCGGCCGCGCCGCAGCGCCCGCTGCAATCCTCTCGTCACGATGGCGTGAGAGACCGCTGGCCGTCGGGAATGTCGATTGACTGGCCAACCGGGCTGTGGCGAATTCGCGCTGATGGTTCCCTTCGGGGATCAAAAGGGAACGCGGTGCGGAGAAGTCCAAAGCCGTGGCTGCCCCCGCAACTGTAAGCGACGAGCCGTTTTCACGATGCCACTGGCTGCATGGGCCGGGAAGGCGAAAATGGCGGAAAGACGCGAGCCAGGAGACCTGCCGTCATGGACGTCAAAGCAGAACATCGGACGGGGTGATCCGGTGTGCGCGCCTGGCCGGACGGCGGGCGAGTTCCCTGCGATGACAGGTAACGTCAAAGGCAGAACCATGCTGATCGCACTATCGAAAATGCTCAACAAAAGCTCGCCGGACCTGAAGGCCAGGCTCATAACAATCTACGGCGCACTCGCCATTCTCAACGTCGGGGCATGGCTGTGGGCTTTGGTCGCGTTCCACGACAAGCCGACATTGCTTGGCGTCGCTCTCGTCATATATGGCCTGGGCTTGCGCCATGCCGTCGACGCCGACCACATAGCGGCCATCGACAATGTCACTCGCAAGCTGATGCAGAACGGCAAACGGCCGGTGTCCGTCGGCTTCTTTTTCGCACTCGGCCATTCGACGATCGTCGTCATTGTCGCTGCGGCCGTCGCGGGAGCAGCTTCCCTGCTCGGCCGTTTCCAGAGCCTTCAGGAGATTGGCGGCACGATCAGTACCGGCGTTTCCGCACTCTTCCTGCTCGCCATCGCGGCGATGAACATCGTGATCTTCCTGTCGATCTATAAAAGCTATCGGCGGGTGCGGGCCGGTGGCGCCTTTGTCGAGGAGGATCTGGACCTGCTGCTCAACAATCGCGGCTTCCTTGCCCGCGTCTTCCGCCCGATGTTCCGGCTGGTGACGCGGAGCTGGCACATGTTCCCACTTGGTTTCCTCTTCGGCCTTGGCTTCGACACCGCAACCGAAGTCGCCATGTTCGGCGTGTCCGCAGCACAAGCCGCCAAGGGCGTGCCGTTCGAAGCCATTCTGGTCTTCCCGGTGCTTTTCGCGGCCGGTATGTCGCTGGTCGACACGACCGATGGCGTGATGATGCTCGGCGCCTATGAGTGGGCCTTCGTCAAGCCGATCCGCAAACTGTACTACAACATGACGATCACACTGGTATCGGTCCTTGTCGCTGTACTGATCGGCGGCATCGAGGCGCTCGGCCTGATCGGTGACAAGCTCGGTCTGTCAGGCGGTTTCTGGAACGGCGTCGGCACGCTCAACGACAATTTCAACAATCTAGGCTTCGCCATTATCGGCATCTTCATCGGCGCCTGGGCGATTTCCTACGTCGTCTACAAAGCCAAGGGGCTGGATGCTGTAGAGATCGGATCCGCAGGAAGGAATTCATAGCGGTCGGCCGTGGCTGGCTGCACGAGGCCAGCCGCTTTCTCTGAGCCACCAGACCCCGCCGGGCTGGTAGTCTGCCTCCTTGAAGCGCCTCGGCCCGACATGGCGGCGAGCCGGCCCCGTTCGTTCTCCCAGGATGCAACCGCCTCAGGTCAGCCCGGCGATTTGCTCATCGCCGTCCAACTCCGCCCCGCCGGCGACAACGACGTTGGCCAGCGGCGCCGAAAGCGTCCAGCGAACGAGGCCGGGCAGCCGTTCCATGGAGGCGCTGCCGGAGAGGCTGGTGGGGACGACGCGCTGGAGAACGACGCTGCCGAAGCCTTTGTGCGGCTTGGCATCGGCGGCCGCGGCAGGTTCGGAAAACTGTTCCTCCCAGACCAGCTCGAAATCGCTGCCGTCGGGTGCCGGCGCTACCCGCCAGTCCATCCGCACGGTTCCGGCGTCGCCCGAGAGAGCGCCGTATTTCGTGGCGTTGGTGCCCAGCTCATGCAGCGCCATGCCGATGTTCTGCACCGCGTTCATCCGCAACGTCACGTCCGGCCCGGATGGCGAGATGCGCTCTTCGTGTCCGAACGGTCGCAAATGTTCGCGCACGAGGTCGGCCATGCCTGCGCCGCGCCAGTCGTTCAACACCAAAAGGTCATGCGAGCGCGACAGCGCCATGATGCGTTCGCGGATCTGGTGTTCGAACGCGCGCGGATCGGTCGCGCGCTTGCTGGTCTCGCGGATCATGGAAAGGATCACGGCGTACTGGTTTTTGACGCGGTGGTTCACCTCGCGCATCAAAAGTTGGATCTGCTGCTCGCTCGCCCGTTTTTCGGTGATATCGGCCGCCATGCCGAACCATTCCAGGATGGTGCCGGTGTCGTCGACGATCGGGATCGCCCGTGAGGTGGTCCAGCCGGCGGACCCGTCGGCGCGCCGCACCCGGTGCTCGAGCTCGAACACGCCGCGCTCCATGATGGCGCGCTCGATTGCCGCCTGGATGCCCGCCTGGTCCTCCGGGAAGAGGTAGTCGTCGCGCCAGCGGATCGCCGGCCCCTGGGCGGTCGACAGGAAGCCGCGGCCGTCCAGCTCATGCATTTCCTGCCAGTCCGGGCTCATCCGATAGACCACGTCGGAGCTGGCATTCACCAGGGCGCGAAACCGCTGTTCGCTTTCCCGCACCTTTGCTGCCGCGAGCACCCGTGCCGTGGTCTCCGAGACGATGCAGAGCACGGCTTCAACCGCGCCGTCCTGCGCCCGCACCGCGGAATAGGAGATGTCGAAATAGACCGTCTCGCCGACCAGGCCGGATCGTTCGATGTAGAAAGGCCGATCCCTGGCCGAGAAGGTTTCGCCGGTTTCAAGCACCCCGCGCAGCAGCGGCTCGAGGTCCGTCCACAGCTCGGACCAGTTTTCCTCGGCCGGACGGCCGAGCGCCCGCGGATGCTTGTCGCCGATGGTCGGCGCGTAGGCGTCATTGTAGAGCGCGACAAACTCTGGCCCGCAGAACAGCACGATCTGGGCTTCGGCCGCCAGCATCAGGTCGACCGTCGTCCTCAGGCTGAGCGTCCATGTCTCGATCGGCCCGAGCGGGCTTTCAGACCAGGGATATTCGCGAATGAATCGCGCCATCTCGCCGTTTCCGCGAGGCCACAATTCATGGAAAAGCCCGTCAGCCATAGGCGCATTAACGCGCGGCGCCGCATATGTATCCGTCTCCCTCACGCGAAATTTTAGCCATCGTGAATAGACGCCAGCCTGCCGGTCTCCCGAGGAATATTCCGGGCGCAGTTTCGTTAGTTCCTCATGCGATGCCGTTTGAGGCAAAGTGAACATGTCCACAATCACGCATTGAAGCCGCCAGAGCGGCTGGCTCTGGCCCAACGGAGGTACCAGGGATGAAAACGGCTGTTTCGACCTCGCTTTCAAGACGAAGCATCGTCGCCGTGCTGGCGGCGGCGGCCGCGTCGACCGCTATGTTGCCCGCCGGCGATGCGCTGGCGCAGACCAAGCAGACCGCGCCGGACAAGAGTCTATATGAACGGCTGGGAGGCGTGTTCGCCATCGCAGCCGTGGTCGATCACTTCAGCGACGCCGTCGTGAAAAACCCCATCGTCGGCAAGAAGTCCAAGAACCCGCAGCTGCGCAAATGGCACACCAAGAACCTTGAACGGCTCCCGGGCCTCAAGTTCATGCGGACGCTATGGGTGTGCGATGTTTCCGGCGGTCCCTTCAAGTTCGTGGCCACCAAGCCGGGCGCGACGCCGCTCGGCCTCGAGGAGGCCCACAAGGACCTGAAGATTTCTCCCGCAGAATTCGACGAGGTCGCGGCGGAACTCGGGCGGACGCTCGACCACTTCAAGATTCCGAAGGCCGAAAAGACCGAGGTCCTGGAAGCCTTTGCCGCGCACAAGGATGAGGTCACCGCCGGCTCTGTCAAAAAGGGGTGAGGCGCAAGAATCCGGCGAACAGGCGAGGGCGGTCCCGCTCCGCCTATCCCCCCGCCAGCCGCGGCAGCAGGAAAACCTCCGCCCCCGGCGGCAGTTCCTTCGACCAGGTGTCGCGATAGATCGTCCCATCGATCGCGACCGCGATGCCGCGATCGAGCAGGGGCTCGAAGGCGGGATGCTGTTCCGCAAGCTTGCGGAACAGCTCCCTGATGTCCTTGGCCTCGATGTCGAGCTTGTCCTTGCCTCCGGCTGCGGCGCTGAGCGAGCCCCGGTGACTTGGACCATTATCGCCTGATCCTCATTGGACCGTGACGGCGAACGTTTCCGCGTGCGCCTGGGCAATTGGCGCGACGAGCCGGTCGGCCCGCATCAGCAGGCCATGTATCAGGTGTCCTTCGCCAACAGATCTTCGCCACGCTCTTTCCCTGGCTGATGCGGAACCACGGCGGTTTAAGCATCCTCATCCACCCCAACATCACCAACCCCAAGCGCGACCATACGGTCGACCCGGTCTGGATCGGCCGGCCGCTGGGGGTGCATGAGGAGGTGCTGGGCGAGGAGGATGAGGCGGAGGAGGCGCTGGAGGTGAACACGGAGCCGACGCTGGGGGCGTATGGGTGAGGCATCGACGACGGGCTCGGGCTCGGCTAGCTGAAGAAGCGGCCGGGAAGCCGGGACGCTTTCGGGGAGCGGAAAACAGTGCCTTGCCTTCGCACAAGCGGAGGCGGAGTTTGCCAGCAGAGACTATGGGAGTGGAGGCAGCGTTATTGAGAGCAGCAAACCGAAACGCTATCCGCCTCAATCGACGATCGCTAATGCATCTCAAATGCCGAACGAACAGTCTCGTCTGACAAGCCCTCGTCGAGAATCGCAATGAGGCGTTCACGCGAGCTAAGCGCATCCTGGTGAGTTTTTGCCCAAGCAAAGAAAGCGATGCTGATGGAGCCAGTTAGCTTGTGGTACCTGTCGAGGTTGATCATGACGGGCGCCAACGTAAACGTCACCTCCCATTCATCGCGCATTTGTACCCTTTCTTTCAATGCATCTGCCACCGAATTGCAAAGCCGAGCCCAATGATCTGCCTTGATATCATTGTAGAGACTGCTGGTGAGATGAAGGTACCCTCCAGCCGCTCGACGACGGCCTTTTGGAGCATCGCCATCGATATGATGTCCAAGGTCACAGCCAATCGAAAAGAAGCTTGAGGAGCTAGCAGCCAGCCGCATAAGTAAAATCTGCAACTTTTTAGAGGCGCTGCACTCAGCTATCTCAGCAGCCAAATCCGGTCGTCCCCTCACGTCGACAAAGCCGCGATTACTTCGTCTTTCGTCTACGAAAGAAGGGTAGGGGATGCTGATTGCTTCAGTCCGTTCGTTACTCTTAATTTCGACAGGCAATGCTTTACCTCTGGCATCTATTGTCAGTTTCGAAACGGCAGGCAACTTGCCGTTGGAATTCGCAGGGTGCATACAGTCGCTCGCAGGAGATTATTCCCATGGCGCAAACTTCCATTGAATGGACCGACACAACCTGGAACCCTGTGGCAGGTTGCTCCATCGAGTCCGATGGCTGCAAATTTTGTTATGCCATGCGAATGGCAGGTCGGTTAGAGGCCATGGGAGTTGAAAAATATCAAGGCCTCACAAGAAAGACTGGCGGGAGGAGAAAGTGGAACGGGAATATCAGGCTTGACTGGAAATCCCTGAACGCACCGCTAAATTGGAAAAAACCGAGACGGGTTTTCGTTAACTCAATGTCGGATTTGTTTCACCCTGCGGTTTCTGCAGAATTCGTCCGCGAGGTCTGGAGAATTATGGGCGAAACGCCGCGCCATACGTATCAGATCCTTACAAAGCGGCCGGCCCGGATGGCCGAAGTTCTGATTTCGACGCAGCTACCTGTGCTCGCCAATGTATGGCTTGGCACAAGCGTTGAGGACAAACGCGTAGCGTCGCGGCTAGACGAACTGCGTAATGCGCCGGGCGCAACCCGCTTTGTGTCCTTCGAACCTCTGATAGGCTCGGTCGCAGGTGTTAGTTTGAAGAACATAGATTGGGCTATCGTGGGAGGCGAGAGCGGACCCGGCGCTCGTCCAATGGATGCATTTTGGGTAGACGAGATAGAGTCAATGTGCCGCGTAAGTGGCACCGCTTTTTTCTTTAAGCAATGGGGCGGTAGAAACAAGAAAACGACGGGCCGGCTCCTCAACGGCCGAACGTTCGATGAAATGCCGGCAACTTTCGGTGCTGAAACCCCAACATAGGCTTGACGAGAAAAGCCTCTTTGTTGTTGCTTTCAACGAAAGGTTGGGAGCAACTTCAATCACAAGATTCAAATGGAGTCCTGATGGCCCATTACCTGCCGCCCGGGCGCATAGCCTGGCGAAGCTGAGGCTTATAGCGTTCTATCTGCAGCAATATTTCGAAACGGTATCAGTTAACCCAAAAATCGACACCCTCCGCGTTACGTTTGTGGATGGGTTCTGCGGCGGAGGTTCGTATAACGATCGAGGGCAAGAAGTGTTTGGAACTCCACTCCTGCTTCTTCACCTCGTGGAGGATGCGAAGCGAGTTCTGAACGAAGGGCGTGCCAAGCACATCGAAATTAACGCTGATTTCCACTTCGTCGACAGCGACAAAGGAGCGATCGACACACTCAAAGCAAAACTGGTGAGCGCAGGCCTTTTGGGGCGAATTGATAAGGACATACATATTCTTCGTTCTAGCTTTGCAGATGCTTACTCCGCCATCAGGGCTGCGATCTTAGCGCGGACGCGCAATATGGTCGGCCGCTCGGTGTTTGTGCTAGATCAGAAGGGTTACAAGGACGCCCCGCTTCCCCTCGTCCGTGACATCCTTAGTAGCTTCAGTGGTTCAGAAGTCATCCTAACGTTCGCAGTAGGCTGGCTTATCGACTATCTAAGCGATCAGCCGCAAACGGTGCGTGCGGTCTCCCAAGTCGGGTTAACCGATGAGCAGATAAAAGAATACTTACAGCTGAAAGAGCGGAAAGGCGGACGCATCGTTATTGAGAGACTTTTGCTTCGTCATCTTCAAGACGCGACGGGAGCAAAGTTTGCTAGCCCGTTCTTTATAAGGTCGGAGGAAGCCAACAAGGACCTCTGGATAGTGCATCTATCGAATCATATGACAGCTAGGGATGTCATGGTCGAGGGCCACTGGAAATTTAAGAATCATTCGTTGCATTTTGGTACCGGCGGCCTCGAGATCATGGGCTTCGATCCCAAACAAAACCCCGGAGATGTGCCTGATTTCTGGTTTGGTGACTATGAAGAAGCTGTAATGAGAGATCGCCTGGCGGACGATGTGTTGCGCCGACTGCGCGATAGCTATCAAGACGGGGCTGCGCGCTATTTGGGCTTTCTAGCCGATGTAGCGAACGAGACACCTGCGCGTCGGTCTGATTTCGATAGTGTTGCAGTCGCGTTGGTGGGGGCGAAAGAGCTTCGCCTCTCAGACCTGCATGGGCAATTACGTCGGTCTACTCGCCCTGGAAAGTCAGACGTAATCAGTCTCAACCCGCAAACAAGTTTTCATTTCATGAATCGCTCGTCGGGACAGAAGATCGGCTAATGGTCTCTCGCAATTTAGTGCTTCGTTCCTGAAACGAAGCACCTCCGAGAGCGTCACTTCGATCATTCGCTGAACGCTGCGAATGTTGCGAGATTTCCGAATGCTAGCGTGGAGACGGTGGCCGGGATTGCATTCCAAAGCAAAGGGAAGGACAACATGCAACAAGAATAGGAGAATCAGGCGGGCGCAATGAGACTTATAATCACAGACGTCACCGAGATGAGTACTGGGAATTATTGCGTCGCCGGATGGCGTGCGCACACTCAGCAGATGGTTCGCCCGCTTCCGGGCGGTGCCAACTGGACGCTAGCTCGACTACAGCAGCATGGTGTGGTGCCGGGTGCGACGATCCAATTCCTACCAACTGGGCAAGTGCATCCGGGTGCTCGTCCGCATAGCACAGAAGACACACCTGTCGACGCCAACGCCATCCAGCTTGTGGATGCCGGACCAATCAACTGGATTGGAGGTGACTCCCCGGCTATTTTTGGGACCGTGGCTGCGGCATTCGATAATCATGTGGCAAACAACAATCAATGGAATGGTGTCTTCCAAGGCGTTTATGTACCTGCTGGGGCTGAAACCCGATCACTCGGCGCGATTCAGATCGACAGAAATGCGATTGAATTGGTGGAGAGCTTCGAGAAGCTGAAAGCCGTCGTCGATGATGGCCATCGCGAGTACCAGCTGGCAGTCTCAAGCAAGGTGCTCAAAGAAGCGTGGCGACAGGGTGGGATCAACGCAGCCCGCCAAGCATTGCCCGGAGCTGCACGCTTTCACGTGCGGTTGGGCTTGGCTCGACCATTCGGCAATCCAGCGGACAAATGCTATATGATGGTCAACGGCGTTCACGGATAACTTCATGTCGGACAAAATTGTTTACAGCATTGGCCACTCGACGCTGAGTTACGAGCGGTTCTTAACGCTCCTCCGGAAAGCGGGTGTGAGCGCGATAGCTGATGTGCGCAGCGCTCCTTATTCGCGTCATTTCCCTCACTTCAGCAAGGACCTTCTCAAGAGCGAACTCCAGATGGATGGCATAGCCTATTCTTTTCTCGGCAAGGAACTCGGAGGTCGCCCAAGCGGCAGTCAATACTTTTGCGAAGGCGTGGCGGACTACGAGTCCATGGCAAAGGCTCCAGAGTTCCATGAAGGTCTCAAAAGGGTCATCGACGGTTCGGTGAAGTTCCGCATTGCCCTGATGTGCTCAGAGCGTGACCCGCTAGACTGTCACCGATGCCTCTTGGTAGGGCGGGCGCTTTCCGAGCGGGGAGTTGTTGTGAAGCATATTCTACCTGACGGTAAAATTATCGATCAGGAAGGTATCGAACAGCGGCTTCTAGAATCCAGTGATCAGCAGGAAATGGATCTTGGTAACGGCAGCCGAACGAAGCTCGCGGATGCCTATCGCGCACGCGCCCGAAGAGTCGCCTACGCGGTGCTGCCGCAATCTACGCAGCGGCGCACGGCAGCGAGTTGATGATGCGTCCCGTTCATGTCTCTACTATCGGGTTCACCAAGTCGACTGCGGAGCACTTCTTCGAGCGGCTGCTCAAAGCCGATGTGAAGAAATTGATAGACGTACGGCTCAACAACACTTCTCAGCTGGCTGGCTTCGCTAAGTCGGAAGACTTGGCGTATTTCCTAAGAAAGATTGGCGGCATTCAATATGTACATCAGCCGATACTTGCGCCGACGGCAAACATTCTCGATGCCTATAAGAAAGAGAAAGGCGACTGGAGCATTTACGAAAAGCAGTTTACACAGCTATTGGAAAGCCGGAAAATCGAAGAGCGCTTGCGACCTGAGATGTTCGATGGAACATGCCTACTGTGTTCTGAAGCGACGCCGCATCATTGTCACCGTCGTCTGGTCTGCGAGTATCTAAACTCAAAATGGGGTTCGCCCCTCAAAATACGACATTTGTGAGCGGCGCAAGACGTCCATATTTCGGATCCTCCCGCATCAACGGCGCGAGGTTGCGGGGGGAAGGCAACCGCCCCCATCACCCCCCCGCCAACCGCGGCAGCAGAAACACCTCCGCCCCCTCCGGCAACTCCTTCGACCAAGTATCCCGATAGATCGTCCCGTCGATCGCGACCGCTATGCCGCGATCGAGCAGGGGTTCGAAGGCGGGATGCTGTTCCGCAAGCTTGCGGAACAGCTCCCTTATGTCCTTGGCCTCGACCTCGACCTTGCTCTTGCCCCCGGCGAGCTGGCCGAGGGCGCCCCAGAGGGTGACTTCGACCATTAGAGCAAGGTCCTCATCTCGGCTCTACCCTTCCCGTTCGGCCTCGAGCGCTGCAAGAATCCGCGGCGGCGACATCGGGATGTGGCTCATGCGCACGCCCACCGCGTTCGACACTGCGTTGGCGATCGCCGCCAGCGGCGGCACGATCGAGGTCTCGCCGACGCCGCGCACCCCATAGGGGTGGTTGGGGTTGGGGATCTCGAGGATCTGCGTGTCGATCATCGGCAGGTCGGAGCACACCGGGATGCGGTAGTCGAGGAAGCCCGGATTCTGCAGCCGACCGTCCTTGCCGTAGATATACTCCTCGTTGAGCGCCCAGCCGATGCCTTGCGCAGCACCGCCCTGGTACTGGCCCTCGACATAGGTCGGGTGCACCGCCTTGCCGGCATCCTGCACCACCGTGTAGCGGATCACCCTGGTCGAGCCGGTCTCGGGATCGACCTCGACGTCGCAGATATGGGTGGCGAAGGAGACCCCCGCGCCGTCGGCGACGAGCTCGCTATGGCCGGCGATCGGCCCGCCGGTCTTGCCGGACTGCGCGGCGATCTCCTTCAGCGACAGCTTGCCGAGATTGCCGTGCTTCTCGCCCTTGGCGACCGCGTGGCCCTTTTCCCAGGCAACGTCGTCGACCGAGATGTCCCACATCTGCGCGGCGCGCTCGCGCAGCACCTTGATGGCGTTGCGGGCGGCCGAGATGGTCGCCATCGAGGAGGAGAAGGTGCCGCGGCTGCCGTCGGTCATGTCGTTGTAACCGAGGCTGGAGGTGTCGGCGACGATCGCCTTGACCTGGCCGTAGTCGATGCCGAGCTCCTCCGCCGCCACCAGCGACAGCGAGGCGCGCGACCCGCCCACATCCACCGTGCCGACGGCGAGCGACACCGTGCCGTCCATGCCGATGTTCAAGTCGGTGCAGGTCTGGCCGCCGAAGTTGAACCAGAAGCCGCAGGCCATGCCGCGGCCCTGGTTCTGAGCCAGCGGCGCGCGCATATGCGGGTGTTCCTTCACCGCTTCGAGCGTCGGGCCGATGCCGATCGGGCCGTAGACCGGGCCGTAGGAGGCGCGGGTGCCTTCCTGCGCCGCATTCTTGATGCGGAACTCGACCGGGTCGATGCCGATCTCCTTGGCGAGCTCGTCGACCGCGCTTTCCACCGCGAACGCCGCCATCGGTGCCGAGGGCGCGCGATAGGCCGCGGTCTTCGGCCGATTGACCAGCACCTCGTAGCCCACCGTCTTGACGTTCTCCAGCTTGTAGCAGGCGAAGGCCGTCATGGCGCCGATCTCCGCCCACATGCCGGCATAGGGGCCGCATGTATAGCGCAGCGTCGCTTCGGCGGCGGTGATCGTGCCGTCCTTCCTGGCGCCGATCTTGACGTCGATCGAGGTGGCGCTGGTCGGGCCCGAGGCGCGGAACACTTCGTCGCGCGTCATCACCAGCTTCACCGGACGGCCGGCTTTACGGGAGAGGGCGAGAGCCACCGGCTCGGCCCAGACATGCGTCTTACCGCCAAAACCGCCGCCGATCTCCGACGAGGTGACGCGCAGCTTCGAGACTTCGAGGCCGAGCAGCTGGGCGCAATGCTGGCGATAGACGAAATGGCCTTGCGTGCAGACCCAGAGATCGGCCGTGCCGTCGGGATTGACGCTCGCCACGCAGGCATGCGGCTCGATATAGCCCTGGTGCGTCTGCTCGGTCTTGAAGGAGCGCTCGACGACGAAATCGGCCTGGGCAAAACCCTGGTGGACGTCGCCATGGCCGTATTGCGTGCGCTTGGAGACGTTGGACGGCTTGACCGGTTTTTCCTCCAGCCCCTCGGTGAAGATGGCGTCGTTGATGAGAGGAGCGTGGTGCTGCATCGCCTCGTCGACGTCGGTCACATGCGGCAGCACCTCATAGTCGACCTCGATCAACTTCAGCGCCTGCCTGGCGGTGCGAGCGTCGATCGCCGCCACCGCGGCCACGGCATGGCCGTCATAGAGCGCCTTCTTGCGCGCCATGCAATTGTCGAGGGTGTCGAACATGGCGGCATCGCCGTCGGTCAGGTCCGGCAGGTCTTTCGCCGTGATCACCGCCTTCACGCCGGCGAGCTTTTCCGCCTTCGACGTGTCGATCTTCTTGATGATCGCGTGGGCGTGCGGGCTGCGAAGCACGCGGCCGACCAGCTGCCCGGCCATGTTGAAGTCGGCGCCGTAGCGGGCGCGTCCCGTCACCTTGTCGACGCCGTCGGGGCGGAGGGGGCGCGTGCCGACGGATGAGAAGCTGCGTCCCGAGTAGCGCGGATCGAAATTCATCTCAGGCTCCCTTCATCACGTTTGCCGCGTCCTGGACGGCGCGCACGATCTTGTCATAGCCGGTGCAGCGGCAAAGATTGCCGGCCAGCCCGAAGCGGATTTCCTCCTCGGTCGGGGAGGGGTTCTTCTCGAGCAGATCCTTGGCCGCAATCAGGAAACCTGGCGTGCAGATGCCGCATTGCAAGGCCGCGTGCTCGAGGAATTTCTGCTGCAGCGGATGCAACTGATCGCCATGCGCCATTCCCTCGATGGTCTCGATCTGGCGGCCTTCGGCCTCGGCGCCGAGCACTAGGCAGGAGCAGACCAGCCGGTTGTCGACGATGACGCTGCAGGCGCCGCAGTCGCCTGTGCCGCAGCCTTCCTTGGCGCCGGTCAGCCCCAGCCGGTCGCGCAGCACGTCGAGCAGCGTCTCGTCGGGCTGGCAAAGATATTCGACGTGATCGCCGTTGATTGTCGTTGAAACCGCTACACCGGCCATCATTTGCCTCCTGCACGCTCATAAGCGGTGGTGGCGACACGCTTCGCCAGCACACCCGCAACTTTCCGTCTGAATTCGATGGTGCCGCGCTTGTCGTCGATCGGGCGGCAGGCGCCCGCGCAGATCTTGGCGAGCCGCTCAAGCGTCGCCTCATCCAGCTTCGAGCCGACGAGCACCTCGGCCGCCTCCTCGACCAGCAGCACCGTGGGCGCCGCGGCGCCCAGCGCCACGCGGGCCGCCTTGATCGCGCCCGCCTCATCGAGTGTCAGGTTCACGCCGGCGCTGACCACGGCAATATCCATCTCGGTGCGCGGAATGAAGCGCTGATAGGCATCGCCCGCATTTGGCGCGGGCTTGTCGAGCAGGATCGCCTCGATGATCTCGCCCTTGGCGAGGGAGGTACGGCCCGGTCCGGTCGGCACGGCTTCCACGGCAATCGTGCGCCTGCCGTTCGGCCCGGCGACCACCGCCTTGGCGCCGGCAGCCACCAGCGCCGGCACGCTGTCGGCGGCGGGCGAGGCGTTGCAGAGATTGCCGACGATGGTGCACCGTCCCTGCACCTGCTTAGAGCCGATCAGCTTGGCCGCCTCGACGACGCCGGGCCAGGCCTTCTTCAGCGCCGCGTTCTCGCCGAGCACCGCGCAGGGCACCGCGGCGCCGATGCTGAAGCCGTCTGCCGTTTCCTTGATTTCGCTCAGGCCCGCGATCGCCTTGATGTCGACGATCAGCTCGGGCTCGATGAAGCCGCCCTTCATCCTCACCAGAAGGTCGCTGCCTCCGGCAAGGATCGCGGCCGGGCCGGCCGCGCTGGCCAACAGGCCGGCGGCCTCTTCTATTGATTGCGGACGTATGTAGCGCATCGTCTCCCCTTGGTGGTCATGATCAGATCGACCGTTATAAAGACTCTCCTTATAATGACCATCCGCTTCCTGCATTGCACCACCTAAGTCAGGCGCATTGCCCTAATTCCTACCCCTAAATTTTCTAAGCCTAGCCGCTAGAACTACTCGTTTGCGCCCGGCCGGCCAAGCCTCCACCATGCCCTGATGACAGCCGGACATCGCATCCGGCAACAGGGAGGCTTCGATGACCGCTCTTGCCCGCAGGCCCTGGGTTCCCGCCCATTGCGAGGATTTTATCCAGGCGCTGGCGACGGCCACGTGCGGGCAGGGGAGCGAGGCCGTGCTCGCCGCGATCGAGGGCGGCATCGCGCTCAACCGGCAAATCCACGAGGCCGACTGCATCAACCTCAATCCGGCGACCAACGTCATGAACCCGAAGGCAGAGGCCGCGCTTGCTGCCGGGCTCGGCTCGCGCCCGTCGCTTGGCTATCCCGGCGACAAATACGAGATGGGGCTGGAGGGCGTCGAGCGCATCGAGGTCATCGCGGCCGAGCTCGCGGCGCAAGTCTTCGGCGCGAAATATGCCGAAATCCGCGTGCCTTCCGGCGCCATCGCCAATCTCTACGCCTTCATGGTCGCGGCGCGGGCGGGCGATGCCATCATCGCGCCGCCGCCGGCCATCGGCGGCCATGTCACGCACCATACGGCGGGCTGCGCCGGTCTGTACGGGCTCGAGATCCATGCCGCGCCCGTCGATGCCGACGGCTACACGGTCGATATCGAGAGGCTCCGCGCGCTTGCCCTTCGGATCAGGCCGAAGATGATCACCATCGGCAGCAGCCTCAATCTGCTGCCGCATCCCATCCAGGAAATCAGGGCGATCGCCGACGAGGTCGGTGCGCTGGTGCTGTTCGATGCCGCGCATCTCTGCGGCATGATCGCCGGACATGCCTGGCAGCAGCCGCTGGAGGAGGGTGCCCATCTGATGACGATGAGCACTTACAAGAGCCTCGGCGGACCGCCTTCCGGGCTGATCGTCACCAACGACGCCGAGATCGCCGAAAAACTCGACCGCATCGCCTTTCCCGGCATGACCGCCAATTTCGATGCCGCCAAGTCCGCCGCCCTGGCCATCACGATGCTCGACTGGAAGGCGCATGGCCGCGCCTATGCCGCTGCCATGGCCGGCACCGCCAGGGCGCTGGCCAGCGCGCTGGCTGAGCGCGGCCTGCCGGTGTTCTCGACCGCCAAGGGTCACACCGCCTCGCACCAGTTCGCCATCGAGGCGGCGGAGTTCGGCGGCGGCCAGGCGGCGGCGAAGCGGCTGAGGCGTGCGAACATCCTCACTTGCGGCATCGGCTTGCCGGTCACGGCGGTCGATGGCGACATGAACGGCCTGCGCTTCGGCACCCCGGAGATCGTGCGCTGGGGCATGACGGAGAAGGACATGCCCGAGCTTGCCGCGCTCATCGCCAGGGGACTGCGCGGCAACGATGCCATGGAGGATGTCGCCGCCGACGTGAGTGCATTCCGGCGGCGGTTCACGAAGCTTCATTTCGTCAGCTGAGCGCCTGAACCCGCGGGCAGGGAGCCCGCTTCTCAGAAACAAGGGACCGCGGGCGAGAAGCCCGCCGTCTTCAACAAAGGGGAATGACCATGCGCATGATTCTGCGATTGATGACTGCTGCCCTGATGGCCGCCACCGCCGCCGGCGTCGCCAGGGCGGATATCGTGCTGGGCGTCGCCGGCCCGATGTCGGGGCCGAACGCCGCCTATGGCGAGCAGTACCGCGTCGGCGTCGAGACGGCGATCCAGCGCATAAACGCCAATGGCGGCGTGCTCGGTCAAAAGCTCAGCGTCTCGGTCGGCGATGACGTCTCCGACCCCAAGCAGGGCGTGTCGGTCGCCAACAAGTTCGTCGCGGACGGCGTGCACTATGTCGTCGGCCACTACAATTCCGGAGTCACCATTCCGGCCTCGGAGATTTACGCGGAAAACGGCGTGCTCTTCGTCACGCCCACGGCCACCAACCCGATGGTGACTGAGCGCGGCCTATGGGATGCGTTCCGGGCCTGCGGCCGCGACGACCAGCAGGGCATCATCGCCGCGAAATTCGTGCTCGAGCGTTTTGCGGGCAAGAAGGTCGCCATCGTCGACGACAAGTCGACGGCCGGCAAGGGCCTCGCCGACGAGATGGCCAAGGCCTACAAGGCCGGCGGCGGCAAGGAGGTGCTGCACGAGGAGATCAACCCGGGCGAGAAGGACTACAGCGCGCTTGTCGCGAAGATCAAGGCGTCGGGCGCCGACCTTGTCTATTATGGCGGCCAGCACACGGAAGCCGGCCTCATCGTGCGCCAGATGCACGACCAGGGCGTCAAAACGGTCCTGATGGGCGGCGACGGCATATCCAACAGCGAGTTCGGCGCCATCGGCGGCGATGGCGCGGCCGGCACGCTGATGACGTCCTTCCCCGACCCGGCGAGCTTTCCCGAAGCCAAAGACGCGGTCGCCGACCTGAAGGCGAAGAATGTGCCCACTGAAGCCGTCACGCTCTATGCCTATGCCGCAACCCAGATCCTCGCCGAGGCGATCGCCAAGGCCAAGGTCGACGACGCGAAGGCTGCGTCCGAGTATCTCCATTCGGGAGCGGCTATCCCGACCGTGCTTGGCACCATTTCCTACGACGACAAAGGGGATATCAAGCAGCCGGGCTTCGTCGTATTTGAGTGGCGAAAGGTCGACGGCAAGCTCACTCCGGTGGCCCTCAAATAGACCTGAGGTCCTGGAGGCGAGCGCAGGCGGTCGCCGCTCTTTCGCTCGAAGCATTACCGCGCCGTCATGGCAGGCGGCGCGGCATCGGGAAAGCCGCATATGGCCGTCAATCCGCCGCGACCGCGCATGCCGCCGCTGAACGCCCTCAGGGCCTTCGAGGCGGCGGCACGCCATGAAAGCTTCGCCAAGGCGGCGGACGAACTCGGCGTGACGCCCGCCGCTGTCTCGCATCAGGTGAAGGCGCTGGAGGCTTGGCTAGGCTCTCCGCTCTTCGTGCGCCACGCGCAAGGCCTGCACCTCACCGAGGCCGGACGTTCGGCGCTACCCTCGTTTTCCACCGCCTTCGACGCCTTGGGGCTCGCCGTCCAGGAGTTGCGCGTCTCGGCGCCCCGGCCGCAGGTCAGCGTCGCGGCATTGCCTTCGATCGCGCAGCTCTGGCTGGCGCCGCGGCTGCCGGCCTTGCGCGCGGCGCATCCGACGCTGCGCCCCTCCATCCATGCGCTGGAAGAGCCGCCGGACTTCCGGCGCGAGCCTTTCGACCTTGCCATTTTCCTCACCAGGTCGGGCGCCGGCCGATCCTTCAAGCTCTGTGACGATGTGATCTTTCCTGTCTGCGCGCCGGCGCTGGCCAGGCAATTGAAGACGCCGGCCGATCTTTCCTCGCAGCTCCTGCTCTGGGACACCACCTGGACGGAGGATTGGAGCCTTTGGTTCGAAGTCGCCGGCGTGAAAGGCCCGTCGATCGAGACGGGTTCCGAATTCTCGCTCTACAGCATGGCTGTGCAGGCCGCCGTCGACGGCGCCGGCGTCCTGATGGGGCATGAGGCGCTGGTGTCGCGCGCTCTCGCCGCCGGCTTGCTGGTGGCACCGTTTCCGGAGCGGCGCGTTAAAACCGGTCTCGGGCTCTCGATCCTGGCGCCCGACCGTCCGCCCGCGCCGGCTGCCACCATGATCGATTGGCTGCTGGCAGAGGAAGGGGCGCCGCGCGGCTGATCGCCGTCGCGGTCCACGGGGTCAAGACGCTAGGCGAGGTCTACGCCGCTGCCATCCGCGCCCGCACCAGCGTCGCAGCGGCGTGGCCGGCGGCCGTGATGTAGTCGGGATCGTGGTGGATCAGCATGCTGGAAAAGGCGCCGTCCATCAGAAGCACGATCTCGCGCGCCAGCATCTTCGGCTCGCGCACGCCATGGCTCGCAAGCTCGCCCGCCAGCCATTTCTCGAAATTGCTCTTATGGCGCGAGCCGGCCTTCACCGCCGGATGTCCAGGCATCGCGGCGAGTTCGGCGGCCGTGCGTAGGAAGCCGCAGCCCTTCCATTTGACGTGCCGCGCCACGCGCGCCAGATGAGTGAAGATCGCCACGACCTTCTTGTCCGCGCCGCCTTGCGCCGCCTCGAACCAGCCGGCCATCTGCTTGAGGTTCGGCTGGTCGCGGCTGTCGAGATAGGCCGTGATCAGCTCGTCCTTGCTCTTGAAGTGGTAGTAGAGCGTGCGCTTGGTCAGCCCCGCTTTTTCCGCCACGGCATCGACGCTGACGCGGCCGATGCCTTCGGCATAGAAGAGTTTTGCCGCCGCGTCGACGAGGCGTTTTCTGGTTGGATTGGGCTTCTCGGTCATCCGTCAAGTATACCGACTAGTGAATATACACACAAGCCGGAAGCTGGTCCCTTGCAGCCGTTCCACAGAGCAATTCCAGGACATGCGCAGCGGTTTTCGTTCGGAATTGCAGAGAAAAACGAACGGCTAAGGAGAACACTATGACCGAGCCCGTGCTTTGCGAAATCCGCCACCGCGTCGCGATGCTGACGCTCAACCGCCCCGACCGCCGACCTCGGCGAAGGGCTCAGCGCCTGGATCGAGCGGCGCCGGCCCATCTATGACGGCTCATGGACGCACGTCACCCGGCTGAGCGAGGCGCGGCGCGCCTCGCTTCAGCTCGACCCGGCGGGGGATTAGGGCGCCACGTTGAGGTGACCCTTCATGTTGGGGTGGAGACGGCAGAAATAATCAACCGCGCCCGCTCGGCTGAGCGTGATCCTGCCTTTCGACTTCGGCGGGATCATCACCTCCCAGCCGCCCTTCACCGTCGCGGTGTGGGCGATGACATCCTTGTTCACCCACTCGATCGTGTCGCCGACCCTGGCCTCGACGCTCGCCGGCGAGTAGACCAGCCTGTCGATCGTCACCTCGATGGTGGCGGCGAGCGCCGGCGAAGCGACAAGCGCCAGCGCCAGCGAGCCGAGCAGCGATAACGCGGCCGCCCTCATTTCAGCGTGCCGGCGACATGCTCGGCATGCTGCTCATGCCCCTGGAAGATTTTCAGGCCGGTCTCCAGCAGGCTCTTCAGCTCGGCATTGCTGGCCGAAGGAATGAGCAGGGTTTCGAGCGCTCCGTTGACCTGCTTGTGATAGGCCACTTCGTTCTCGATATACGCCTTGTCGAAGGCAGTGCCCTTCAGCTTCGCCAGCTTGGCGCGCTCGTCCTTCGCCGCCTTGGTCAGCGCCTGGCTGGTGGCGTTGTCTTCCGGCTTCACCTTCAGCTTCTTCACCAGGTCCAGAGCCTGCTTGTTCACCGCCTCGTGGTCGCGCTCCATATCCTTGGCAAAGTCGACGACCTCCTTGGTTTTCGACTTCTTGATCGCCAGCTTCGCCGCCTCGATGTCGAGCACGCCGGCCGTATAGGCGATATGGGCGATCTGCGGGTCGGTCGGCTTCTCGGCGGCCTCAGCCAGCGGCGCTGCGCTGACGAGGAGGAAGGCGGCGAGGGCTGCGGTCGGTCGGATAAACATGGCATCTCCTTCGCCCGGCGGCGTGAGGCCTCGGGCTTGTTTTGGGTTGACGGGCATTGGATGCGGGAGAGGGCGAAACGTTCCTGACGTATTTCGTCGCGGCATTCGAGGAGCTAGCACTACAGCGTCGAGTTCCTTCGCGCCCCCCTCTGTCCTGCCGGACATCTCCCCCACGAGGGGGGAGATCGGTGGCTTTGGCGCCTCGCTCAACCTGCAACGTCGGCGATTTGCGAAAGCCGCGATGACAGCCAATCTCCCCCCAAAGTGGGGGAGATGGCCGGCAGGCCAGAGGGGGGCGCTGTCCCGCCAGCGTTGATCAGGTAGCCCCGACGAACCGTCAGCCCCCGAATCCCAGCCGCTTCATCACCGCCTGCGTCAGCCGCTCGCAGCGGCGGCCGGCGAAAGGAAAAGCGTCGAGCAGCACCGGGCCGATCTCGTCGTCCAGCGCCTTGCGCACCAAGGCACGCGCCCGGTGCAGCCTGGTCTTCACCGTTTCCGGCCTGATGCCCAGCAACTCGGCGGTCTCTTCGATGCTGAGGCCTTCGATGACGCGGGCGACGAAGACGGTGCGATAGACGTCGGGAAGGCTGTCGGTCGCCCGCTCGACAAGCCCTAGGATCTGCCGCTGCGCCATTGTCCGCTCCGGATCGTCGCCAGGGTTCAAGTCGCTTGGGTTCAGGGGAAACCGGATGATCTGCGCCTCAGGGTTTTCAGGCATCGCCACGATGCGCTTTTTCTTGCGCAGCCGGCCGAGCGCCTCGTTGATCACGATGCGCGACAGCCAGGTCGAGAGCGAGGCATCGCCGCGGAAGCTGTCGAGGCTGGCGAAGGCGCGCATATAGGCTTCCTGCACGATGTCCTCGGCTTCGGCGTCGTTGCGCACCACGCCGCGCGCGATCCGGTAGAGCCGCTGGTTGTGCGTCTTGATGATCAGGAGAAAGGCGCCCGGGTCCCGTGCCAGCGCCCGGCGCACCAGCGCCATCTCGCCGGCCTCCGCCGCCGAAACCGCGGCGGCCTGCCTTGCTGACTTCGTCATCGCGCCCCAATCTCCCAACAGGCGTTGCATCCGGGCAATTGGACGCGCCTGCCGGCAAAAGGTTCCCGGACTTTCGAGATCCTGTCGAACGCTATGCTACAGCTTTCAGCGGCGGCCTGTCTGCAGCCTGCGCGCGGGCGGCGGCCGCCAGCAGATCGGTCTGGGTAATGAGGCCGAGAATATGCCCACCCTCGTCGACGATCACCACCGCATGGCTGCGCCCGTCGGTCAGCAGCGGCAGCAGGCTCATCGCCGGTGTCTCGGGCGAGGCCGTGCCGGCCTTCGACATCACGCCCTTCACGGTGTCGGTCGCTTGCGTCAACTCGCGCAGGCCGACGGCGCCGACCAGCCTCGCCTCGGCGTCGACCACCGGCAAGGTGCGGATATTGTGGTCGAGAAGCTGCTTGCGCGCCTCGTCGGCGGTGGCGTTCTCCGACACCGAGATCACGTCGCGGGACATAATGTCCCGGCAGAGCAGCGTGCGGTGAGTGCGCACCATCGCCTGCAGCTCGACCTGGCGCAGCAGCCTTTCGATGTCGTCACGGTCTATGTCGAAGGTCTCGTCGAGTGCCGCAAGGGCAGCATCGACATCCTCCGGCCGGAAGCCGACGCGCTCCGCCGGCGGCCGGTCGGCGGTGCCGTGGCTGTTGGCGGCGGGCTGATGCACATGCGGATAATTGCGCCGCGACAGCTTGTGGAACAGGAAGCCGAGCGTCACCAATATGATCGAGTTCAGCGCCACCGGCACAAACGGAAACAGGAAGCCGGCGCTGATCACCGCCGGCCCGCCAAGCACGCCGGTGAGGGCTGCGGCACCGCCCGGCGGATGCAGCGAGCGCGTGAACGACATGGCGGCGATCGCCAGCGCCACGGCGAGACCGGAGGCGATCACCGGGTTGTGCACGAAATGCGCCACCGTGACGCCGACCAGCGCCGAGATCGTGTTGCCGCCGATGATCGACCAAGGCTGCGCCAGCGGGCTCGAGGGCACGGCAAAGAGCAGCACGGCGGACGCGCCCATCGGTGCCACCAGCATGGCCACATGCGGCCCGTTGCCCATGGCGAGCCCGCTGATCACGCCGGTCAGCGCGATGCCGATGGTCGCGCCGATGCAGGCAAGCAGTCGCTCGCGCAGTGTCGCGCCGGCAAGGATCGGAACGAAGAGGCGGAATGCCATGGCAGGCCCCAGGTCGAATGGCTTGAATTGTCGATGGCGGAATTTGCGTCGCCCGCAATGCCGCCGAAGCCACGGATTTGGAAGCCAAATCAATCCGTATGTTTGCGGCCGGAAAGAATATTATTGCTGAGGCGGCCCGGGCGCCATGCTGCCAGCGGCCTCTACCTTCTCAATCGCGCCAACGGGTTACGGCCGTTTTCGGACTCGATTCGTAAGCACCTGGCTCGTCATCCGGCTTCGGCCGCCGCCTTGAGCCCGCGCGAGATGTCCGCCTTGAGGTCCTCGACATCTTCCAGCCCGATCTGCAGGCGGATCAGCGGCCCGGAATAGGCGCCCTTGGCGATGGTGCGGTCGCCGAGGAAAACCGGCACGGCAAGGCTCTCATAGCCGCCCCAGGAATAGCCGAGGCCGAAGATGGTCAGCGCATCGAGGAAGGCGTGCTGCGCCTTCTGTCCGCCGCCATTCAGAACGATCGAAAAGACGCCGCTCGAGCCGCAGAAATCGCGCTTCCAGAGCGCATGGTCGGGATGGCTCGGCAGCGCCGGATGCAGCACCTGCGCAACGCCCGGCTGCTCCTCCAGCCAGCGCGCGATTTCGAGCGCGCTCCTCTGGTGATGCTCCAGCCTCACCCCCATGGTGCGCAAGCCGCGCAGCGTCTGGTAGATATCGTCCGGGCCCGAACAGCAGCCCAGCGTGCAGAACCCTTCATAGAGCTGCTTCCAGCTAGCGTCATTGGCCGAGACCAGGCCGAGCAGCACGTCCGAATGGCCGGCCGGGTATTTGGTTGCAGCATGGATCGAGATGTCGACGCCGTAATCGAGCGGCTTGAAGTAGAGCGGCGTCGCCCAGGTGTTGTCCATCATGACAATGGCGTTTGCCGCATGGGCGGCCTTGGCAATCGCCGGAATGTCCTGCACCTCATAGGTGTTCGATCCCGGCGACTCGGTGAACACCACCTTGGTGTTGGGCTTGATCAGCGAAGCGATGCCGGCGCCGATGCGCGGATCGTAATACTCGACATCGATGCCGAGCCGCTTCAGCATGGTATCGGCGAAATTCCGTGTCGGGTGATAGACCGAATCAACGATCAAAAGATGATCGCCGGCCGAGACGAAGGTGAGCAGGGGAATCGTCACCGCAGCCAGGCCCGACGGCACGGCGATCGTGCCGGCCGAGCCTTCCAGCGCATCGACGGCGAGCGTGAGCGCATCCATGGTCGGCGTGCCGCGCGTGCCGTAGGTGTATTTCTGGCTGCGCGAGGCCATCGAGGCGGCGTCGGGGTAAAGCACCGTCGAGGCATGCACGACCGGCGGATTGACGAAGCCGAAATAGTCGCGCGGGTCGTTGCCGGAATGGGCAAGCCGCGTGTTGATGCCGAGGTTGCTGCCGTCTGTCGCCATAGTTCGTCGCTCGTCGCAATGTGTCAGAGGCTCAGCCATAGAGCGGGGGAATTGGTCGCGCAACCGCTGCGAACCCGCCAAGCGGCGGTGTTTGGATGGGCCAAATGACAGATCGCCGGCTCATCGTTTGTGCCCTTTGCAGGCCTGCGACGAAGATGCGCCAGAGACAGCCTGGCGTCCCGTTCTTCGCTAGGAATCATGCCAGTCCTTCCATTGGCAGCAACAGTAGTAAGAGGCGGGAGTTCAGGTAACGTCCAAAATTTCCATGGCGCCGGACTTGCCGGTCCCGTTGCAGCTCTTGACCGATTTGCGGGCGCTTTTGGCTGCAATTCGGGCATTTGCGGCAATCGGTTTTCAAACGTGTCGCAATTCGGTCATTTCCCTTGACCTCACAGGAATAATCGCCTTCGATGCGTTTCGTGAATGGGAGGCAGTGCATCGGCGAAACGATGCGGGTCCGGGAGCGGACCTAAGTGGGAGCTGCATTCACAAACGAAAAAAGATCAAGCGTCGCCTGCAATTAGGGGCGCCTGTAACAGAAAAGGGTCTGTGGGTCATGAAACATATTGCATTGGGCATGTTTGGCGCTGCCGCGCTCGGGCTCATGGCGTCCGCCGCTTCGGCCGGCACGCTCGACACCGTCAAGCAGAAGGGCTTCATTCAGTGCGGCGTCTCGACCGGCCTCGCCGGCTTTTCGGCGCCGGACGACAAGGGCGACTGGAAGGGCATCGATGCGGATTTCTGCCGCGCCGTTGCGGCCGCCGTCTTTGGTGACGGCTCCAAGGTCAAGTTCACGCCGCTCAGCGCGAAGGAGCGTTTCACTGCGCTGCAGTCCGGCGAGATCGACATCCTCTCGCGCAACACCACCTGGACGAGCAACCGCGACAGCGCGCTCGGCCTGGATTTTGTCGGCGTCACCTACTATGACGGCCAGGGCTTCATGATCAACGCCAAGAAGCTGCCGGGGGTGAACTCCGCGCTGCAGCTTTCGGGCGCCGCCGTCTGCGTGCAGAGCGGCACCACGACGGAGCTCAACCTCGCCGATTACTTCAAGAAGAACAAGATGGAGTACAACCCCGTCGTGTTCGAGAAGCTGGAAGAGGTCAATGCCGCCTACGACTCCGGCCGCTGCGACGCCTACACCACCGACCAGTCCGGCCTCTACGGCATCCGTCTGACGCTGTCCTCGCCCGCCGACCACGTCGTGCTGCCCGAGATCATTTCCAAGGAGCCGCTCGGCCCGGCCGTGCGCCAGGGCGACGATCAGTGGGCCCATATCGCGCGGTGGACGTATTTCGCGCTGCTCAATGCCGAGGAAGCCGGCATCACGCAGGCGAATGTCGATGAGATGAAGACCTCGACCGACCCGAACATCCAGCGGCTCCTCGGCACTGAACCCGACGGCAAGTACGGCGCCGATCTCGGTCTCTCCAACGACTGGGTTGTCAACATCATCAAGGCTGTCGGCAACTATGGCGAAATGTTCGAGCGCAATGTCGGCGCGGGCAGCCCGCTCAAGATCGCGCGCGGCATCAACGCGCTGTGGACCAAGGGCGGCCTGCAATATGGTCCGCCCGTCCGCTGATTGAAACGTGATCCGGGAGGCAGGTCGTCTGCCTCCCGGTTTCTCTTTCCAGGGGATCGTCTATGGCTTCGCAGGAAATCCTTCGGCAGGAGCCGGGTCGCGGCTCCTTCATCAATGACCCGAAAATACGGGCCCTGTTCTTTCAGACGCTGGTCGTGATTGTTCTGTTCGTTTCGATCTGGTGGATCGTCAACAACGTCATCGAGAACCTCCAGCGCCTTCACATCGCCTCAGGCTTCCAGTTCCTCAGGAACAGGGCCGGTTTCGATATCTCCGACACGCCGATTGCCTACACGTCGGACGCGACCTATGGCCGTGCGCTTATCGTCGGCCTGCTCAACACAATCATCGTTGCCGCCGCCGGCATTGTCCTCGCCACCATAGTCGGCTTCATCATTGGCATCGGCCGGCTGTCGCAAAATTGGCTGATCCGTAAGATCTGCACGGTCTATGTCGAGATCTTCCGCAATATCCCGCCGCTGCTGGTCATCTTCTTCTGGTATTCGGGCGTGCTCGCGGTACTGCCGCCGCCGCGCGAAAGCTATCACCTGCCGTTCGGCTCCTTCCTCAACCAGCGCGGCTTCTATTTTCCGCGCGGTGTCTGGGGCGACGGCTCCTGGCTGGTTCTGGTCGCTTTCGTCGTGGGGCTCGCCATGGCGTGGTTTGTCGCCCACCGGGCGCGCCAGCGGCAGATGGCCACCGGCCAGCAATTTCCGGTGTTCTGGACCTCGGTCGGCCTGATCGTCGGACTGCCCGTGCTCGCCTTCCTGCTCGCCGGCATGCCGCTTACTTTCGACTTCCCGAAGCAGTCGACCTTCAATTTGACAGGCGGATTTCAGATCAAGCCTGAGTTCCTGTCGCTCCTGCTGGCGCTTTCCTTCTACACGGCCGCCTTCATCGCCGAGATCGTGCGCGCCGGCATCAAGGGCGTCAGCAAAGGCCAGAGCGAAGCGGCGGCTGCACTCGGCCTGCGTTCCGGCCCGATTCTGCGCCTGGTGGTGATCCCGCAGGCGATGCGCATCGTCATCCCGCCGCTCACCAGCCAGTATCTGAATCTCACCAAGAACTCCTCGCTGGCGATCGCCATCGGCTACCCCGATCTCACCGCCACCGCCGGCACGGTGCTCAACCAGACCGGCCAGGCGGTCGAGGGCGTGTTTCTCATGATGATCGCCTATCTGGTGCTGAGCCTCGTCACCTCCGCGGTGATGAACGTGGTGAACGCCAGAATGGCGCTGGTGGAGAGGTAGAGCCATGCAGGAACACGACATGTCCTGGGTGCGCACCGAGATGACGCTGGCGCAGCCGGCGCCTCCCGGCGAGCGCGGCGCCTATGCCTGGGTGCGCAAGAACCTGGTCGCCTCGGTTGGCGACACGATCCTGACCATCCTCGGCATCGCCATCGTCGCCTGGATCCTGCCGCAGGTCATCAACTGGGCCTTCATAAACGCGCAGTGGACCGGGCCGGACCGCACGGTCTGCGCCACCGTCTCGCAAGGCGGCATCCAGCCCGACGGCTGGACCGGCGCCTGCTGGGCTTTCGTCAACGCCAAGTTCGGCCAGTTCATGTTCGGCACCTATCACATCGAGGAACGCTGGCGGCCTATCCTGGTCGCCGTCCTGTTCGTGGTGCTGCTGGTGCCCATGCTTATCCCGCGCGTGCCGCGCAAGGGGCTGAACGCCATCCTGCTCTTCCTCGTGCTGCCGGTCGTCGCCCACTTCCTTTTGGTCGGCGGCGTGTTCGGCCTGCCGCATGTCGAGACCTCGCGCTGGGGTGGGCTGCTGGTGACGCTCAGTCTCTCCTTCGTGGGTATGGCCGTGTCGCTGCCGCTCGGCATCGCTCTGGCGCTCGGCCGTCGCTCCCAGATGCCGATCGTCAAATGGCTTTGCGTCGTCTTCATCGAGACGGTGCGCGGCATTCCGCTGATCACCGTGCTGTTCTTCGCCAGCGTCATGCTGCCGCTTTTCCTTCCCGAGGGTGTCACCTTCGACAAGTACCTCAGGGCGCTGATCGGCGTGTCGCTGTTTGCGGCCGCCTATATGGCGGAAGTGGTGCGCGGCGGCCTGCAGGCGATCCCGAAGGGCCAGTATGAGGGCGCCGATTCGCTTGGCCTCGGCTATTGGCAGAAGATGGGCCTGATCGTGTTGCCGCAGGCCTTGAAGCTGGTCATTCCCGGCATCGTCAACACCTTCATCGGCATGTTCAAGGACACCAGCCTGGTGCTCATCATCTCGATGTTCGACCTGCTGGGCGTGGTCAAGCAGAATTTCTCCGACCCCAACTGGGCGACACCGCAGACCCCGAAGTCCGGCCTGATCTTCGCCGCCTTCGTGTTCTGGCTGTTCTGCTTCGGCATGTCGCGCTATTCAATGTACACCGAGCGCCGGCTGGACACCGGCTACAAACGATAAAAAGGGGAACTGGCTATGGCCACCGAAAACGCCGTCAGCGCGGAAGACCTCAAGGTCGATGCCAAGAAGATGCACATCTCGACGACAGATGTCGCCATCGACATCGTCGGCATGCACAAATGGTATGGCGAGTTCCATGTGCTGAAGGACATCAACCTCAAGGTGATGCGCGGCGAGCGCATCGTCATCTGCGGTCCGTCCGGCTCCGGCAAGTCGACCATGATCCGCTGCATCAACCGCCTGGAAGAGCACCAGAAGGGCAAGATCATCGTCGACGGCAAGGAACTCACCAACGATCTGAAGAAGATCGACGAGGTGCGTCGCGAGGTCGGCATGGTGTTCCAGCACTTCAACCTGTTCCCGCATCTGACCATCCTGGAGAACTGCACGCTGGCGCCGATCTGGGTGCGCAAGACGCCGAAGAAGCAGGCCGAGGAAATCGCAATGCATTTCCTCAAGCGCGTCAAGATCCCGGAACAGGCCAACAAATATCCTGGACAGCTTTCCGGCGGCCAGCAGCAGCGCGTGGCGATCGCCCGCTCGCTCTGCATGAACCCGCGCATCATGCTGTTCGACGAGCCGACCTCGGCGCTCGACCCTGAAATGATCAAGGAAGTGCTGGAGACCATGGTGGGCCTTGCCGAAGAAGGCATGACCATGCTGTGCGTCACCCACGAGATGGGCTTTGCCCGCAAGGTCGCCAACCGGGTGATCTTCATGGACCAGGGCCAGATCGTCGAGCAGAACACGCCGGCCGAGTTCTTCGATAATCCGCGCCATGAGCGGACGAAACTGTTCCTGTCGCAGATCCTGCACTGAGCGGATCGGACTCAGATTTGCCAAGCCCGGCCGCGAAAGCGGCCGGTTTTTGTGTCGGTTAGAATTTGCAAGCGCCTCGTTCCTTCGCGCCCCCCTCTGTCCTGCCGGACATCTCCCCCACAAGGGGGGAGATCAGACGTCACGCCGGCTTTCGCCAATCGCCGACGTTGCCGGAAAGAGCGGAGCGCCAAAGCTGCCAATCTCCCCCCTTGTGGGGGAGATGGCCGGCAGGCCAGAGGGGGGCACTGTCCCGCCAGCATATCCAGTTTCTGGTGGCTTTTAAAAGCTTCTCAGCGCCTCACAACCTTCTGCTGCTCCCACCCATAGAGCCAGTCCATATCCGCCGCGAGCTTCTCGGCCGGCCGCGTCGCCAGCACCAAGTTGCGCGCGATCGCCACGGGGCCCCATGCGTGCCAGGCCAGGCGGTTGAGCGCGCCGCGTCTGAGCACCTTTTCGATGCGCGGGCGCCTGAGATTTTCCCATGTGGTGAGGTTCTGCCGCGGATCGCCGCCGAACTCGGCGACCAAGCCGGCGAGCGTCGAGGCATCCTCGATCGCCATCGCCGCGCCCTGCGCCGCGAACGGGGTCATGGCGTGCGCCGCGTCTCCGATCAGGGCAACGCCATCCGGCATCGTCCAGCGCGCCTGCTCGACCGTGTGGATCGGAAACGCCGTCCATGGGCCGGCGAGCGCGACAAGCCTTGCCAGCGCGGGCGACGTGCCGCGCATGGCGCCGGCAAGAATGGCGGGGTCGGCATGGCCTGACCAGCCTTCGGCGATGCGCTCGCCTCTGGTGAAGGCGGCGAGGTTGAAGGCGCTGCCCTCGCTCACCGGATAGGCGACCATATGGAAGCCGGGATGGAGCAAGGCGGTGACGCAGTCGCCGGCGGCGATCGCTGCAAAAGCCTGGCCGGCGGCGCTTGTCGCTGCCGCCGTAGCGCGCCAGGCCAACTCGCCCGAGAAGCGCTCCTTCCCGAAAGCCGGCTCTCGGTCCGCAAGCAGCCTGCGAACCGACGACCAGACGCCGTCGGCGCCGATCAGCAGGCCTCCGGCGGCCTTGAGGCCGACGCCATCCGTTTCGGCGGTGACGGCGATGTTTTGCGGCTGAACAGTGACGTCCGTCACCCGCGCACCGGTGACGAGTTGGATCTCGGGATGCTCCGTTACATGCGCCGTCAGCGCCGCCTGCAGGTCGGCGCGGTGGGCCACCAGATAGGGCGCGCCCCAGCGATCTTCGCCGGTCTGGCCGAGCGGCACGCGCGCCAGTTCGCGCAAGGTGGCGGCGTCCATCAGCACCACCGCTTCGGGCCTGATCGCGCTCGGCCGCAACCGGTCGAGCGCGCCGAGCCGGCTGAGAATGTGGGTCGCGTTGGGGGAAAGCTGGATGCCGGCGCCCACCGCTTCGAGCTGGCTGGCCTGTTCCAGCACGGTGACGGCATGGCCGTGTTCGGCAAAGGCAAGAGCTGCCGTCAATCCGGCGATGCCGGCCCCGGCGATGACGACCTGCCGGGACCGCGCCTCGTTCATCGTCTAGCGGTCACTCATGATCTGCGATCAGGCGGCTTGATCGATATAGAGGCAGCCGGCAGGCTCGGTTTCCGTCGCCTTCAGCTTCGGCGAATAGCGATAGAGCGTCGAGCAGTAAGGGCAGACCTTTTCATTGTCGTCGCCCATGTCGAGGAATACATGCGGATGGTCGAAAGGCGGGTTGGCGCCGGTGCACATGAATTCCTTGACGCCGATATCGATCGCCGGATGGCCCGCGTCGTTCTGGAAATGGGGAATGGTACCGCCTGCCATCGTCGTCTCCTTCAGTTCGGCCGTTTGCATCTGGATCATAACCGGCCGGTTTGCAAGATCGATGAAATGAAACTGTCGCAAAAGCCTGGCAGAGGATAAGTTGAGCCGGTTAAGCGCATGAGCCCGGAAACGAAGCGATTCCGTGACATCATGCGTCATAAAAGCGTGTTAGAGCGTGCATAGCGCGTCCGGCGGCGTATGGCGCTCAAAGAACGACGTTGTGGGCAAGAGCGGGAACCATGAACGAACTGAAGCCGGTGCAGAGCGAGTTCATCACCGTCGAGGCGGCGAGCCCGGACGGCGGCAATCCAGACCGTTTCGTCAACCGCGAGTTTTCCTGGCTGCAGTTCAACCGCCGGGTGCTCGAGGAATCGCTGAACGAGCATCACCCGCTGCTCGAGCGCGTCCGCTTCCTGTCGATCTCGGCCGCAAATCTCGACGAGTTCTTCATGGTGCGCGTCGCCGGCCTCGCCGGTCAGGTGCGCGAGGGCATTGCGCTGAAGAGCCCGGACGGCCGCACGCCCGAGCAGCAGTTGGAGCAATTGCTGCGCGAGGTCGAGCGCCTGCAGGAAGACCAGCAGAAGAGCCTGTCGACCCTGATGGAGCTGCTCAACAAGGAAGGCATCGAAAGCATCCCCCGCGACGGTCTGACCAAGGACGAGAAGGCCTGGCTGGAGGAGCATTTCCAGGATCAGGTTTTCCCGGTGCTGACGCCGCTGTCGATCGACCCGGCGCACCCGTTCCCGTTCATCCCCAATCTCGGTTTCTCGATGGCGCTGCAGCTGCGCCACCGCAAGAACGGCGAGGAGATGAGCGCGCTCTTGCGCTTGCCGGTGGCGCTACGGCGTTTCATCCGTCTGCCCGACCGCAAGCACCATGTCCGCTTCATCCCGCTGGAAGAAGCGGTCGGCCTCTATATCGGCAAACTCTTCCCTGGATACGAGGTCAAGGGCTCGGGCACGTTCCGCATCATCCGCGACAGCGACATCGAGGTCGAGGAGGAGTCGGAAGACCTTGTGCGCCTGTTCGAGACGGCGCTGAAGCGCCGCCGCCGCGGCTCCGTCATCCGCATCGAATTCGATACGCTGATGCCGCCCGAGTTGCGCGACTTCGTCGCCGGCGAGCTCGGAGTATCGTCGAGCCGCATCAGCGTGCTCACCGGGCCGCTGGCGCTCAACCAGATCTCCGAGATCGTGGCCATCCCGCGCGACGACCTCAAATTCACGCCTTACAACCCGCGCTTTCCCGAGCGCATCCGCGAGCATGGCGGCGACTGCCTGGCCGCCATCCGCGAGAAGGACATCATCGTCCACCACCCCTACGAATCCTTCGACGTCGTGGTGCAGTTCCTGCGCCAGGCGGCGGCCGATCCGGAAGTCGTCGCCATCAAGCAGACGCTCTACCGCACCTCGAACGACAGCCCGATCGTCCGGGCGTTGATCGACGCGGCGGAGGCCGGCAAGTCGGTGACCGCGCTGGTCGAGCTCAAGGCTCGCTTCGATGAAGAGGCGAATATCCGCTGGGCGCGCGACCTCGAGCGCGCCGGCGTCCAGGTCGTGTTCGGCTTCCTGGAGTTGAAGACCCACGCCAAGATGTCGCTGGTGGTCCGCCGCGAGGACGGCCGGCTGCGCAACTACGTGCATCTCGGCACCGGCAACTACCATCCGGTCACCGCCCGCATCTACACCGACCTGTCCTTCTTCACCACCGACCCGACGATCGCGCGCGATGTCGCGCAGATCTTCAACTTCATCACCGGCTACGCCGAGCCTGCCGAGGAAATGCGTCTTGCGGTGTCGCCGTTCACGCTGCGCGACCGCATCATGAGGCACATCGCCGAGGAGGCCGCCCATGCGCTCGAGGGCAGGCCGGCCCGTATCTGGATGAAGATGAACGCGCTCGTCGATCCGACCGTCATCGACGCTCTCTATGACGCCAGCCGCGCCGGCGTCGAGATCGATCTCGTCGTGCGCGGCATCTGCTGCCTGAGGCCGCAGGTGCCGGGTCTTTCCGAGAACATCAGGGTGAAGTCGATCGTCGGCCGCTTCCTCGAGCACAGCCGCATCTTCTGCTTCGGCAACGGCCACGGTCTGCCGTCCGACGAGGCGATCGTCTACATCTCCTCGGCCGATATTATGCCGCGCAATCTCGACCGCCGCGTCGAGACCCTGGTGCCGATCACCAACCCGACTGTGCATGAACAGGTGCTTGGCCAGATCATGCTCGGCAACATCATGGACAATCAGCAAAGTTTCGACGTATTGGCTGATGGCACCTCGCGGCGCGCCGCGCTCGAGGAGGGGGAGGAACCGTTCAACGCGCAGGAATATTTCATGACCAATCCGAGCCTTTCCGGACGGGGTGACGCGCTGAAATCGCATGCGCCCAGGCGCATTGCCCAGTTCAAGCGCCGCAAGAAGAACGGCGCCGCGTGATTTCAGTCTCCCAGGGCCGGCTGCAGGACCGGCGGCCGCTGTCGATCATCGACATCGGATCGAACTCGATCCGCCTCGTCGTCTATGAAGGGCTGGCGCGCTCGCCGACGATGCTGTTCAACGAAAAGATGCTGGCCGGCCTCGGCCGCGGCATCGTTTCGACGGGCAAGCTCGATCCCGAGGCGGTGACGCGCTCGATGGAGGAGTTCCGCCGTTTTCGCGCGCTTTCGGATCAGGCGGGTGCCGAGCATATGTATGTGCTGGCGACCGCGGCCGCGCGCGAGGCGGTCAACGGCCCGGACTTCATCCACCGCGCCGAGGATGTGCTGAAGACCGAAATCCGCGTGCTCTCCGGCCGGCAGGAAGCGCATTATTCGGCGCTCGGCATCATTTCCGGCTTCTATCCGGCCAACGGCATCGCGGGCGACCTTGGCGGCGGCAGCCTGGAACTTGTCGACGTCAACGGCGAAGCGATCGGCGACGGCATCACGCTGCCGCTCGGCGGCCTGCGCCTGCAGGACATGGCAAAGAACTCGCTCGTCCAGGCGCAGAGGATAGCGCGCCAGGAACTCGCGCGGGCGAAGCTCTTGAAGGGCGGGCAGGGCAGGGTGTTCTACGCCGTCGGCGGCACCTGGCGAAACCTCGCCCGGCTGCATATGGAGATGACCAACTACCCGCTCGGCGTCATGCATCATTACGAGATCGCCGCCGACAGCGCCCTGAACTTCCTCCGGCAGGTGGCCAAGGGCGAGGTCGAGAAGGTCAAGGGCATTGAAGGCGTCTCCAAGAACCGCCGCTCGCTGCTGCCTTACGGTGCGGTCGTGCTGCAGGAAATCATGGCGGCGATGCAGCCCTCGAAGATCGTCGTCTCGGCGCAGGGCGTGCGCGAGGGCTTCCTCTATTCACTGCTCGACGCCGCCGAGCAGAAAGCCGATCCGCTGATCTCGGCGGCGGAGGAACTGGCGCTGCTGCGCTCGCGCTCGGTCCATCACGCGCATGACCTGGTCGAATGGACGGACAAGGCCTTCAAGGCCTTCGGCATCGACGAGACCGTGGATGAGGCGCGCTACCGCCACGCCGCCTGCCTGCTTGCCGATATCGGCTGGCGCGCGCATCCCGAATATCGCGGCCGGCAGTCGCTCAACATCATCGCGCATGCGTCCTTCATCGGCGTCGACCATCCTGGCCGCGCCTATCTGGCCCTGACCAACGCCTACCGCCATGACGGCATCTTCAACGATTCAATCGCGCCCGAGATCAAGACCCTGGCGCCGCCGCGCATGCTCGAGCGCGCCCGCGCGCTGGCGGCGATGATGCGTGTCGTCTACCTTCTGACGGCGGCGATGCCCGGCGTCATGCCGAGGCTGAAATGGGAAAGTCGCGGCAACGGCGCGCTTGCGCTGGTGCTGCCGGCGGCGCTCTCCAACCTCTATGGCGAGCGCCCGGCCGGCCGGCTGGCGCAGCTCGCGCGCATCACTAACCGCCGGCTGGTGCTGGCGGTCGAGGGCGGGCCAAGCATTTCCGTTAAGTGACCGATCAGGTGATCTCGGCACCGATGCCGAAGGGGCGGCCGTCGGCCGACCATGCGCCCGCGCCGGCCATGGCGAGCGCCAGGAAGCCGCCGGCAATGGCGATGTCCTTCATCAGCATCTGCTGGTGCATGAAGGCTAAAGTCGCATCCTCGCTGCCCTGGCCGAAATGGCCGATGAAGCCGGCGACGACAGTGAAGGCGGCAAGCAGCAGCGCCGCGATCCGCGTCTGAAAACCTACAAGGATCAAAAGTCCGGCGATCAGCTCGAACAGGCCGGTGCCCCAGGCAGCCAAGGTCGGTAGCGGCAGGCCGAGGCCGGTGAAGTAATTGATCGTGCCGGCTATGTTGGTCAGCACCTGGAAGCCCGAGGGCACGAAGAGCGCGCCAAGGAGCAGCCGCGAGACGAGAAGCAACGCGTTGCGGTTCATGGCCACCTCCCTTGCCGGCATCATGCCGGCCGCCAACGCAGTCTACGCCTGCAACCGGGAAACGAAAAAGCGGCGCGGAAAATTCCGCGCCGCATTCGTTTCAGTTTGGGAGGAACAAGCAATTCCAGGAAAAGTGTAACGGTTTTCCGTCCGGAATTGCGTAAAATAAGCGATTTCAGTCTGGAAGGAAAAAGATCAGCCGCGCTTGGCGTCGATCGAGTAGGCGCCGGCACCCGAGGAGGCGAGCAGGATGAAGCCGCCGGTGATGGCGAGGTTCTTGAGGAACTGAATCATCTGCATCTGATCGGCCCAGCCGGTATGAGCGACCAGCCCGGTGGCGATCGTGAAGATGGCGAGCACCCAGGCAGCGATCCGCGTCTGGAAACCGACGAGAATGGCAAGACCGCCGAGCAGCTCGATCAGGCCGACGACAACGGCCGTCACGGTCGGCACAGGCAAACCGAGGGCGCCGAAATAGCCAGCGGTCCCGGAAATGGCGGTGAGCTTGCCGAAGCCGGAAAGCAGGAAGATGACGGCAAGCAGGATGCGGCCGAGCAGGATCGTGGTCGAGCTGTTGGACGCGGCGCCGGCAGCAGCGGCGGAAGTGTTGATGGACATGGCGAGTCTCCGAATGGGTTTGAATGCCCAGTCAGATAGACGACGAAGACTGTTCACCAAAGCCGCTTATGTGGCGACACATTGTTCACAGGGTGGATGTTTCCGGCATCGGCGGGCGCGCGCGAAAATTATGTCGGCGGATTGCGTTGAAGGAGGAAATTGTGCTGTCGCAAAATCCCTTTCGCTTCGTCATCCACGGGCGAAGCAAGGAGCGAAGCGACGCGGCGGAGACCCGAGGATCCATGCCGCGACATCAAAACCGCCGCCGCGGTGCAGGTTCTGCTCCGCTGTGCTCCATGCCCGAGGTACCGGCATGGATCCCAGGGTCTTCGCGACGCCGCTTCGCGGCTGCTTCCCCCTGGGAATGACGAAGTTGCGTGGCCGCCGCAGCCTGCCCTCGTGCCAAATGCTTACCCCGGATGCGTCATGTCCTCGGGCCGCACCAGCCGGTCGTAATCGGCCTCGCTGACCAGCCCGGTGGCGAGAGCTTCCTCGCGCAGCGTGGTGCCCTTCTTGTGCGCGGTCTTGGCGATCTTGGCGGCGTTGTCGTAGCCGATGGTGGGGGCGAGCGCCGTCACCAGCATCAGCGAGCGCTCGAGCGCCGCCTTGATGTTGTCTTCCCGCGCCTCGATGCCGACGACGCAATTGTCGGTGAAGGAGACGGAAGCGTCGGCGAGCAGCTGCACCGACTGCAGGAAGTTGTAGGCCATCAGCGGGTTGTAGACGTTGAGCTCGAAATGGCCCTGGCTGCCGGCGAAGGTGAGCGCCGCATTGTTGCCGAACACCTGCACGCACACTTGCGTCAGCGCCTCGCACTGCGTCGGGTTGACCTTGCCCGGCATGATCGACGAGCCCGGCTCGTTTTCCGGCAGCGACAGTTCGCCGAGGCCAGAGCGCGGGCCGGAACCGAGCAGGCGGATGTCGTTGGCGATCTTGAAGAGCGCCGCCGCCGCCGCATTGATCGCGCCATGCGAGAACACCATGGAATCATGCGCGGCAAGCGCCTCGAACTTGTTCGGCGCCGTGACGAAAGCGATGCCGGTGATGGCAGCGATCCGGTCCGCCACCTTTTCCGCAAAGCCGACCGGCGCGTTGAGGCCGGTGCCGACGGCAGTGCCGCCCTGCGCCAGTTCCTGCAGACCGGGCAGCGTCTGCTCGATGCGCTTGATCGACGAGGCGACCTGCGCGGCATAGCCGGAAAATTCCTGGCCGAGCGTCAGCGGCGTGGCGTCCTGCGTGTGGGTGCGGCCGATCTTGATGATGTGGTTGAAGGCGCGGGCTTTGGCGCCGAGCGCCTTGTGCAGATGGTGGAGCGCTGGGATCAGGTGATGCGCGACCCGCTCGGCACAGGCGATGTGCATGGCCGTCGGATAGGTGTCGTTCGACGACTGGCTCATATTGACGTGGTCATTCGGGTGCACGGGCTTTTTGGAGCCCATCACGCCGCCGAGCATCTCGATGGCCCGGTTGGAGATCACTTCATTGGCATTCATGTTGGATTGCGTGCCCGAGCCGGTCTGCCAGACCACCAGCGGGAAATGGTCGTTGAGCTTGCCGTCGATCACTTCCTGCGCGGCG
The DNA here is from genome assembly GCF_002294995.1 of Mesorhizobium sp. WSM3860. Classification (GTDB taxonomy): domain Bacteria; phylum Pseudomonadota; class Alphaproteobacteria; order Rhizobiales; family Rhizobiaceae; genus Mesorhizobium. The sequence continues at coordinate 70,082 of NZ_NSGF01000013.1, read as the reverse complement.
TCCACGATGGCCTTGCCGACGGTCGGGTCGAGCCGCTTCATTTCCATATTCACTTCGGCCGCGGCGCGCTTGACGATGCCAAGCGCGCGCACGATCGAGGCCGGCTGCTTTTCCCAACCGATCTTGAAATTGCCGAGCGAACGCTGCGCCTGCGCGCCCCAGTAGCGGTCGGCCGCGACCTCGATGGGACCGAATGTATCGGTTTCGGTTCTGGTCTTCTCAGCGCTCACGGGAAATCTCCGGTCTGTCGATTTTGCGCAAGGGCGTATCGCGTTGCACAAATGGCATCAAGCGGAGATTGGGGGCGAGAAGATGCAAATCGGTTGAAGGGGTGCCTCTTCCTTCTCCCACAAGAAGTACAAGGGGAGAAGGGAGTGTTTCTCACCCCATCGGCGGCCCAACAATGTCGATGCCGTACTCGGCGCAGAGTCTCGTCAGCGTCGCGATCATCTCCGGCGTTGGCGCCCCCGGCTGCGGCAGGTCCGGCCGTTCGGCTGGGCGGCTCGCCAGGCGGACCATCGTCTCGAAATCCGAGCCGCGCGTGACGGTGAGCGTGCGCGCGCCCTCAGCGGAGTCGACCCTGTATGTATGCGGCAGGCCTTTCGGCGCGATGACGGTTTCGCCCGCGCCGACGACGCGCTCATGGCCGTTGATCTGGAAACGCATTTTGTCCTTCGAGGATGTGAAACACCTCGTCCTCATTGCGGTGCAGATGCAGCGGCGGGGAGTCGCCATAGGGCAGGCGATGCCCGATGACGCAGATGCCGTCCTCGCCGTCGGCCGACGAGACCTGGATGGCGACGAGCGTGTTGTTGAACCAAAGGAGTTCCTTGCCTGCGATGGTCCGGTTGATCATTGTCATGATTGCTCTCCCATATGGTGCCGGCGAAGCGGCGGCGACAGCGACCTAACCTGGGGCGGGTGGGCGATGGAAATCGAATGATCGTATGGGATGAATTGATGCGATGAATTTGAACGCGCTCGATCTCAACCTGGTGAGGGTGCTCGATGCGCTTTTGCGCGAGAAAAGCGTGACGCGCGCCGGCGAGCAGATCGGCCTCAGCCAGCCTGCGGTGAGTGCCGCGCTCAACCGCCTGCGCCATACGCTCAACGACCAGCTCTTCGTGCGGCGCGGCAACGAGATGGTGCCGACGCCCCGCGCCGAAAGCCTGGCCGAGCCCGTGGGTGCCGCGCTGCGCGAGATCGAGCGTGCTTTTCAGCCGGCGAAGGACTTCGATCCGGCGAGGTTGGAGCGGACCTTCACCTTCATGGGCGCGGATTTCTTTTCCATGCTCCTGATGCCGCCCCTTGCCGCCCGCATCGCGGCGGTGGCGCCATCAGTGTCGTTCCGCTTCCTGGACAGCGCCATCGGCGACGTCTCGAAACTGCTGCAGGAAGATCAAATCGACGTGGCGCTGGAGCGGCCCCTGGAAGTCGCCGAATGGGTTTCCAGTCTGCCGCTGTTCGGCTCGCCCTTCGCCATCATCGCGGCCAAGGGGAATGCAGCGCTCAATCGGGCCGGCATTGCCGAAGGCGAACAGGTGCCGCTCGATCTCTTCTGCGAGCTTCCGCACGCGCTGCGCTCCATCGACGGCTCGATGTCGGGCTTCACCGATGACGCGCTGGCCAGGATGGGCCGGACGCGCCGGGTCACACTTGCCTTGCCGCATTTCCAGGCGGTCGCGTTGGCCGTGGCGAGCGGACCCTATCTGGCGGCCGTTCCAATGCAGTTCGCGGCCGTGGCGGCGAAATCCTTGCCGCTCGGCATATACCGGGCGCCGATTGCGATTCCCTCGCCGGCGGTCAGGATGTACTGGCACGCCCGCCATGACGACGAAGCGCCGCATCGCTGGATCCGCGAGCAGATCCTCGATGAAGTGGATAGGCTCGGATTCAGGGTGTTGGGAGGGCGCGGACAGTGGCGGGTCTGGCTCGCAGAACGGGCTTCGCCTCGGCTAGCGCAGCATTGAACGCAATGTCGGCGAAAGGCGCAGCACCTCTGTCCTGATCAAATCAGGCGAGGCCAGCTCGATCCGATTTCCGGTTTGCAGCGCGCCGTCTCCGAAACCGATAACGGCGACGAAGACATTTTCGCCGGCTCGCACCGGCAGCCGCGGAAAGGTGTTTTCGGCATGCTCGCTGATGAAGGCGCCGAGCAGCCGGCCACCCTTCGCCGTGAGTTGCGGAACCATTTCCGCCCGGAAACGCTTGGCGAAGCCAGCTTCCATGCCCGGGCGCAAATGATGAATCGAAATCTCAACAATGCCTTCTAAGTGACTCTCCGCACTTTTGTTTTCGCCTTCACTCGGGGCCCGCTCCCGTCCCGACAGGTCGATGCCCGCATCCGGCCATGCGGGCTTCAGCAACAGCACGTCGTCGGAATCGATCATCGTCGCATTGGCGGGGTTGCGATGCTCTGCCCATACCGGGCCGTCATAGAAGGCGGTGAGCGCTTTCTTCCTGGCCTCCATGTCGGCAAAGCCGCGCAGCCAGACGAACATGTCGGGACGGTCGAGGTCGCGGAACTGGCCGATGATGGTCATGCCCACGGCTTCCTGGCTCTCGATGAACTCCCGGTCGAACAGGGCGATCAGCGTTTCGCGTTGGCCAGGTTTCAATGTGTATTGCCTGAGCTCCACGATCGGCGAGGCAAGGCGGGCGGAGGTGTCGTTTTGAGCACGGTTCATCGTCGAGTTCCAAAACAGGGTGATCGTCCTGTTTTTAGAACAGACCGGTTGTCCTGTTTTGTCAATCTGGTATTGTGACGAAATGTCAGCAGAGGTTGCCAAGCGCCCGGGCTCGATGCGCAAGAAACGCACCAACGATCCGCAGGGCATGCGGTGCCGCGTGCTCGACGTGGCGGAAGATTGCTTCCAGGCGCGCGGCTATCACGCCTCCAGCCTCGGCGATCTGATGGCGGCGGCCGGCGTCACCGGCGGCGCGCTGCACCACCATTTCCCGACCAAGAAGGCGCTGGCGCTGGCGGTGATCGAGGAACGGGTGGCGGCCGCGGTTCGGCAGACTTGGATCGAGCCGGTGCGGGCGGCGCCTTCGGCGCGCGAAGGCGTGCGCGCCGTGTTCGAGACGCTGGCGGCCGCGCTCGAGCAGCAAGGCTATGTGCGCGGCTGCCCGCTCAACAATCTGGCGCATGAGCTGTCGTTCGCCGATCCCGATTTCCGTATCGCGTTGGCCGATATTTTCGCCGGCTGGCGGCGGGCGATCGCCGACAAGGTGCGCGCCGATCAGGAGGCCGGCGGGGAGGGTGGAACCGATCCCGATCGCTTTGCCGCGCTGACCGTGGCGGCTTACTCCGGCGCCATGTCGATGGCCAAGACCGCGCAGGATGCCGGTGTGTTGCGGGAGTGCCTGGCGGGGTTGGAGCGAGTCGAGCCCTCGCCATCACAGAACGGTCCGCCCGCCAGACGACGCCGCAGGGTGTTGCGGCAGCAGCCAATCCGCTGATGCCGGCATGAGGATCATCTCAGTCCTGACTGAAAGGTAGCCCTCACTCCCTCAGCGGCTTGATCGTCTCGAATCCCACTTCGCTCTGCGCGCTCGTGCCCTCGTCATAGCGTCGCGCCAGCACCGCTTGCAGTTCGGGCGAATAGAGTGCGGTGAAGCTGTCGATCACCGCGCCGGAATCGCCGGTCAGCGTCTCTTTCACCGTCAGCACGGTGTATTTGCAGTCGCCCAGCTTGTAGGTGTCCTTGCCCTTGACGGTTAAAGCCAGCGTTTCGGTGCCCTTCGGCGCCTTTCCCGCCGACAGCCGCACGAACTCGGTCTTGCTCTTGGCGCCCGCCTTCAGCGGGAAGAGCTTTTTGAGATCGCCGAGCGGGATCATCGACAGCCGGCCTGTGTCGCTATCGCGGAAAATCTCGATCAGCCCGGCATAGAGATATTGCGTCTGCGGCGATTGCGACTGGTAGTTGTTGGCGACCGCGACCATGCCGCCCGGCGCCGGCCGGAACTCGCTGCGGATGCCGGGCTTCTCCAGCACGAAGCCGGCCTTGGCCGATGTGGCGTCGATGCAGTCGGCCGCCGCGGCGGTTCCGGCGAGGGCAAGCATGGCGAATGCCATGCCGGTCGTCACGGGTTTCATGCCTTCTCCCCTGGGAATGTGTTCTCGAAGCAATGACAGACCCTCTCTGCGCTGTCGACCCAAGTGCCCTTCACGATTCAACCGTTGCTTGAAAAGGACCGCCAATCTGGACGATCCGGCGCTGAAAATGTTCCAATGGCATGATGATGAATCGCCGATCCTCAGCATTCTTGTCCCGGCGCGATCTCCTGGCCCGGGCGGCCGGCCTCGCCGCGACCTGCGCCCTGCCGGACACCACCTTCGCCCAGACCGGCCAGCGTATCCAGCCGATTGACGCCACCTTCCTGTTCATCGCCGATATCCATGCCTGCCGCATGGCGACCGGGCTGAGCCCGCATTGCGAGCAGGAGGGCAAGACCGACGCGGCATTGCTGCGCAATGTGGCGGCGCTCAACGCAATCGACGACAAGGAGTGGCCGGCCGAGATCAACGGCGCCGCCACCGGCCTGCGCTCGGCCGGCACGCGCATCGGCACGCCGCTCGGCCTGGTCACCGGCGGCGACATCACCGACGACGGCGGCGGCCAGATCACTGAGCCGAGCGAAGGCACGCAACTTCTACAGTTCAGCCAGCGCTACCAGCAAGGCATCGGGCCCGATCGCGTGCATGTCCCGGTCTATGTCGGGCTCGGCAATCACGATCTCGACCAGAATGGACCGAAGCGCCATGTCGACTGGTACCGTCGCGAGATGCGCGACTATGTCGAGGTCAATCATCGCCCCGGCGTCTTCTTCAAGCCGCCGGTGCCGGCGACCAATTACGATGTCGACACCGACTGCTATTCCTGGGACTGGGGCGGCTTGCACCTTGTCCAGACGCATCGCTTCGCCGGCGACACCGGCCATGACGCGATAGGCAGCCTGCCATGGCTCAAGCAGGATCTTGCGACCTATGCCGGCGACGGCCGTCCGGTGATCCTCTTCCAGCACTATGGCTGGGACACCTTCTCGGTCGAGCGCTGGGATCCGGTGAAGCGCACCTATGGCGACGACGGCGCCGGCCGCCCGCATTGGTGGGGCGACGCCGACCGCCAGGCGCTTATCGCCACGCTGAAGGGTTACAATGTGATCGCCATTTTCCACGGCCATCAGCACGCAGTGCCGATGATCTACCGGCGCGACGGGCTCGACCTCGTCAAGCCGAAGGCGGCCTTCATGGGCGGCTTCGCGCTGGCACGGGTGACCGGTGACCACATGGACGTGGTCCTGGGCGAGGCGGCCGGCGACCATGGCGAGGTCGTCTTCACCAATGCCTTCGGCAAAAGCTGGGCGATGTGAACGGAAAAGCCGGGGGTAGAGTTGCTCCAGGCCCGTGGCTCGGGCTGTTCTGTGGTCTTGGCGCAGTCGGCGCGCAAACGACGAACTGGCCGGCGCGCGGGCGGCCACTGCCCTCAACAGGGGCAACGGATCAGAGCGCCTTGCGAGCCTTGTCCTTCACGTCGCCATAGGCTTGGCGCACCCTGCCGGCGATTCTTTCGGACATGCCTTTCACCTGCAAGCGCCGGCTGCCGGTGGCCTTGCCGGCCGCCTGCGTCAGCCTGCCTTTTACCTGCTTGGCGATGCCGGCAACTTGATGCCTGTTCACCATATCCGCATCTCCTGGGCCTGGAATAGGAGCGGGATGCGCCAACCGCATCCGGCACGACAACGAACGGGCAATGTTTGAGTTCCGTGCGGCCTGCCACATCACCGCGATCGGCATGGCAGACAGCCCGTGCCGGGCCTTTGAGATCTGACCGCGGGGCCCGCTGGTCACATCGCCTTTTTGAGCGTGGCTTTCATGTCGCCACAGGCCTTCTGCACCTGGCCTGCCGACTTGTCCGCCATGCCCCTGATTTCCATCGGGCGGTTGCCGGTGGCCTTGCCTATGGCTTGCCGGATCGAACCTTTGATCTGCTTCGCCAAGCCCACTATTTGGTCCATGTTCACCATCTCCGCATCTCCCGGAGATCCAATTCGCGGAGAGAAACGGGCCGGAGTGCTTCGCGGTTCCGTTGCGCCAAAGGCACCTCCGGTCGGGGAGAATTGACCGGCGACGCAATTCGGCATAATACGTAACCAAATGGATACGCATTATGCCGCAGGCTGAGCACGACCGTTCCGTCTTCCGCGCCATCGCCGATCCGACGCGGCGCGCCATCCTCGACCGGCTGCGGCAGGGCCCAGCGCCGGTCAACGAACTGGCTTCCGCCTTCTCGCAGAGCCGGCCGGCCATCTCCAAGCATTTGAGGATACTGCGCGAGCTCAATGCCGTTTCCGAGCAGCGGCAGGGCCGCGAGCGCGTCTATCGGCTGGAGCCGGCGGAATTGAAGCATGTCGCCGACTGGATCCTGCCTTACCGCGACTTCTGGCAGCACAGCCTCGGCAATCTCAAATCCTACCTGGAGAATGAATGATGGCCAGCCGAGACAAACCACGCGCGATCGCCGACATTTCCGCCGGCACCATCCTTGCCACGGTGACGATCGCCGTGCCGCCGGAGCGCGTCTTCCGCGCCATCACCGCCGAGGACCAGATTCCGCTCTGGTGGGGCGCCGACGACATGTACCGGACGACGAAGCACACGGCCGATGTCCGGCCGGGCGGCGCCTGGCGCTCGGAAGGCAAGGGCGCCGACGGCCATGATTTCCATGTCGGCGGCGAATATCTCGAAGTCGAGCCGCCGCATCGCCTGGTGATGACCTGGAGGGCGCCGTGGGACGGCGATAACCTCACCACCGTCACCTATACGCTCGAAGCCGTCGAGAACGGCACCCGGCTGACGCTCCGCCATGACGGCTTCGGATCGCGCCGCGACTCCTGCCGCGATCACGGTTCCGGCTGGGAGCGCGTGCTGGGCTGGTTGGACGAATTCCTGGCCAAGGAGACCAATGTCACGTCGCCTTCAATCTTCCATTGCCGGCTGATTCCGCCGCGTCCGGATTTCGCCTTCACCCTGACGGAGGAGGAGAGGGCGCTGATGAATGCCCATTCCGACTATCTGCGCGGCCTGCTTCGTGAAGGCAAAATGATGATTGCCGGCCCAGTCGCCGATCCAGCCGGACCTTGGGGGCTTCTGATCTTGCAGGTCGCCACGGAAGCCGAGGCCAGGGCCGTGACCGACGGCGACCCGGTGGCGCGTTCCGGCCGCGGCTTCCGCTATGAAATCCGGCCGATGATGAGCACGATCATGTAGGGCGAACAGAAAAACGCCTCTCGCGCTTTTTCAGGGCGCGGGAGGCGTCTTTTGTCATCAGCTTTTCTCGATACTCGTGAACTGCTGACAACAGGGACAAAACCGCCAGCCGCCAAAAGGTTCCCGGCAAGACAAAATTTTTTGCTCGGCCGGATGCCGCGCATTTCCCGGCTCTGTGCTAAAGGCACCGGCAGCATGAGGATCGCCTTGCCGCACGACCGACCCTTCCTGACCCTGCTTGATGCATCGGCCGCCTTCGACTGCCAGAGCTGCGGCGCCTGCTGCGCCTATTCGGCGGACTGGCCGCGCTTCTCGACCGAAGAGGATGCCGAGCTCGACCGCATCCCGCAAGAGCTGGTCGCGACCGACCTGTCAGGCATGCTGTGCGAGGACGGCCGCTGCGCCGCGCTTCGCGGCGAGGTGGGCAAGCAGACGGCCTGCGCGATTTACGAAGCCCGCCCGCATGTCTGCCGCGCCTGCATGCCCGGCGGCGACGACTGCCTGATGGCAAGGGCGGCGAGGGGGCTGCCGCTCGAACTGCCGATCTCCCCCCTTGTGGGGGAGATGCCCGGCAGGGCAGAGGGGGGCGCTGTCCCGCCGGCGTCTCAGTTGATTTCTACTTCGGGACGCCATCTCGTTTCCAAAGATCGGACAGACTGAGAGGGCGCGTTCCTGCGCGCGCCCCTCTGGCCTGCAGGCCATCTCCCCGCAAGGGGCAGGGGAATCGCATATGGCGATTTTCTTGGTTTTCCAGGTACTTGGCCGGGGGCCGGGAAAATCGTCGCCGGGGGCCGGGAAAATCGTCGACGCTGGCAGTTCGCGGTTTGATTCTGGTCCGTTCTCGGTCCGATTCCGTCTCAATACAGCGACCGAACGCCCGCAGATTTGTCTTGCGACGGCTAAACCGTTGCAAAGACTCGGCAATTCCATATGCGATTGCCCTGCCGCAAGGGGGGATTACTCTCTCCCCCGCTTGCCCACACTTGGACCTCCCGATACCTTGCCGCGCGGGCAGGCAGTGGAGGAAACCGTGAGCATCGAATTCCTGTTGACGTCGCTGATTATCGTCGCTTCGCCCGGCACCGGCGTTCTCTACACGTTGAGCGCCGGCCTCTCGCGCGGGGCTCGCGCCGCGATCATCGCCGCTTGCGGCTGCACGCTGGGCATCATCCCGCACATGGCGGCGGCCATCACCGGCCTTGCGGCGGTCCTGCACACAAGCGCCGTCGCCTTCGAGACGCTGAAATATCTGGGCGTCGCCTATCTGCTCTACATGGCCTGGAACACGCTGAAGGAGAAGGGCGGTCTTGCCGTCGACCAGAACGCCGCGCCACGCTCTCCCGGCAAGGTGATCACCTCCGGCATCCTGATCAACATCTTAAACCCAAAACTGTCGATCTTCTTTTTTGCCTTCCTGCCGCAATTCGTCAGCACCACGGAGCCGCACGCTTTCGCCAAGATGCTGGAGCTCTCCGGCGTCTTCATGCTGATGACCTTCCTCGTCTTCGTCGTCTACGGCGTGTTCGCGGCTTCGGTGCGCAGCCATGTCGTGTCGCGGCCGATGGTGCTGACCTGGATGCGCCGCACCTTCGCCGGCGCCTTCGTCATGCTCGGCGCGAAATTGGCGCTGGCGGATCGCTAGCTGTCTGCTCCGTTCCCGGTTTCGGAAGCCTCGTCGCCCTGGAGCCGTCCTAACCCAGCTTATTGTGGAAGTGCGACGCAACTCGGTCAGCAACCTGACGCACTGCCTCGGCTTGGTCGTAGAAGTCGTAGTGTTTTCCCTCTGTCCAATGTAATTCTTTCGGACCCGCCAAAAGGCCATACATTTTGCGAGCTTGATCAGGGAACGCTGCGCCATCTGAATGAACTACGAGAGCTGGTGCCGTAACATGGGGAGCCTGCGCCAAAGGATCAAACGCGAGCCAAGGCTCCCACGCCATAACGGCAAACTCGTTGCGCCAGGCACGAACGCTCCCGCCGCGTGACTGATCCATATAGTATTCGTTTGGGCCGGAGCTCACCGCAGTTTTGTCGTTCGGCATATACGCGAAGACCGTCTGGATTACTCCTTCTTCGTCGTAACGCTTACGCGCCTCTCGACTAGCCGCGATCCGGCTGTCGATACCTTCTTTGCCGCCGAACATCTTCAACACTAGGTCCGGGTCGGAGAAAAAGCCTGCAACGATGGCTAGGGCGCCTACATTGGAATCTTTCGCAGCCGTGTAAAGAGCCGTGCCGCCGGACGTGCAAATTCCGAGGATACCGGTCCCGGCGACGTCGCTACGTTTCTTCAGGTACCGCAAGGCGGCCGACAAGTCCTCTGCCTTTGAAGCTTGGTCCTCGAACTGCCGCATCGCACCGCTACTCTCGCCGTAATTGCGATAGTCAATTGCGAGCGCAATGATGCCGCGCCGGGTAAGCTCGCCAGCATAATTTCCGGCCATCATCTCCTTGACCGAGGTTAGCGAACCGGCGAGCGCCACGGCTGGATAGCGGCGCGATGGATCATGTCCCTCTGGAAGATAAAGATTGGCTACGACGAACCCGTCCCCGCTTTTAAAGCTGACTTTTTCAGGCAGTCGCTGGGTTTGCTCGGTAAGTGTCTGTGCCATGGTATTTTTCTTTGCGCTGAGGAGGACGGCAGTCGCACCGATAGCAAGACTGAGGTTCCGGCGGGTAATCGATGTCATGGGCATCGGCGGCGCTTCCTCCCTATCGGTCTGAAGATAGCTGATTGGATTCTGATTTGATAATCTGCAAAAATATGAAAGGGTTTTTAAGGTAGATTTGATAATGCGAGCGGACCTGCTGGATGGAATAGTCGTCTTTACCCGTGTCGCGGAACGACGCAGTTTTACGGCTGCTGCGCTCGAACTCGGCGTGACGCCTGCTGCGATCAGTTGGACGGTCAAGCAACTGGAAGCGCGTGTGGGCGCGCCGCTTTTCACCCGCACAACACGGTCTGTCGGCCTTACCCAAGCGGGACAACTCTTTCTGGAGCAGGCTACAGCGGGCGTTGCCTACGTTGAAGCTGCATATGAGGCGGCTCAGCGCCTCAGTGATAACCCAAGAGGGCTGCTGCGCTTGAGCGTACCTTACGTTGCGCAGACGCTCGTCGAGCCCATGCTCAAGGGATTTACTGACGCATACCCGGACATCGAACTCGAACTGGTCTTTGAGGACCGTTTCGTCGATGTCGCCGCAGAAGGCTATGATGCCGGCATCAGGATCGGGGAGATGATCGCACAGGATATGGTGGCCGTACGGCTTACCCCGGCTTCTCCGAGGGTTGTCGTGGGGTCACCTGCTTACTTTGCCGAGCGCGGGAAGCCTGTGCGGCCGGAAGAGCTTGAGCACCATGCCTGTATCAATATTCGGCTCGCTGGAGGCGCGGTCTACCGCTGGGATTTTGTAGAACGCACTAACGAGAATGGGACCCGAGCTTTTGTGATGGACGTAGAAGGGCGTCTAACCGTAAATGGACCTGCGACCTCCCTCTCAGCCGCGCAGGCAGGCGTAGGTCTAGCTTACAATATCGCTGCCGTTGTCGAGCCGCTGATCCGCCAGGGTCTCCTTGAAACCTGCCTCGAAACTTTCATGCCCACGAGTCCTGGTTTTTTCATCTATTTTCCAGACCGAAAACAAGCGCTACCAAAATTACGAGCGTTCCTAGATTACTGGCACCGACATCATCCCTCTCAAGCCAACTTGTTCCGAGCACAGTAAGCTCGTCGAGCAGAAAGCAAAATCCGAATCCGTCGCAACGTGATCAAGGTGTAAGGAAAACAGCGCTTACGCAGAAAGCGAGTTGGCCAGAATCTAGAGCTTGGCAGGGCGGCGGCGGGGGCCTGGGCGCGGCTTTCGCGCCAGCCCCTATCGCCCGCGCCACCCGTGATCGCTCGCGCTCGCAGTCGTGGCTGAGGTCGGGCAAGGTGGTGCAGCAGGCCGAGAGCGCCGCTTAAGTGGGCTGATCGAAAGGCCGATTGCGAAACGTCAAACAAAAAGGGCTCCTTGCGGCGCCCTTTCCGTATTTAGCCAAGTGGCTTGGATTAGAAGTCCATGCCGCCACTCAAGCCCGTTCGCGGGCTTGAGCAATGTTAGTTGATGGGCGTGCTTATGGACTTCTTAGAAGTCCATGCCGCCCATGCCGCCCATGCCGCCGCCAGGCATGCCGCCCGGCATGCCGCCGGCGGCTTCCTTCTTCGGAGCCTCGGCGATCATGGCTTCGGTGGTGACGAGCAGGCCGGCGACCGAGGCCGCGTCCTGGAGAGCGGTGCGCACGACCTTGACCGGGTCGACGATGCCCATGCCGATCATGTCGCCATACTCGCCGGTCTGGGCGTTGAAGCCGAAAGTCGCGCCCTTGTTCTCGAGGATCTTGCCGGCAACGATCGAGGCTTCGGCACCAGCATTGGCCGCGATCTGGCGAGCCGGAGCCTGCAGCGCGCGGCGCACGATGTTGATGCCGGCAGCCTGGTCGGAGTTGACACCGGTTGCCTTGACGTTGGCCGAAGCGCGCAGGAGCGCGACGCCGCCGCCGGCGACGATGCCTTCTTCCACGGCCGCGCGGGTCGCGTTCAGAGCGTCGTCAACGCGGTCCTTCTTTTCCTTGACCTCGACTTCGGTCGCACCGCCGACGCGGATCACCGCAACGCCGCCGGCGAGCTTGGCCAGACGCTCCTGCAGCTTCTCCTTGTCGTAGTCCGAGGTGGTCTCCTCGATCTGCTGCTTGATCTGGGCCACGCGGCCCTGGATCTCGGCCTTCTTGCCGGCGCCGTCGACGATGGTGGTGTTCTCCTTGGAGATCGACACCTTCTTGGCGCGGCCGAGCATGTTGAGGCCGACATTCTCGAGCTTGATGCCGAGGTCTTCCGAAATGACCTGGCCACCGGTGAGGATGGCGATGTCTTCCAGCATGGCCTTGCGGCGGTCACCGAAGCCCGGAGCCTTGACGGCGGCGATCTTCAGGCCACCGCGCAGCTTGTTGACGACCAGCGTGGCCAGGGCCTCGCCTTCGACGTCTTCCGAGATGATGAGCAGCGGCTTCGAGGTCTGAACGACAGCTTCCAGGACCGGCAGCATGGCCTGCAGGTTGGAGAGCTTCTTCTCGTGCAGCAGGATGTAGGCGTCTTCCAGATCGGCGACCATCTTGTCGGCGTTGGTGACGAAGTAGGGCGAGAGATAACCGCGGTCGAACTGCATGCCTTCGACGACTTCCAGCTCGGTCTCGGCGGTCTTGGCTTCCTCGACGGTGATGACGCCCTCGTTGCCGACCTTCTGCATCGCTTCCGCGATCATCTTGCCGACCGACTCGTCGCCATTGGCCGAGATCGTGCCGACCTGGGCGACTTCTTCCGAAGTCTTGATCTTCTTGGCAGCCTTGCCGAGAGAGCTGACGACTTCGGTGACGGCGAGGTCGATGCCGCGCTTCAGATCCATGGGGTTCATGCCGGCGGCAACCGCCTTGTTGCCTTCCTGGACGATGGCCTGCGCGAGAACGGTCGCGGTCGTGGTGCCGTCGCCGGCGATGTCGTTGGTCTTCGAGGCGACCTCACGCACCATCTGCGCGCCCATGTTCTCGAACTTGTCCTCGAGTTCGATCTCCTTGGCGACGGTGACGCCGTCCTTGGTGATGCGCGGGGCGCCGAATGACTTGTCGATGACGACATTGCGGCCCTTGGGACCGAGCGTGACCTTCACCGCGTCGGCGAGGATGTTGACGCCGCGCAGCATGCGCTCGCGGGCATCACGGGAAAACTTTACGTCTTTTGCAGCCATTGTAAGCTCCTGTCAGGGGTTCGGGTCGAACCCGCAGATTCAAGATTCAGTTGACGGTGAGGCCGATGTTCAGCCGATGATGCCCATGATGTCGGATTCCTTCATGATCAGAAGGTCTTCGCCATTGAGCTTGACTTCGGTGCCGGACCACTTGCCGAACAGGATGCGGTCGCCGGCCTTGACGTCCAACGGGACGAGCTTGCCGTTTTCGTCGCGGGCGCCGGAGCCGACGGCGATGATCTCGCCTTCCTGCGGCTTCTCCTTCGCCGTATCCGGGATGATGATCCCGCCGGCGGTCTTGGATTCGGATTCGACCCGGCGAACGACCACGCGGTCATGAAGCGGGCGGAACTTGGACTTTGCCATGTTGTCTTCCTCGAATGAGAACGGTGAGAACTGTTCCTCCATCCGGCGAGGCCGCCGGATATAAGTTAGCACTCACCAAAGGCGAGTGCTAACGTGGCGCTGAAATAGGCTGGTGGCTTGCGAGAGTCAAGGCGCGCGAGGGGGGGCCACAGCGCGAAATTTTTCTTAGGCGGAGCCCTGGGCGGAAATGCGGTGGCCGCGCGAAGCGTGGGCGAGCAATCCAGCCCGTTAGTCCGGGCGCTTCGGCGAGCGCAGCACCAGCAGCGGGCAGCGTTCGGCTAGACCGTAGGTGCCGCTAGAGGCCAGCCGGAGATCGTCGAAAAAGGTCTGGGCTTCCTCGATCAGCACTGCCGCCGGGGCGAAACTGTAGATGGCGGACGAGTTCCGATACACGTCGATAGTGCCGATGACCGGCAGTCCCCATCCGGTTCGGGCCGACAGCGCCTCGCGGTCGGGAAACACCCGGTCGAATTGTTCGAGGATGCCTTTAACCGGGATCGTGTAATCCGGCGCGTCGCCGATCGCGGTCATGGCCACGCGCCATTTGAGCTCATGGAAAGTCGAGACGCCGCCGCTTAGCGCCAGAGCGCGGACGTCCTCGGGGTCGTCCGGTGTTTCGGGAGAGGCGTAAAGCCTGATGCCGGCGCGGCCGTCCGACTTGAGCGCACGCGCGATCGACGCAAATAGCGTGCGCCTGAGGTCGGCGGCGCCGATGACCGAGAGACATCCGTCGCCGATCACTGTCTCGACGCTTGCATCGCCGAACGGCAGATCGAACCAGTCGCCCTGCACCGCCTTGCGCGTATCGGTGTCGCCCGGCCAGATGCCGGCAATCATGTCCGAAGACTCGTCGACGGCCGTCATCCTCGCGCCCAGTCCGGCTAGCTCCGGCGTCACGCCGAACATCACGACATGCGACCGGGTGAGGTCGAGCTCGCGGTCGTAGCTTTCGACAACCTCCGCCGGCGGCCGCAGGGGTGAGCCGAGCAACTGCCAATGTTTGCGAATTGCATTCCAATGCTCGCTCATGCAAACCCCAGCCCGGTAGCGCGTTGTATTCGATCGAATAGGGGACAACGCTTGATAAGCCAAGTGAGGAACAATGGCACGCATCGCCGTCATCACGCATGAGCTCGACCGGTTCCAAAGCCGGCGCGGGCTGCTCTGGCGCCGGGACAGCCCGTACATGCTCTTCGATCTGCTTGAGGAACTGAAGCGCCGCGGCCATTCGGTGCAGGTACTCAACGGCACGTCGGCGAAGCCGGCCGCCGACATCGCGGTGCTGCATGTCGACGCGACCGTAACGTCACCCGATTATGTCGAGTATGCGCGCGCCTTTCCCTTCTGCCTCAATCTCGGCGCCGCCGATATTTCCAAGCGCCGCATCAGCGGTGCCGTCATCGGCAAGGACGACTGCTGGAAGGGGCAGGTTATCGTCAAGAGCACCCTCAACCATTGGGGAACGCCGGAGCAGCAACTGAACCAGCGCGCGCGCCGTGTCGGCAAGCCGGAGCCGTTTCCCGGCGTCGAACCCTTCGAAAGCTACCAGGTCTATGCCTCGCTCACGGATATTCCGGCAGAGGTGTTCGGGCGCGAGGATCTCATCGTGGAAAAATTCGTGCCCGAGCCTGAGCCGGATGGCTTCGCCGCCCGATTCTGGCTGTTCTGCGGTGAGCGCGAGCGTTGTACCCGCCATGTCTCGCCGCAAAGCCTCGTCAAGGGCGACGACACGATCCGCCGCGAGGCGGTGCCGGTCCCCGACGAACTGCGCGCGCTAAGACGCAGGCTCGGCTTCGACTATGGCAAGTTCGACTTCGTCGTGCATGAGGGCAGGGCCGTGCTGCTCGATGCCAACAAGACGCCCGGCCGCGCCCGCAATCTGTCGAGCTTCATCGCCGCCGGCAATGCCAATCTTGCCGACGGCTTCGAAGGGTTGATTCACCAGGTCACGTAGGGCAATTCCAGGAAGGTATGCAGCGGTTTTTCGCCCGGAATTGCTCTACCCGGCACTCAGATATTCATCCCGCCCGACACCTCGATGCGCTGGGCGTTGACCCAGCGATTGTCCTCCGACAGCAGCGAGGCGATCATCGGCCCGATATCGTCGGCGACGCCGGCGCGGCCGAGCGCCGTCATTCCGGCCACGACGCGGTTGATCTCGGCGTCGTCGCGCACATGGCCGCCGTTGAAGTCGGTCGCGATGGCGCCGGGCGCCACGGTGTTGGCGGTGATGCGGCGCTGGCTAAGCTCCTTGGCGAGGTAGCGCGTGAACACCTCGATGCCGCCCTTCATCATCGCATAGGCGGCCGAGCCCGGAACCGAGAAGCGCGCCAGCCCGCTCGACACGTTGACGATGCGGCCGCCATCGTTGATCAGCGGCAGCAGCGCCTGGGTGAGGAAGAACACGCCCTTGAGATGGATGTTCATCAGTGCGTCGAATTCCTCCTGCGTCGTCTCGGCGATCGGCTTGCGCAGGCCGGTGCCGGCATTGTTGACGAGATAGTCGAAGCGGTCGCGCTGCCACGTTTCCTGAAGCGCATTCTTCAGCGCCGCGACGAAAGCGGGGAAAGTGGCAACGGCGCCGGTGTCGAGCTCGAGCGCGGCGGCGCGGCCGCCGGCGGCCTCGATCTCGGCGATCGCCGCCTTCGCCTCGTCGGCGCGCGAGCGGTAGGTGAGGATGACGTCGACGCCCCTGCGGGCGAGGTTGAGCGCGGTGTTGCGGCCGAGGCCGCGGCTGCCGCCGGTGATGAGAGCGATGGGACGGCTGGTCATGGCAAAATCTCCTTCTTGGCGATGGAGATCCATATACTCGCCTGAATGACCGATATAATCGGGAATGGATTGCCAACTCTATTCAGCATATGCGAACAATCTCCGATGGACAGGTTCGACAGCATGCGGCTCTTCACCCGCGTCGTGGAACGGCGCAGCTTCACCGCGGCCGCCGCCGACCTAAGCCTGCCGCGCTCCAGCGCCACCGCCGCGATCAAGCAGTTGGAGGAGCGGTTGGGCGTGCAGTTGCTTCGCCGCACCACGCGCCACGTCACCACCACGCTCGACGGTGAAGCCTATTACCAGCGCTGCATCGGCATCCTCGCCGATATCGAAGATGCCGAGGGCAGCTTCGGCGCGCAGGAGGTGCGCGGACGCCTCAGCGTCGATGTCAACGGCCACATGGCGCGCACCTTCCTGCTGCCCGAACTGCCGGCACTGCTCGCCAGATATCCGGGCCTGACGGTGCATATCGGCGAAGGCGACCGCCTCGTCGACCTCGTGCGCGAAGGGGTCGATTGCGTCATCCGGGCCGGCACGCTTCCCGACAGCGACATGATCGTGCGGCGCCTCGGCATCGCGCGCGAGATCACCGTCGCCAGCCCCGCCTATCTCGAACGCCACGGCGTGCCGCGCACGCCGGACGATTTGGCTGGCCATATGATGATCGGCTTCGTGTCGTCGCGCACAAGGCAGGTGATGCCGCTGGAATTCACCGTCGACGGCAAGGTTCGTGAAATAATCCTGCCGTCGCGGGTCACCGTCGCCAATTCAGACACCAGTGCTGCGCTGGTCCGGCTGGGTTTTGGGCTGTTCCAGGCGCCAAGGCTCCGATATGCGGATGACCTAGAGGCAGGCCGGCTGGTTGAAGTGCTTCCCGATTTCCCGCCGACGCCCACGCCGATCTCGGTGCTCTATCCGCCGAGCCGGCAGTTGTCGCCCCGGGTGAGGGTGTTTGTTGATTGGCTGGTGGAGATCCTCGGGCCGAAGCTGGATTCTTCCTCTTCGTCATCCTGGGGCGGAGCGACGCGAAGCGGAGCGCGGACCCTAGGCTCCATGCCGTGACCTATGAGCGCCGCGGCGGTGCAGAATTCTGATACGCAGCATCTGGGCAAGCGTCGCGGCATGGATCCCTCGGGTCAAGCCGGGTCAAGCCCGAGGATGACGAAGAGAAAGAGCGCCGGCAGGACAGAGGGGGGCGCGAAGGAATGCTACGCTTCCATTCTTCGCCATCGCTAAACCCTACAAAAACAACCGCAACTGCGCGTGGATGATCGACCGGTAATCCTCGATCGTGCGCCGGCCTTCCGCCTTGTCCTGCGTCAGCGCCAGCCGCACGACGCCGCCGGCGAGCTGGAAGATCAGGAACACCACGCGCCCGAACGCTTCGCGCTGCTTAGGCTTCAGCATCGGCGCCACACGGTCGCAGAACATCTTCGCCTGATGCCGCGTCTCGGCGATGTCGAGATGCTGCAGCGCCTTGTCGGCCTGGATCGCGTTCTGCAGATCCTGGATCGCCGGATCGGCCGCGACACGGCCGTAGTAATCGTTGAGCAGCCGATCGGCGGCGGCGGTCACGTCATCCACCCCGCGGATATCGGCGATGATCGCGCCGAAGCGGGCCCGGCTCTCCTCCGAGAAGCGCTCGTAGAGCATCGCCAGGATCGCCGACTTGCTCGGGAAGTAGTGGTAGACAGTCGCGATCGGTCCGCCGGCCAGCGCGCCGACTTCCTTCATCGTCACCGCATCGATGCCCTTCTCGCCGATCAGCCGCATGGTCGTGGCGAGGATCGCGTCGATGCGCTCGCGGCTGCGCTCCTGCTTGGGCCTGCGCCTGGGTTCCGTCGCCGTTTGCCTTGCTTGCCTCATCTCGCGCGGGCAGTCGTGGATTCTCGGTTGACAGGAAACTGATCAAGTATCAGTTTCGTGAATGCTGACAACTTGTCAGTTTTTTCACCGGGCTGCAAGGGAGGGCGCCTCGTGACAGCGACTGATGCCGCGCATGCGGAAAATGGCGACTGGCTGGTCGGCAATCCGACCGGCCTGCAACTCGCCGCCGCGCTCTGGGTCGGCTCGGTCGGCCTGCTCATCCTCGGGCTGCAGCCGGTGCTGCTCGGCGCGCTCTATAGCGAGGGGCATGTCACCGGTGACGAGCTGGCGCTGGTCGCCACCGCCGAGATGATCGCGATCGCCATCGGTTCGGCGATCGTGGCGATGCTCTTGCCTGCCCGCAACATGCGCTGGAAGAGCGCTGCGCTTTTGGTTCTGCTGGCGCTCGCCAATTTCTGGACCGCCTACGCCGGCAGCTCCAATGCGCTGATAGGCGCGCGCACGCTCGCCGGTCTTGCGGAGGGCGGGCTTGTCGCAGTGGCCACCGAGCTGATCGCCCGCTCGCGCCGGGCCGAGAGAATCGGCGGTTACTTCGTCACGCTACAGACCTTGGCGCAATGCGCGCTGGCGCTGCTGCTTGCGCTCTACGTCGTTCCTGCCGCCGGCGCGGCCGGCGGCTTCGTCGCGCTTGGTGTTGTCTGCCTTCTGTCGCTCGTCGTCGCCTGGATCGTGCCGGACGACTATGCCGATCTGCCGAAGGACGAGCATTTTGCCAATGTGCTCACTGTGCCGGCCATCGCCGCGCTGCTGTCGATCTTCTGCTACTTCATGTTCTTCGGCGCTGTCTGGGCATTTCTGGAGCCGCTCGGCGCCGAGTTCGGCATCGACGGCCGCACCGTCGGCCTGATGGTCTCGGCAAGCCTCGCCGCGCAAGTGGCGGGCGCCATGACCGCCACCGTCTTCGAAGCGCGCATCGACTTTCGCTTCGCCATCACCGTCATCGGCGCGGTCGCGGCGATAAGCTCGGTGCTGCTTGCTTCCGGCCCTGGGCTCTCCGTCTTCTGGGCGGTGGCGCTGGTGATGGGCTTCATCCTGCTCTTCATCGTGCCCTACCAGATCCGGCTGGCGATCACCGCCGACGAGACGCGCAATGCGGTACTGCTCGTGCCGGCGGCGCAGCTCTTCGGCCTCGCCATCGGCCCGGTAGCCGCCTCGCTGCTGATCGACGGCGAAAATTTCCGGCCGGTGCCGGAATTCGCCGCGGCAAGCGCGTTGGCCAGCGTGGCGCTGCTCGGCGTCTTCGTGCTGGTTGCGCGGCGCCGCGTTCCAGCCTGAGCGGGAGGTGACCATGGCACATGCCTGGAGCAACTGGTCGGGCTTCGTGACCGCCGCGCCGAAGCTGATCGCCACGCCAGCCGATGCCGGCGAGTTGGCCGACCTGGTGCGTTCCGCGCCCGGTCCGCTGCGCGTCGCCGGCGCCGGCCATTCCTTCACGCCGCTGGTACAGTCCGCCGGCACCATCGTCTCGCTGGCGAAGATCGAGGGGCTGGTTTCGCATGACGCCGCAGCCAATCGGGCACGCGTGAGGGCGGGGACAACGCTTGGCGCGCTGATGCACATCCTGCAGGACATCGGCCAGGGCCTGCCCAATATGGGCGACATTGACAAGCAGGCGATCGGCGGCGCACTTGGCACCGCGACCCATGGCTCCGGCCCGACGCTCGGCGCCTATCATACCCAGCTTGAGACGGTGCAGTTCGTCGACGGCCAAGGCAAGCTGCGCGAATACAGCCGGGCGGGCGACCCGGATATGATCCACGCCACGGGCGTCGGGCTGGGTGCCTTCGGCGCGTTCACCGAAGTGACGATGAACAACATCCCGACCTATCGGCTGCGGCGCCGGAAATGGGTGCTGCCGATCGGCGATATGCTGCGCGACTTCGAGGCGATGATGGCCGCGCACCGCTCGGCCGAGTTCTATTACATCCCGTTCTCCGGCTACGCGCAGTTCATCGCCAGCGATCTGAGCGACGCAGCGCCGACGCCGCGGCCGACCGAGGATGACGAGGAGGGCTTGGCGACGTTGCGCAAGTTGCGCACCGCGCTGCGCTGGCTGCCGGCGCTGCGCCGTGCGCTGATCACGGGCGCGGTCAAGAAGGTGCCGGCCGAGGATTATGTGCAGGACTGGCTCAACGTCTATGCCAGCGACCGTCGCACCAAATTCAACGAGATGGAGTATCATCTGCCTTACGAGGAAGGTCCGAAGGCGCTGGCCGAGATCATCGAGCTGACCGAAAAGCGCTTCCCGGAAGTGTATTTCCCGATGGAAGTGCGTTCGGTGGCGCCCGACGAATTCTGGCTTTCGCCCTTCCACAGGAGGCTGACCTGCTCGATCGCCATCCACCACGACGCGGCGAACGATCCGCTGCCCTTCATGCGCGCCGCCGAGCCGATCTTCCGCAAATATGGCGGGCGGCCGCATTGGGGGAAGATGCACAGCTTGACGGCGGCGGATTTCAGAAAGCTCTATCCGCGCTGGGATGACGCGATGGCGGTCCGCCGCGACATCGACCCTGAGAACCGCTTCGTGTCGCCCTATATGGCCGGCCTGTTCGGCATTCAACAATGAGCGCCTATTTCGCCGAACTGTCGAAGGCGCTCAAGGCGGCGGAGATCTTCCGGCCCTGCCTGGTGCTCGATCGCGACCGGCTGGACGCCAATATCGCGCTGGTGAAGGAGCGCCTGGCGCCGGGCCTTACCGTGCGGTTGGTCGACAAGTCGCTGCCTTGCCTGCCGCTGCTTTCGCACATCGCCAAGACGCTCGAAACCAGCCGCTTCATGAGCTTCCATCCGCCGGTGACGCAGGCGGTGCTGGACGCTTTTCCCGCGGGCGATCTCCTCTACGGCAAGCCGATGCCGGTGGGCGCGGCAAAAGCGGCGCTTGCCAGAGGCGGCGCCGGCTGGCGGTCGCGCGTCTGCTGGCTGATCGATACACCGGACCGGCTGGCGGAGTATGGGACGCTCGCCGCAGAACTCGGCACCGAACTGCGCTTCGCCCTCGAGGTCGATGTCGGCCTGCATCGCGGCGGCTTTTCCAGTCCTGCCGAGTTCAGGGCGCTGACCATACCGAAGGGCCTGCGCTGCGAAGGCATCATGGCCTATGAGGCGCATGCGCCGGAAATTCCCGGGCTGTTCGGCGGCGCGGCCGGCGCGCTGAAAAAGGCCTCGGCGAAGGCTGCCGAGTTCGCCGCGGCCCTCGATGCGGACCAGCGCCGCATCCTCAACATCGGCGGTTCGAAGACGGCGCTGCTGCATGGGAGCGGCGTGGCCAACGAAGTGTCGATCGGCTCGGCCTTCGTGTTGCCCCGAGACTTCGACACGCCCGGCCTCGACGGCTTCCGGCCGGCCGCTTTCATTGTGACGCCGATCCTGAAGGCGCTCGATCCGGTGCTGCCCGGCCCGGCGGCTATTTCCCGCACGCTGCAGGCGCTCGGCCTCTTCCCGAAGAAGGGCTGCTATCTCTATGGCGGCAAGTGGATGGCCGCCCCGGTGTTCCCCGAAGGCATGAAGCCGAACGGCCTGATCGGGCTGTCCTCCAACCAGCAGTTCATGGGGCTGCCTGCCGGCACGGACGTGAGGCCGGGCGACTATGCTTTTCTGAGGCCGACGCAGAGCGAGGCGGTGCTGCAGCATTTCGGCTCGCTCGCGGTGTTCTCCGGCGGGCGCATCGTGGAGTTCTGGCCAGCCTTGCCGATGGGGTGAGGGCGCACGTGAAAAGCGTGAGACGCTGGAGGGACAGCACCCCCCTCCGGCCTGCCGGCCATCTCCCCCGCAAGGGGGGAGATCAAGTGTTCGCGGGCTTTCGCAAATCGCCGACGTTGCAGGAGGGGCGCTACCGGCAAGGCTGCCGATCTCCCCCCTTGCGGGGGAGATGGCCGGCAGGCCAGAGGGGGTGGGAAGGATCGCGGCATAACCGGTTGGCGATATGCATTGACGCGTAGTCGCAATTGCCGGAGATAGTTGACTAAGTCAACTAATTGGTTGATCCTGTCCGGGACAGGAGGAACTTCCATGACCATCCACGATCACCCCGGCAAGCAGCGCATCGATGCCGTGCGCGCCTTCAACCGTTTCTACACCCGCCAGATCGGCCTGCTCGACGAAGGCCTCCTGAAGAGCCCTTTCTCGCTGACCGAGGCGCGCGTGCTTTACGAACTTGCCCATCGCGACGGGCTGGTCGCCAGCGACCTGGTGCGCGACCTTGGTCTAGACCCCGGCTATGTCAGCAGGCTCATGAAAAAATTCGAGGAGCGCGGCCTGGTCGAACGCGCCGCCAGCGAGACCGATGCTCGGCGGTCCTCGATCGCGCTGACGCCGGCGGGGAGGGAAGCCTTCGCGCCGCTCAACCGGGATTCGCATGACCAGGTGCGCGCGCTGCTCGATCACCTGGCGCCGACCGACCAGGAGCGTCTGGTCAAGGCGATGCGCACGGTGCAGGACCTGCTCGGCGACAAACCCGAACCCCAGGTGCCCTATATCCTGCGGCCGCTGCAGGTCGGCGACATCGGCTGGATCACGCATCGCCAGGGCCTCATCTACGCGCAGGACTATGGCTGGGACGAAACCTACGAGGCGCTGGTTGCCGAGATACTCGGCGAGTTCGTCAAGAACTTCGTTCCGCAATGGGAGCGCAGCTGGATCGCCGAGCGCGAAGGCGAGGTGGTCGGCTCGGTTTTCGTCATGCGCAAGTCGCCCAAGGTGGCGAAGCTCAGGCTGCTCTATGTCGAGCCGTCGGCGCGCGGCCTCGGCATCGGCCGGCGGCTGGTCGACGAGTGCATCGCGTTTTCGCGCGCCAAGGGATACAAGACGCTGACGCTGTGGACGAACGACATTCTTGGTCCGGCCCGCCGCATCTACCAGGCGGCGGGCTTCAAGCTGGCCGAGGAAGAGCGCCACCATTCCTTCGGCAAGGATCTTGTCGGCCAGACCTGGAACCTGGAGCTTTAGCTCTTCCCCTTCTCCCACAACAACGGGAGCAGGGGCGCCGGCGCCGCCTCAGCCTTTCACCGGCACCCAGATCTCCAGCCCGCCGTCACCGCTGCGCGGATCGAATTCGGGGCCGTAACGCTCGAACTCCGGCGCGTCGGCGATCTCATGTCCGGATGCAGGCAGCCACTTGTTCCAGATGGTGTTGACCGTGCGTCGGATGGTCGAGATGTGCTCGCGATGCGCAAACACGGCATATTTCTGCGCCGGCACTCGAACCCGATAAAAGTCCTTCGGCAAGTCTGAGAAATCCGACACCTCGACGCCGGCGACATAGTCGAAATTGCCGGCATCGTCGCCATTGGTGCACACGCCGTAGGCGACGCCGGCGACTTCGCCGGGGATGTTGCCGATATAGGGTCCGAAGCGCTGCCACAGCATTGGTATGCCGGCGCTGGTCTCGCAGCTGTAGCGCTCGCCGAGGCCGGCGATGAGAAACGGCCGGCTGGTCTCGAACCGCGGCGGCTCGAGCGCGGTGAGAAGTGAACTGTCCATGAGGATGGGCTCCACGAGGTCGAGGTTTTGGGTCGAGCCTCCAGCGCGCACCAGTTCCGGCGTGGTGCCGAACTGGTCGCGGAAGGCGCGCGTGAAAGCCTCATGCGACCCGTAGCCGGCATCGAGCGCGACCGCCAGGATATCGCTCGCGCCGCCGGCAAGCTTGCGCGCCGCTTCGCTGAGCCGGCGCGCCCGCATATAGCCCATGACCGACCGGCCGGTGGCCGCGCCGAAGGCGCGCGTCACATGGAAGCGCGACACGCCGCTGCTAGCCGCGACATCGTCGAGCGAAATCGCATCCGGCAGATGGCTTTCGACAAACCACAGCGCTTTCTCGGTCGGGTTCATGGCTCCTCGCATTTGGCGCGGCCACACTAGTTCCCGCCCCGACGGGCAGTTTGATCGAAATTGCGCAGTGAGCAATAATAGCAACGTGCCTGCCGGGTTGAGTGGGATCGACCTGGCATTAACCGCACGCGGGAAGGGGTGTCCCGATGACGACGGCGACGGCCGATCAGGTCTTCCGGTTTGGCGGGTTCACGCTCGACCTCGCCATGGGGACCCTGCGCGGCCTCAACGAGCCGCTGTTCCTGCGGCCGAAAGCCTACGCGCTGCTTTCGCATCTCGCCCGCAATATGGGTCGCGTCGTGCCGAAGTCGGAGCTGATGGATGTCGTCTGGCCCGGCGTCTACGTCACCGAGGATTCGCTCACCCAGTCGGTGCGCGAGATCCGCAAGGTGCTGGGCGAGGACATGGTGCGCACCGTTTCCAAGCGCGGCTATATGCTTGCCGCGGAAGCCGAGGCTGCGCCCGAGATCAGCAGCCAGCCGATCGTGGCGGTGGTGCGCTTTCGCAACGACAGCGGCGATCCGGCCGACGAGGCGATGGTCGACGGCTTTGCCGAGGATCTCATCAACGGCGTGGCGCGCTTCGGCACCGTCACGGTGCTTGCGCGGAACTCAAGCTTCTCCTTCGCCTCCTTCGGCCGCACCGAATGGCCGCAGATCCGCGCCCGCATCGGCGCCGACTATCTCGTCGAGGGATCGCTGCGCCGCCAGGGCGAGCATGTCGTGGTGGCGGTCAGCCTCGTCGACATCGCCACGGCCAGCCAGCTCTGGGGCGACCGCTATCAGTCGCAGGGCGCCGGCCTGTTTGCGATCGAGCGCGACATCGTCGAGCAGATCGTCAGCAGGCTGGTCACGCGGGTCACCAACGCCGGGCTGGAGCAGGCCTCGCGCAAGCCGGTGACAAGCCTAGCCGCCTACGAGCTTCTGCTGCGCGGCTTCGCGTTGCTGCGCGATCCCGCTCAGACCGACCAGCGCGGCGCCGAGGCCTTGTTCGAGGCGGCGATCGCCAAGGATCCGAATTACGGCCTTGCCTATTCCTATCTCGCTTTGGCGCGCTCGCTGGACGGGGAGTTCGGACGCGCCAGCGATGCTGTCCTGGAAAATGCGCGCGACCTTGCCGACAAAGGGCTGGCCCTGTCGCCGGACCAGCCGACCGGCCATCGTGTGCAGTCGCTGATCCGACTTTACATGCGCGACCACGAGGCGGCCGAGCATCACATGCGCATCGCGCTGCAGCTCAACCCCTATGATGCCGACAGCATCGAGCAGATGGGCATGCTGCTCACCATGCGCGGCCGGCCGCTGGAAGCGCTGACCTGGCTTGCGCGCGGCATCCGCATCGATCCGTTGCATCCGCACTGGTACCAGTTCGACCGCGCGCTGGCGCTCTACATGATGGGGGAATACCGGCAGGCGGCGGACGCGCTGGAACTCGCGACGCGCCCGGCGCCCTGGATCAGGACGCGGTTGGCGGCCTGCTATGCGCAGAAGGGCGACATGGAAAAGGCGCGCCGGCAGATTGCCCTCATCGAGGACGGCGCTTCCTTCTCGCCGCTCGACTATGCGCTGCGCGGCGTGCCGTTCGAAAATCCGGCCGATGCCGAGCATCTCGCCGAAGGCGTCAGGCTTGCCCTCGGCTAATTGCATGTCGCCCGCAAGCGGTTCTGGGATAACGACATGCATCAAAACCAATGCATGTCGCCCAGAAGTGTGCAGCGGTTCTGGGATAACGACATGCATCAAAACAATGCATGTCGCCCAGAAGTGTGCAGCGGTTCTGGGATAACGACATGCATCAAACCAATGCATGTCGCCCAGAAGTGTGCAGCGGTTCTGGGATAACGACATGCATCAAAAACAAAAAGACCTAAAGCGCGTCGCCTGAATCCGTTTCAGCGCGACGCGCTTTGGGCTGTGCCCGAGCCGCCTCAATCGACGACGACGACGATGTAGCGGCCTTGGTAGGCCCGGTAGTAGGTGCTGCCGCAGCGCCAGACGTCGAAGCCGTTGACCTTGGTGCGAACGCAGCCTGCCGGGAGCGTGGCGACCCAGGCGGTCGTGTGCCTCAGCACCCGCCATGTCGTGGCGCGCCGGGCGACACCCGCTGCGCTGCGCGGTGTCCAGGGCGCGCCGATGCGGGCCTCGGCGGTACCGACAAGCGACAGGGCCGGCACCGCCGAGCCGACGATCTCGACGGCAAGGCCGATCGCGAGCAACGCAGCGGCCGAGCGCATTTTCCTGAAGGATTTCAGAGGCATTTTCATTTCTCCTGAAGTTGGTGTTGAGTTCTAGTGGGAGGCTGAAGCGGCAAGCCGGGTCGAACCCGTCAGCGCCGCAAGGTGAGCAACCACGAACAGCCAGTGCGCCGCGGTTGTGACGTAGCCGACGACGAGCACATCGGCGGCAATGAAGAACTGCCAGAACAGAAGATTTGCCGTTCCGAGCAGCACGTGCACGGCAGCCAGCACGGCGTGCCAGTTGCGGGAGTAGGCGATGCGCCACAGCGTCACGCCGATGATCAGGGCCAGCCCATGCGCCTCGATGAAGCCGATGCCGGTGCCGGGCGCATTGCTGAGCAGCACAGCTTCAGCCCCGCGCCCGAAGAACGAGCCGGCAATGTCGGTGGCGAGCCCGCCTGCGGAAGCAAGGATCAGGAAGCCGGCGTTGATGCGAACGAGAAGATTGCCAAAGAAGGGTGTCATGATCGTTCCTTTCCGTCTTGGGTGATAAAGGTCGCCACGGCGGCGTCCGCCGTGGCTGTTGGGAGGAAGCGCCGCTCAGGCCGCCAGCGGCTGGGACTCGGCTGCGGCCGTGGTCGGTTCGGCGGCGGGTGTGCTCTCGGCCGGCGCCTTGATGCCGAACCAGGCGACGTAGAGCGTCGGCAGGAAGACCAGCGTCAGCACGGTCGCCACCAAAAGCCCGCCCATCACCGCGTAGGCCATTGGCCCCCAGAACACCGTCGGCGCGATCGGGATCATGCCGAGGATGGCGGCCGCCGCCGTGAGCAAGATCGGCCGCAACCGATGCGTGGTGGCGCTGATCACCGCCGCCCATGGTTCCTCGCCGGCGGCGATGTGCTGGTCGATCTGCGCGATCAGGATCACCGAGTTGCGGATTACCATGCCGATCAGCGACATGACGCCGAGGATCGCGACGAAGCCCATCGGAGCGCCCGACAAGAGCAGCGCGCCGGCCACGCCGATGATCGCAAGCGGAGCCGTGAGCAGCACCAGCACCAGGCGCTGGAAGCTCATCAGCTGCACCATCAGGACGGTCGCCATGATGAACAGCATCAGCGGGAAGACCACGAAGATGCTGGCCTGCGCCTTGGCGCTGTCCTCGATCACGCCGCCCTGCTCGACGCTGTAGCGCGCCGGCAGTTCCGCCTTGAAGGTGGCGATGGCGCTCTCCAGCCGCCGCGTGACCAGGGTGGCATTTTCGCCGGGCGCGACATCGGCCTGGACGGTCACGGTCGGCAGGCGGCCGCGGCGCCAGATCAGCGGCGGCTCGGTCTGGTAGGAGAGCTTCGCCACCTGTTCCAGCGGCACCCGCCGTCCGCCGGACGCGCTGATCGTCAGGCCGCGCAGCGTGTCGATGCTGGCGCGTTCGGTTTCCACCGCGCGGGCGACGATGTCGACGAGGTAGGTGTCGTCGCGCATCTGCGTGATCTTCGAGCCGGAGAGCACCGCGTTGATCGTCTCCGACAGCTGCTGCGAGGAGATGCCCAGCGCGCGCGCCCGGTCCTGGTCGACATCGACCTTGATGACCTTGGCCGGCTCGTTCCAGTCGTAGTTGATGTTGCGCACCGAGGCATCGCTGCCCAGCACCTGCGCGAACTGCTGCGCCAGGCTGCGCGTCTTGTCCGGATCCGGACCGCTGACGCGGAACTTAAGCGGCCAGCCGACCGGCGGGCCGAGCTCCAGCGGGGTGACGCGGGCCATGACGTCGTCGAAGCCAGTCGACAGCTGCTTCTCCAGCCGGTCGATGACTGCCTGGCGCACGGCGTGCCCCTTGGTCACGACCACCGCCTGGGCGAAGAAGTCGTTGGCGAGCTGCGCGTCGAGCGGCAGGTAGAAGCGCACCGCGCCCTGGCCGACATAGAAGCTCCAGTGGTCGATATCCGGATCGGCGGCGAGCAGCTTCTCGACGCGCTCGACCACGGCATCCGTCGCCTTGATCGAAGCGGTGCGCGGCAGAGTGAGGTCGAGCATGACCTCGGGCCGGTCGGACTTCGGGAAGAACTCCTGGCCGACGAAGCCCATCGCCACGACGGAGAGCGCGAACAGTCCGGCCGTCGCCGACAGCACCAGCCACTTCGCCCGCATCGCCATCTCGAGCAGCGCCTGGAAACCGCGGGCGATGCGCGAGGGTTGATGGCTGCCACCATGACCCTTGATGCGATCGGGCAGCAGGAAGACGCCGGTGAGCGGCGTGAACAGCACCGCGACCACCCAGGAGACGACGAGCGCGATCGCCACGACAGCGAAGAGCGAGAAGCAGTATTCGCCGGCGCCGCTCTTGGCGAAGCCGACCGGCACGAAGCCGGCGATCGTCACCAGCGTGCCGGTGAGCATCGGGAAGGCGGTGGAGGTATAGGCATAGGTGGCGGCCGAGATCTTGTCGTAGCCTTCCTCCATGCGCGAGATCATCATCTCGACCGCGATCATGGCATCGTCGACGAGCAGGCCGAGGGCGATGATCAGCGCGCCGAGCGAGATGCGCTGCAGCGAGATGCCGAAATACTCCATGGTGACGAAGGTGATCGCCAGAACCAGCGGGATGGCGACCGCCACGACGACGCCGGGACGCCAGCCGAGCGCCAGCAGCGAGACGGCGAGCACGATGGCGATCGCCTCGCCGAGACTCTTGGTGAACTCGCCGACGGATTCTTCGACCACATGCGACTGGTCGGCGACCAGGCCGAGCTCGGCGCCGAGCGGCAGCTCGGCCTGCATCTCATGCATCTTCTCCTTGATGGTCTCGCCCAGCGCCAGCGCGTCGCCGCCCGAAGTCATCGAGACGGCGATGCCGACCGCAGGCTTGCCGTTGAAGCGGAACATCGGCTGCGGCGGGTCGGAATAGGCGCGCTTGACCTCGGCGACGTCGCCCAGCCGGAAATAGTGGCCGTTGGCGTAGAAGTTGATCGCCTTGAGGCTTTCCTCGGAGGTGAAGCTGCCGGAGACGCGAATGGCGATGCGCTCCGGGCCGGCATCGACCGTGCCGCTCGGCGTCAGCGCGTTCTGCGCCTGCAGCGCCTGCGACAGCGTGCCGACATCGAGGCCGAGTGCCGCCACCTTCTGCGTCGAGAATTCCAGATAGATCTTCTCGTCCTGCTGGCCGATGAGGTCGACCTTGGCGACATCCTTGACCGTCAGCAGCCGGGCGCGCAGGCTGGTGGCCAGGTCCTTCAACTCGCGATGGCTGAGGCAGTCGGAGGTGAGCGCGTAGATCAGCGAATAGGTGTCGCCGAACTCGTCATTGTAGAACGGGCCCTGCACGCCGGACGGCAGCGTCGGCTTGATGTCGTCGAGCTTCTTGCGCACCTGGTACCAGAGCGGCTGCACCCGGTCGCCCGCGACCGTGTCCTTGAGGTTCACGAAGACGACGGATTCGCCGGGCTTGGTGTAGCTCTTGACGTAGTCGAGGTCCGGCAGCTCCTCGAGCTTCTTCTCGATGCGATCGGTGATCTGCTCCACCGTGTCGCTGGTGCTGGCGCCCGGCCACATCGTCTTCACCACCATGGTCTTGATGGTGAAGGCCGGGTCCTCTTCGCGGCCGAGGCCGCCATAGGCGTACAGGCCGGCAAGTGCGGCCGCGATCATCAGATAGACGATGAAGCTGCGGTGGCGCAGCGCCCATTCGGAAAGATTGAAGCTGGTCATGATGCGGTTCCTTTTCAGGGCGCGCGCAAGCGCGCTCCGCCGGCGCTTGCCGGCTGGCCAAAACAAATGACGGTTTGGGTTCGGTCAACGCCCGCCGCTTGGCGGGCACTGTCGCAATTCAGGCCAGGCTGTGCATGGTGCCCGGCACACGGTAGGGCGCGCGCTCGGCGGTTCTCGGCCGGATGGCGAGGCCGGCGAGATAGCGCTGGAAGGCGGCTGCTTCCTGGACCGGCGAGGCAAGCGCGACATGGCCGTCGGGCCTGACCAGATAGGCTGCGTCGCGCTGCAGGCCGGCTTTCCCGGCTGCTTCTGTCCAGGCGAAGGCATGCACAGCAATTCCTGTCGGCGCGAGCATCGCCCGGAAATCGCAATTGACTTCGCCATAGACATGGACCTGCCAGTCGAGCGACCGCAGCGGCTCGAGATTGTCGCTCCCCGCGCCCATGACGTTGCCGGCGACATAGGGCAGGCGATCGCCGCCGCTGACCTTGCCCGCCATGCCCGAGCTGATCGGCCCGGCGCGGTACTCGATCGCCGTCTGCGAGATCACGCCGAAGAATGCGCGCGACCCGAACGATGTGTGGAGCCCGATGTTCAAGACCTTCGGCATCACGTAACGCCGGAACAGGCCGACCAGCCGCGAGCGGTTGGTGATGAAGCGGAACACCTTGTCGGTGCTTTCGATCAGCTTGTGGGCAAAGGCGATGCGCTCCGGCTCGTAGCTGTCGAGCAGGCGCGGATCGGCCCGGCCCTGGACCACAGCAGCGAGCTTCCACGCCAGGTTCACCGCGTCGCCCATGCCGGTGTTCATGCCCTGGCCGCCGGCCGGGCTGTGGATGTGGCCGGCATCGCCGACGAGGAACACGCGGCCGGCGCGGAAGCGCTCGGCGACGCGATGATGGACGCGATAGGTCGAGAACCAGTTGACCTCCTCGACCTTGACGCCGGTGTCGCGCTCGACATCGGCGCGGATCGCCTCGAAAGTGATCGTCTCGTCGGCCTCATGCGCCTTCGGCACTATGCCGATCAGCCTCACCGAACCGGACTGCCGGACCGGCATGACGATGGCGAAGCCGTAGCTGCTGATCGTCGTGTCCATGCCGTTGGGAGTGATTTCGCCACTGCCTCTCACGTCGGCGACGTAGAACGACTGTTCGTAGGTGCCGCCGGGGAAGCCGATGTTCAGGCCGTGGCGTACGGCGCTGCGAGCGCCGTCGCAGCCGGCAAGATAGGCTGCGCTGACCGTCTCGGTCTTGCCATTCCGGGAAAGGGTCGCGATGACCGCGTCACCCTTGTCCTGAAAAGCAACGAGCTCCGTACCGCGCTCGACCTCGACGCCGGCGCGCTCCAGATGCGTGATCAGCACGCGCTCGTGGATATCCTGCGGCAGGGCGAAGGCGAAGGAATAGCGGCTGATGCCGCGGCCGAAATCCGACAGCGGCAGCCTGGCGGCGACGCCGGCCGGCGTATGTATGGTAAGCCGCTCCAGCCGGATGCCCTCGGCAAGGATGTCCTCGACGATGCCGATCTGGCGATGGAACTCCAGCGTGCGCGCCTGGACGGCGAGCGCGCGCGAGGTTTCGCCCGGACCGGTGGCCTTGTCGAAGATGCGGACCGGGACACCGAGCCTGGTCAGCCAGAGAGCGAGCGTCAGCCCGGTCGGGCCGGCGCCGGCGATCAGGACCTTTGTCTTGGACATGGTCATTTTTCCTCTCCTTCAACGATACGCACTTTTTCGTGTTCCCGCAGCCGGTTCACGCCGGCGGTGACGACCAGATCGCCCTTGGCGAGTCCGCCGCTGACCACGACACGGTCGGTTTCGTAGCGGGCAACCGTGACCGGCTTGAGCTCCACTGCCGACGAGGCGGACACGACCCACACGGCCGGCTTGCCGTCCTTGTCGAACAGCGCGCTGCCCGGCAGCACCATGACCGGCGCGCCGCCCATCTCGGCGCGGCCGGCGACGCTCGCGCCGAAGCGCATCTCGTTGGGCGCATTCTCGATCGAGACCTTCACCTGGAAGGTGCGGGTCGCGGCGTCGGCCATCGGCGCGATCTCGCGGATGCTGCCGACCGCAGTGATCGCCGGATTGCTGAGCAGCGAAACAGTCACTTTTGGCGGGTGCTTCGTATCGGGCGCGTTGGCGAAGACCGCTTCGGCGATCGAGAACACGGCGTCGCGGCTCTCCGGATCGGCAACCCGCACCACCATCTGCCCGACATTGACTGACTGGCCGGCTTCGGCTCCGGTGGCGGTGACGATGCCGTCGAATTCCGCATGCAGCTCGGTATAGCCGAGCTGGTCCTTGGCCATGTCGAAGGCGATGTTCGCCGACTTCAGCTTGGCCTCAGCCGAACGCAGATTCTTCAATGTCGCGTCATAATTGGCGCGGGTGGTAAAACCCTTGCCGAGCAGCGCGCCGATGCGGGCCTCGGCAGCTCTTGCCTCGACAAGCACAGCCTGTGCCGCCGCGACATCAGCCTCGGCGCTGGCGAGCCGGTTGCGATAGTCCTGGTCCTCGATGCGGGCGAGCACCTCGCCCTTCTTCACCGTCGAGCCGATCTCGGCGAGGCGTTCGAGCAGCTTGCCCGATACGCGGAAGCCGAGGTCGCTTTCGAGCCTCGGCCGGATCTCGCCGATGGCGATGCGGGTATCCGCGCTGAGCATCGGGACGGCCGCGATGGCCTTGACGAGCTTTGTCTCGGCCGCGGCGGGCTTCACGTTCGAGGCCTCGCTTCTGGCGCCGTGCCAGACCATGGCGCCGCCGCAGGCAAGAACGGCGATCGATCCGGCGACAAGGCGGCGCCGCAGCGGCCTGTTATGAAAAAGTGCAATCATGTTGTCTCCATGACCAAGGTTGCGGTCGCGCGGGGAGGATGCGGCGACCGGAAATCAATTGGCTGGAGAGGGGATCGGGCGACTACGGCCTGTCTTTCGCCAGCCCGATCTTCTTGGCGTTTCCGGCTCCGGAAATCCCGAACGGTTTCTGAAAATTTTCCGATGTTTGCGTGAGGCGGCCTTGGAACGGCGCAGGGAGACGCCGATGCCGACGCTCAAACCGTCCAGAAATAGCGCACGAGGTGGAAGAAGATCGGCGCGGCAAAGACCAGGCTGTCGGTGCGGTCGAGCATGCCGCCATGGCCCTCGATCAGATGCCCCCAATCCTTGACGCCTTGGTCACGCTTGATGGCGGAGGCGACCAACCCGCCGAGGAACCCCATCGTGCAGGCGACGAAGGCGACGGCCGAGGCCTGCAGCGGCGAGAAGGGCGTGATGAAGGCGAGCAGCGCGCCGAGCAGGCTCGAGGCGACGAGCCCGCCGATCAGCCCCTCCCAGGTTTTCGACGGGGAGACCTTTGGCGAGAAGCGATGCTTTCCGAACAGCTTGCCGAAGATGTACTGCAGCACGTCGCTGCCCTGCACGACGATGATCAGGAAGGCGACGAGCAGCAGGTTGCGGCCCTCGAAGCCAGGCACGTTGAGCGTCAGCAGCGCAGGGACGTGGCTGACGCAATAGACCGCGATCATGATCGCCCATTGCTGCGCCGACACGCGCTCCAGGAAGCGCTCGGTGTCGCCGTGCAGCGCCGTGATCGCCGGCATAAGCAGGAAGCAGTAGACCGGGATGAAGATGACGAACAGCCCATACCAGGCTGTCCACACCAGCCAGTACTGGAACGGAATGACGATGCCGAACATGCCCAGCAGAACCCAATGGTCGCTGCGGCGGCTGTGCGTCAAGGTCACGAACTCGCGCAGCGCCGCGAAGGAGATCAGCGCGAACAGGATGGTCATGCCGTAGCGGCCGAAGAAGAAGGCGACCGTCATCAGCGCCACCATGACCCACCAGGCGTTGATGCGCTGGGTGAGGTTGGTGAGCGTCGCGCTGAGCGGCTTCGGCGCCCGCGCCGAAAGCACCGCGGCGGTGGCGCTGGCGGTGGTCAGCACCACGAACAGGCCGATGATCAGGATGCTGATTTCGTGTCGCATCAATCGTCTCGATCAGGGCGCGGATTGAGCGCCAGAAGTTCGGCCCGGGCGCGTTCGAGGAAGGCCCGGCGTTCCTCGTCCGGTGCCACCGCCACCGGAGCGCCGAACACGACGCGGCAAAGCAGCGGTACCGGCAGGAACTGGCCCTTGGGCAGCACGCGCGACATGTTCTCGATCCAGCACGGGATCAGTTCGACGTCCGGCCGCGCCATCGACAGATTGTAGAGCCCGGAGCGGAAGGCCAGCAGCTCGGCGCTCATGTTGCGCGTGCCTTCCGGGAAGATGATCAGCGAGTGACCTCGGTCGAGAACGGAAAGCATGACGGAGATCGGGTTCTCTTCCGGGCTCGTCCATTGCCGGCTGATTAGCACGGAGGACAGCATGTCCTCGGCGATGAAGCGGCGCAGCCGCGACTTTCGCCAATATTCGGCGGCGGCGACCGCATGTGTGGTGGCGCGTTCTCTTTCGCTGAGGCAGGCCGACAAAAGGATGAAATCGCCATGGCTGGTGTGGTTGGCGAAATAGATGCGCTGCCGGTCCGATGGCTGGCAGCCGCTCCAGATCGGGCGCACGCCGGTCACCGCCCGGGCCAGCGCGGACAGGCCGACGGAAGTCGCCGTCTGCAGCAGCGTGAAGGTCCGGAGCGAGAGCCTGTTCATCCCGGCATCCAGAATCCGGCTGTCAGGAACGCGATGACGAAGATCGCGAAGGCGATACGCTGCCTGGCAAGCAGGCGGCGCGTTCCGGCGATGCGGTCGTCGAGCGGACGCGGAGAGGAGGAGGCAGGCTTGAGCCGCATGCGCGCCAGCAGGTCGTCGACCGCGGCGCATCCCGAACGCTCATTGTCATGGCTCGCCATCAGCCGGAACAGCAGCGCGTCGAAGGCGAGAAGCGCCGAAAACCCAAGCACCACGACGGCGCTTGCCGCGGCGACCAACAGCGCCAGCACCGCGATTGGCGCCTGGAGCGCGCCGCGCGCCGAGGCGACCAAAGGCGCGAAGCCGTCGCAGACGAGCACGATCGCGGCCGGCCATGCGGCGTGCTTGATCAGCATGGCGGCAAAGGCGCCTGTCCGCTGCTGATAGGCTTGGTCGGTCATGCCGGCTCGTCCAGTCCGATCCGAAGATGCACCGGCCGGCCGGACGCGGCGAGCTGCTTGCGCGCCTGCGCCGGCGTGTGCGAGCGGCCGGTCGCGACCAGCCATCCGGCGACGACGGTGGCGCTGCGCTGGAAGCCGAGCGCGCAGCAGACCAGCACCGTGCCTTGCCGGCGCGCCGGCTCGATCGCCGCCACCGCTTGGTCGAGCGTGTCCGCCGGTGGCGGCAGCAGATCGAGCATGCCGAAGCTTTGCCAGCGGCCCGTCGCGTCGCGCGGCCGCTCCAACTCGGCGGCGAGATCGATCACCGTGCCGAAGCCATCGACCTCGGCGGCGTTAGGGAACCGCCCAAGGAAGACGCCGTCGGTGACCGCCACGACCGGCGGCAGCTTGCGCGTCCATGCCCAGACATTGACCCTGGCGCCCAGCCGATGGGGCCAAAGCAGGATGCGGCTTGCCAGCGACACACGACCATCCGCTGTCTTCTGGAATACTGTCGCGCCGGCCCCGGCATAGGCGAATGCGACGATAGCCAGCGCCAGCGAAGGCCAGAGAAGCAGGAGCGCCAGGGCGGAGGAGAGGGCGCCGGCCGCAGCGCCCGTCAGCGCCAGAGCGGCGCCCAGCGCGTAGGATAGCGCAAGCCGCCGTGCCTTGCCGTCGGCAGTCAGGCGGAAACCGGCGAACGGCAATTCGCCTCTGGCCGGAAAGAGCCAGAGCACGAAGAAGCCGAGCAGCGCGCCGGTCGGGATGTCGATGAAATGATGCTGCCAGGTGGTCAGCACCGAGGCGCCGATCAGAAAGCACCAGCCGTGCCAGAGCGACAGGAGAGGGCCGGCGAGGCGCTGGCGCCAGTGATCCCAGATGATCACCAAAAGAGCGATGTGCAGCGACGGCGCCTGGTTGAACGGCTTGTCGAAGCCGCCGAGCACGGCAAACAGGAAACCCGGCAGGCCGGTGGTTGCCGGTCGCGTAAAAGTGGCGGTCAGCGGAAACAGGATGAAGCAGGCGACGGCGACGACCTGCGCGGTGAGGTAGCGCCCGGCCAGCCGGTCGACGCCCTGGCGGCTGTCGTTGAGCAGGAGCGACAGGCCGTAGAACAGGTTGATCGACCAGTAGGGCACGATCGTCCAGGCGACGAACGGAACATGGTGTTCCCAGGAGAACACGATGCTGCCGACATGGTCGCGCGTCGAGGCGAGCCAATTGGCGAAGCCGTAGGTCGAATAGAAGAAGGGCGCGAGGAATGCGAGCCACAGCGCTGCGCGAAGGACGATGCGCCCATAGGGTTCGGCGCTGGGTGAAAGTGGCGGGGGCTCGGCACTGGAGGGCATGCGGCGGGGGTCCTAAAGCCGCCTTGCCAGCGAGACGGTGAAGATGCCCCATTGGTCGATGCGCTGGTCGAGCTTCTCGAAGCCCGCCGCCTCGACCAGCTGATCCATCTCGCCTTGCGTGCGCCGCCGCATCACCCAGGCCTGGCCGCCGCGATGCGAGGTCAGGCTGCGCGCGATCATTTCGAGCTGCGGATGCCAGGGCTGGTTGGTGTAGATCAGCAGGCTGCCCGGCTGCATGGCGCGGGCCAGGCCGCCGAGCGAGCGCGCAATCAGCGCATTGTCGGAGAAAAGCTCGTAAAGTCCGGAGACGATGGCGAGGTCCGGCGCAGGATCGAGCGCGGCGAGCCCGTCGCCGTCGAAGGCGTCGGCGCGCTGGAACGACACGCTGGCCGGCAATTGCCGCTCGGCGATCAGCTTGCGGCCAAGCTCGACATTGAGGTCGGAATAGTCGCGCAGCCGAACGCTGGTCGGTTGCTCCCGGCTTTTGTCGATCGCGTCGAGGACGTAGCGGCCGTGGCCAGACGCAATGTCCAGGATGTTGGTGGCCCGCCCAGCGGCCTTCAGTATTGCCAGCGCCGAGCCGATCAGCTCTTCGATGTGAAGTTTGCGCTGGCGGATGCCGCGCCAACCGATGGCGTCGAGGAAGGTCCGGTCGACCATGCGGCCGATCGGCCCAAGGCCGCGCGGCTCGTTCTCATAGACATAGTCGAGCGTCGAACCGGAATCGAAGCCGGTGGTAACGCCGACCTTCATGCCGCGCGAGAACCAGCTGCCGATGCGGATGAAGGCGCGGCTCATCGTCCAGTAGAGGCCCTTGGGCGAGAGGAGATCGAGGGGCGAGGCTAGGCGGTCGGCCTCGTCGCGCGTGTAGCCGGCGACGTCCGCCTGCTTCAGGTCGGCAGCCTCTGCGGGTGCCGCGAACTGCGCTTCGAGGAACGGCCGGACGAGGTCGAGCGCCTTGGCGCGGTCGCGCTCGCCAAGCGTATCGTGGAAGAAGCCCGGCAGCACGTGGCGTTCCTTCACACGGCTGCCGAGATTGACGAAGAACTCGTGCTGGGGCGCGTGCCGCACCACCCAGTCGCTGCCCGACAGAAGAAGCTGCGTCGGCACGGTGATGGCGCGCGCATCGGCAACGATGCGCGCCGCGTGCTGATAGAGCTCGACCAGGATATTCGAGGCGATCGGCCTTGTGATCAGCTTGTCGTTTTCGAAGGAAGCGATGCGCACAGGATCATGAGTGAGGAGGTTCGCCTTGACGTAGGAATTGACGAAGAAGCGCCCCTTGATCTTTTGCCACAGCGCAATGCCTTCCTTGGCGAAAGGGACATAGAGCTTGACCGAGAAGGCGGGCGAGGCGAGCACCATGGCGCGCAGTTTCGGCGCGTAGTCGTGCACCCACGCGGCTGCAAGCACGGCGCCGAAGGACTGCGTGATCAACGCGATGTCCTGCGCGGCGAAGCCGTCCCTAGCGGCGATCTCGCGCATGAAGCAGTCGATATCGCGCACAAGTGCTGCGAAGGAGGGTGCATAGCCACGCTCCCCGGCGGAGCGGCCGTTGCCGCGCGCATCCCAGGCGTAGAAGGCGTAGTCGGGCATGCTGAGTTCGTCGACCAGATGCGCCATGCGGCCGCCATGCTCGTGCCCGCGATGGAAGAGCACGACCGCGCCCTTGGCCGTGGCCGACATCGCCGGCCAGTAGCGGTAAAAGATCTGCGTGCCGTCATGGCTGCGAAAGGTGCGTTCCTGCGCCTGCCGCGCAAGGCTTTCCGCCGGCGCGCTGGCGACCTGTTCGTGAAGCATGGTGGTTCCCCCGGGCGGCATGGCGAGCCTCGATGCTCAGCCGGTGCTGCCAATAAGACCGGCGCGTATCCGGTTTATGGCGGTCAGCAGTGAAAGCGTAGCCATGGCCGGAAACACAAAGGGCGCGATTGCCGCCGGCCAGAGCCCGGCGGCGGCGAGCACGGCGACCACGCCGAGCGCCAGCGCCCTGTCGCTCTTGCCGAACGGCCCGGCATAGTTCCGCCCGATCCCGGCGGCGATGCCGAGCACGCCGGCGAACTCGGTGAGCGCCGCGGCGATGGCAAAGGCGACGACGCCCCAGGCGCCGAATTGCGCAAAGGCGGCGAAGGGCAGGATCAGCGCCAGGTCGGAGACGACATCGCAGATCTCGTTGAGATACATGCCGAGCGTTGTGGCCTGGCCATGCTCGCGCGCCAGCATGCCGTCAATCGCGTTGAGCGCCATGCGCGCGAAAAGCACAAGGGGGATGAGGAAGAGCAGCGGGCTCCAACCGGGCAAGGCCGCGATCGCGGTTCCAGCCGCGATAGACAGCAGAGCAGCCGCGACCGTTATGCTGTTGGCGGTCATGCCCATCGCCGCCAGCCTGTTGACCAGCGGCCGCAGCCTGTCCTGGAAAGCCGGCTTCAGCGCGTAGAGCGTCGGCATGCGATGATCCCCCGATCCTCGCCGCCAGATGTATCACAAAGATGCCGAACGGCACCAGCACAGCTGCTAAGATACAGTGAATCTCAGGCGGTTGGCACCGGCCATGCACCCATCCCCTAAGGACGGCGCCGGCGCCGGCGCTCTGCGGCGCTCAAATGCCCCGCCTTGCCGACCTCCGACCATGCAGCTCGGGCTGGCTGCCATGCGGTTTGCCGGCTTCCGGAACAACGCATGCCACTTGAATAGTAAGCACGCTTATTATATATGCCGCTCATGGTTTCAGACGGCATCGACAGATTGGGATTTTTGATCCACGACGTGCAGCGCCTCATGCGCAAGCGCTTCGAGGCGCGCGCCAGTGGACTGGGCCTCTCCTCGGCGCAATGGCGGCTTCTCGTCCGCGTCGCCAAGGAGGCCGGTGTCGCGCAGGCACGGCTTGCCGAACTGCTCGAGATCGAGCCGATCAGCGTCTCGCGCCTCGTCGACCGGATGGAGGAGGGCGGCTGGATCGAGCGTCGCGCCGACGCGGCCGACCGGCGTGTGCGCATGATCTTCCCGACCGAGAAGGCCAACGCGGCCTACGCCGATGTCAAAAGCCTTGCCGGCGAGGTCTATGAGGAATCGCTTACCGGCGTGTCGCTGGAAGACCGCCGCATCCTGATCCGGGTGCTCGACACCATCGTGCAGAATTTGACCGACGGCGAGACGTCGTCCTTGGAAAAGATCAAGAATACGGAAGGGCGGGCAGCATGAACGCGGCAGCCAAGAAGATAGACGACAACATCACCAAGCTCGAGATGGAAGCGCCGGCGAAGCCGGAGGCTGCTCCAGTCTCAGCGGCAGCGGAGCCGCAGCCCGCACCGGCAGCACCGAAGAAGAAGCGCCGCACCGGCCGCTTCCTTTTGATGGTCGCCCTGCCGCTGGCGCTGCTCGCTGGCGGCGCCTATGTCTGGGTCACCGGCGGACGCTACCAGGAGACCGAGAACGCCAACCTGCAGCAGGCCAGGATTTCGATCGCCTCGGATACGGCCGGCCGCATCGTCCAGGTCGGCATTGCCGACAACCAGACGGTCAAGACGGGCGACCTTCTCTTCGTCATCGACCCCGAGCCTTACAAGATCGCGCTGGCCCAGGCCGACGCGGCTGTTGCCGCCGCGCGGCTCAATGTCGAGCAGCTGCGCGCCGCCTACAGCCAGGCGATGGCGCAGCAGAGGTCGGCCAAGAGCGAGCTCGACTATGCGCAGTCGCAATATGACCGCGCCGCCGATCTCGCCCAGAAGGGCATCAATGCCAAGTCGTCGCTGGACGAGGCCCGCAACGATCTCGACAAGGCCAAGCAGCAGCTTGCGGTCGCCGAGCAGGGCATCATCAGCGCTAAGGCGGCGCTTGGCGGCAACCCGGACATCGAGACCGACAAGCATCCGAGCGTGATGTCGGCGCTCGCCGCGCGCGAAAAGGCCGCCTACAATCTCTCGCAGACCACGGTGAAAGCGCCGGCCGAGGGCATCGTCTACCAGGCCTCGTCCTTCAAGGTCGGCCAGTATGTCTCGGTCGGCACGCCGCTGTTCGCGCTGGTCGAGACGGACGACACCTGGATCGACGCCAACTTCAAGGAAACCCAGCTGACCCATATGAAGCCGGGCCAGAAGGCCGAGATCGTGGTCGACACCTATCCGGGACGGACCTTCGAGGCGACCGTCAAGGCGATCGGCGCCGGCACGGGGGCCGAGTTCTCGCTGCTGCCCGCGCAGAACGCCACCGGCAATTGGGTCAAGGTCACCCAGCGCATTCCCGTGCGCCTGGAACTGACCGACCCCGACGCCAAGATGGCGCTGCGCACCGGCATGAGCGCGACGGTCACCGTCGATACCGGCGTCGCGCGCGGCCTGCCGTCGATCTTCGGTCACGCCACGGCCGGCGAGCACGCGCAGTAAAGCAAAGTGAAGCCCGCGGCATGAGCGGGCCGAAGGGAATGGTCTGAGGGGTGGGACGCCGAGCGTTTGAGGCGAGCCGCGTCGCAGGTCGATCCAAGGCAGAGGCTTTCGACACGGACCTGTCGGTCCTCAGGTTTCCGGGCGGCTGGCATCCGCTCCAACAGAGACTTTCGGTCGATGTAACCCCCACATCGAGCCTCGCGTCCCACCGCGACGAGGGTCTCAAAGGAGGGCCTCGCCGCCCGGAAACCCAATGTACCCGTTTTTGTTACCTGCTGGAAGTTCAGCACCATGAGCACGCCCGAACCCTTCAAGGAAGTACCGCACCGCGGCCTGATCACGGTCGCGCTGATGCTGGCGACCGTCATGCAGGCGCTCGACACCACGATTGCCAATGTCGCGCTGCCGACCATGACCGGCGACCTCGGCGCATCGCCCGACAATATCAACTGGGTGCTGACTTCCTATATCGTCGCCGCGGCCATCATGACGCCGGTCACCGGCTGGCTCGCCGACCGCCTCGGCCGCAAGGAGCTGTTCCTGGCCTCCGTCGTCGGCTTCACCATCTTCTCCATGCTTTGCGGCCTGGCCTGGAGCCTCGAGACGATGGTGCTCTTCCGCCTGCTGCAGGGCGTGTTCGGCGCGGCGATCGTGCCGCTGTCGCAGACCTTCCTGCTCGATATCAACCCCCGCGAACGCCACGGCCAGGCGATGGCCATCTGGGGCGCCGGCATCATGCTGGGGCCGATCCTCGGCCCGACGCTCGGCGGCTGGCTGACCGAGAATTTCAACTGGCGCTGGGTGTTCTTCATCAACCTGCCGGTCGGCATCCTCGCCTTCATCGGCATGGCCGCCTATCTGCCTGTCGTCGCCAAGCGCGTGCGCAGCTTCGATTTCTTCGGCTTCGCCATGCTCTCGCTCGGCGTCGGCGCGCTGCAGCTGATGCTCGACCGCGGCGGCGAGGTCGACTGGTTCTCTTCGACCGAAATCTGGATCGAGCTCGCGCTGTCGATCACCGGCTTCTGGGTGTTCATCATCCACACGGTGACGTCCGAACGTCCCTTCATCGATCCAAAGATATTCCTCGACCGCAATTTCGTGACCGGGCTCGGCTTCATCTTCGTCATGGGCGTGCTGATCCTGGCTTCGATGTCGCTGCTGCCGCCGATGCTTGCCAACATCTTCGGCTACCCGACCGTCACCATCGGCGTCGTGCTGGGTCCGCGCGGCATCGGCACGATGATTTCTATGCTGTTCGTCGGCCGCATCATGCACAGGATCGACGCGCGTATTCTGGTCGCGATCGGCTTCCTGCTCACCGCGCAGTCGCTCTACACCATGGCGAGCTTCACGCCGCAGATGGACAACTGGCTGATCATCTCTTCGGGCGTCATCCAGGGCCTCGGCATGGGCATGGTGTTCGTGCCGCTGTCGGCGGTGGCCTTCGCCACGCTCGACGCGCGCTACCGCACCGACGCCACCTCGCTGTTCAGCCTGGTGCGCAATCTCGGCTCGTCGATCGGCGTCTCGGTCGTTGCGGCGCTGATGGTGCAGAACACGCAGATCAACCACAGCGAGCTCGGAGCCTTCATCAATCCGTACAACCCCAACCTATGGGCGGCCTCGCCGGCGGCCGCTGCCGGCGATCCCGCGGCGCTCTCGCAGGTCGACCGC
This sequence comes from Mesorhizobium sp. WSM3860, assembly GCF_002294995.1. Classification (GTDB taxonomy): domain Bacteria; phylum Pseudomonadota; class Alphaproteobacteria; order Rhizobiales; family Rhizobiaceae; genus Mesorhizobium. The sequence goes on along the minus strand of NZ_NSGF01000013.1, from coordinate 27,824 downwards.
GCCGTGAATGCCCAGGCGATGATGATCTCCTACATCAATGACTTCAAACTCCTGATGGTGATGACGCTGCTTGCCGTTCCGTTCGTCATCCTGCTGCGCAAGCCGAAAGCCGCGCCCGCCGGCGGCGCGCCGGCGGCCCATATGGATTGATGGTGCGGCCTCTTGCACTGCGCTCAGGAGGCGTCACCCTTGCTTGCCCTCATCCGTAATCCATTTGTGGAACGCCGCGATACGAGGATCGGCCCAGCAATCTCTTCGGCAACACAGGTAGTAGGCCTCCGTGTCGTCTGAGATCTGCATCTCCTTGAACGGCACGACCAGTTCTCCATGGGTTATCTCTTCGTGGAGCACAGCGAGATCTCCGATCGCGACGCCCTGACCCATGGCCGCGGCACGATATGCCATATCGGCACTGGGAAAGACCTCACCCGAGTTCAAGTCGAGAAGGTTCGGCGCAAATCGCCCGGCCCAAACTTTCCAATCGTGCCGATCGGGCGTTTCATGCAGCAGGTTATGGTGAACCAGGTCGGCAGGAGAGGTTAGTGGCACCCCTCTCTCCAACAGCTTCGGCGAGCAAACCGGGGTGCCGAATGATTGCAGCACCAGCACCGCGTCGACATCTTTCGGCCGATCTGGATTACCGCAATCGAAGGCGAGATCGAACTCACCTCCGAAAAAGACTTCCCACTCGAAGGGAGCGGTCGTCAGGCGTATGTCGATTGCAGGCCACTGCTGCTTGAAACGGTCAAGTCGCGGCAGAAGCCACCGGATCGAGAAAGTGGGCGGGCAGATGACCTTCAGATGCCGAGGCTGCCGCTGAAGGTCTTGAGCTCCCGCGGCAATGCTTTCGAACGCGGCCGCCAGGATGGGTTGGAAATTGCGGCCCGCATCGGTCAGGACCAATCCACGTGGCAATCGTCGAAACAACTCCACCTGCAATGCTGTCTCGAGAAGCTTGACGTGCCTGCTGATCGCTCCTTCGGTCACGCACAGCTCCTCCGCGGCGCGCGTGAAGCTCCTGTGCCGCGCGGCTGCTTCGAAAGCCCGAAGCGCGTTGAGCGAAGGGAGACGCATCGACCACCTCAGCAATTCTGAGCCTATGCCGGAGAAAGACTGGTTTGTGGCGGGTCCACCATCCGCCTACGCTGTCATCTCCAGGCGCGAGGTTGGCACGGAGGCCGACGGTGAGCAACAAACTCCTGACGTTGTCACTCAATCAATCGGTGCAGGCGTCTAAGGCGACCAGAATAACCGCCTTCATCTCAACTTGGCGGGAACGGCTTTTCTATCGCAATGAACTCGCGCGACTGGCCAGGGATGCACCGCACATGATCGACGATATTGGCTTGACGGAAGAAGAAGTCGAGCTCGAGCTGGCAAAGCCATTCTGGCGATGACCGATCCTGATCAGAATTTGGCCGAGAAGAAATCCGTCGCAGGCTCCGCCGGCTGGGAGCTTACCTGCCAAGCACCAGTGACCAGTAGCGCAGGCTGGGATCGCGGCCGTCGCGCACATAGGCGAGCCCGAAGCGGCTGAAGTCCGGGTCGAGCATGTTGCGCCGGTGGCCGTCCGAATGCATCCAGATGTCGAACAGCTTTTGCAGGTCGAAACGACCCTCGGCGATGTTTTCGCCCGCGGCGCCACGCACGCCGTTGCCCTTCATGCGCGAGGCGAAATCCTTGCCCCAGCCCGTGGTATGGCTCATGCGGGCGCGCGACGCCATGTAGCCGGCCTGCTGCAGCGCCGCATGCTCGAGCTGCGCGTCCGGAACCAGCGCCGGCAGTCCGGCCGATGTGCGGATAGTGCTCAACGTGCCGGTGGCGGAGGACGACACGCCGGCGCCTTTGCCAGTCGGCAGCGGGACGCTGGTGCAGGCGGCGATGCCGGCAAGCGCCGCAAGGCCGATGGCCTTGAGCAATGTGCGTTTGTCGAGATTGGGGGAATCGGTGGTCAGGCTGGTCATCCGGCCTCTGATACCGGCGATCGTGGCTTTTGCCGGGCAGGCGATGAAAATCGCGTTATGCGGCGACATCCTCCGGCGGATCGGCTATCATCCCGGCGTTCTAGAAGTGGCAGCCACGGGCGGGCCACCCAGGCGGTGACCGCCCCCCGAGCGATACGGAGGACGGTAATGGCCGGTTTTCATGTCATGGCGGACGCGCAAGGGTTGCATGTGCAGCCCACGGTGCGCCACATCACCACGTCGGATCTATGGGACGCGCTAAGGCTCGGCGCCGAGGATTTCTGGGCCAAGCCTTCGCACTATGTGTTCCTGTGCCTGATCTATCCGGTCGTCGGCCTGATCCTGACGCGGTGGACCTCCGGTTCGAGCGCCATCCAGCTCGTCTATCCGCTGATGTCGGGTTTTGCATTGATCGGTCCCTTCGCTGCCATCGGTCTCTACGAGATCAGCCGCCGGCGCGAGCTCGGCATGAGCAGCCGCTGGCATCATGCGCTCGACGTGCGCCGTTCGCCGGCGCTGCCCTCGATCGCGGCGATCGGCGTCCTGCTTTTCGCGCTCTTCCTTCTGTGGCTGTTCACCGCGCAGTCGATCTACACCAGCCTGTTCGGCGCCGAGCCGCCGGCCTCGGTCGGAACTTTCCTGCGCGACGTGCTGACCACCGGCAAGGGCTGGACGCTGATCCTGCTCGGCAACGCTGCCGGCTTTGTCTTCGCGGTCGTGGTGCTTGCGACCACGGTGATTGCCTTCCCGCTGCTGCTCGACCGCGATGTCGGCGCCGTCTCGGCGATCGAGACCTCGGCGCGCGCCGTGATGGCCAACCCGTTGCAGATGGCGCTCTGGGGCCTGACGGTCGCGGTGCTGCTGGTGATCGGCTCGATCCCGCTGTTTGCCGGCCTTGCCGTCGTCATGCCGGTCCTCGGCCATGCGACCTGGCATCTCTATCGCAAGGTGGTGGAGCCGGAGCAGATCCGGCCCATCCGCCGGCCGATGTAGGCCGCGCCCTCGAACAAAGCAGACCGCCCGAAGCGGTTTACTGGAGCCCGGTTGATGAAGACTTTTTTGAGGTCGCTCAAGGGGGCGGCTTTCGTGGCCGGCCTTTGGTCTGTTGGCTGCCTTGATACCACTCATGCCAACGCTGACGAGTTGGTGCACTTTGAAAGCGCGGTCGTGAAGCCGACGCCGTTTCAGGAGCGCATTGCGCAACAAAACGGGCGAGCGCTCCAGGCCATTCCTGGCACGCCATTGAATGGGTATCTGACGCGGCCGCCGGGCGAGGGGCCGTTCCCGGCTGTCGTCGTTCTCCACGGATGTACGGGCTTATTCCCGGATGTAAGGAAAACTTGGTCCGAGCGGCTGTCTTCCTGGGGTTACGTCGCCCTCTTTGTCGATAGCTTCAGCACGCGCGGTATTCGCGAGACGTGTGATCGCGGTCCGCTTGGTCATGGCAGCCTGCTTGCTGATCGCGTCTATGACGCCTACGGTGCCTTGGACTTCCTGTCGAGATTGCGTTTCGTCGACCCTCAGCGCATAGCATTGGCGGGGTCCTCCGCTGGCGGAACCACAACGCTCGAGGCCGTGCAACTTGGTGGTGCCGTGCAGCTTATGGCGCACAAGTTCAGGGCAGCGATTGCCTACTATCCGAACTGTTCGGCTGCCAATGGCGATATGACGGTCCCGACATTGATCCTGATCGGCGAGCTTGATGATTGGACCCCCGCGAGAAAATGCCGGGAGATGATGGCGCAGCGCAGCGGCAAGGGCAGCGCCGTGCAGCTTGATATCTTCAAGAGCGCCCGTCACGCATTTGCCTCCCCGTCATTGAAGACGGGCACTGAGGAGTATGGTCACCGGGTGGAGTACAATGCGGCCGCTGCCGAAAAATCGGTAAGCGATGTCCACGCGTTTTTGAAGCAGGCCTTCAGCGGATAAGGGCCATAGCCCTGATCATCCGATCTCAGCGTTGAGCCTCGGTCGCCATTTTCAGCGCCAGCGCGGTCAGCACCGTGCCCATCATCCAGCGCTGGACGACCATCCAGAACGGCCGCCCGGCAAGGAAATTCGCGATCGAGCCGGCGGTCACCGCGATGATGGCGTTGACGGTCAGGCTGATAGAGATCTGCGTCACGCCAAGCACCAGAAGCTGCGACAGCACATGGCCCTTGGCCGGGTTGATGAACTGCGGCAAGAGCGAGAGATAAAGCACCGCCACCTTCGGATTGAGCAGGTTGGTCATCAGCCCCATGACGAACAGCTTGCGCGGCCTGTCCTTGGGCAGCTCACGGACCTGGAATGGCGAGCGGCCGCCCGGCCTCAGCGCCTGCCAGGCGAGCCACAAAAGATAGAGCGCGCCCACGAAGCGCAGCGCGTCGTAAGCATAGGGCACGGCGAAGATCAGCGCGGTGATGCCGAAGGCCGCGGACAGCACATAGAACAGGAAGCCCAGCGCCACGCCGCCCAGCGAAATCAGCCCGGCCCTCGGCCCTTGCGACAATGAGCGCGAGATCAGGTAGATCATGTTCGGGCCGGGTGTGAGCACCATGCCGAGGCAGATCAGCGCGAAGGTCAGATGATTGGCGGCGTCGGGCATGGGAGTCTCCGCGAAAGCGCCGAGATGTGTCGCGCTTCGCGAGAGCGCGCAAGGGCTTGGCGGCGCCGGCCATTGCGCCAGACGTTTTGCGCGACAAAGGCTTAGGTCGCGATCCGTCGCGCCCCCGTCTGGCCTGCCGGCCATCTCCCCCACAAGGGGGGAGATCAGATGGCGCGTCGGCTTTCGCCAATCGCCAACGTTGCGGAACGGGCGCGGCGGGCGAAGCTGCCAATCTCCCCCCAAGTGGGGGAGATGTCCGGCAGGACAGAGGGGGGCGCTGTCCCGCCGACCTCTCTTGGTTGTGAACTAGCTGGTCGTCACCTCACCACGCGCAAGTTCGACAACTCGTTCGCAATCTCCTTGAAATTGTCGGACAGGGTCGCGCCGGTCGCGTTCCAGAAAAGCTTGGCGGGCTTGCTGGGGTCGGCCGGATCCTTGCGGAAGCGGGAGTCGGAAGAGCAGGTCTTGAGGGCGTCCATTGCCTTCTTGTCGCCGGCGTCGGTCGAGGACATGTCGAGCGCAACCGTCATCACCATGATGTTGGCCGCCTTGGCGTGGTCGCAGAGCTTCGCCATCTGCTCATTGAGCGCGTTGGTGTAGTTGCCCGAGGAATAGTTGAACTGGCCGATGTCGCTGGAGGTGCCGCCGAACAGGCGGGTGACCGAGGTGCCGTTGTAGCCCACTCCGGTATAGCCGTAGGCCGCATAGGTCGACTTGTTGCCGGCCGGATCGGAGCTCACCGTCGAATAGGTGTTCTCGCCGTCGGTGAGCACGATGACGACCTTGTCGTTGCCGCGTTCGGTCTCCGGCCTCCCTTCGGCGAACGGCTCCGTGCTGGAAACGGTGCGCCAGCCCCAGGCCATGCCTTCCGGCACATTGGTGTTGCCGTTGGGCTGCATCAGGTCGACTGCCGCCTTGATGGCGGCCAGCCCGTCCGCATTGGTGACGTCGGTGAGCGGCGTGATCGGGGTCGTGGTGCAGCTGTAGTTGGGGCCGGCCCCCGTTGCCAGCACCGGCGCATTGATCGGCCGCGGCATGAAATATTTGGCCATGTTGGATTGTCGCGTCTTGCCGGTGATGCTCGACGGATCGTCATTCCACCAGCTGTTGGCGGCGCCGTAGGTCAGCGGGTTCGGCTCGTCGGGATCTTGCGTCACCTTCCATTGGTTGCCGGGCTCGTCGGGCGCGAACATCGGCACGAACATCGTCGCCGGGTCGCCGACGCCGATGCCGGTGTTGTTCGGCCCGCCCGAAGCAGGCGTATCGTCGACATTGTAAGGGTAGGGGCGCACCTCGACGCAGCCCTGCCAGCTCGCAAACGGGCCGTAGGTGTCGTTGTAGTCATATTCGTTGTGGCTGCGTTTGCAGGTGTTGTTGGACCGGTACTCGTCGCAGACGACGCGCCTGCTGCCGACGATGCGCTCGTGACTGGTGACCACCTTCATGTCGCGATAGAGCGAAAAGCGGGTCAGCGCCTGGCCTTCCTCCGTCCCCCAGCCGGTGCCGTTCTTGTACCAGATGCCGTTGATCTTCTGGGCGTGTTTGTTGGCGGCGTTGAGCGTCGACCAGTCGAAATTCTCGTTGGCATTCGTCGACAGCCCGTAGACATCCATCCAGGAGGCGTTGTCGTTGTCCGGCCCGACATTGACGGAAGCGGCGAAGGGCACAAGGCTGAACTGGACCGGGTTGTCGATCTGCTTGATCTGCGCCGCCTGCTGCGCCAGCGTGTCGACCAGCTGATTGGCGGCCTGTTTGAGCAGGTCGATGCGCTTCTGCCCCGTACCGGATCCCTTGGTCGACATCGAGCCCGAATTGTCGAGCACCATCGCCACTTCCAGCGTGTTCTTCAAGCGCACCTGTGACTTCATCTCGAGCTCGACGGGCTTTTTCGCGTCGACTTCGTCCACGCCGACGAGCATTGCCGAAGCCGGATAGAAATAGGGTCGGTAGGTAAGCGTGGCGCTCATGGTCAGCAAACCGCCGCCGGCCTGGCTGGTGGGCAGCGTGATGTTGAGCGATACGTCCGCGGGGTCGATGGTGTTGAGGTTGGCGTTGAAGAAGTCGACCGCATAGGCCTTGATCTGATCGTTGGTGGCGCCCTCCGCCAACCGCCTCGCGGCGGCAAAATTCGCAGCATCGAGCGCATTCAGCACCATCTGCTTTTGGCGGTTGAGTTCGGTGAGATCGACGGCGATTGCCAGGGCGCCCATCAGTGGCACCATGGCGATCGCCGTCACCAGCGCATAATTGCCACGCCTGTCGCGACAAAAGCGAAGCCAGAATTCGCGCATCTTCAGCAAGCGGTTGCTCTTTCGGATCAGCTGACGATGCGCAGGTTCGACAATTCGCTGCCGATCGCCTTGAAGTCGTCCGAAAGCGTGGCGCCGGTCGAGTTCCAGAATAGCTTCGCAGGCTTGCTCGGGTCGGCCGGGTCCCTGCGGAAGCGGGAGTCGGACGCGCAAGCCTTCAGCGCAGCCATGGCCTTCTTCTCGTCCGCCTTGGTGTCGACCAGGTCGAGCGAGACCGTCATCACCATGATCCCGGCCGCCTTGGCGTTGGCGCACAGCGTCTGCATCTGTTCGTCAAGCGCGGCCGTGTAGTTGCCGTCCGTATAGGTGGTCTTAGGCACCGCGGTGCTCGTATTCATGAACAGGCGCGTGACGCTGCCCGATCCTGGATAGGTCAGCCCGGTATAGCCATAGGCCGCGTAAGTGGAACGATTGTTGGCATAGCTGGCGTCGCTGATCGCGCTGTAAGTGTTGGCGCCGTCGGTCAACACGATGACGACCTTGTCGTTGCCCTTTTCGCTGTTTGGCCGACCTTCGGTGAACGGCTCGTTGCTGGAGACCGTCCGCCAGCCCCAGGCGAGCCCCTCGGGTACGTTCGTATTGCCAGTTGGCGCCATAGCATTGATGGCGTCGGTCAGTTGCTGCTTCTGCGCACTCACCGTGACGTCCTTGAGGGGCGTGATTGGATTGGTGGTGCAGGCTGCGTTCGGGCCGTCACCGGCACCGGCCGAAGTCGAACCGTAAGGCTTCACCAGAAAGTACTTCCGCATGTCGGATTGCCGGTGAACAGCGGTTGGGTTTGATGAATAGGGCCAGTCTGCCCACCAATTGTTCTCGTAGCCGTAGCTCAAGCTGTTGACATCATTCGTGCCGTCGCGGTTGAAGTCGCGCCACAGCGTGCCGGGTTCGTCCGGGGCGAACATCGGCACAAAAAGCGTCGCAGGATTGGACGTGGTCGGCGTCGTGTCGTCGTCGTTGTAGGGATAAGGCCTGGCTTCGACGCACCCCTGCCAACTCGCATAGCGGCTGGTGGTGTAGACATATTGCGGGTCAGTCCAATGTCCGTCGGTGCATTTGCCTTTTTTGTTATACACGTCGCAGATGTACTGCTTTGAGTTCGGCACCTCTTCGCGACCCGATTCCACGGTCATGTCGGCATAAAGGCTGAAGCGGGTTAGGGGCTCACCCTTGGTATCGCCCCAACCGTCCCCGCGTTTATACCAGGCGCCATTGACCTTCTCGGCGTACTTGTTCGGATCGTTAGCGGCGCTCATCGTCGTCCAGTCGAAGTTCTCATGCTGGATCGGGGAGATACCATCTTGATCCATCCAGCTGTCGCCGTCATGCGTCGGCCCGACATTGACCGAGGCAGAGAACGGAACCAGCGAGAATTGCACCGGTTTGGAGATCTGCTTCATCTGCTGGGCCTGCAGTGCCAGCGTGTCGACCAACTGCTTGGCGGCGGCTTTCAGCAGGTCAATGCGCTTCTGCCCGGTTCCCGAGCCCAGGATCGACATCGATCCGGAATTATCCAGCACTAGCGCCACTTCCAGCGTGTTCTTAAGCCGGATTTCCGATCTCGCCGAAACATTGACGACGGAGTCGCCCGCTGTTCCGCCGAGCAGCATCGACGCCGACGGCAGGAAATAGGGGTGGTATTTCAGGGACGCCTCCAGGACCAGGGTGCCGCCGCCGGCATTGTTATTGGGCAGCGTGACGGTCAGCGTCGTGTTGGCCGGAGACACGTGCCTGAGATTGGCCTCGAAGAACTGCTTCGCGTAGGCTTTCGCGTCAGTGTCGCTCGCTCCGGTGACGATCTGCTGCGCAGTCGCGACGCCAGCAGCATCTAGGGCGTTGAGCGTCTCCTGCTTCTCTCTAACCAACTCCGTAAAATCGACGGCCAGTGCCACCGCACCCATCAGCGGTACCATCGTGATGACTGTCAACAGGGCGTAGTTGCCCCGCTTGTCGCCCATAAATCTGCCGATCATTGCGCTCAGCCCCCGCTAAAGACCCATATTGATATCAGACCATGGTCCTAGTTCAGTGCTACCATGGTCATAGATCCTTAAATTTCGGCTTGCGCGAAACGATCAAGAACGCACCGCCATTTTGACGGCGCGTTAACCCTGCGCTTCCGAACGGGCGTGGTCGGACTCCTCCCGGCGGCGATGGCGAAAGCTGGTGACAGGATGGAGCGCTTCGGTTATGCGGGACCGGCCGTGGCGGCCTTCGAACCAAAAAGGATGGCTGTCGCGGCTTTGCCCAAGATCAGCCTCAGGAAAACGGCATGGCGGACTCGCCAAACATCATCGCTTCGCTCGCCGATCTGACAGAAAACTACGCGGCCATCCTGTGCGACGTTTGGGGCGTGGTGCACAATGGCGAATGGCACTTTCCCGTCGCCGCGGAGGCGCTTGCCCGGGCGCGCGCGGCAAAAGTGCCGGTGGTGCTGATCACCAATTCGCCGCGGCGCAGCGCCGACGTCGTTGCGCAGATGCATGCGATCGGCGTTCCGGCAGATGCCTATGACCGTGTCGTCACCTCGGGCGACGTCACGCGCGACTTGATCGCCGAGGGTCCGAGGAAGATCTTCCACATCGGGCCCGAGCGGGACTTCACCCTCTATGACAGCTTGGACGTCGAACTCGTGGAGGAATTCGAAGCCTCCGGCGTTGTCTGCACCGGGTTCTATGACGACGAGGTGGAGAAGCCCGCCGAATACGGGGAACTGCTGCAGCGGCTGCGTGCCCGCAATCTGCCCTTCATCTGCGCCAACCCCGACATCCTGGTCGAGCGCGGCGAGCGCACCATCTGGTGCGCCGGCGCGCTGGCGCGCGACTACGCGCAGCTTGGCGGCTGCACGCTGATCGCCGGCAAGCCGTTCGCGCCGATCTACGACCTCGCCATGAAGGAAGTCGCCGGGCTGCTCGGCCACGCGGTCGAGCGAAAACAGGTTCTCGCAATCGGCGATGGCATGATGACCGATGTCAAGGGTGCCGCCGACAACGGGTTCGACGTGCTCTATGTCTCGGGCGGCATTCATGCCCGCGACTATGGCGACCCGCTGCGGCCGGATCCCGAAAGGCTGGCCGGTTTCCTCGCAACGCACGGTTATCGGCCGGTCGCCGTCATCGCGCGGCTGCAATAGGCGGGAAGCCGGACCATGACGGGCGCCCCGACATCACGCAGGTCGACATGACGCACGATTTCGAACGCATCTCCGCGGTCACGCCGTTGCCCGGGCGTTTGCGCGGCGGCGTCGTGGCGATCGGCAATTTCGACGGCGTCCACCGCGGCCATCTGTCGGTGCTGGAGCGGGCGCTCGCCGAAGCCGGCCGCCGCGGCGTGCCGGCCCTGGTGCTCACCTTCGAGCCGCACCCGCGCAAGGTGTTCCGGCCGGATGTGCCGCTCTTCGTGCTGACGCCGCCGCCGATGAAGGCGCGGCTCCTGGCCAGACTCGGCTTTGCCGCCCTCGTCGAGCAGCCGTTCACGCGCGACTTCGCCGCGCTCTCGGCCGAGGCATTCGTGACCGATGTGCTGGAGAACAGGCTGGGCGTCAGCCATGCCGTCACCGGCTTCGATTTCCACTTCGGCAAGGACCGCCAGGGCGGCCCGGCCTTTCTGATGGCGGCCGGCGAGCGCCACGGCTTCGGCGTGACGTTGGTCGACGCCTTCCGCGACGAGGGTGCCGAGGTGGTCTCGTCGAGCCGCATCCGCGCCCTGCTTTGCGAAGGCAAGGTCGAGGAAGCAGCCGGCCTGCTCGGCTATCGCTTCACCGTCGAGAGCGAGGTGATCGGCGGCCAGCAGCTCGGCCGCACGCTTGGCTTCCCGACCGCCAATATGAAGCTTTCGCCGGAAGCCACTCTGAAGGAAGGCATTTACGCCGTGCGCTTGCGCCGCGCCGATGGCACGCTCCATGACGGCGTCGCCAGCTTCGGCCGCCGGCCGACCGTCGACGATAATGGCGCGCCGCTGCTCGAAACCTATGTCTTCGATTTCTCCGGCGATCTCTATGGCGAGATCTGCCAGGTGTCGTTCTTCGGCTATCTGCGCCCCGAGCTCAAATTCGATGGGCTCGATGCGCTGATCGTGCAGATGAAGCGCGACGAGGCCGAGGCGAGGGCGCTGCTCGCCGGCGTGCGTCCGCTATCGGAGCTGGACGCCGCCATCTGCTTCTGAGGTCTGGAAGGCGCCGTGGCGAAGAGAAGGGCGTCAAAGCACCTGCGTCCGGCTAGCGATTGCAAACCTTGAAGATTGGCGAAACGCCCTCTCATGTCGTCATCCTGGGGCGTAGCAAGGAGCGAAGCGACACGGCGCAGACCCCAGGATCCATGCCGTGACGCCTGAGAGCTGCCGCGGTGCAGAATTCTGCTCAGCTGCGCCTTTCTGCCGAAGTTACGGCATGATCCCAGGGTCTTCGCAACGGAGCTTCGCTCCTGCTTCGCCCTGAGATGACCACGTTGGGCAGGCTCCGGCCAATCGCGAAGATCGAGTTCCCTACCGCTTGAGCGCCAGCCCGGTGGCAATGAAACTCCAGCCTTGGAAGACCAGGTCGACGGCCAGGAACATGCCGAGCACCCACAGGCTGTTGACCGGCCAGCCCATGGCGATGATCAGGCCAAGCAGGATGGTGATGATCGCAGCTGCCAGCAGCCATCCCCAGCCTTGCTCCGGGCGGTGGTTCCAGGCGACCCAGGCTCTCAGCAGCCCGGAAGCAATGAGGGCGATGGCGAGCAGAAATGTCAGCACCGCCGAGGCGAGCAGCGGGTTGTAGAAGGCGAAAAAGCCGGCGACGGCATAGAGCAGGCCGCTGAGCAACCAGTAAAAGAAGCGCCCCCAGGTCTTGACGCCGAAGGCATGGATGATCTCGATGACGCCCGCCATCAGCATCAGCCAGCCAACGACATAGACCGAAGCGACGGTGGCGATGAAGAGATTGCCGAAGGCGATGCCGCCGAAAATCAGCAGCAGCACGCCAAGCGCCACAAACCATCCCCATTTGTCGCGCGTGCGTCCGATCGCGTCTTCCAGGGCATTGCCTTGCAAGCTCATGGCTTCGCCTCCCTCCAGAGTTCGCCGCGCATCCTGCGGTTGAAGGAAGGTAATCCCGATGGCATCACCCGTCCAGCGCGGTGGCTATTGCCAAGATGCACCGAAGCTGATGTCTTTTGACTTTGCGCTATGGAGGTACGGCCATGAAGCGATCCTATGGGCTCGCCCTGTTTTCTTCGGCTCTCGCCCTGTCGACCGTCGCTTCGGCCCCCGCTTCCGCGGCGCAGCCCGGCGATCCGCCGGACGGCATCGCCAAGATAGAGACGGTGGTCGTCATCTTCGCCGAGAACCGCGCCTTCGATAATCTCTATGGCCATTTTCCCGGTGCCGAGGGCCTCGACAAGGCGAGCAAGGAAAGTTTGCAGCAGCGCGACCGCGACGGCTCGGTCCTGTCAGAACTGCCGCCGGTCTGGGACGGGCTGACCGCCAAGGGCGTCACGCCGCCGGTGACGCAGGCAATGACCGAGCACCTTCCGAATGAACCGTTCACGGTGAACGACCCGAAAGGGTTCAACGTGCCGCTCAGCGTCGTGACGCATGATCTGTGGCATCGCTTTTACCAGAACCAGATGCAGATCAACGGAGGCAAGAACGACATGTTCGTCGCGTGGGCCGATTCAGGCGCCATGCCGATGAGCAACTGGGACGCCTCCAAGACCGATATGTGGGCCATTGCGCAAAAATACGTGCTCGCCGACCATTTCTTCATGGGCGGCTTCGGCGGCTCCTTTTTCAACCACCAGTGGCTGATCTGTGCCTGCGCGCCGTACTACGCGAATGCGGACAAGAGCCCGGCCAAGCCGTCGATCGCGGTAACGGACGCTAGCGGCACAGCGCTGAAAATCGCCGACAATTCGCCGAAGTCGGTGCGCGACGGTATCCCGAAATTCGTCTCCGACGGCAATCTGACGCCGGATTTCTACGCGGTGAACACCATGCAACCGCCATACCAGCCGAGCGGCAACGATCCGGCGCCCGGCGGCGATCGGCTGCTCGCGGATCCAAGCAAGCCCACCACGCTGCCGCCGCAGACGGAACCGACCATCGGCGACATGCTCAGCCTCAAGCACGTCAGCTGGGCGTGGTATTCCGGCGCCTGGCAGTACACGCTCGACCACGGCAACAAAACACCGATCCCGAACTTCCAATATCATCACCAGCCGTTCAACTATTACGCCAACTACGCTCCGGGCACCGAGGCCAGGCGCGAACATCTGCGCGACGCCGGGTTAGCTGGCGTGAGCTTCATCCAGGCCATCGACGACGGCGTCCTGCCGCAGGTCTCTTTCTATAAGCCGCAGGGCAATCTCAACGAGCATTCCGGCTATGCCGACATCCAGGCCGGCGATCGCCATATCGCCGATGTCGTCGCTCATCTGGAAAAGAGCCCGCAATGGCCGCACATGCTGGTCGTCGTCACCTATGATGAGAACGGCGGCATCTGGGATCACGTCGCACCGCCCAAGGGCGACCGCTGGGGACCGGGCACGCGCATTCCCGCGATCATCCTTTCGCCCTTCGCCAAGCACGGCTATGTCGATCATACGCCTTATGACACGACGTCGATCCTGCGCTTCATCACCGAGCGTTTCGAACTGCCGGTCCTGCATGGCATCGTGGTTCGCGACAAGGCCGTGGCCGCGCATGGCGAGCCGCCGCTCGGCGATCTTACCGGCGGGCTTGACCTGAATTGAGGGCGCGTTTCCGGAGGACCAGGATGGACGCCGACCGGATCGTCGCGCTGGTCACGGCTGCCGGCATCGAGCTCACTGACCGCCGCCGCAACGCCAAGGGTGATGGCTGGTCGCTTAGCTTCTCCAACGGTGCCACCGTTGAGGTGGGCGACGAGGGATCGGCATGCGTCGCCGGAAAGGGCTCCAAGGCCGTGGCCAGGCTGCTGGACATGCCGCCCACGCCGCGCGGCAGCTGAGCCGGGCGGCCGATCTCCATGCTGGTGGTCCGCGCCGTCTCTGATACGGATCTTAAGTCAAAATTTACCGCACTGACGCCATGCCTTCTGCGCTGCCCGGTGTTCCTGCCGGCCTGTTTCGCGTAAAGGTTGACGATGCGTATTGTCGGGACGATTCCGCTGGTTCTCGCCTCTGGCCTGGTGGCCATCACCTCAGCCCATGCCGGCGAGGGGAGCTGGATTTCCGGCGACTGGTACCTGACGCTCGGCGCCACCGGTCTCGTTGCCCCGAATTTCGAGGGCGGCAAGAAATATATGCTGAGCGCCCAGCCCATAATCTCGCTCGGCAAGGCCGGCCCCGAGGCGCGCTTCACCTCGCGCAACGACAACATCTCGCTGGCGCTGATCGACGATGGCAGCGTGCGCGCCGGCCTGACCGGCAAGTTCCTGTTCTCGCGTTCCAGCAAGGACGAATTGGCAGGCCTCGACCCTGTGCGCTGGGGCGGCGAGGTCGGCGGCTTCTTCGAATTCTATCCGCTGGATTGGGTGCGGGCCCGGGCGGAGCTCAGGCACGGCATCCGCGCACATAACGGCTTCGTCGCCGACATCGCGGCGGACGCCTTCTACGACGTGACCCCGACCGTCCGCATTTCCGGCGGCCCCCGCGTCTCCTTTGCCTCGGCCGGCTATTTCGACGCCTATTACGGCGTCAACGCCACGGAAGCGGCGGCCTCGGGCCTCAGCGAATACCATCCCGGCGGCGGGCTGAAGTCGACCGGCCTCGGCGGTGCGATCACCTGGAAGGTGACCGAGCCGATGACGGCCAGCGTCTTCACCGAATATTCGCGCCTGATGGGGCCGGCGGCCGACTCCAGCCTGGTCAAGGAGCGGGGCGACCGCGACCAGTGGACCGTCGGCGTGTCGACCACCTACCGTTTCAATTTCTCGATGTAAGTCAAAAAACCGGCGCTTTGGCTTGAAATCCGCGCTTTATTCCTGCCGCGCCATCCGCTAAAAGCCACGCCATGACGAGCTTTTCGCGCCTTTTCGCGATCGCGATACGAATTATGGGCCCGGTGTTCCGGGCGGCCTGAGCGCCGCCGGAGCCGCCGGGACTCTTGCGCGCGGCCCTCGCGCTTTTTTCAGAACATGATAGTTCAACGCCCGGCCTTTTTGTGCCGACGGGCTATGCAGATGGCAGATCATGACCGAAACTGTTGAAACGATCGACTATTCCCGCACGCTCTATCTGCCGCGGACGGATTTCCCGATGCGCGCCGGCCTGCCCGAGAAGGAGCCCGGCCTGGTCAAGCGCTGGCAGGACATGGACCTTTACCGCAAGCTGCGCGAAGAGGCCGTCGGCCGCGAGAAATTCGTGCTGCATGACGGCCCGCCCTACGCCAACGGCAACATCCATATCGGCCACGCCCTGAACAAGATCCTCAAGGACGTGATCAACCGCTCCTTCCAGATGCGCGGCTACGATGCCAATTACGTGCCGGGCTGGGACTGCCACGGCCTGCCGATCGAATGGAAGATCGAGGAACAGTACCGGGCCAAGGGCAAGAACAAGGACGAGGTGCTGGTCAACGAGTTCCGCAAGGAATGCCGCGACTTCGCCGCCCATTGGATCAAGGTGCAGGGCGACGAGTTCCAGCGGCTCGGCGTCATCGGCGATTTCGACAATCCCTACACGACCATGGCCTATCACGCCGAGGCGCGCATCGCCGGCGAGCTTTTGAAATTCGCCATGTCCGGCCAGCTCTATCGCGGCTCGAAGCCCGTGATGTGGAGCGTGGTCGAGCGCACCGCGCTCGCCGAGGCCGAGGTCGAATACCAGGACTATGAGAGCGACACGATCTGGGCGAAGTTCCCGGTGGCGAGCCTTGCCAGGCCGGTCGACGCCGCCGATGCCGCGCCGGCGCTGAATGGCACGGCACTCGACCTGCTGGAGGCGCATGTCGTCATCTGGACGACGACGCCCTGGACGCTGCCCGGCAATCGCGCCGTCAGCTATTCGCCGCGCGTCGCCTATGGCCTCTACGAAGTGACCGCCGCTGAGAATGCCTTCGGGCCGCAGCCCGGCGAGAAGCTGATCTTCGCCGACGCGCTGGCGGAGGACGCCGCTTCCAAGGCCAAGGTCACCTTGAACCGGCTTCACAACGTCTCCCCTGAACAGCTTGCAAGTCTTACGCTTTCGCATCCATTCAGAGGGCTGGGCGGCGGCTACGAGTTCCCCGTGCCGATGATCGCCGGCGAGCATGTCACCGACGATGCCGGCACCGGCTTCGTGCACACCGCGCCCAGCCACGGCCGTGAGGACTTCGACGCCTGGATGGATGCGGTGGCCGAACTCATCAAGCGCGGCGTCGATACCTCGATCCCGTTTCCGGTCGACGATGCCGGCTTCTTCACCAAGGACGCGCCTGGCTTCGGCCCGGACCGCGAGGGAGGGCCCGCGCGCGTCATCGACGACAATGGCAAGAAGGGCAACGCCAACCAGGCGGTGATCGAAGAGCTGATCGAGCGCAACGCGCTGTTCGCGCGCGGCCGACTGAAGCACAGCTATCCGCATTCCTGGCGCTCGAAGAAGCCCGTCATCTTCCGCAACACGCCGCAATGGTTCGTCTATATGGACAAGGACCTCGGCGACGGCACGACGCTGCGCAGCCGCGCGCTGAAGGCGATCGACGACACGCGCTTCGTGCCGGCGGCGGGACAGAACCGCATCCGCGCCATGATCGAGGAGCGCCCCGACTGGGTGCTGTCGCGCCAGCGCGCCTGGGGCGTGCCGATCGCCGTCTTCGCAGACGCCGACGGCAATGTGCTGAAGGACGAGGCGGTCAACCAGCGCATCATGGATGCCTTCGAGCAGGAGGGCGCCGACGCCTGGTTCGCGCCAGGCGCCAAGGAGCGCTTCCTCGGCAACCACGACTCCTCGAAATGGCATCAGGTGACGGATATCCTCGACGTCTGGTTCGATTCCGGCTCGACGCATGTCTTCACGCTGGAGGACCGGCCGGACCTCAAATGGCCCGCCGACGTCTATCTCGAAGGCTCCGACCAGCATCGCGGCTGGTTCCACTCCTCGCTGCTCGAAAGCTGCGGCACCCGGGGCAGGGCGCCCTACGACACGGTCATCACCCATGGCTTCACCATGGACGAGGAAGGCCGCAAGATGTCGAAGTCGCTCGGCAACACGGTCGTGCCGCAGGACGTCATAAAACAGTCCGGCGCCGATATCCTGAGGCTCTGGGTGGTGACGACCGACTATTGGGAAGACCAACGGCTCGGCAAGAACGTGCTGCAGACCAATATCGATGCTTACCGAAAGCTGAGGAACACCATTCGCTGGATGCTGGGCACGCTCGCCCATGACGACGGCGAGGACGTGCCGCTGGACAAGATGCCGGAGCTGGAGCGGCTTATGCTGCACCGCTTGGCCGAGCTCGACGAGGTGGTGCGCCAGGGCTACGACGCCTTCGAGTTCAAGCGCATCACCCGCGCTCTGCTCGACTTCATGGTGGTGGAGCTTTCGGCCTTCTACTTCGACATCCGCAAGGACGCGCTCTACTGCGACGCGCCGTCCAGCTTGCGCCGCAAGGCGTCGGTTCAGGTCGTGCGTCACCTGTTCGAATGCCTGGTGAAGTGGCTGGCGCCGATGCTGCCCTTCACGATGGAAGAGGCCTGGCTCGACCGTCACCCGCAGGCCGCCTCGGTGCATCTCGACCAGTTCCCGGCCATTCCGGATAACTGGAAGAACGAGGCGCTGGCCGAGAAATGGCGCAAGGTCCGGCAGGTGCGCCGCGTCGTCACCGGCGCGCTCGAGATCGCGCGCGCCGATAAACTGATCGGCTCCTCGCTGGAAGCCGTGCCGGCGGTCACCATCGACGATGCGGCGCTGGAAGCAGCCATCGCCGATGTCGACATGGCCGAGATGGCGATCACCAGCGATCTGGTCATCAGGCATGGCAAGGCGCCGGAGGGCGCTTTCACGCTGGATGACGTCAAGGGCGTCGCGGTCGTGGTCGAGAAGGCCGAGGATCGCGGTCTGGTCAAATGCGCGCGCTCCTGGCGCTACACGGCCGATGTCGGGCAGGATCAGGAATTTCCGGATGTCTCGGCCCGCGATGCTGCCGTGCTGCGTGAAATGAGGGCGCTCGGGCGTTTGTAGGCACCTGTTCATAAGCCGGTGCAAAAGTGCCACGCCGGGCGGCGCAAATTCGCCCGCGCGTTGCCCTTGGTAAGCGGTTGAGGTAAACACGCGACACTCCGGCAGACAAATTGTCGCCGGATTTCCATCGCAAACGCGGGGAAGAAGGGGACCGCGCCCCTGTGGCCGGTGGCGACCGAGAGGCTTTAGAGTGGGACTTTTTGGCATGACCGAAAGAACGTTTGCGCGCGCCGCGCTGCTGGCGCCGCTTGTGGCATCGGCCATAGCCATGTCGGGCTGCGTCGGCTCTCCGACCTACGGAACCGACAAGACCGCCGCCGAGCAGCTCGCCGACGACGTTTCGGGCGCCATCGCGATCACGCCGAAGCACCGCGATCCTATCGACTACAAGCCGCGCCCCGATCTGGTGAAGCCCGCGCCGGGACAGAAGGAAGCTCTGCCGCCGCCGCAGGAAAGCATCCAGACGGCGAGCGCCGACTGGCCCGAGTCGCCCGAGGCGCGCCGCGCCCGCATTCGCGCCGACGCGACCGCCCACCAGAACGACCCGAACTACCAGCCGGAAGCCGTCGAGGATGTGCAGACCGACCCGGTGGCGGTGAAGAAGGCTTTGGCCGATTCGGCATCCAGCCATCCGCCGCGCTGGTCGCCGGACGATTCCAGCGCGACCCGAACCGCCGAGATCCAGCGCCGCCTCGCGGAGCAGAAGCAGGGCAATCCCAACGTCCGCAAGTATTTGAGCGAGCCGCCGCTTGCCTATCGTCAGGCCGCCGACACCGCGCCGCAAAACGAGCTCGGCGAGGACGAGTACAAGAAGGAGCGCCGGCTCAAGGCACAGGCGGAAGGCAAGAAGGGCGGCGGCTGGTTCGACTGGCTGGGTCTGTGATTAGTGAATAGTGAATAGTGAATAGTGAATAGTGAATAGTGAAATAGAGTTCCTCAACTGACTCACTACCCGCTACTTGCTTCACCATTCACCATTCACCATTCACCATTCACCGCTTTTCGCGGAAAAAATCCTTCAGGACGAGGGCCGCTTCGCTTTCGCCTAAGCCGGAATAGACGTCCGGCGCGTGGTGGCAGGTGGGCGAGGCGAAGAAGCGCACGCCGTTGACCACCGCGCCGCCCTTCTCGTCGGCGGCGCCGAAGTAAAGCCGCCGGAGTCTCGCGAACGAGATGGCGCCGGCGCACATGGCGCAGGGCTCCAGCGTCACATAAAGATCGTGACCGGTAAGCCGCTCGCTGGCGAGTTGCCGGCAGGCTTCGCGGATCGCCAGCATCTCGGCATGCGCAGTCGGATCGGCGAGCTCGCGGGTGCGGTTGCCGGCCTTGGCCACCACAATGTTGCCATTGGCGATCACCGCGCCGACCGGCACTTCGCCCCGGCTCGCGGCCGCTTCGGCTTCCTTGAGCGCCAAAGCCATGAAATCCGGCCGCTTCACGCGCTTTGCATTCCGATTACTCCTCGCCACCCGACGGTGATCCTGTTATCTAGCGCGTGACCCTGAAAACCGGAATCGGTTTTTGCCGCGCTGCTGCATGCGCAATCAAGCTGCTGCATGCGCAAATCAAGATGACACTGCTTGCATAACGCATCCGACCGGGCGCGTGCGCCGCGGCAGTCCAAGACGAGCAAGATCCATATGGACGACGACAAGAAATCATCACATAAAGGGCCGCGCAAAGGCGGATCAAAACCGACGCCGCGCGGCGACAAGCCGTTCCGCCAGGGAGCGCGTTCGCAGGGTAAGCCCTTCGAGAAGCGCGATGGCGCGCGCAAGCCCTACGCGCAGCGTGACGACAGGCCGATGGCCACCGATGGCGAGCGCCCTGCGCGCGATTTCAAGCGCAGCTACAAGCCGCGCGCGGTCGAGGGCGCGGAACGCGGAGAACGACCCTTCCGCAAAGGACCCCGCCCCGAGGGAAAGCCGTTCGAGAAACGCGATGGCCAGCGAAAGCCCTATACGCCACGTGGCGATCGGCCAGCGGCCGCGGAAGGCGAGCGCCGCGATTTCAAACGCAGCTATAAGCCTCGTCAAGCGGGCGAAGGTGGAGAGCGTGGCGAACGACCGTTCCGCAAAGGTCCGCCGCGCGACGGCAAGCCCTTCGACAAGCGCGAAGGCCGCAAGCCCTACACGCCGCGCGGCGACCGGGCGCTGGCCGCCGAAGGCGAACGCGCGGAACGGCGCTTCGACCGCCCCAAGCGCGATTTGAGCGATCGACCCAAGCGGGATTTCAGCGATCGGCCCAGGCGCGACTTGGCCGATCGGCCGAAGCGCGAGGACGGCGGCGAATTCGCGCAGCGCCCGAAGCGGGATTTCGCCGATCGTGCGCCGCGCGACAGCGCCGCGAGAAAGCCCGAAGGCGGCTTCAAGCCGCGCCCGCGGCCCTCGGAAGCGGCGCCGGAGGCCGGCGAGCGCATCGCCAAGCGGCTGGCGCGCGCCGGCATCGCTTCGCGCCGCGACGCCGAGGAACTGATCGCCGCCGGGCGCGTCAAGGTCAACGGCAAGGTGCTGTCGTCGCCGGCCTTCAACGTCATGCCCGACGATGTCATCCACCTCGACGGCACGGAAATTCCGCCGATCGAGCGCACAAGGCTGTTCCTGTTCCACAAGCCGGCAGGCGTCGTCACCACCAACCGCGATCCGGAAGGCCGCAAGACTGTCTTCGACGTGCTGCCGGCCGATCTGCCGCGGCTGATGACCGTCGGCCGCCTCGACATCAACACCGAAGGGCTGCTGCTGCTGACCAATGACGGCGGGCTTTCGCGGGTGCTCGAACTGCCGGCGACTGGCTGGCTGAGGCGCTATCGCGTACGCGTCCACGGCAAGGTCGAGGAGAGCAAGCTCACCGCCTTGCGCGACGGCATTGCCGTCGACGGCGTCTTCTACGGCTCGGTCGAGGCCTCGCTCGATCGCGAGCAGGGGAGCAATGCCTGGCTGACGATCGGACTGCGCGAGGGCAAGAACCGCGAGGTCAAGAACATCCTCGGCGCATTGGGACTGGACGTGACGCGGCTGATCCGCATCTCCTATGGACCGTTCCAGCTCAACGAGCTGCCGGAGGGGCACGTGCTGGAGATCAAGGGCCGCACGCTGCGCGAGCAGCTTGGCGAGCGGCTGGTTGAAGAGTCCGGCGCAAATTTCGAGGCGGAGATCCAGAAGCCTTTCTCCAACAAGCCGGTGCGGCGCAGCGAGCCGCGCCGCGATGACGACGAACGGCCGAAATTCACGCGCGAGGGCGACCGCCGGCCGATCGGAGAGGGCGGGCTGATCAAGGCCCGCAAGCGTCGTGAAGGCAGCCGCGACGAGGCGCTGAGCAAGCTTTCGACGAAGCCCGAGAGAGCCTTCGGCGAACGCGGTCCCCAGTCCGGCTTCGACAAGTCTGGCTTCGGCAAGTCTGGCTTCGACAAATCCGAGCGAGGCTTCGGCAAGTCCGACCGCGGCTTCGGCGGCAAGGCCGGCGGCAAGAAAGGCGAGCCGCGCCCGATCGAACCGCCAGGCCAGCGCAAGGCCAATGTCTGGATGGCGCCGGGCGCGCGACCGATCGGCAAGGGCAGGGCGGAAGCTGAGGCCGCCAAGGCCGCCGAAGCGAAGGCGCGCAAGGCGTCGTTCAAGCCGGGCGGCAAGGGCAAGCCGTTCGGCAAGCCAAGAGGCGATCGGCCAGAGGGAAGCGGCGGCACCGAGCATGAAGGCAAAGGGCCACGCGATCCGAAGAGGCCGAGGGGTAGCAATGCGGATCGTCGGCGGTGAGTTTCGCGGGCGTCCGCTGGCGACGCCCCGTTCCAATGCCATCCGTCCGACCACCGACCGCACCCGCGAGGCGGTGTTCAACGTGCTGGCGCACCGCTATGCCGAAAAGCTCGAAGGCGGCCGGGCGCTCGATCTCTTCGCCGGCACCGGCGCGCTCGGGCTTGAGGCGCTGTCGCGCGGCGCCTCCTATTGCGTCTTCATCGAGGAATCGACGGAAGGGCGCGGGCTGATCCGCGACAATGTCGAGGCGTTTGGACTGACTGGGCGGACCAAGATTTTCCGCCGCGACGCGACCCATTTGGGCGAAGCCGGCACGCTGTCGCCTTTCGGCCTGGTCTTCGCCGACCCGCCCTATGGCAGGGGCCTCGGCGAGCGCGCGCTGCGCTCGGCAAAAACCGGCGGCTGGCTCCTGCCCGGCGCGCTCTGCGTGGTCGAGGAGGCGGCGTCCGCGCCGTTCGAACCAGGCGTCGGTTTTTCCGTGGTGGACGAGCGCGGCTATGGCGACACGGTGATCCGGTTCATCGAGGTTGGGTGAGGGGCACTTCCCTTCTCCCACAAGGGGAAGAGGAAATGACGCAAGCGCCTCGAAAATGACGAACAAATCACTTTGCCTCGCCAGAGAACCTTTTCTATCGTCGCGCGACCGAAACCGGAGCATTTGATGACATTGAACACCAGAGGCCTGCGCGCAGCATTCCTTGCCGGCGCGCTGGCGTTTGCGGCGCAGGTTCCGGCACGCGCCGCGAACGAAGCCGAGGTCAAGGATTTCCTGCTCGAGAACGGCATCGAAGTCGTCGTCATTCCGGACCATCGCGCCCCGATCGTCACCCATATGGTCTGGTACAAGATCGGCAGCGCCGACGAGCCGCCGGGCAAATCCGGCATCGCGCATTTCTTCGAGCATCTGATGTTCAAGGCGACCAGCAACCACGCCGCCGGCGAGTTCGACCGCGCGGTGGCCGACATCGGCGGCTCGAACAACGCCTTCACCTCCTACGATTACACCGCCTTCCATGAGACGGTGCCGCCTTCGGCGCTCGAGGAGATGATGGGGTTCGAGGCCGACCGCATGCGCAATCTCGTCCTCACCGACGATGTCATCAAGACCGAGCGCGACGTGATCCTGGAGGAGCGCCGCTCGCGGATCGACAACAATCCGCAGGCAGTGTTGGACGAGGAGGTCGATGCGACGCTCTGGCAGAACCAGCCCTACCGCATTCCGGTGATCGGCTGGATGCAGGAGATGGAGCAATTGAACCGTGAGGACGCCAAGGCGTTCTACGACACCTTCTACCGGCCGAACAACGCCGTGGTGATCGTCGCTGGCGATGTCGCTCCGGACGCGGTGAAGGCAATGGCCGAAAGGACTTACGGAAAGGTGGCGCGCGGGCCGGACCTGCGCCCGCGCATCCGCCCGGTCGAGCCGGAGCAGAACACCAAGCGCACCGTGACGCTGACCGATGCGCGCGTCTCGGTGCCGAGCTTTTCCACACAGTGGGTGGTGCCGTCCTATCACACCGCCAAGCCCGGCGAGGCGGAGGCGCTCGATCTCCTGGCCGAAATCCTGGGCGGCGACAATCGCAGCCGCCTCTACCAGCAGCTGGTGGTGAAGCAGGGTATCGCCTCGGGGGCCGGCGCGTTCTTTCAGGGCACCATGCTCGACGCCACCAACTTCACCGTCTATGGCTCGCCGCGCGGCGACGCCAAGCTCTCCGATGTGGAAGCGGCCGTCGATGCCGAGGTCGCGCGCATTGCCAAGGACGGCGTGACCGACGACGAGCTGGAGCGGGCCAAGACCCGCTATGTCCGCTCGATGATCTTTGCCCGCGACAAGCAGGACGACATGGCCAATATGTACGGCTCGACGCTCGCCACCGGCGGCAATGTGAAGGATGTTGAGGAATGGCCGGACCGCATCCGCAAGGTCACTGCCGCAGAGGTCAGGGCCGCGGCCGCCCGCTATCTGGTGCTCGACCGTTCGACGACCGGTTATCTCCTGCCGCAGCAACAGGCGGGGAATTGATGATGAGCATGGTACGCGGACGAATAAGCGCTTCTTCCCTTCTCTCCTTGTGGGGTCCAAAGGACGGGGCGAGAACCGTGGCTCGCCCCCGGGCGGTGGCCGCAAAGCGGCCGGATGAGGGGTGCTCCAGCTTGGCGATATGCTCGAAATCGCCGCAGTCTCATTCCTTCCAGCGCCCCTCATCCGTCTCGGCGCTGCGCGCCGATCCACCTTCTCCCACAAGGGGAGAAGGGCGGTTCTACCGTATCGTCGCAACCCTCTGCTTCGCTCTGTTCTTCCTGCTCTTGCCGGCGCTTGCCGCCCACGCCGAGATGAACATCCAGGAGGTGAAGTCGAAGAAAGGCATCACCGCCTGGCTGGTGGAAGACCACTCGATCCCGCTGGTTGCCATCCGCTTCGTCTTCGACGGCGGCACCGCGCAGGATCCCGCCGGCAAGGAAGGCCTGGTCAATCTGATGAGCGGCCTGTTCGACGAGGGCGCCGGCGACCTCGACAGCGAGGCCTTCCAGTCGAAGCTCGACGATGCCGGCGCCGAGATGAGTTTTCAGGCGGCACGCGACGGCACTTATGGCTCGATGCGCATGCTGTCCGACCAGAAGGACGAGGGGTTCGGCCTGCTGAGACTGGCGGTGAACAGCCCGCGCTTCGACCAGGCGCCGATCGACCGCATCCGCGCCCAGATGCTCTCGGGCATTCTCGCCAATGAGCGCGACCCCAACACGATCGCCCAGCAGCGCTGGCTGCGCGCGATCTACGGCAAGCATCCCTATGCGCGGCCGGATGAGGGCACGAAGGAGAGCCTGGCCGCCATAACGGCCGCGGACATCAAGGCCTTTCGCAAAGCGAGTTTCGCGCGCGCCGGCCTGCATGTGGCGGTGGTGGGCGACATCGACGCCGCCACGCTCTCCGGCAAGCTGGACGAGGTGTTCGGCGACCTGCCGCAGACGCAGGCGCTGGCCCAGGTGGCGGACGTGTCACTGAAGCTCGGCCAGCAGCTGGAAGTGAACTACGACCTGCCGCAGACCTCGCTGCAGCTTGCCTGGCCTGGCGTGAAACGGAGCGATGCCGATTTTTACGCCGCCGTGCTGATGAACGAGATCCTCGGCGGCTCGACTTTCACATCGCGGCTTTACGAGGAGGTGCGCGAGAAGCGCGGCCTTGCCTATAGCGTCAGCTCCGATCTCGTCGATCACGAGCATTCCAATGCGCTGCTGGTGACCACGGCGACGCGTTCCGACCGCGCCGCCGAGACGCTCGCCATCGTGCGCCAGGTGGTAAAGGAGATGGCCGAGAACGGCCCGACCGAGGAGGAGCTCGCGGCGACCAAGAAATACATGATCGGCGCCTACGCCATCAACAATCTGGACTCCTCCAGTTCCATTGCCGCGACGCTGGTCGAGCTGCAGCTCGACGATCTCGGCATCGACTACATCAAGCGCCGCGCCGCGCTGATCGACGCGGTGACGCTTGCAGACGTCAAGGCGGCGGCAAAAAAGCTTCTGTCGGCCGACCCGGCGGTGATGGTGATCGGACCGCCGCTGGTGCAGGTGGCGGGAGCCCGCAAGGGATGAGCCCGACCTTCGCGGTTGCCTTCGGCGGCGGCGGCGCGCGGGGGCTGGCGCATATCCATGCCATCGAGGCGTTGGACGAGCTAGGGATCCAACCGGCGGCGATCGCCGGCTCCTCGATCGGCGCCATCATGGGCGCCGGCATGGCCGCCGGCATGCGAGGGGCGGAGATCCATGAATACAGCCGCGTGATCCTCGGCAGCCGCGCCGAGGTGGCCGCGCGCATGTGGCGCTCGCGGCCGGGCACGATCGCGGAAGCCATGCAGGGCGGCATCCGCGTCGGCCAGTTCAATATCGAGCGCATCTTGAAGGCCTTCCTGCCTGACGCCATTCCGGCGACCTTCGAGGAGCTGAAGATTCCCCTCAAGGTGACGGCGACCGACTATTTCGGCCACAAGCTCGCGGTGTTCGCGCAGGGCGATTTGCAATCGGCGCTGGCGGCCTCGGCCGCCATTCCGGCGGTGTTCCGCCCGGTGACGCGCGACGACCGGTTGCTGATCGACGGCGGCATCTACAACCCGGTGCCCTTCGATCTCGTCGAGAAGGATGCCGACATCATCATCGCCATCGACGTGGTCGGGGCGCCGAGCGACGTCGAACGCAAGCATCCGACCACGGTCGACCTTATGTACGGCGCCACGCAGCTGATGATGCAGTCGATCATTGCCAACAAGCTGCGGCAGCACCCGCCGGATATTCTCATCCGCCCGGCCGTCTCGAAATACCGCGTGCTCGATTTCCTGAAGATCGAGACGCTGATGGCCGACACCATCGAGATCAAGGACGAGCTGAAGCGCGCCGTCGAGAAGGCGGTTGCCGGACATGGCGGCAAGCTCGGCAAGGCGGTGTGAGGGGTGGGATAGGCCTGATCCGCTACATGGAAGACCGATTTCTATTTGCCTGCGCGATGCAGTTTTTCCACCTCTGCGTACAAGTACGCATTTTGTCATTAACTCTTCTTCGAATTCGACATTGACGCACGCGCTGCGGTAGAGTTAATAATATCCTAATATATGGGGTAGCGCGAAAAATCTCCCGACCGGCAACAACGAGTTACGGCGCTACTGGGGTAGGGGAAACGCAACGCGGCGATTATCGCCGTCGTAGCCATTACCATCGAGCCACCACCTGTCTGTGAACCGCTTTTGGGCTGGCCGTTCACGGGCCGGACCGTCGGGTTGCGCCTGGTTGCATGGCACTCTGATCCTTTCCTCTCCCCGTTAGACTGGGCGCCGATTCATTCGGCATGGGGTAGTCAGCCGTCTCCGACGGCCAACGAGCAGGCGCGGAGCGCGTCTGCCAGGGGGATGAAAGATGGCTTCGACTGTTGGCACGAGCAGCAACGACAATCTGGTTGGCGGCAGCGGAGCCGACATTCTGTCCGGGGGTGATGGGAGCGATCGCCTGAATGGCGGGTCTGGCGCCGACACGCTCGACGGAGGCAGCGGTTTCGATACAGTGCTTGGCGGCTCCGGCGCGGATACGCTCATCTATCGAGCGTGGGAAAATCAGTACAAGATTGGCGGCCAGGTTTACGGCACGGGCACAACGACCGGGCAAACGATCTTTTCCGGCTACGATGTCTATGACGGCGGCAACGGAAGCGCTGCCAAAGGCACAGCCGAGATCGATACGCTTTTCATCTATCTAAGCAATGACCAGCTGAACAACGCGTCGTTCATGACGGCGCTCAATAATGAAATTGCTCAGTTTCAAGCATTTATTGCCGCAAACTCCAACGTGAACACCGGTCAGGCTGGCCAAGCAGAGTTCACCTTTACCACCATCAATCTGAAAGTCTCCGCGATCGAGCAGGTTTTCGTCGTCCGTGACCCAGGCTCACCTGTCGGAGTTAACGACACCAACGCCGCGGATCCGGTGCGCGAGGCCGGTGTTGGCCCGGGAAATACACCTGTAGCGGGCGATCCCACAGCCGCGGGCAACGTGCTGTCTAACGATACGGATGCGGACGATGGCCAGGCATCCTTGGTTGTCTCGGCGGTCCGGACAGGTCCGGAATCCGGATCTGGAAGTGGGGGGGCCGTCGGATCTCCGTTGGTGGGCACCTATGGTTCACTTGTTCTGAATGCGAACGGAACCTACACCTATACGCTCAACAACACCGATCCCGACACCAACGCGCTGGCGCAGGGCGCCACTGTCACCGAGGTGTTTACATACACCGTCCGTGACCCGCATGGGCTCACGGATACTGCGCAGCTGACCATCACCGTGACCGGCACCAATGA
This sequence comes from Mesorhizobium sp. WSM3860, assembly GCF_002294995.1. Taxonomy (GTDB): domain Bacteria; phylum Pseudomonadota; class Alphaproteobacteria; order Rhizobiales; family Rhizobiaceae; genus Mesorhizobium. Next base: position 258 of record NZ_NSGF01000013.1, on the reverse strand, counting down.
CGGGCCGGTGATCACGTCGGGCACGCAGGCCGGCGCGGTGACCGAGGACACGCAGCTGACGGCGACCGGCCAGGTCCAGGCTTCCGACGTCGACAACGGCGCCACCCAGGCCTACTCGGGCAACGCCGCCGGCGCCTACGGCTCGTTCGCCGTCGACGCGTCGACCGGTCAGTGGACCTACACGCTCGACAATGCCGCGCACCAGAACCTCGCCCAGGGCGAGAGCCACACCGAGATCTTCACGGTGACGGTGACCGA